>DASVTY010000134.1:0-2219 GCA_036387315.1 Pyrinomonadaceae bacterium
ATTTAACGATGCCGGTTCTGCCGAAATTGATTGGTTTCGCGTTGAATAAAGCAGCAAGAAACATAAGGGAAAGTAGTTAAAAGCGTTACAATCGAGTTTGCAAAAAGAGGGCGAATCATAAATTCGCCGCAGGCAGATCCGAAAATTCCGAGTGAATGATCGTTTTACGAAAGTTAAAGGCTAAAAATGGTTACAACGTTTCAACAACACATAATGCAGGAGCAAGACCGTTTTCCCGGCGAGTTTCTCGAACTGCAATGGATTGCTTCTGGCATTGCTCTGGCGACGAAACTGATTTCGGCGCAGGTTCGACGCGCCGGTTTGGGTGATCTTTTAGGCTCGCTCGACGAAACGAATATTCAAGGCGAAGTCCAGCAAAAGCTCGATGTTTACGCCAATGAAACTTTGATTAAAAGTTTCAGCCTGCGCGAATCAATCGGCATTATCGCTTCCGAAGAAAACGAGCATCCGATTGCGGTCGAGCACACTTCGCCCGATTCCCGCTATGCGATTGTTTTCGATCCGCTCGACGGCTCTTCCAATATTGACGTTTGCGTGACCATCGGCACGACTTTTTCGATTTTTCGCCGCCCGGACGACGACAAACACGAAGACCCTTTAAGCTGGGTTTTGCAGCCCGGAAGTCGGCAAATCGCCGCCGGTTATGTGCTTTACGGTTCTTCGACCATGTTGATTTACAGCGTCGGCAACGGCGTTCACGGTTTTACGCTCGATCCTTCAATCGGAGTCTTTATTTTGACTCATCCGAACCTTCGCATTCCCCGGCAAGGTCAGTATTATTCGATTAACGAAGCGTATTCCGGTAGTTTTCCTCCGGTTTATACCAGATTTCTGGAGCGTTTAAAAAACGGCGCGCTCGGAAAACAGTATTCTTCGCGTTTTGTCGGTTCGCTGGTCGCGGATTTTCACCGCACGCTTTTGCGCGGCGGAATTTTTATGTACCCGGAAACAAGCAATTTTCCGAAAGGGAGACTTCGCCTGCTTTACGAAGCAAACCCGATTGCATTTCTGGCGGAACAAGCCGGAGGCAAAGCGACAAACGGAACGCAGCGAATTTTAGATGTGCAGCCGACCGCTTTGCACGAGCGCACGCCTTTTATCGTCGGCGGCGTAGTCGAAATGGAGGCATTAGAGCAATGTTTGTAGGAAAGCCCTTTTTGCCGCCGGTGGTCGGATTGACTCAAAAACTCAATCTTTAAAGAAAAAAATTGACATAGTATTAATACTTATTTAGATTCTAAGACGAACTATCCAGCCTGTTAACCAGCCTGAAGAGAAACCAAGGAGAATCTAAATGAAATTTTCGCGGATTTTCGGATTTATTTTACTGTTTGCTTCCTTGTTCGGCGGACTATTTTTAGAACAACCAAATGCGTATGAGAACGTTTTCCGGCTAAATGCGCCGGAATTAACGAGCGGTGGAATCAAAGAGCAGATTCCGACGCAATTTCAGGAGAGATACCTGAAATGGAAGAATGAATTACTGATTACGGAATTCGGTCGGCAACAATGGGAATATTATTCAACGAATAAGCAGTTTAACTTAATAATTATCGTTTCCGGCGACAAGGAATTCGCCGCTAAAACCGGAGATTATAAATGGAGCGACGACGGCGAGCTGATCGGCGCGACAATCACTCTGGGAAAGAGTTTAGACAAAGGCTTTCCGAATGCGATTTATTACCCGGTAATGAATTCGCTGTCTTTACACAGTTCAACATACGAAATCAGCGGAAATATTTTGGCGGCGACCAAATTTGCTCACGAGCTTGGTCACGTCAACGTCACGGCTCAAACCAAAGGCGATTTGTTTCAGCGCCAAAATAAGTTAATGGCGGCTTATTACAAGATTTTCTTAAAAAACGGTTACAACACAAAAGACCGGCAATTAGTTGAATTAGCCGATGAATTAGGCGGAATTCCCATCCAAATCTGGGCGGATCGCGAATATTGGGGCGAAGCAAACGCAATGCGTTATCTTGCAGAAAGAGCCAGCAAGGAAAAGTTTTATTGTTCGGTCTTCAATCAAATCAAACGCAACATTACTGATTACGCCAAGAATTACGAAGACAGATTTGATCTGACGGAAAAAATTAAGCCTGCTGCAACTTGTCAGAACTAGAGCAAATCAACATTGCGTGTCCATGTCAGTACCGCGAACGGTAGTGAGCGGGTTTGTTAATTGACCCGCTCACTAC
>DASVTY010000135.1:0-31952 GCA_036387315.1 Pyrinomonadaceae bacterium
AAAGCGAATCGCTGGGACGATTCGGTCAACGCGCTCAAAGAAACTTCCGAGTTAAATCCAGATTCCGTGACTTACGCGAATTTGAGCTGGACTTACAGCAATTCGGCGAAACAGGACGCGAAAAACAAAAACGAAGAGGAAGCCAGACGCAAGCTCGAAGAATCGAAAACAGCGGCGCAAAAAGCCGCCGAACTCGATTCGAGAAACGAAGCGGCGAAATTTAATCTCGGCAACGCACAGGCACAGCTCGGCGAATACGATTCGGCAATCGAAAATTTCCGGCAGGCAACCGTAATGCGCTCCGGCTGGGCTGAAGGATACAACGGACTCGGCGTGGCTTATCGCTTATCGGGCGATTTAAACAACGCGGCGAACGCTTTTAACCAAGCCCTGCGAATCAACAACGATTTCGCCGACGCGCATTTAAATATGGCGATTGTCGAAACCGGACGCGGCAACAAACGCGAAGCTAAAAAACATCAGGATGCGGTTAAACGCCTGAATCCGGCAATGGCTGTCGCTTTGAATATATTTCTCGGCAGCGTCTCGCCCGAACAATTGAAACGCCGAGCGATTAATAAAATTCCGGGCATAAACAAAGTGGACGAAATAAAAAATAAAATTCGTTTGCCGTTTTAAAGCAAGTTTGAATAAATATGATTGAAAAAATCTCGCCCGCTTCTTCTACAAAAAAGCGGGCGAGATTTTTTTTGTAAGACAAAAGTTTTATCGTTTGCGAGCGTCTTTTAAAAACGCGCCGTAATATTCCTGCAAGCTCGCATCCAATTGAATAGCTTTTTCCAAATCTCGCGCGGCTTCCACTTTTTTGCCTTGTTCGAGCAGCAGCAAACCGCGTCGCGCAAATGCTTGAGCCTGCGTCGGTTCAAGCTCGATAGTTTTGTTGTAATCGGCAAGCGCGGCGGATTTATTAACTGCTTCGAGCGCGATGGCGCGATTTAGATAAGCAGTCGGATGCGAGGGAAATATTTCGAGGGCTTTGGTGTAATCGGCAATCGCGCCTTTTGCGTCTTTTAATTCTTGTTTGACGACGCCGCGATTGAGCAAAACTTCAAAACTCTTTGGCGCAAGCTCGAAGGCTTTGTCGTAATCGGCGAGGGCAGCTTTGTAATCGCCTTTTGTTTGCAGGGCGTTTCCGCGATTGTTGTAAGACATCGCGTGCGCCGAGCGGTCGTAAGTGTCGCCGGTCGTCATACCGGAAAAAATCTCAATCGCTTTGGAAAAATCAGCAATCGCAGCATCCGTATTGTTTTGCTGTAAATGGATGTTGCCGCGATTAAAATAGCTCAAACCGTGTTTGGGATTAAGCTCGATGACTTTGTTGTAATCGGCGAGCGCGCCCGTTAAATCATTGCGCGCTAGTTTGATATTGGCGCGGTTGTTGTAGGCGTTCGCCATTTTCGGGTTTAGCGCAATGGCGCGTTCGTATTCGATTAAAGCCGCGTCCGTGTTTCCGCTTTGCTGCAATTCGAGCGCGCGGTTATAAACTTCGCCGGCTTTTGAAATGTCTTGAGCGAGGATAAGCGACGCGCAGGCAAACGCAATGAAAATAAAATTGAGGAATTTTTTCATAAATTGTCTTGGTTGGTGATTTAAGAATCTCTTTCGGTATAATCTCCGCAAGATTTATAAGTTTATCAAACCAATTATTAAATGCCAAAAAGAACGGATATAAAGAAAATATTAATTATCGGCTCAGGTCCGATTGTCATCGGTCAGGCTTCGGAGTTTGATTATTCCGGCACGCAAGCCTGCCGCGCACTCAAGGACGAAGGTTACGAAGTCGTTTTGATCAACTCAAATCCGGCGACGATTATGACAGACCCGGAAATGGCTGACCGAACTTACGTCGAGCCGCTGACAATCGAATCTGCCGCCGCGATTATTGAAAAAGAACGCCCGGACGCTTTGCTGCCGACTGTCGGCGGACAGACGGCTTTGAATTTATCAATCGAGCTTTACGAACAAGGCGTTTTGGAGCGATTCGGCGTCCAGCTTATCGGCGCAAATCCCGCAGCCATCAAAGTCGGTGAAGACCGTGAGCTTTTTAAAGCCGCGATGGAAGAAATCGGGATTCCCGTCCCGAAAGGCGGTTTCGCACATAATTGGGAAGAAGCCGAAAGAATTGTCGAAACGACCGATTATCCGGCAATCGTGCGACCGAGCTTTACGCTCGGCGGAACCGGCGGCGGAGTCGCTTTTAACCCCGAAGAATTTGAGGAAATTGTCCGCAGTGGTTTGGCGGCTTCGCCGATTTCGCAGGTTTTGATTGAAGAATCAATTCTCGGCTGGAAAGAATATGAGCTGGAAGTGATGCGCGATCTGGCGGATAACGTCGTCATCATTTGCTCGATTGAAAATTTCGATCCGATGGGCGTTCACACCGGCGATTCGATTACGGTCGCGCCCGCGCAAACTTTGACCGATGTCGAATATCAGCGTCTGCGCGATATGTCAATCGCCTGCATCCGCAAAGTGGGTGTCGAAACGGGCGGCTCTAACATTCAATTTGCCGTCAACCCGGAAAACGGCGATGTGCGAATTATTGAAATGAATCCGCGCGTATCGCGTTCATCGGCTTTGGCTTCAAAAGCGACCGGATTTCCGATTGCGAAAATCGCCGCCAAATTAGCCGTCGGCTATACTTTGGACGAAATTCCGAACGACATCACGAAAAAAACCCCAGCCAGTTTCGAGCCGACAATTGATTACGTCGTCGCAAAAATTCCGAAATGGGCATTTGAAAAATTCCCGCAGGCGGAAGACTCGCTCGGAACGCAGATGAAATCGGTTGGCGAAGTGATGGCAATCGGGCGGACGTTTAAAGAAGCGCTGTTTAAAGGCTTGCGCTCGCTCGAAGCGACCAAGCCTTTGCGCTTAAAAGGCGTTCCCGATCACGTCTTGCAGCGAAAGCTCGCGCGTCCGAATTCGCAGCGATTTTCTTACATCACCTACGCTTTGCAGCACGGTTATTCGATTGAAGAAGTCTTTCGTTTAACTAAAGTTGATCATTGGTTTCTGGCACAGCTCCAAGACGTGATGCGCGTCCAAGACCGAATCGAAGATCGCAAGCTCGAAGACATTCCTGCTGAGGTTTTGCGAACCGCCAAAGAATATGGTTTGTCAGACCGCCGCATCGCGTTTTTAACCGAAAGCGACGAGCTTGCGGTGCGCGAACGACGCAAAAGCCTGGGCATTATTCCGGTTTACAAACGAGTTGACACCTGCGGCGCGGAGTTTGAATCGTTCACGCCGTATCTTTATTCGACTTATGAAGAAGAGGACGAATCGAATCCGGTTGACCGACCGAAAATTATGATTTTAGGTTCCGGTCCGAACCGCATCGGGCAGGGAATCGAGTTCGATTATTGCTGCTGCCACGCTTCGTTTGCCCTCAGAAAAGCGGATTT
Organism: Pyrinomonadaceae bacterium; assembly: GCA_036387315.1. GTDB lineage: Bacteria > Acidobacteriota > Blastocatellia > Pyrinomonadales > Pyrinomonadaceae > JALZCH01. Next base: position 3,429 of record DASVTY010000135.1, read on the forward strand.
CGAGACGATTATGGTCAACTGCAACCCGGAAACCGTCTCGACCGATTACGATACTTCGGACAGGTTGTATTTCGAGCCGCTAACGTTTGAAGACGTAATGAATATCGTCGAAAACGAGCGACCGACCGGCGTGATCGTCCAATTCGGCGGACAAACGCCTTTGAATCTCGCCAACCGCTTGCACGAAGCGGGCGTGCCGATAATCGGAACTTCGCCCGATTCGATTGATTTGGCGGAAGACCGCAAACGTTTCGGCGCGCTGCTCGACGAACTGAAAATTCCCGCGCCGCCGAACGGAACAGCCGTTTCGCCCGAAGAAGCGCGCAAAATTGCCGAGCAAATCGGTTATCCGGTTCTCGTTCGACCGAGCTATGTTTTGGGCGGGCGCGCAATGGCGATTGTTTACGACGAGCAGAGTTTGGACGAATATATGCGAACTGCGGTTGACGCTTCGCCCCAAAGACCGATTTTGATTGATAAATTTCTCGAACGCGCGGCTGAATTCGACGTTGACGCTCTCGCCGACGAAACTGCGGTAGTGATTGCCGGAATTCAGGAACACATCGAAGAAGCCGGAATTCATTCGGGCGATTCTTCGTCGGTTTTGCCGCCGCAAAAAATTGCCGAGGAACATCTCGAAACAATCCGTCATTACACCCGAATTCTGGCGCGGGCTTTAAACGTCGTCGGTTTGATGAACATTCAGTTTGCCATCAAAGACGACCGTGTTTACGTTCTCGAAGTAAACCCGCGCGCTTCGCGCACTGTTCCGTTTGTTTCCAAAGCGACGAACGTGCCGCTTCCGGCAATCGCTTCGCTCGTAATGGCGGGCGTCAAAACTGTGGCGGAGCTAGGTTTGCCCGAAGTTTTGCCAGTCAATTTGTGTTTCGTCAAATCGCCTGTTTTCCCGTTTTCCAAATTTCCCGGCGTTGATCCGGTTTTAGGACCGGAAATGCACTCGACAGGCGAAGTAATGGGCGTCGGCGCAACCTTCGGCGAGGCTTACGGCAAAGCAATGAGCGGCGCGAACGTTAAATTGCCCGTCGGCGGAACGGCGTTTTTGTCGGTCAACGATTCGGACAAAGGACAGGCGGTCGTCCTTGCGCGCAGATTGAAAAAACTAGGTTTCGATTTGATTGCGACTTATGGCACGGCGCAGCGTCTGAAAGAAGTCGGACTCGACGCCGAATCGGTTTTCAAAGTTAACGAAGGTCGCCCGAACATTGTTGATTACATTAAACGCGACGACATCGCTTTGATTATCAACACGCCTCTGGGCAGAACGTCGCATTTCGACGAACAGGCGATTCGCCAAGCCGCTTTGCGTTACAATGTCCCCTGCGTGACGACAATCACGGGCGCTGAAGCACTGGTCGAGGCGATTGCCGCAAAACAGCGAGACGAAAAATTTGTCGCTCGTTCATTGCAGGAAATTCACGCGGCTGAAAAATCTTTTGTCGCTGAAGAGGCTAGATAAATCTTTATGAAAAACAAAGCTATTTTCATCTTATTGTTTGCTCTTTTTGTTCTGGCAAATCCAACCAAATATTTTGCACAGAGAGATTTGGGTGTTCGTCCGACGAGTTCAGGCGGCGTTTTGATGCCGGAGCAGGCAGCTTACGACATCAAATCTTACGATTTGGAATTACGTCCGAATATTGAAGAGCAATCAATCAAAGGCGTTTTAACGGCAACCGCGAAAATCGTTAATCCGATTGATAAATTTGTCCTTGATTTGGACACGCCGTTTACGGTTGAAGCGGTTTCGCTCGTCAACGGCGCGAAACAGCAGCCGCTGACCTTTGAGCGCAGAGAAGGGCAAATTTGGATTGCTTTTCCGAAAACGCAAAAAGCGGGCGAAACTGTAAATGTCCGCGTCGTTTACGGCGGAAAACCGCGAGTCGCGCCGCGTCCGCCGTGGGTCGGCGGTTTTGTCTGGTCGAAAACTGCTGACGGGCAGCCTTGGTTTGCAACGGCAGTTCAGAATGACGGCTCGGATTTGTGGTTTCCGGTCAAAGATCATCCTTCGGACAAACCGGAAACGACTTCGCTGCATTTTACCGTTCCGAACAATTTGGTTGCAGCATCGAACGGTAAATTGCAGTCTGTGGTGAAAAACTCTGATGGAACGCAGACTTTTAACTGGTTTGTCTCGCAGCCGATCAGCAATTACAACATCGCTTTGAACGTCGCGCCTTACAAATTGGTTGAAGACAAAATGCAGTCAATCGCGGGCGACACGATTCCGATTGCATTTTACGTTTTGCCCGAACACGCCGACAAAGCGCAGGATTTGATTAACAAAACCAAAGATTACGTCCGGTTTTTTGAAGAATATCTCGGACCGTATCCGTTTCGCGCCGATAAATTGGGAATCGCCGAAACGCCGCATCTCGGAATGGAGCATCAATCAATTACGGCTTACGGAAACGAGTTTAAATACGACCCGGACGGCGTTGACACTTTGATGTTTCACGAGCTTGGTCATGAATGGTGGGCGAATCTCGTGACGGCGAAAGATTGGAACGATTTCTGGATTCACGAAAGTTTCCAGTCTTTTATGGACGCGCTTTATAAAGAACGGCTAAAAGGCAGAGAATCGTTCGTCAAAAGCCTTCCATCGCGCATTAAATCTTTGAAAAACATCAAACCTGTCGCGCCGCGCGAACCGCGCACGACCGTCGAAATGTATATGCTCCCGCCGGATTATACCCGCAGCGACAACGACATTTACGGCAAAGGCGCGCTGGTTTTAAATTCTCTGCGATCCTTAATTGGCGACGCCGCGTTTTTCAAATCTCTGCGGCGAATGGCTTACCTGACGCCCGAAATGGAAAAAGTGACGAACGGCAAACAAACCAGGCTCGTCACGACCGACGAGTTTATCCGAATTGCCGAGCAGCAATCGGGCAAAAAATTGGATTGGTTTTTTGAGCTTTATGTGCGCCAACCGGCTTTGCCGCGTCTTATTGCAGAGACAAAAGCGAACAATCTTGTTTTGCGCTGGGAAACTCCGAACAATATGCCGTTTCCGATGCCCGTTGAAGTCAAAATCGGCGGCGAAACAAAGCGAGTTGAAATGACAAACAACTCGGCGACGGTAGCTTTGCCCCAAGACGCGCAATATACGATTGACCCGAACGGCTGGCTTTTAAAATCTCTTTAAATAGTAGAGAAATAAAAAGCGATTGCTTTGATTCTTTATTCGGTCTTAGCATACAAAAATCCCGATTGAAGCTCTAGAGCTTCAATCGGGATTTTTGTGTCGCCGGGTTGAGAAGTAAATCAGCGATAAGCGCTGTTTGAAGGCTCGGAAACTCCGGCAATCATATTGGTCAGAGCGTGACGCTCGCCCTGATATTTGTTCATATCGGCGTGCCTCACCAAATCGCCCTGACTGATGATTCCGAGAAGCTGATTGCGGTCGTTGACAACCGGCATTCGGCGCACCTGATGCTGTTTCATCAAGCGGATGCAGCCTTCAATCGGGTCGTTGGCGTGACAGGCAAAAACTTCGTCAGTCATACAATTCTGCACCTGCGCGAAACGCGGGTCTGCTCCGTCCGCAACAAGTCTGACCGTAATGTCGCGGTCGGTAATCATTCCGATCATTCGTCCCTGATTGTCAACGACGGGCAGCGCGCCGCAGTCTTCGTCGCGCATCAGACGAGCCGCGCGCTGAACCGTTTCGTTCGGATGCACTGATGCCACGTTTCTGGTCATCAAATCTCCGGCGCGCGTGTCGTGCCAATCGCGCCAGCGACTTTGCTGCGGTTGTCGGTTGTTTTGATTTTCCATCGAAGCAAATCCGCGTGATTGATTAAAATTGCGGTTTTGATTCGATTGGAAATTCCGGTTTGAAAAATCGTCCTGTTCGGAACGGTCGTCGCGCTCGTAAATCCGGTTGGTCGTCGGATAAAACGGGTTCGCCTCTTTCGGCGTATATCCCGCCGGATTACTGTGATAAGAGTTGCCGTCGTATTCGTTGATATTTCTGTCCCGCGCATCTCTCGTTTGATTACGATTACCGCGCTCATCGCCGCCGAACCACGAAGAAACTTCATCCGACGCTCGGTCAAACCAACCGCGCTCTTCGCCGCCGCGAGCGTTGTCATCATAATCCGAACGCGAGCCGCTCATCAGATTTTGCGGGCGATTTAAATCGCGTTGATTCGATTCATCGCGAAAATTCCGGCGGTCGCCGAATTCTCTCCGGCTTTGCTCCTGTAATCTTTCGTAACTATCCTGACGCATAATTTTCAAACTCCTTTCGTTTTAAAATTTGCTGCGATTTCAATTTTTATCCGAGATTGTGGCTTCCCTTCGACGGATCACCTTTCGGCAGATTGTCGGAGATTGCAACCGTTCCGAGTTCCGGCGAATTTCTGCTCTCTTTAGCGTTTGTATCGCTGCCATCGCTGCCGCCCGCGTCGCCGCGTTTTTTGCGCTCGCCCGTTTCTTCGTTCGTCACATCAACATTCAACTTTTTTGCCGATTCGTTTTCCATAATATTTAGAAGTAACAAATTTGATTTCGTTTCTTTTATCCTTTCTTTACTTTTCTATGACTTTTTTTTCGTAATCCGATTGAGCAACTCAGCGTCATTTTCCTTCATTGCGTTTTCTTTGGGTTTCTTCGTTCGCGGTGACAAAATCTCTGGTTGCCCCGGTGCTTTCGCCCGTTCCCATTCCGACTTCGCCAACAAAGGCGTTGCCGGTTTTGCTTATTCTTTCCGCGTCGTCGGCACCTTGCCCGGTTCTGTCGCTCGCGCTTGGCAAATCGTCCGTGTTAGCGCCGCTCGCGGATGAAACGCCGCTGCTCGGCTTTCGGTTTGTCTGTTCCTGGTCTGTTCCGGCGTCAACGCCGATTTCCGCGCCGCCGCCCGGTTTGACTCTTAATTCCTGATTGTTGTCTTGTTCAGCCATTTTTATGAACCTTTCTTTGTTCCGCCGCCTTTGGTCGCGCCGCCGCTCGAAGATGGGCGTCCGCCGCCGTCTTGTTTTTTGTTGCCGCTCTGAGTTTTGCCGCTCGCTCCGCTGCCCGAAGAATCGGCTTCCTGAGATTTTTCTTTTTTGGTTTTATTTTCCGGCATTATTTTGCTCCGCAGTCTCTCTTTCTTTTCCCCAAACGTGGTCAACGATTCCGGTTTCTCCCGCTGCCCGCGCGCAATTGGCGCAGCAGAAAAATTTGGCGTTCGCCTCGATTCCGTGACCGATAACTTTGCATCCGCAATTTACGCAGACCGGCGCAAGTCGGTGAATCGCGCACTCGAAACAATCAAACGTATGGCTCTCGCCCGCCGTAATTACTTCAAACGACAAATAATAATCGTTGCCGCAAACCTCGCATTGAGCCATTCGTTTTCTCCTCTATTTCATTTTGTTCTGCATCTCGCGCGCCATTTGCAAATGGTGTTCGAGCGTGGGCAAAGTTTTCACCGCAAATTCCTTTACATCCGCGTCCGTCCCGGCTTGCGCCTGCGTTTGAAAGGCTTTCACGTCTTTTTCGTGGTCTTCAACCATCGCCTTGACGTATTCGCGCTCAAATTCCGCGCCCGACAATTTACTTAATCTATCGGAGAGAGATTTGTGCGTGGAGTTCAGTTGAAGAGGCAGCGAGACGCTTTTTTTTGCGGCAATCGGTTTTAGCTCGTCGCTCGCTTTCCCGTGGTCGGTAATCATTTGCTGGGCAAAGGCGCGCACGTCCGGGTTTTGCGTTCGCGTCAGCGCCAGACTTGCCAATTGAATTTCCGCCATACTGCCTTCGGCGGCTTCCGTCAGAAAATCGCTCGGCGCCATTGACGAAATACCGCTTCCGCCGCCCGCGCATCCGGCGAGCCAGATGATTGATAGAATTGCAAAAGCCTTCAAAAAATAGCCTCTTTCCATAACAAAACCCCTTTTCAATACAACAAAATTGTCTCAATCATTCGCCGGACGTTTCAGTACGTTTGCGGACACACCTTTAACGGGCGTTAGCTTCCGGTTGACAATAAAGAAAACGGGCGCTGTTTCGCATTTTTTCTCGTATCGGAAATTTGTTTGAGAGTGATAAAATTTTAGCCGACGCGAAACGCTGGGTCTGACGAGGTGAAACAAATGTCGCAAATTGTGCTTGCCGAATTGCCGCCGGATTGGGAAACGGCTGTTCAAAATATGATTACGGAGGACGACGAGCCTGTGGACAACAGATTTACCGAAAAACAGCAGAGGCTTCTTGTCGAGCCGTTTTATGATTCGTGGCTGCCGCCGCCTTTTGAGGACGCGCCCGATGAGCCGCGCACGTTTATTGCGGCGGCGAATGTCGGCATTTTTACATCGCCGTATCAACCGGCAATTGTCCCGGATATGTTTCTGAGTCTGGATGTCGAGTCGGGCGGAGACCTCAAGGAAAAAGAAAATCGTTCGTATTGTCTCTGGATTCACGAGAAAGAGCCGGATGTCGTTTTGGAAATCATTTCCGACAAGCGCGGCGGCGAATTCGACGAAAAGATGCGCCGTTATGGGCGAATGGGCGTGCGTTATTACGTCACGTTTGATCCGTTTGAAGTTTATGACGCGCCGTATTTAAGAGTTTATGAACGCGCCATCGGCTGGCGCTATCGTTTGCGCGATGATTTTGCGTTGCCTGAAGTCGGGTTGAGCTTAAAAATGTGGCGCGGCGAGTTTGAAAAAGAGGAAACTGAATGGCTGCGCTGGTGCGATGCGAACGGAAATCTGATTTTAATCGGAGCCGAACGCGCCGCTCAGGAAACAGAGCGCGCGGAAAATGCCGAGCAGCGCGCCGAACGTCTGGCAGCAAAGCTGCGCGAAATGGGCATTGATCCGTCACAGATTTGAAGTTTTCTGTTTTTAAATTCTTAATTTTAAATTCTCGATTTCCGTTGTGGTCTGCTAGTTGCTAAACGTCTCCGTGAAAGTCGCCGCGAATGACTTTCAAATCAGCATGACGATTAGCAAAAACGGATATTTTCCCGAACGCTTAGCCGCTAAGGTGACACTTTCTGCCATCACACGTCTCACTTTTTTTGTCACCTTCTCATCTCACCGACTCACACTTACCCTCGCCGCTCCTCGCTCCGTTTTTGCTCAATCGTCGTGCTTTAACAAAAACTGGTGATTCGATTTTTTCGCAAAGGCAAATCGAATTGCCGCTTTTGTATTTTTAATCTTCTCGCACGCTCGAAAACGTTATGAACTCAAATCTGGAAGCAACGTCTGCCCCCGCCGCCGAAAATGCGGTCAACGTTGACTTTGCCGAACAAGACAATCAAGCCGTTCGGCAAAAATCAGGCGTCGAAAACCGCACGGCGGCGATGAAATCGCTGCGCGGCGGAATCTCTGCGGCGAAAGCCGGAAACCGCGCCGAAGCCAGAAATTTATTGCTCGAATCCGCCCGCCTCGATGAAACAAACGAAACCGTCTGGCTCTGGCTCGCTTCAATCAGCGAGCAGCCCGCCGAGCTTTACGGTTTCCTCCTCAAAGTTTTGGCGCTCAACCCCGAAAACGAGCGCGCTCTCGAATGGCAAAAAGCGACGCGCACCTTGCTCGTCAATCAATCAATCACCGAAGGCGCGGCGCTCATACAGGAAAACAACCGCCGCGCCGCAGCCGAATGTTTTCGCCGCGCGACCGAATACGAACCCAATAACGAAATCGCCTGGCTGTGGCTCGCTTCCGCCACTGACGACATCGAGGACAAGCTGGCTTTTCTCCAGCGCATTTTGCGGCTCAACCCGAACAACGAAAAAGCTCAGACAATGCTTCATTCGGCGAAACGTCAAATGGCGCGAAGTCTGCTGAGAAAAGGAAGTTTGGCGGCAGTTTCCGGCGACCGCGCCGGGGCGATTCGTTTTTTGGGCGAGATTATGGAATACGACACAGAATTTGAAGAAGCCTGGCTGCTGAAAGCGTTTTTGAGCGAAACCGTCGAAGAAAAAGCCCGTTGTTTTCGCCGCGCGCTCGAAATCAATCCCGATAACTCGCAAGCGGCTTCAGGATTGGCTTCGCTCCAGGCGATGCCGGAGTCAAACGTTGAACGCGAAAAATTCGTCGCCGAAGAAACCGATGCGTGTCCGTTTTGCGACTGGTCAAATCCGGTCGGCGCGGCGCGCTGCAATTCGTGCAAAGCGTTTATTTCGTTTGAAGACACGGACAATTTGCTCGTTCACGAAGGAGTTGACGATAATGCTGTGCGCAATTTTATCGAGCGCCTGCACGCCGAACAAAATTTCCGCGAATTATCGGGCGGAGAGCATTTAAATTTGGGTTTCGCTTATCTGAATTTAAAAAACTTCAAAAAAGGCTCGATTCATCTGGAACGCGCAGCCGAAGTTGCCGCCGATGACGCCACTTTGCAGCGCCGCGTCGCTCGCTGGATTGAAAAACTCAACCAAATTGCGCCCGAATTAAACAACGAGACGGCGGTTTCGGGTAAGACGATTATGGTCGTTGACGACAGCCCCACTGTGAGAAAGCTGATTACCGGAAAGCTCGAAAAGCACGGTCATCACGTCGTTGTCGCTGTTGACGGAATGGATGCGCTGGCGAAAATCAACGAGGAAAAACCCGATTTGATTTTGCTAGACGTGACGATGCCGCGACTCGACGGTTTCCAACTCTGCAAGCTCATCAGGCAAAACCCGGCTACTAAACAAGTTCCGGTCGTGATGATTTCCGGCAAAGACGGATTCTTCGACAAAGTGCGCGGGCGAATGGCTGGCTCGACCGCCTACATTACCAAACCTTTCGGTCCAGAAACGCTTCTGCAAACCGTAGAAAATTACTGCAAATAAACTTTCCCCGAAGTTTTCCCTAAATTATGAACAAAACAATTCTTATTGCCGACGACAGCCCGACGGAAATGACGCTTTTCGTCAAAGCTCTCGAACGGCGCGGTTATCAAACAATTTCAGCGGTTAACGGCGAAGAAGCCGTGGAAATAGCCCGCAGCGAGCAACCTTCGCTCGTCGTTTGCGACGTGATTATGCCCAAGAAAAACGGCTTTCAAGTAGCCCGCCAGCTAAAAAACGCCGATGACACGCGCGACATCAAGATTTTATTAATCAGCAGCAAAAATCAGGACAGCGACCGCTTTTGGGGTTTGAAACAAGGCGCGGATGAATATCTCGCCAAACCGTTTGACGACCAGACTCTGGTTAACACGATTGAACGATTGCTGTAATTTCCCGCTTTTAATCTTTTAAAATTATGACCGAACCGGAACTCCTCAGAACGCTCGAACGTCTTGAAAATGAAGAATTTCTCGACGTAAATCCCGAACTGCCTTTACCGCCGTCTGCGGGCGGCGAAGATTATTTATCCATTTTGCAGGATTTACGCGAGGCGCTCGGCGAACCCGATGAGTCGCCGGCGGAGCCGGAAACGTCTTTCAGCGATCCGCAAAACATTCTCGAACTCGACATCGTGCAGGAAATTGCCGCAAATGAGTCGGAATTTGAAAACGAGCTTGAGCTGCTGCCCGAAACCGCCGGCTTTGATTTTTCCGGCGACGAAACGGATGGCGCATTTTCAAATGATGTAACCGGAGAAACGGATTCTTTACCGCTCGAAGAATTTCTCTCAACACAGCAATTTAGCGATGAGCCGCAAACAACCGACGTTGAACATTTGAATGACCCGTTTTGTTCTCAAACGGAAGAATCTTCATTTGAGTTTGCGCCGCAAGAGCTTTTCGTCGAATCCGCTTTTGAAGAAAATTCAGCAGCCGAATCTCCTTCAAATTCCGATTTTCCGGTTGAAGCTGACGAAGAGGCGAGTCAAAACGACTTTGCTTTTGTTCCGAGCTTTGAGGAAACCGAATTCCCGGAAATTTTGCACGACGAAGAACAAGCGGAGGAATTTTCGCGCGAAGATTTTGCATCGCAGGAAACTTTATCGAACGAAACAATTTCGGATTTTGAACCGGAAAATTTTGTCGCCGAAACCGAAGATTTTTCAGAATTTCTGCCTGAGCCGCAGAGAGATTTTTTGAGCGAGCTTGAACGGCAGCCCGAGTTGCCGCAGTTTAAAGCGACCGAAACCTCGTTTGAAATTTTACCCGAACCGTCGTTTGCGGACGAAACCTCCCAAACGAACGAAGCTCGCAGTCCGTTTGTAGTTTTTAAGCTCGGCGCGGAATATTTCGCTTTTCCGGCTTCGGCGGTCGCCGAAATCGGTCACGAACCGCAGTTTTCCGCTTTGCCGTTTGTGCCTTCCTGGTTTTCCGGCATCACCAATTTGCGCGGCGATGTAATTGCCGTTTTAGATTTACGCGGTTTGTGGGAAAAAAGCGCTGCCGCGCCGGACGCGCGGCGGAAAATGCTCGTCGTCCGTTCGGAAAAAGAAAATTTGACGGTAGGATTGCTCATTGACACAGTGAGCGAAATCCGATATTTGGGCGAAAGCGAAATCAATTCCGCTCAAGATTTTTCCGATCAGCCGTTCGCATTTTGCGTTCAAGCCGCCAGCCGAATGAACGAAAGGTTTTTACATATTCTCGATGTCGAACGACTTCTCGCTTCGCCGAAACTCCGCCAACTCTAATTTTTGTCGGCGCAAATAAACCGAGGCGGTTCGATTTCCCAAAAAGAAACGCCTCGCTCGATTCGCCAATTTTATCCGGTTATGTTCCGAAATTTTAAAATCCGTCACAAACTCGTTTTGCTGGGAGCTTTGCTGAGCCTTCCGGCTTTTATTCTTTTGTTCTTTTTCGTGCGGGAAAAAGACAAATCAATCGCTTTCGCACAGCAGGAGCGCGCCGGAAATTATTACTCGCGCCCGCTGAGAAAAATTTTGGAAACAATTCCGCAGTTCGAGCGCGGCGGTTTGGCGGACACGGCGGCGCGCGTTGACGAAGCGTTTGCCGAATTGAACGCTCAAACAGAGCAAAACGGAGAGAATTTCGGCACAACCGAAAAATTTAACGAACTGCGTAAATCCTGGCAGGAATTGAAAACCAATCGCCCAAACACCGCGCCGGAAGCGCATCAGGAGCTTTATCGCCGCGCGATGCAAAATGCGCTTGAGATGTTTTCGCTCGTCGGTTATTCGTCGCATCTGGTTTTGGATCAGGATGTTGCGGGTTTTTATATGGCTGACGCGATGCTCGTCCGGCTGCCCGAACAAGTCAAATTAATGTCGGAGATAACGCAGCTCGGCGACCGAATCGTAATGAATAAAGGCGCGACGCCCGATGAAAAGCTGCAAATGAACATCTGGCTCAATTTGCTCGAAGCAAACGCCGCCGATATTCGAGCCGATTATGAGCAAGCGGTACGGCGCGGGAACGCCGAAGAGCTGCGCGCTTTTGAAGCGACGCTCAAAAAACACTCGGCGACGCTCGAAATTTTCGCCGGAATGCTGCGGCAAAAGATTTTGCAGGCGAGCGCCGAAGATTTTCAATATATTTCGACTTCACATTTTAATACGACAGCCGGAAATGCGATGACTTCCGGCGCAAATCTGTGGCGCGACATTGCCGAGTCGAACGAAATTCTGCTTGCCAGACGCATCAGCAGTTCGACGTTTGAAAAATACGCGGCACTCGGAGCGGTTTTGCTCGTCGGTTTGTTAGCCGGACTATTTGCCTGGCTGACAGTCAAGAAATTTACCGGTTCGCTCGACGAAGCGGTGGAAATTTCCGAACGGGTTTCGCGCGGCGAAATTGTAACGGTCGTCGCCGGAACGCGCGGAGATGAGGTTGGCAAATTGATGAGCGCGATGGCGCGGATGACTGCATATTTGCAGGAAATGGCGGAAACTTCCGATCAGATTGCGGGCGGCAATTTATCGGTCGAAGTCGAACCGAAATCCGCCGCAGATCGTTTCGGCAATTCGTTTCAAAATATGATTACGCGCACTTTGCGGCTCGTGCAATCGCAGGAAGAGCGCGACCGTTTGCAAAATTCGATTATGAAACTGCTGCGCGACGTTTCCGACGTAGCCAGCGGCGATTTGCGGGCGCAAGCCGAAGTCACGCCCGATATGACCGGAGCTATCGCCGACGCTTTTAATTTTATGATCGAAGAGCTACGGAGCATTATCAGTCAGGTTCAAACCACGACGCGCGAAGTTGATTCATCTGCTATGCGAGTGCAAACCGCGACTGAAGATTTGGTAACTCGGAGCGAAATGCAGTCGGCTCAACTCGCCGAAGTTTCGAGTTCAATCGAACAAATGGTCGCTTCCGTTCAAAAAATCGCCGAAAGCGTCACAATTTCGGCAAAAGTCGCCGACAACGCGCTCGAAAACGCCCGGCGCGGAACCGGCGCTGTGCAAACCAACATTTCGGCGATGAATCGTCTGCGCGATCACGCGAGCGAAACCGCCGCCCGCATTCGCAAACTCGGTGAGCGTTCGGAAGAAATCACTTCAATCGTTAAATTGATTGACGACGTGGCGCGTCGCGCCAACATTCTCGCTCTCAACGCGACGATTCAAGCATCGGCAGCGGGCGAAAAAGGACGCGGTTTTGTCGTCGTCGCCCGCGAAGTCGAACGCCTCGCCGAACGTTCTATGGACGCGACGCGCGCAATTACGGCTTTGACGCAAGCGATTCAAGGCGAAACGAGCGAAGCCGTCGCCGCCATCGAAGACACTCTGCGCGAAGTCAGCATCGGCGAGCGCATCGCTTCGGAAGTCGCGGGTGCTGTCGCAGAAATCGAAACGGTTTCAAATCGGCTTTCCGAGCTTTCGCACGTTGTGTTAGAGGCTTCGCAGCAGCAAGCCGAAGGCAGCGAATCAATTCACCGCGCAATCGGCGAAATCGCCCGCATCGCCGAACAAACCGCCGACGGAATGCGTCAATCGGCTTCGACTGTAACGAGCCTCGCCGTTTCGGCGCGCGAGCTGAGAACTTCACTCGCATCGTTCAAGCTGCCAGAAGAAATCGGCGTTGACACTTACACTTCGACAATGCCTTCGCTTAATTAAATTTTTCGATAAATCCTCGAATATGACCAACAAACTAGCATTCAAAATTGCCTTGCCGATGGTTTTCGCAGTCTTTGTTTTACTGGCGACTGCCATGGTTTTGCTGCTGCCTCCGGCACAGCTTTTAGTGAGAGATTTTGCCGAGCCGAACATCGCCGTTTTCAGCGGAATGATGTTGTCAGTTTTGTTTTGCCTTTTGGGCATTCGCTCCGCTTTTAACAATTTGCGGAGGCTGAAACAAGTAGTCGCGGAAGCAAAGCGTTTGGCGGTCGGCGATTTTTCGTTCGAGCTGGCGGCGCGCAAAAAAGACGAAATCGGAGAACTCGAAGCGGCGCTCAATCACACAGTCAGCTATTTGCGTCAAGCGGCAAACTCCGCCGACCAGATTGCCGCCGGAAATTTGCTGGTTTCGCCCACTCCGCGTTCGGAAAACGACCTTTTTGCCGCCGCGCTCAAAAATATGCTCGACAGCTTGCGCGAAGGCGCGCAGACAAAATCCGAACGCGACCGGCTTCAGTTTTCGATTATGAAGCTGCTCGAAGAAGTTTCGGATGTCGCGGACGGCGATTTGACGGTCGAAGCCGAAGTCACGGCGGAAGCTACCGGAGCGATTGCCGATGCGTTTAATTATATGATTTCCGAGCTGCGCTCGATTGTCAGCCGTGTGCAGGCTGCTACGGCGGAAGTCGGAAACACGGCGGTTGAAATTCGCGCGACGACCGAACGCCTCTCCGAAGGCAGCGAAATGCAAGCCGAACAAATCGCCGCCACTTCGACGGCAATGGAAAGAATCGCGGCTTCGATTCAGCAGGTTTCGCTCGCCGCAACCGAATCGCTCGAAGTATCGAACAACGCGCTCGAAAACGCGCGTTACGGCGCTAAAGCCGTCGGCAACAACATCGAAGCGATGAACCGCGTCCGCTCGCAGGTTCAGGAAACCGCCAAACGAATCAAACGCCTCGGCGAACGCTCGCAGGAAATTGACGAAATCGTCCGTCTGATTGACGATCTCGCCGACCGCACGAGCATTTTGGCTTTGAACGCGAGCTTGCAGGCAGCCGCCGCAGGCGAGCAGGGACGCGGCTTCGCCAATGTCGCCGAAGAAGTCGAACGGCTATCCGAACGTTCGGCGGAAGCGTTGTCAAACATTGCGGCGTTGACGAAATCAATTCAAAACGAAACCCGCGAAGCAGTTGCGGCGATGGAAGAAACGATTCGGGAAGTCGTCCAAGGCTCGCAAATGGCGAACGAAGCCGGAGCAACTTTGCAGGAAATCGAGCGCGTTTCGGTTCATCTTGCCGATTTGATTGAGGAGATCACGCAAACCGCAGTCAAACAAGCTGAAAGCTCGAAGGAAATTTCGAGCGCGATGACTCGGATTTCTTCGATTACCGAACTCGTCTCCGCCGAATCTCGCGCAAACGCCGGTTCCGTGCGCGGATTGATAAATTCGACCGAACGCCTGCGCAGCTCGGTTTCCAGCTTTAAGCTGAATCAGTCGAAAGAAAACGCGGATCAAAAGCTCTTGCCGGAAAACGCTAAAAATCTCGTTCCAGCCGTATCTGCGAACGGCAACGGTCATTTCGTTAATTAAACAAACTTAATTTAAAGAGAGAATGTTTCACCACAGAGAACACAAAGGAGACACAGAGAGCCGCAGAGTGGTTTGTAACTTTCTCTGTGCTTTCTCCGCGTCTTCTCTGTGTTCTCTGTGGTAAATAAAACTTTCCGAGATTCACATCTAAGTTTCACCGATTTTTACTTGCTCATCAGTTATGCTCGAATCGCTCGACAGCTCAATTTTGTTTGCTTTTACTGAAGAAGCGCAATCGTATTTGCCCGACATCCGTCGCGGTGTCTCGCCGGACGCCGCCGGGGAAGATTTGCAGCTCGCTTTTCGCCACACGCACACGATAAAAGGCGCGGCTTTGATGGTCGGAATGCACGAAATAAGCGATCTGGCGGGTAAAATCGAGTCGGTTTTGGAATCCTGCGCGAGCGGGGAAATGAGTCTTGACGAATCTGCCGCAAACCGGCTCGCCTGGGACGTTGACGCGCTCGAAATTGCGCTCGGAGAAACCGTGTCGGCGCTCGTCGCCGAAACAAACAAGCAGATTATCAATTCGTTCGGCGATTTAGCCGCGCTTGAGGAAGAAATGGCGCGCGAATCAATCCGCGCCGCCGAAGAAATTTCCGATGAATTTGACAATGCCGAGCTTGACCCGGAAATGCTCGAAGTTTTTTCGGACGAAGCCGCAGATTTGCTGCAAAACATCGGCGAAAACGTCAAAGCTCTCGAACAAAATCCGCAAAACGCCGACGCGCTCTCAGAAATCCGCCGCAGCTCGCATACTTTAAAAGGCGCAGCCGCCGTCTGCGGTTTCCGCACGGTTGCGCGCGTCGCTCACCGGCTCGAAGATTTGCTCGATTCGCTCGCCGAAAATCGCGTTGACAGCAACCACGAAACAACTGCGCTCATCCTACAAACGAGTGATTTGCTCGAAAGCCTGACACGAGGCGCGAGCGAATCTTCACAAAAAACCGAAATCGAACGTCTTTTCGCGCGCTTTAATCAAACTCTCTCCCGACAAGCGCCGGACGCTCAAACTCGAAATCTGCTCCCCGCAAAAAGCTATGAACAAGAATATGAAAAATCAAACAATCTCGAATTTGAAAACGAACATCTCGCGTCGCCGGAAACAATGCCGTCTGCGCCTGCGCCAGACGGCTCAGCAATTGAAAACGAAGCTGGAAACGAAGACGCTTCAGCCTTCGGCAATAATTCTTCATCGTTAAAGAAAGCCGTCGTGCGCGTGGGGCTTGATCGCCTCGACGAGCTGGTCAAGCTCGTCGGCGAAACGATCATCAGCCGCAACGCGCTCGAACAGCGGCTCTCCCAAATCGAATCTCAGCTTGCGGAAATGAACCGCAACACCCGCCGCCTCAAACGCATTTCCGGCAAACTCGAAACCGATTACGAAATCAACGCTTTTTCGCGCGGCGGCAATCCGGCGAACGACTTTTCGTCAAATCTTCTTCCCGTTCCGGCGGTTTCCGGTTCTGATTTTGAAGACGAAACGAAACACGGTTTCGACTCGCTCGAATTCGACCGCTACACGGAGTTTCACCAATTAACGCGCGAGCTGGCGGAAACCGCGAGCGACGCTTCCGGCATCAATTCGGAACTCGAAGATTTAATCGGAAACGCCGAACTCGTCCTTTCGCGCCAACGCCGAACGACCGAAGAAATTCAGGAACGTTTAATGCGGCTTAGAATGGTTCCGCTCAACACGCTCGCCGCCCGGCTGGAGCGAACCGTCCGCGTGACAGCCGAACAGGAAAACAAGCTCGCTGATTTTCTGCTCGAAGGCGGTGAAACCGAGCTTGACACGCAGGTTCTCGATTCTCTTGCCGAACCGCTGCTTCACCTTCTCCGCAACTCAATTGCGCACGGCATCGAATCTCCTGAAGAACGCGCCGCTCTCGGCAAACAAACTCGCGGCTCGATTCAGCTTGCGGTCGCGCACGAAGGAATGCACGTTGTTTTCACGGTCGCCGATGACGGACGCGGGCTGGATTTCGCAGAGCTGCGGAAAAAAGCTGCGGAAAACAATTTTCTTGAAGATGCAGCCGCAGCCGCGCTCGGCGATGACGAAACGGCTGCGCTCGTCTTTCTTCCCGGTCTTTCGACCGCGAAAATGGTCAGCGAAGTTTCCGGTCGCGGCGTAGGAATGGACGCGGTACGCGAATCGGTTGAGCGTCAGCAAGGCACAATCGCAATCAAATCAAAACCGGGCGCAGGCACGATTGTGACAATTAGGCTGCCGATGTCGCTCGCCGTCACGCGCGCTCTGCTCGTTAAATCTTCCGGTTCGACATTTGCCGTGCCCGTCGGGGCGATTCGGCAATTAACCGAAACGACTGCTGAAGAATTTGAAGAAACTGATACGGGCAAAATTCTCAATTTCAACGGAAAATCCTATCAACATTATTCGCTTAACCGTTTGCTCAATTTGCCAGAACCGATCGAAAGAGAATCGGAGCGGATTCCGACCATCGTTCTCAACAGCGATGAAAACGCCGTTGCTTTAACTTTCGACAGAACGCTTGACGCGCGCGAAATCGTGATCAAACCGTTCGACAGTTTGTTGCGGCGCGTGCGCGGTCTGCTCGGCGCAACGGTGCTGGGCGACGGAACGGTGATTCCGATTCTGGATTTGTTCGGTTTGATCAATCGCAGCGCCAAACAAACTGCCGTCCAGAAAGTCGCCGCAGAAAAAGTCGCCGCCAAATCCGAGCGCCTGAGCGTGATGATTGTTGACGACAGCACAAGCGTGCGGCGCGTGATGACAAACTTGATTGCGAAAACCGGCTGGCAGGCGATTGCCGCGAAAGACGGAATCGAAGCTCTCGAAATGCTGCAAAACTCGGCGCAGATGCCGGATGTTATTTTGTCGGACGTTGAAATGCCGAGAATGGACGGTTACGAATTTGTCGCCGCGCTCGCGCAGCAAAACGCGCTCAGACAAATTCCGGTGGTAATGATTACCTCGCGCGCGGGCGAAAAACACCGCCGCAAAGCTCTCGAAATGGGCGTCGCCGAATACATCACGAAACCGTATCAGGACACGCTTTTGCTGGAAACAATCAAGCGCCTGTCTTTGCAAAGTTAAAAAAAACTCAGTTAGATAAAAAAACGCGCGTAACGCTGATTTTTTAGCCTTCGTTACGCGCGTTTTTTATTTTCTTATCAAAAGTTTAAATGCCGTGCGGACAAAGCCGAGTAAATTGTTTTAAAATTTCAGAACTAAAAAGGAGTTTGAAATGGCGAAAGAAGTTACTTTAAGACAACCCGAGGGACATAGAAGCGCGAGGCAACTGAAAAGAGATTGGAACCTGACCGTATTGGCAATGATTGTGGTCACGATTTTGGTGCTTATTGCATTAACGGCGGCGCTATTTTTCGCAGCGATTTCGCCTTACACAACCGGCGGAGCCGTCAATCCGTGAGCGCCTGTTTTTATTTTTTGCCGGCGATTTCTCTATTTAGCAATGGAGAAACCGGCAGGTTTGATCGAGCGAGTCTCGACTTTACCCGTCATTTCCGACGGCAAAACGAGATTCGGCGTGATTGAGCCGTCCTGCTCGATTGTTAATTGAATTAACAAATTTTCGGGTCTGATTTGCTCCAGCGCCGAGCGAGCGCCGTAGAGCGTGACAATTGCGGCTTCGGGCAAAGCGCGAGCGCCGTTTGTTTCTCTGACCGCAACTCCGGCAAAGCTTTTTTCTTCGCGCTGCTCGCCGATTTTTAAAGCAACGTCAACCACCGCGTCGAGAACGGTTACTTTCGGGTCGAGAAGGTCAACCGTGACTTGCCGCATAACGGTGTCGCCGGTTAAGTTTTCGAGATTTATTTTCTCGGTCGAAATACGGTCGAGCGCCTCGACGTGCGACGCCGCACCGCGCACTCGGACCCGCGTCGGGGTAACAATCGTGCTGTAAAGCTCGTAGCCTTCGGGCGGTTGATTGCTGAAAACCGGACGCACTTCGACCGTTTTTTCTATCCGGGTTTCAAGCCTCAGCGCAATTTTATTCGGCTCGATTTCTTCCAATTTGACGCCTGTCGGCAGTTCCAGATTAACCGTTTCAGGTCTTAATTGAACGACCAGATCGCCCGTTTTATAACCGCTCAAATCAACTACAACGGATAAATCGCGCGGATTAAGACGGTCGAGCCGGGTTTTGTCGCCGGTCACGGTGATTTCAACTTCGTCCACCGGCTCGTTGCTGATTTCCGTATCGGACGGAACGCGAAAACTGAGATGCACGCTCCGCATCCGCACCGTCGTCGGCGCTCTCCTGCCCGTCACGCCGTACCAAATCACGAGCGTGATAAACAAGGCAATCAGCTTTGTCATCCAATCTTCCAGAAAAATGGTGCGCAGCCAGCCTTTTAAAACTTGCTGTCGTTCTTCAGTTGGAAAAATTCTTTCTCTCATCATTTGTTCGTGGTTCGTTAATCGTTGATCGTTGCAAATCGCTAAAAAGCGTTGTCCTGTTCATTGAACACGCTCCTTAAAAGAGAAAAACAACGAACAACGAACGACGAACAACGATCAAATTACCCAAGGGTAATTTCCGTTTCTGTTTCTTTCATCGTCTTGGTGCGCTCGCGGCGGCGTTCAACGACTTGAATGTCCATTGCGGCGAGCAGCAAACGCCGCAAAAGCGTCGTGTCCAAATTGCGTTTGATCGCGCCGCCTTCGACAAACGAGATGATTCCGGTTTCTTCCGAAACGACGACCGCAACGGCGTCTGTATCTTCGGTGATTCCGATAGCCGCGCGATGTCGCGTTCCCGTGTCTTTCGAGAGACGCGGATTTTGCGTCAAAGGCAAAAAGCAGGCTGCGGCGGCGATGCGCTCGTTTTGAATAATCGCCGCGCCGTCGTGCAGCGGCGTGTTCGTATTAAAAATCGTGACCAGGATGTCATAGCCGAGCCGGGCGTCGAGCTGCACGCCCGCGTCAATAAAATTTCTCAACCCGACGCCGCGCTCCAAAACCATCAATGCTCCGGTTTTCGTCGAAGCGAGCGAAGCTGCGGCGAGCACGATTTCGTCGTAAATCGTTTCGCCCAATTGTCCTTGCTGGCGGCGTTTGATCGGCGATTGAATGCGGTTGCCGAAATAAATCAGCGCCTGCCGGATTTCCGATTGAAAAAGAACAATTACGGCGACGCCG
This sequence comes from Pyrinomonadaceae bacterium, assembly GCA_036387315.1. Classification (GTDB taxonomy): domain Bacteria; phylum Acidobacteriota; class Blastocatellia; order Pyrinomonadales; family Pyrinomonadaceae; genus JALZCH01. The sequence goes on from DASVTY010000135.1 coordinate 23,101, forward strand.
ACGTAAAACACCGCTCCGCGCAGCACAAATTCAAGCGTCGGCAAATCCTGCGTCGCGGCAATCCAGTAAAGCAATCCGAGCGAAACCATCCCGGCTGCCATCGGCGCGGCGCGCGTTCCGCGCACCAAGCGAAGCAAAACATAAACCAGCAGAAAGACCACCGCGAAATCTATCAGACTTCGCAGCGTGACGATGCGGTTAAGCGATTCGAGCAGCGCTTCAAACAAAGGGTCTTTCTCCTGTCAAACAAAAAAGCTGTTAATAAGTGTACGACGAAAATGAACGGTTATAAAAATTTTTCGCCGCTTTTTTCGGGGAGAACAAGGGCGCGCGAAAAACTCGAAAATAAACGACTTTCGGCAATTGAAACGTAAAAAAACGTTTACCGTTTTTAAAGTTCCCGTTTTGGTTGATGCTTGTCGCAAACATCTCGGTTGTCAAGCTGTGAACAAAAAAGTCAAAACCACCGAGTTTAATTAAAATTTATTTCAGCAAAAATTGATTTGAAATCGCCAAGCGTAATAATTTTTGAGGACAAAAGTAAAACGGGCAGAATGATAAGCTCACTCTGCCCGTTTGCGCAAATTACAAATTAACACAAACAACTAAACGCCGACGCCGTGGCATTTTTTGAATTTCTTGCCCGAACCGCAATAGCACGGATCGTTTGGTTTGACTTTCGGCTGGCTGCGGCGGAAAGGCGTCGCTTTGGCGGCTTCTTCGCCTGCTACGGTTGCCGTCGCATTTGCTCCGGTGAAAGTCATTGCCGTCGCGTTGCGGCGGCGAGCGCGTTCGCGGCGGCGCTGGCGTTCGGCTTCGACTTCTTCGGCTTCCTGCTGCGTGACGATTTGCAGGTGGAAGAGGGCGCGAACGGTTAGCGTGTCAATGCGGTCGAGCATCGCCTGAAACATATCGAAGCTCTCTTTTTTGTATTCGACGACCGGGTCTTTTTGCCCGTAGCCGACCAGCCCGATGCCTTGTTTCAAATGGTCAATCGAAAGCAGGTGGTCTTTCCATTGATTGTCAATGATTTCGAGCATTATGTAACGCTCGTAAGCGCGCATTGATTCGGGTCCGACCTGCTCTTCTTTTTCAGCGTATCTGGTTTTTAAGATTTCCCAAATCTCTGCTTCGATGTCTTCGGGCAATCTGCCTTCAATATCAATACCCTGTTCAATCGGATCAAAATCGTAAACGTCCTGCATTTCGACCGCATAGCCGGTGATGTCCCATTCGTCCGGGCGACCGTTGAGATGCTGCGCGGTAATGTCGTGCAGCAAATCGCGCGCGACTCCCGTTTCGCCGACGAGAAACGCGCGGTTGTCCGGCTGCTCGAGAAGCTGGCGGCGCAGACCGTAAATCGTGGCGCGCTGTTTATTCATCACGTCGTCATATTGGAGAACGTGCTTGCGCGTTTCAAAGTTACGACCTTCGACGTTCTTCTGCGCGGCTTCGATTCGTTTCGTGACGGTTTTCGATTCGATGGCGACGCCTTTTTCCATTCCGAGCCATTCCATCATGGCGCGCACTTTGTCGCCCGCGAAAATCCGCATCAAATCGTCTTCGAGCGAGATGATAAACTGCGACGAACCCGGATCGCCCTGACGCCCGGCGCGACCGCGAAGCTGATTGTCAATCCGGCGCGATTCGTGACGTTCCGTGCCGATAATGTGCAGACCGCCGAGCGCAACAACTTCTTCGTGTTCGGCTTGGACAACAGGTTTGATTTTTTCTTCTTCGGCTTTTAGTTGTTCCGGCGTCGCTTCGTCGGGGTTGATTTCCTGATGTTTCAGAGATTCTTTCGCTAAGAATTCGAGGTTTCCGCCCAAAAGAATGTCAGTACCGCGACCAGCCATATTAGTCGCAATCGTGACCGCCGCTTTGCGTCCGGCTTGCGCGACGATTTCGGCTTCGCGGTCGTGATATTTGGCGTTCAAAACGTTGTGCTTGATTCCCATTTTGGTTAGCTGGGCTGAAATCCGCTCGGAGTTTTCAACCGAAACCGTACCGACCAGGACGGGCTGACCTTTTTCATGCCGCGCTTTGACTTCTTCGGCAATCGCTTCCCATTTTTCGGGCAGCGTCCGGTAAATCAAATCGGACATATCTTTGCGAATCATATTGCGGTGCGTCGGAACCGTGACGACATCAATTTTGTATGTCGCCAGAAACTCGGCTTCTTCGGTTTTCGCCGTTCCGGTCATTCCGCTCAATTTCTCGTACATACGGAAATAATTTTGCAGCGTGATGGTCGCCAGAGTCTGATTTTCGCGCTCGATTTTAACGCCTTCTTTGGCTTCGACCGCCTGGTGCAAACCGTCAGACCAGCGCCGACCGTTCATCAAACGCCCTGTAAATTCGTCAACGATAACAACTTCGCCTTCTTTAACGATGTAATGATGATCGTTGCGATAAAGCGTGTGCGCTTTTAAGGCTTGCTCGACGCAGTGAAGCATTTCGATATTGTTCGGATCGTAAAGATTGCCGACGGCGAGAAGTTTTTCGGCTTTGTTGACGCCCTGTTCGGTTAAAACGGCGGTGTGATTTTTCTCGTCAACGAGATAATCGCCGGTCGTTTCTTTGGTTTCTTCGTTCTTCTCGCCCTTGACCAATTTCGGGATGATTTCATTCGCCAAATAATATTTGTCGGTCGCTTCGTCCGAAGCGCCCGAAATAATCAAAGGCGTTCTGGCTTCGTCAATCAAAATCGAATCAACTTCGTCAACAATCGCATAATAATAATCGCGCTGAACGCATGAAGCGATGTCGAATTTCATATTGTCGCGCAGATAATCGAAGCCGAATTCGTTGTTCGTACCGTAAGTGATGTCGGAATTGTATGCTTCTTTGCGCTCGAAATCGTTCAAATCGTTTTGAATGACGCCGACCGTCAAACCCAAAAATTTGTGAATTCTGCCCATCCATTCGGCGTCGCGCGAAGCGAGATAATCGTTGACCGTGACGATGTGAACGCCGCGCCCCGTCAGAGCATTGAGATATGCGGGCAAAGTCGAAACGAGCGTTTTACCTTCGCCGGTTTTCATCTCGGCGATTTTGCCTTGATGCAAAACGAGTCCGCCGATAAGCTGAACGTCGAAATGCCGCAAACCGATTGTGCGAACCGAAGCCTCGCGGACGACGGCAAATGCTTCGGGTAAAATCTCGTTCAGGGTTTCCTGCTCACGCGCTTTGCGTTTGTCTTTGTCCTCGATTCCTTCGACGGCGCGGGCGACGCGCTCTTTAAACTCGGCGGTTTTCGCCTGTAATTCATCGTCCGACAGCGCTTTGATCGAAGGCTCAAGAGCGTTGATTTGTTGAATGGTCGGCTGAATGCCTTTCAAAAAGCGTTCGTTGCTGCTGCCGAAAATTTTAGTTAAAACTTTGTCAATTGAACTCATATAAATCCTCTGAAAATCTGTGCGTTATTTTTATTAAAAACGCGAAAAATAAAACGCGCCGGCGCACACAGCATTGCTCGAAATGCGACATTATTAAAAATTTGGCTTTACGGGAAGTAAATTAGATGAAAGATGCGCGGCTTTTGTTGAATGGAATTTTCTGCAAAAAAGCCCAAACTCAATTTGCCTTCTCGTCCGCCTTTAAATGCGGATCGAGAGCCGCGCGCGGCAAACGAGTGACGACGAAAATTTGATCTTTGCTGACGGAAATTTCCGTGTTTGAATAAATTAAACGCTCAATCTCCGATTCCGAACTTGCTTTGCGCTCATAAAGGCTTCGCAAATTGTTTGCAAATCCGGCGACTTTAGGTTGATTTTCGGCTCCCCAGATTGTGGATGTTCTTAAAACAATTTCATCCTGGGTGATACGAAAGTCAACTTCGTTAACGGAAATTAAAACTAACTTATCTGCGCTTTCTGCTAAATTGAAATGAAATGAGTTGCGGACGAGACCTGCTATCAGGGCTTCGTCCAATTTGTCGAGATTTTTGGAATTTACTGATAAATAAATCGGCAGCGGAAAATCTTCAATGTAGTACGCGCGCGAAGCTCTGGATTGAAGCTCAAGATCAGGGTTCGATAAAAGTGATTTTATAACCGCATCGTTTTCTATACCTTTGAAAAACTGTTCAAAGGCTTCGCCTAAACTGCGCCCCGAAGAATCACCGTTTTTGTTGACGTGATTTAAAGATTGAAAATCCTTTTGCGCAACGACAACTCGTTCCGAATTATTGATCGTTTTTGAAGTCTGCGCTAAAATCTGCGGCGGCGCTCCGGCGATCAGCAAGCCGAGATAGACCGAGAGCGCGGCGACAAAAAGCGTTCGATTGTGCAGTTTATTGGTCATTCTCAGTCTAAATCAATTACGAATTTCAAATTACGAATTACGAATGTCGGAATTTACTTTTTTCAATAATTCGAGTCAATAATTCTTAATTTGAAATTCGTAATTCGTAATTCATTTACTGTTTCGCCGCCTCTTGCTGTCCTTTGACGGCAGCGGACAATTGGTCTTGAATCAATTTCTGCGCGTCCTGACGCGGCATTAAGGTTTTGAAAACAATACGATTGCCGTCGCTTGTGGCGTGGACGTTTTGCAAAATCTGACCTTCGATTTTATCTTTGCGCTGCATTTTGTTTAATGCAATCAGCGCATTAACCCCGCTTTGAATTCTATACGCAACTTCGGCATTAGCCAACTCGAAAGTGATATTGACCGCCAAATTTGTCTGATCGTTGTTCAAATCGAATTTAATTTTATGCTTTTGGCTCGGACTGTCTTTGAGCGCCACATCGCTCAAAGTTTTCAAAATGCCGCTCGCGTTTAAAACTGCAATTAACTCTTTCGTCAGTTCAACTAATTGCTGATCGCCGTCCTTTTTCGTCACATTCGGCGCGACCAGCTTTCCGCCTTTTTCCAACTCGCCTTCAATCGTGACGGCAAAAGGTTGATTTAAATCAATCTTCTTTTCCTTTTGCAATTGGTCAACTTTGACGCCGAAATCAATCAAAGGTTTTTTGTTGATTTCGTCCTCACTCAACAAAGTTTGCGGGTCTTTGTTCGGCGTCGCTTTCGCTTGCGCATTGGCGTCAGGTTTCTTCGGCACTGCGTTCTCATCAACATCAGCCGTTAAAGAATCCATTTTCGCGCCCGGAATCGGCGTCGGCGCGGGCGGCAAATTTCCGCGCTTACGATTTCTATTACGGGCAACCGGGGGCGAATTCACTATCGAAGGAAAACCGGAAACCGAAGCTGCCGGAGTCGGAAAAGGAGTCGGCGCAGGTACAGCCGGATCAAAAATCGGCGGAGCAGTTGTCAAACCGCTCAGCGATGGATCTCCGTTGACAGCCATAATGGTCGGATCCATCGGGTTTTCGACATATTCGCCGGTGTTGAAATAACCTTCGGGATAACGAAAACGATTAGGGTCGGCGAGATTAATCATCGTTACATCGCCAATCTCATCGAGCGTGTAATCTTTATTTGCCGTTTTCAAATCGGAATTGGAAAACAGCATCGCCACATAAAAAGCATCGCGCACCACCGGAACGTAAACCGCCGATAAAAGAAAAACAAGATGCAGTACGAGTGAGCCGCCCAAAAATTTTAAAATAATTGCCAGCCACTTGCTGTTATCTAATTCGTAATTGGCAAAAAGCTGTTGTTCGGTCATAAAAATGAATATAAATACTAATGCTTGAATCGCCGCTCTTTAGACGCACAGTTGCGCTCGCAAGTTGCGACTCAAATTACACAGGATAGCACTTTTTAGCTGAAAATCGAGAATTATTAATTCCCAATCCTCCATTCTCGGTTATCATAAAGCCTATGCCACGTTACAGCCGCGACAAACGAAATTCGGAGCAAAAGGGGAAAACAAAAGACGTTTCGCATTTTCGCAACCGTCGAACTGAACGAGCCACAAAGCCGAAACTTGCGGCAAACAGCCCACAAAATTATCAACAATCCGGCTCGCAAACCGTTTCAAACGCTCGCGCGGTAGAACGCCTTCTCGCCGGAATCGGCACGCCCGACCGAAAACCGTTTGTGCCTGACCCGTTTCAACTCGAAGCTCTTGCGGCAATCGAAACCGAAGACGTTTTGGTCACCGCGCCAACCGGCAGCGGAAAAACCTGGATTGCGCGCGAAGAAATCCGCCGCCTTCTCGAAGCCGGAAAAAGAACTTGGTACACAACTCCGCTCAAAGCACTCACCAATTCAAAATACGAAGAATTTACCCAAGAGTTCGGCGCGGATTCGGTCGGAATTTTAACCGGCGACCGCAAAGAAAATGCGGAAGCGCCGCTGATTGTCGGGACAACCGAAATTTACCGCAATCAATTGTTTGACGCTCTGCGGCGCGGCGAAACGGTTCGCACGGATTTGGTGATTCTGGACGAAGCGCATTATCTGGCGGACGAAGAACGCGGTCACGTTTGGGAAGAAGCGATTATCTTAAGCCCTCCACGCATCCGCTTGCTGCTGCTTTCGGCGACAATCGGCAACGCCGAAGAATTTGCTTCGTGGATCGAAGAAGTGCGCGGTTCAAAAGTACGAGTCGTTTCACGTCCCGGCGCGCGTCCTGTCGAATTACGCGCGGCTTTTCTCGCCCCGGATTTGCAGCTTTATCCGCTTTTCGATGAGCAGGGGAGATTCAATGCCGCAATCGAAAGGCTCGTCCAGCCGGGCGAAAACCAATCTCACAATGGGCGGCGCGACCGTTATAATCGTTAGCGATTAAAAGCGACTTTGGCTTTCACCGCTTGGGAAACATCCGATTGAAAGCAATCCGTATCTTCAGGGCAGGGATTTTGCTCGGTTTCCGGCGTTTCCATTTGAATTGTCAGATGCGAGATTCCGAAACGGTCTGTGATTTCGCGCTGCAAGCTGCGTAAAACTATGCTTGCCGACACGGTTTCATTGTGAACGACGTGGGCGCTTAAGGCTTCGCGCCCGGAAGTAATCGTCCAGACGTGCAAATCGTGGACGGCTTGAACGCCTTCGGTTTCGAGCATTGCGGCTTCGAGCGCGGTGAGATTGATGTGCGACGGCGTGCCTTCGAGCAGGACGTTAACCGATTCCCGAATCAACCGCCACGAACCGAAAATGATTATTAAAGCAATCAGCGCGCTTGAAATAGAATCCGCCGCCGACCAGCCGAAAACGAGAATCAGCACGCCCGCCAAGATTGCCGCGACCGAGCCGAGCGCGTCCGAGACGACGTGCAGCCAGGCTCCGCGCATATTCAAATCGTGTTTGTGCGCACCGTGCAAGAGATAAGCGCAAATCAGATTTGTCGCCAGACCGCCCACTGCGACGGCAATCATTTGAGCGCTTTTGATCTCGGCGGGCGCGAAAAAGCGTTCATAAGCTTCATAAAAAATCCAGAGCGAAATTAAAACCAGCGCGATGCCGTTGATAAACGCGGCGAGAATTTCGAGGCGGTAATAACCGTAAGTTTTACGCGGATTCGCCGGGCGCGAGGCGAACCAGAACGCCGTCAGCGTCAGCGTTAAAGCGGCTGTGTCGGTCAACATATGACCGGCGTCGGCGATTAGCGCGAGCGAATTGGTCAGATAACCGCCGACGGCTTCGGCGATCATATAAATGCACGTCAGCAGCAGCGCCAATTTAACTCGCCGGGTGTCTCTCTCCGAATGATGATGGTGCGGATGGTCGTGCATTTAAAAGATCGAAAATATTATTTTTGATTCGTCTCGTCCTTGCTGTTGTAATCGCTATAATCGTAATCGTCTTCGATGTCGGTTTCGTAACCGCCGATTTTTTCTTTTCGCTCCTGCGGAAATACGAGCGACAAAATGACCGAAAGCGCGAGCGCCGACGCGACGACAATCAGGGAAACGTTGGTCGGAATATGGTCGTAATGTTTGACGGTTTCGGCAAGCTGCGGATTTCCGGCTTGGTTGAGCAAATAAGCTGCACCGTCGCCGAGCATCGGCAGCAGCATTTTAATTCCGATAAAAGTTAGGACAAACGCCAGACCGGCGCGCAAATAATGAAATTTTTCGATGACGCTCATCAACAAAAAGAAAAACGTTCGCAAACCTAAAATCGCAAAAACGTTTGACGTATAAACGATAAAACGGTCGGTCGTGATGCCGAAAATCGCCGGAATCGAATCAACCGCGAAAACCAAATCCGTTACTTCGACGACGACTAAAACCAGAAACAGCAGCGTCCCGACGCGCTTGCCGTCCTGCATCGTAAAAAACTTTTCGCCGTCGTAATGATGCGTAATCGGAATGAATTTTTGAACAAAGCGAACGACCGGGTTTTTGTCAGGTTCAATTTGCGCTTCCTCTTCCTTGAACATTTTGATTCCGGTGTAAACCAGAAACGCGCCGAAAATATAAATAATCCAGTGAAAACGCTCGATCAGCTCCGCGCCGATGAAAATCATCACGATTCTCATTATCAGCGCGCCCATCACGCCCCAAAAAAGCACCCGGTGCTGGTAGATTTTCGGAACTTTAAAATAAGAAAAAATCAGCAGAAAGACGAACAAATTATCAACCGAAAGCGAAAGCTCAATCAGATAACCCGTTAAAAATTTGAGCGCAATATCCCAAGCCTTTATCGCGCCGTTGGCGTCTGCGGCGAAATACTCCAGCGCGTAAAAATAAATCAAAACGTTGAAAATCAAAGCCAGCGAAATCCAGGCTATGCTCCAACCGACGGTTTCTTTATAAGTCGGCGCGTGCGCCTTGCGGTTAAAAAGTCCGAGATCAATCGCCAGCATTGCCAAAATAAAAACGGCAAAGCCCGTCCAAGCCCACCATGGAAAAGTTATTTCACTCATTGTTAGTTAAAAATATCATCTCTAAAGTTCAGAGTTCAAAGATTTCAATCAAAGCCCTTAAATTATTCGGCTG
>DASVTY010000136.1:0-33501 GCA_036387315.1 Pyrinomonadaceae bacterium
GGAACATTCGGGCAAACTGCAAAAAACACTTGCACATCAAACGAGGTGTGAAGCTATAATTGAAATCAGCTCTCCAGCGCTTCTTTTGGCGCTTCTCACGTCGGAATAAAAAAGCAAAAATCGGGATTATGCGTTACCTGAAATTTTCGTCGAAATTCGTCAAATCAATCGTCGCCGTTTGCGTCGGTTTTTCCTCAGTTTTTACAGTCTCAGCGCAAACGCAGAACGCGCAACCAACAAAACAAAACGCCGGACAAGTTTCTTCCGCACAGCAGACGCCGACGCAGATTGTCAAAAATTTTTACCAAAATTTGAAAGAGCAGCGTTTCCGCGAAGCGTTGATGATGACGAATTGGCGTCCGGCGGTCGAAAGTTTTACGCCGCAGGAGACGGAAGATTTACGCAGCAATTTTAAATATCTCGCTGCTCAGGCGAGCATTGAAATCACTGGCGAGCAGCTCAGCCAAACGGCGGCGAGCGTTTTCATCAAAGGTGTTGACCCGGAGACCGGCGCGATGAAAGTTGATGAAGTGCGGCTGCGGCGCGAAAACAACGATTGGGTGATTGTCCTCGGCGACGCGGAAACCGAAGCGGCGTTAAAGCGCGAAGGCAAAAGCTATTTTTACCGCCTCTGGATGGAACATCGCCACCGCGACGCGCAATATCTGCTCGAAGATATTGTCAAAGCCGAACTCGTTTACAGTCTGACAGGCGACGGCTCGTTCGCAGATTTGAACACGCTCGTTAATAAAAAATTGCTGACCGCCGATGTTCTCGGCTCCGAGGTCGGCTATCGCTTTCGCATTCAGCTTTCGCCGGATAAAAAGAAATATTCGATCAATGCCGAACCGCTCGCATACGGCAAAACCGGAAAGCTCTCGTTTTTACTCGAAATCGGGAAAGACGGAAAGACGGTTTTAAAAAGCAGCGACAACAACGGCGCGCCCTACGCCGTCAAAAATTAAGGGAAACTTTTGAGAAAATTGAGTTTATCACAAACTTTTTTATTCTCTGCTTGTCAATCGGTTTTGTTTTGCGGTAATATTTTCCCGTTAATCAAAACACACCAGTTTTAAAAGACTAACATTTTAGCGAAAGGTCCCCCATCGTTATGCCCGAAAGCATTCGTTTTTTTACGTCTCGTTTGAGCGAGACGGCGACAAAATTTTTCAGCGCGCCGCGCAAAAAAGCCCGTCTTCCCTTAACGGTTTCCCTCGAAATCGAAAACGCGACCGGCAAATTAAATAACGCGCAGCAAAAATTAAGCGTCGCCGGTTTTACGCAGGATTTCAGTTGCGACGACATCAATTTTATTCTGCCGTTTATCCGTCTTGGCGAGCATTATCTGGCGGGCGGCGAGCAAAAATTGATTCTCGAAATCGAATTGCCCGAACGAAAAGTGCGTATGAAAGCGACCGCTCAGTCTTACGAAATGCTGGCTCAGCAAGATTCGGTCAACCAGTATTTAATCGGAGTTAAAGTCACCGAAATGAACGACGGCGAACGCGAGTATTTGGAAAATTTCATTAAATACGGCGAACAGCGAGACGCCAGCCCGACTTCGGTTTTCGAAGCTCCGGCAAAGCCGCGCAAAGCGTCGCTTCTCGGACAGCTTTTTAATCTCTAGTGCGGCGAAAAAAACTAGATTTCTCAAAATATCTTTAATCGTGGCGGCGACGGCTCTGGCAGCTTTCGCCGCCTTTTTCTTTTTCATTCTGCCCGGAATTGTTGCCGATTCTCAAAATCCGGTCGCACAGAAACCTCCGTTTCAAGTTTCGGAAAACGCCCGCAATTTACATCAAAAACTTTTCATCGCCGACTTGCACGCCGATTCGCTGCTTTGGAATCGAGATTTGAACGAAAAAAGCGAAAGCGGTCACGTTGATTTTCCGCGAATGCGAGAGGGAAACGTGGCTTTGCAGTTTTTTACAGTCGTGACGAAATCGCCGCGCGATTTGAACATCGAACAAAACTCTCCCGACACTGATAATATTTTCTGGCTCGCTCTAGCGCAGCGTCAGCCGCTCGCTAATCTTTCAAGTCTTTTAAAACGCGCCGTTTATCAAGCCGAAATGCTGCGCGAATACGCCGAAAAAGAGCACGGAAAATTTATCATCATCAAAACAAAACGCGATTTACAGCAATTTTTGGAGCGCCGACGAAATGAGCCGGATTTGATTGCCGGAGTTTTGGGAGTCGAAGGCGCGCACGCTCTCGATGGAAAGGCGGAAAACGTTGACGTTTTATCCGAAGCGGGTTTTCGGATGATGTCACCGTCGCATTTTTTCGATTCGGAAATGGGCGGCTCTGCTCACGGCATCGAAAAGGGAGGATTGACCGAAGCGGGGCGCGAAATGATTCGCCGAATGGAATGGCGCGGAATGATTGTTGATGTCGCGCACGCTTCCGCCCGGACAATTGACGATGTTTTGCAAATGGCAAAACGCCCGGTTATCGTTTCGCACACCGGCGTGCGCGGGACTTGCGACAACAACCGTAACTTGACGGACGAACAGCTTCGCCGAATTGCCGAAACCGGGGGCGTTGTCGGAATCGGTTTCTGGGACACGGCGGTTTGCGGCGAAGACGCCGCCGCGATTGCCAGAGCGATTCGTTATGCCGCAAACACTGTCGGAACAAACGCGGTCGCGCTCGGCTCGGATTTTGACGGCGCGGTAAAAACGCCTTTCGACGTTTCGGGAATGGATTTAATCACCGAAGCGCTTTTGCGGGAAAATTTTTCGGAAGACGAGATAAAGCAAATAATCGGCGGAAACGTTTTGCAGCTTTTGAGCGAAAACCTGCCGGAGTAATTTTCACGCCTTTTCTTTGCGTTTTTGCAGTATTCGCGTGAAATTTGTTTTAAATTTGAAAATGAAGCGCAATATTTTGTATGATGCGGACAATGAAAACGCTTTATCCAGAAATAGAGCCTTTCGATTCGGGAATGCTGCCCGTCTCGGATAAACACACAATTTATTACGAACGCTGCGGCAATCCTGAAGGATTGCCCGTTGTTTTTTTACACGGCGGTCCGGGCGGCGGTTTGATTCCCGGTTACCGGCAATTTTTTGACCCGAAAGCATATCACGTCGTCCTCTTCGACCAGCGCGGTTCCGGGCGTTCGACGCCGCACGCCGAACTTGAAGGCAATACTACCTGGGATTTGGTCGCTGACATCGAACGGCTGCGCGAGAAATTCGGCATTGAAAAATGGTTTGTGTTCGGCGGTTCGTGGGGCAGCACGCTCGCTCTGACTTACGCCGAAACGCATCCAGACAAAACGCGCGGTCTTTTTTTGCGCGGAATTTTCTTGTGCCGACCGAAGGAATTGCAGTGGTTTTATCAATACGGCGCGAGCGAGATTTTTCCAGATTCCTGGGAGCCTTACCGCGATTTTATTCCCGAAGCGGAACGTGGTGATATGATGCAGGCTTATTACAAGCGAATGACCGACGCCGACGAAGCGACGATGCTCGAAGCCGCTCGGCGGTGGAGCGTTTGGGAAGGCAGCACGTCGAAACTTTTCCCGGATCAAAATCTGATTAACCATTTTTCCGGCGAACACGAAGCGCTTTCGCTCGCCCGCATCGAATGTCATTATTTCGTCAACAACTGCTTTTTCCCGACAGACAATTATCTCCTCGAAAACGTCGGGAAAATCCGACACATTCCGACCGTGATTGTACAAGGTCGTTATGATGTCGTCTGTCCGGCAACGTCGGCTTGGGATTTGCATCGAGCTTTTCCCGAAGCCGAGCTTCACATTATCCCGGACGCCGGGCATTCGATCAGCGAACCCGGAATTGCTTCGGCTCTCATCGAAGCTACTGATAAATTTAGAGAAGGGCGTTAAGCGAACAAATTCACTAATCAAGCATCAAAAAATATCTTGGACGTAAGCGCCGCCAATGGCGGCGGTTCAGAGATTTGTAACTTTTTTCAGGTAGAAATTCATCAGGAAATCAGAATTTTAATTGAGAAAGAGGTCAAATGAACGGACGAGTTTTAGTCCTCAACGCATCTTACGAACCGATTAACGTCTGCACGGAACGCCGTGCGGTGGTGATGATTTTCAAAGGCGTAGCGCGGATGGAAGAACACAACGGACACAAGCTTCATTCATCGAAAGTAACGATTGAAGCGCCCTCAGTGATTCGTCTGATGGAATACCGCCACATTCCGCACGAGCGCCGTTCGCTCTCGCGCAAAAACATTTTGCTGCGCGACCAATACACTTGCCAGTATTGCGTGAAAGTTCTTGCCCCGGCAGAATTGACGCTCGACCACGTTCAGCCGCGTTCGCGCGGCGGCGCATCAACATGGGACAATCTGGTCGCGTGCTGCAAACGCTGCAATCACCGCAAAGGCAACCAAACGCCCGAAGAAGCCGGAATGAAATTGTTAAAACGCCCGCGCCCGTTTTCGCTCCACGTCAGCCGCCAGATTATGCGTTATCTGGGACGCGCCGACCAAACTTGGCGAAAATATCTTTATTACGGCGCGGAACATTATCAAACCGCGCATTTCGATTAATTAGTGCGTTTTGTCAGAACCGGGAACGGTAGTGACCGGGTAACTTACTTAAAAACCCGGTCGCTACCGCTCCCGGTTCTGAATTTTGCGCCGCGTTAGCCAAACGGCTCCGTTTCGGCTAAACTTTTTTCATCCGCGCCGTGTCAAAAAGGCTGGAAGTTTAGTTAGAAGGAAAAATTATTTATGTTTGGACTCGGAACCACCGAATTAATTTTAATTGTCGCAGTTTTATTTTTACTTTTCGGAGCGAGCCGCTTGCCGCAACTGGCAAAATCTTTGGGACAAAGCCGCAAAGCCTTTAAAGAAGGAATGCTGGAAGCCGAAGAGGATTTTAAGCTCGAAGAAGAAAAAACTCGACCGACGCGCGGGCATCTTTCCGGCGCGAGCGATGAAGAACTGCTCGAAGAAGCGCGCCGCCGCGCCGCCGTCCGCGAAAGATAGAAGAGCGAAAGCGCGTAGAGGTTGTTAGGGCGTATTTAAAAGATTCATATTTCTCCGCTGCACACTTACAACCAACCACGACGCCCTTTTCCTATCCCTTCCGCGCCGTCACCAAAGTCATTTTCACCGTCAGCCGAAAGGTCAATTCGTCGCGCGTTATGTTGATCAAATCTTCGATTTTTCTAATCAAATGAACTTGCTCATCCGGCGGCACAAATTTTGTCCAAATCGGAAATAAAAAATCGGAAATCAGCGGTGAACGGATAAAGTCTTCGCCCAAATCAAATTCAAAAATTTCGAGCCGCGTTTCCGGTTCGACTGCCTGAAAACCCGCGTTTGACGCCACATCTTTAACGTCCGAAACTTTCGGCAAATCGGTAATGAGTTTTTCGATTTCTTCGCCCAGCTCGTTTAATTCCAATTCGTGTAGAGCCTCCCAGAAAATCGAGAAAAACTCGCCGAAGCTGCCCGCTGTCGGCAAAACGAAAGCGACGTTTCCCTCTTCTTCCGTCACGCGATAAATTTCCTGCCAAATCGGGAGCAAATCCGACACGGGCAAAAACGACGCATCGCAAACAACCGCCGTAAATTCTGCGTTCGGAAAATTGAGCCGGTGCGGCGGCGAGTTTTGAAATTTAATGTCAGCGGAAACGGCTTCGGCTTTCGCCTGTGCGATGCGGAGTCTTTCAACATCGGATTCGGTGCAGATCATTTCAACCGCGTCGCTGAGTTTTTCCCTCAATTCGAGCGCATGGTTTCCCGTCCCGCACTCAATGTATAAAAGTTGTCCTTCGTCAGGCAATTTAAGCCGCAAATCAACAAGCTCGGCGAAACGCTCGCTCCAATCGGTTGCCACATAAAGGTCGTGCAAAAAAGCTAATTCTTTGGCTGTTTTATCCGTCTTCATATTTAAATCGTAAATCGTGAATCGTGAATAGTAAATAGCCGCTTAAAAATCATTGCGAATCAAGATTAAAACTTGATAACCGGGAATCACATTCTCTGCGTCCTTTGCGAGAAACTTTGCGTTCTTTGCGGTTTAATTCTGAAGAAACTTTAACCGCAAAGAACGCAAAGGTCGTGGGCATAGGACGCAGAGAATTTCTATTTTCAATTTGCTAAGATTTGTCAAATTACGGCAAAATCAGTTAAATATTTTTTAGTCAATTCCTATTTCCGCTTTACAAAAGGATAAAAATGAACAACGCGACGACGCTCAATCTGGCTTCGGTTATCGAACATCACGCGCGGCTCGCGCCCGCCAAAGAAGCAATTGTTTGGAATGAGATGCGCTTTACTTACGGGCAGTTAAACGGTTTGGCGAATCGCGTGGCAAATGCTCTGACGGAAATGAACATCGGTTACGGTGATAAAGTCGCGCTCGTTTGCCCGAATTTGCCGTTTTTCCCGATTGTTTATTACGCCATTTTAAAAGTCGGCGCGGCGGTCGTCCCGCTCAGTATTCTATTTAAGCCGCGCGAGATTGCCTATCACCTCAAAGATTCCGACGCAAAAGCCGTATTTGTTTTTGAAGGTACAGAGGAATTGCCGATGGCTCAATCGGTTAAAGAAGGATTCGATCAGGTTGAAACGTGCGAACATCTCGTTGTAATGACTGCTAGCCCGCTCGCGCCTTCGCCGTTTGAAAATTGCAAAACTCTCACTCAAATCACATTCGATAAACCGGAAACTTTTGAAACTTACCCGACCGCGCCGGATGACACTTGCGCGATTCTTTACACTTCAGGCACAACCGGACAGCCGAAAGGCGCAGAGTTAACTCATTTCAATTTAATGACGAATGTGACGACAACTTACGGCATTCATTTGCCGGTTCTGGATTTTACCGACGGCGCGCAGAAAACCGTTTTAATCACGCTTCCGCTGTTTCACACGACCGGGCAAACCGTGCAGATGAACACAAATATGTACGGCGGAAACCGCGTCGTTCTGCTTCCGCGTTTTGAGCCGAAAACGACGCTCGAAACGATGCAGCGCGAAAAAGTCAATTTCTGGGTCGGCGTGCCGACGATGTACTGGGCGCTGCTGCGCTATGTCGAAGAAACCGGCTTTGACGTTTCCGAAATCACCCGAAATATGAAAGTCTGCTCATCGGGCGGCGCGCCGATGCCTGTCGAAGTGATGAAAGCGTTTCAGGAAGTTTTCAATGTGCGCGTGCTCGAAGGCTACGGTTTGTCGGAAACTTCGCCGCTCGCTACATTCAATCATTTTGAAAAACCTTCAAAACCCGGCACGGTCGGACAGCCGATTTTCGGAGTCGAAGTTAAATGCTTTGACGAAAACGACAAAGAAGTCGCGCCGGGCGAGCGCGGCGAAGTCGTTATTCGCGGCTCAAACGTGATGAAAGGCTATTACAAACGCCCGGAAGCGACGGAGGAAGCCTTTCGCAGCGGCTGGTTTCACACGGGCGACATCGGCGTTATTGACCAAGAAGGCTATCTTTCAATCGTTGACCGCAAAAAAGATATGATTCTGCGCGGCGGCTACAACGTTTATCCGCGCGAGCTGGAAGAAGTGATAATGACGCATCCGGCGGTTTCGCTCTGCGCGGTCGTCGGCGTCCCGGACCCGAAAATGGGCGAAGAAGTTAAAGCGTTTCTAGTCTTAAAACAAGGCGCGTCGCTCGATGAAGAAGAAATGATCGCTTGGTGCAAAGAACAGTTCGCCGCTAACAAATATCCGCGCTATGTAGAATTCCGCGATTCGCTGCCGATTGGCGGAACGGGAAAAGTTCTCAAGCGCGAGTTACGAGATTCCTGAAAGAAACCGTCCCGCTTCGCGAGACACAAAGGACACAGAGGTTTTAACATTAATTTCCTCTGTGTCCTTTGTGTCTCTGTAGTGAATTTTTAGTTGTTTAAAGCAGAGCGGAAAAAGTTAATCACGATTTGGTCATAATCTTCTTGCTGCTGGCTGGTAGCCGAATTAATGAGATTAAAACCGGAAATCGGCAAATCAGTTTTCGACTGCGAGTTTGAAAGGCAACCGCCAAGTTGGACGGTTGATTCTTGCAAATCTGGCGCGTCTTTTCCGGCGAGCAGCAGAACTTTGCGATTTTCCAATTTCTGCGCGGCGTCGCACATCGAATCGTGGCGAAAAGCCTTGCGGTAATAAAGCATTGTGCCGCGACAAGCGAACTGATAAGCGAATTCGCCGGCGACAGACGAACGCGCTTTCACGATGTTTTCCAGCACGTCTTCGCTCGAAGCCGGAATCGAATCGAGCGCGAGCGCGCGAATCGCTTGTTCTTCGCCCGCGCCGAAAACTGCGGCGATTGCGCCCATTTCGACTCCGTAAACGCCGATTCGGTCCGCTGTCTTTTGATTGCGTAAAAACTGAACGGCGGCGGCTAAATCTTCTCCTTCGACGCCGCCGAAACCGCTCCATTTCACTCCGGGATTCGCGCCGTGTCCGCGCTGGTCTGGGATTAAAACTGTAAATCCGGTGGCTTCGTTGAGATTGACTCCCAAATTTAAAAGCCACGAACGGTCAGCGCCGTAGCGATGCAGCAAAATGACGGCGGGCGCGTTTTCGCCGCCGCGCAAAAGCCAGCCGCGAGCCGCGCTCGCGTCTTTGTTTTGCCACGTTTCTTCGGAAATTTTGACTTTGCTGCGCGTAAACGAAGATAAACTTTCGGGCGTCACAAGATACTCCGCGCGCGGCGGTTCGGCGGCGCGATGCACGAGCCACAGCGAGGCGGCGACCAATGCGACGACGACGATTAAAATTGCCGGAAAAACAAGTCGTATAAAACTGGCAAACAGTTTTCGCCAAATTGATTTTTTCATTGTGTTTTAAAAAGCGAGTGAGAAAAATTTGCGAGAAAATCTTATCGAATAAAACGCAACTTTTAGCTGCGTTTGCGACTCTAAGGATTCGTCGCCTTAATTGAATTTTTTTGCGGGCGGAACAACCCGCAAATATGCTACCATAACGCCACCGCCGACGAAAAGAAATTTGTTGGCAAGATTTTATAATTGTTAAAACAAATGAAAAATAAGTTTCTGGCAACGACGGTTTTAGTGGCTCTCGTTTTAACCGGATTTTCCGGCGCAACGCGGGCGCAATCGAATTCCAAGCAAAATTCCAGCGTTTCAACTAAAAACAAAATCGAATTTTTCCCGCTCGAAGACGTTAAACCGGGAATGCGCGCCACTTCGCGCACGGTTTTCGTCGGAACCGAATCGGAAGAGTTCGGAGTCGAGATTTTAGGAGTTTTGCCCGGTTTTATCGGTCCGAAACAACCGGCGATTATCGGTAAACTAACCGGCGCGAATGTCGAGAGAACCGGAGTTTTTGCCGGGATGTCCGGCTCGCCCGTGTTTATTGACGGCAAGCTCGTCGGCGCGATTTCGTTCAGTTTTCCGTTTTCCAAAGAACCGATTGCCGGAATTACGCCGATTCAATCAATGATTGACATTTTCGAGCAAGCTGCGCCCCGCAGCAGCGGTTCAGTGAACGAGCCGCGCTCGTTTACATTTACGGAATTGGCTTCAACTGACTGGAAACCGAATCTGCCGAAAACCGCGATCTCCGGCGCGCCGTTTTTGGCGAACGTGAGCCAAGGCTCGCCGCTTTTGCCGCTTCTCGGACAGCAATTTGCGCCGATTGCGACGCCGCTCGTTTTTTCGGGCATCAGTCAGGAAACTTTGAATCAATTTGCCTCTCAGCTTGCGGCGAACGGCGTGCTGCCGGTTGCCGCAGCCGGAGGCGCTTCGGAAATTTCGCCGATGAAAAAGGCGGACGAAAAAACTTTGCTGCCCGGCTCATCCGTAACCGTTGCGCTGGCTCGAGGCGATTACAGTCTCGCCGCAGCCGGAACCGTGACTTTCCGCGACGGCGATAAAATCTACGCTTTCGGTCACCAATTTTTAAATCTCGGCTCGGCGAATATGCCGATGGGAGAAGGCTCGGTCGTAGCGGTCGTGCCGAACGCCAATAATTCTTTTAAATTGTCCGTTCCCGGCGCGATGGTCGGCAGTCTCGAACAAGACCGGCAAACGGGGATTTACGGCAAGCTCGGCAACCAGCCGAAAATGATTCCGGTCGAATTAAACGTCCAAACGAGCCGCAACCGCCCGCAAACGTATCGCTATGAAGTTATTAACGATTCGTTTTTGACGCCGCTGCTTTTAAATATCACGGTTTATAACGCAATTACCGCGACCGAGCGAGGGCTTGGCGAATCTACCATTAACGTGAGCGGTCAAATTTCAGTTAAAGATGCGCCAATGGTTAACATCGAACGGCGTATCTCGGCATCAAACGCGCCGGTGATGGCTGCCGGTTCAATCGCCGTTCCGACCGCAGCGCTTTTGAGCAGCGGTTTTGATAACGCGGAAATCAAAAATATTAAAATCAACGTGACTTCAGTTGACGGCAAAAAAGCCGCCAGTTTGGAACGTCTAGCCATCAATCGCGCCGAAGTTCGAGCCGGAGAATCTTTCGAGGCGCAAGCGTTTGTCCGCAGCAACGCCGGAAAACAGTTTATTCAGCGAATTCCGCTTAAAATTCCCGCTGACACTGCGCCGGGAACTTATCTGGTTTATGTCGGCGACGGCGCTTCGCTCCAGCAAGTCGCACCGTCACGCTCGTTTGTCCCTAAAACCGTTAACGAACTGGTCAACACAATCAATCTCGTGAAAAAAGCCGACCGGCTTTACGTGCAAATTACGCGCGTTACGAACGGCGCAATTATCGGCACGAGCGAAATGCCGAATCTGCCGCCCTCGGTTCTCGCAACCTTGAACAACGACCGCTCCGTCGGCGGAGTGACGCCGACAATTTTGTCGCCGATTTTTGAACAGGAACTCGCTCCGGCTGAATTCATCGTTTCGGGACAACAGGTTTTGACCGTCGAAGTCGTCAGATGAAAACAATATTAATTTGTCGTAAAATTGACGCCGCAAAAGTTAATTAACTTTTGCGGCGTTTATAATTTATGAAAATCGCATTAATCGGAACCGGAGAAATGGGCAAACTGATTGCCCGACTAGCGCGAGAACAAGCCGATGAGATTTACGTTGAGATTGATGAAACAGCGGCGGAATTATCAGCACAGGAATTAGCGGAAAAACTAAAAGGCGCGGACGCGGCAATTGATTTCTCGGTCGCACAAGCCGTCCGCAAAAACGTCGAAGCCTGCATTTTGGCAAACGTTCCGCTCGTAGAAGGCACAACGGGCTGGAACGCCGAGATCGAAAACATCAAAAAAATTGTTGTCGAAAACAACGGCGCATTTGTTTACGGCGCAAATTTTTCAATCGGCGTTAATCTGTTTTATCGAATCGTCAATTTTTCCTCTGAATTATTCGCCCGATTTGAAGATTACGAAGCGTTCATCGAAGAACAGCATCATTCCCGCAAAAAAGACGCGCCGAGCGGCACGGCTCTGAAATTAAAAGCAATCATCTCGGAACACATTGAAAAAGAATTTACAGTCACCTCGACTCGCGCGGGAAACATTCCCGGCACGCACCGAGTTGGATTCGACGGAACGCCTGATCAAATTCTGCTTGAACACGCGGCGCGCTCGCGCGAAGGTTTCGCTTCGGGCGCGCTTCTCGCGGCGAAATGGATTGTCGGTAAAAAAGGTATGTATGAGTTTACGGAAGTGATAGACGAAATTTTGAGTTAATAATTTTATTGCCAAAAAACAGAACCGCGCGTTTTGTTGATAAATTCCGAGGGATCAATCCAGCCGTTTTTATCATCGCCGTATCCGCCGCCCGGTTTATTCCATAACGGGCAATCAGTCCAGCGCATCTCAAAATGAAGATGACATTTATAATGCCCGTTGGCACTGCCGACTGTCCCGATTTGTTCTCTTCGTTTAACTTCGCCGCTTGTTTTAACGATTGATTCCAGATGCCCGTAAAGACTTTGAATTTTTGTTCCGTCGGCTGCCGTGTGTTCGATGATGACGACATTTCCCCAACCTGCGCCCGCGTCTTCGGCAAATGTGATGCGACCGTCGGCGGCAGCGTAAACGGGCGCGCCGCAATCTGTGTCGCCGCCCGTATTTGCGTTCCAATCCTCGCCTAAATGGCGATTTTCGCCGAAATCCTGCGCATTGTACCAGGCATCTAGGTCTCTGGCTTCCGTGGCGAAATCGGTTTCTCCAATCGGAGATGCAAAGCTGTTTGCGGGAAATACGAGCAAAAACGCCGGAATCTCTTTATTCTGATTTTTTGTTATCAGGCAAGCGGTTTGAAACATCAAAAGATAGAGGAGAATTATAAAAAATTTGCTCGATTGCATACGGCAACGAAACTTTGTTTCGCGCCATTATGAACTTATACTCGGTAATACTGCAACGGAATATTTAAACGGAAATTAAAGAATTTATGACGATGAAAATTGATTGGCTGCGCGGCTGCGCGACGGCTTTGGTAACGCCGTTTCGAGCGGATTTGAGCGTTGATGAAGATTGTTTCCGGCATCTGGTCGAACGTCAGATCGAGGGCGGCGTAAAACTACTCGTTCCGTGCGGAACGACGGGTGAGAGCGCCACGATGAGCGAAGAAGAACGCTTGAGCGTAATCCGAATGACAGTCGAAGTTGTTAAAGCCAAAAGCGCGGAGACGAGAATTGATAATGCCGAATTTATTTCGGAAATGTCGCACGAATTATCCGTTGCCGACGCTAAAACGGAAGTCGGCAAACTGATTCCGCGAGTTATCGCCGGAACGGGCGGCAACTCGACTTCGGCAACCGTCGAATTTACCAAAAAAGCGCAGGATTTGGGCATCAATATGGCGCTCGTCGTCGCGCCGTATTACAATAAGCCGACGCAGGAAGGTTTGTATCAACATTTCAAAACCATCGCCGAAGCCGCGCCGGATTTGCCGATTATGCTTTACAACGTGCCGGGCAGAACCGCGAGCAACATTTCCGCCGAAACGACTGTTCGATTGGCGCGAGACTGCGAAAACATTGTGGCGACGAAAGAAGCGTCGGGCAATTTGTCGCAGATAATGGAAATTATCAAAAAACGCCCGGCAAATTTCGCCGTTTTTTCGGGCGACGACGCCGTAACATTGCCTCTGATTGCGCTCGGCGCTGACGGCTTGGTTTCGGTCGCTTCAAACGAGATTCCAGAATTGATGTCACAAATGACAAACGCCGCGCTTGAGGGGGATTTTGCGAAAGCGCGCGAGATTCATTATCGAATTTTGCCTTTAATGGAAGCCAATTTTATCGAATCGAGTCCATCGCCTGTTAAATTTGTGATGAAAGAAATGGGACTTTTGGAAGAAATTCTGCGCCTGCCGCTCGTCCCGGTGACGGATAAAAGCCGCGAAATTCTGAGAAGCGTTTTGCGCGAAATTCAGTAATCGGTTCACTAACGAACAGAGCGCGGAATCTTTGAACGGTTAAGCTAAAAGAAAACTTTTCAAAGGAGAACTGAAGATGGCAAAACCGATTTCAAGGCAGATGCACGCCGCGACAGATTACGTTTACGCGGCTTTTATTGCCGCCGCGCCCGAATTAATCGGCTACAAAAATGAAGAAACCGCAGCCGGATTGAGCCGCGCCGTCGGCGGCGAAGTTTTGCTGGCGAGCTTGATGACGCGCTACGAATTGGGACTTGTTCCGGCAATGTCTTTTAAAGCGCATTTAACCGCTGATGTGGTCGTCGGGTTGTTGACGATGGGTGCGCCTTGGCTGTTCGGATTTTCCGATAATCGCCGCGCCAGAAACACTTTTCTCGGATTCGGCGCTTTCAGCGTAATGGCTGGATTGTTGACCGAGCAGCGCGAAATGAGCGAAAACCGGTAACAATCAAGAATTTTCTCACCACAGAGAGCACAGAGAAGTCACAGAGGAAACACAGAGTTTATTTTTCTCCGCGAATTCTCTGTGCTCTCTGTGGTGATGTTTTTTTATTTTCCTCTCTTTGCCCGCAAACAAACAAAAAGTTTTGCCCGCGCATCGCAAATATGTAAAGATTCAGGAAGAACCCAATTCTTCCTAAAACCAAAAACAAGAAGGTCAAGATGCAAGTTGAAGCCCCCATTCAAGCTCAAACCGCCGCACGTCTCCCACTTTTCCACAATGAACCCCGAACTCTGGCTGAGCTTTTTTATCGCGCCGCCTCTGAAAAATCGCGCCCCGACGCGCTCAATTACAAAACGGGCGACGCATGGGCTGCAATTTCGTCCGAAGAAATGATTCGGCGGTCGGAAAATATCGCACTCGGACTTTACGCGCTGGGTTTGCGACGCGGCGACAAAGCCGCGCTTTTGTCGGCGAATTGTCCGAATTGGACTTTGGCGGACGCGGCTTGTCAAATTTCCGGCATCGTTGATGTTCCCGTTTACACGACGCTTAACGCAACTCAGGTCGAATACATTTTGCGAGATTCCGGCGCGCAAGTTTTTTTTATCGAAAACCTGGGCTGTTACGAACATTTGCGGGAAATCGAGCCGTTTTTGTCCGGTTTGAAAAAGCTAGTCGTTTTCGATTCGGAAAACATCACGGCGGCAAACGCGATTTCGCTCGCCGAGCTGGAAACAAGCGGTGAGCGTTTGCGCGTTGAACAGCCGAATTTAATCAAAAAATTAACCGCCGAAATCAAGATGGACGACATTGCGACGCTGATTTACACTTCCGGTACGACGGGCGAGCCGAAAGGCGTGATGTTGTCGCACGCAAATCTCGTTTCAAACGTTTTAGACGCGAGCGAGCGTTACGATTTTTCGCATGATGACAAGGCGCTCTCGGTTTTGCCGCTCTCGCATATTTTTGAGCGCACCGGAATGTACGTTTATCTATGGAACGGAATCTCGGTTTATTACGCCGAATCAATCGAAAAAGCCAAAGAAAATCTCGCGGAAGTGCGCCCGACGATTTTTGTCGGCGTCCCCAGAATTTTTGAAAAAGTTTATGCCGGAGCGAAAGACAAAGCCGAGGCTGGCGGCGGTTTGAAACCCAAAATCTTCGATTGGGCGATTGAGATTGCCAAAGAACACGCGCGTTTGACGACCGAAAACAAAAACGTGCCGCGCCTTTTAGCCGTCAAACACAGCATCGCGGATAAATTGATTTACTCGAAACTGCGCGAGGTTTTCGGCGGTCAGTTGCGCTCGTGCATTTCGGGCGGCGCAGCTTTGTCGGACGAAATCGCGCTGATTTTTACCGGCGCGGGCGTTCCGATTATGCAGGGCTACGGTTTGACCGAAACTTCGCCGGTCGTTACGTCAAACAATCCGATGCATTTCCGAGTGGGCACGGTCGGGAAACCGATTCGCTCGGTCGAAATCCGAATCGCCGAAGACGGCGAAATTCTCGTGCGCGGCGCAAATGTGATGCGGGGCTATTACAACAAACCCGAAGCTACGCGCGAAGTTTTTACACACGACGGATTTTTCCGCACGGGCGACATCGGCGAATTGGACGCAGACGGTTTTTTGAAAATCACCGACCGCAAAAAAGAGCTTTTTAAAACTTCGGGCGGCAAATATATCGCGCCGTCGCCGATTGAACAAATGATTAAACGCTCCCGTTTCGTCAATCAGGTTGTTTTGATCGGCAGCGACCGCAAATTCCCTGCGGCGCTGATTGTGCCGGATTTTGAACAGCTTGAAAACTACGCCAAATTAAAAGGTTTGGAAATCAAAACGCACGCTGAATTTTGCGCGCATCCGAAAATCATTGATTTGTTCGAGCGGCAAATCGAAGAGTACACGCCGAATCTATCAAAGTTTGAAAAGGTCAAAAAAATCGCTCTGCTCGAAAACGAACTGACGATTGCGGGCGGCGAGTTGACGCCGACTTTGAAAGTCAAACGCCGCGTCGTTGATGAAAAATATAAAGACGTAATTGATAAAATTTATGCCGAAGTTGAATAAAATTATCGCATAAAATATTTCCGAACGTTTTGTATCAGAAGATGCAGGATACTGACAAATCATAAGAATATGAGCTACAAAATCAAAGTAGCTTTTCTGATGCTCATCGGCTTGCAGGCTCTTCATTCAATCGAGGAGTTTGTTTTTGAATTTTACGAGCGGTTTCCGCCGATGGCGTTTATTTACCGCGACGCACCGCATCTGGCAAAACCCGCTTTTTTTATTTCCAATGTTCTTTTAGTTTTGTTCGGTGTGTTCTGCTTTTTTCGCTGGGTGCAGCCCGCGAGCAAAAGCGCCGGGACAATACTCTGGTTTTGGATTGCGATAGAATCTTTTAACGTCGCCGCACATTTGGTCTGGGCAGTTTTTATTAGAGATTACAATCCGGGTTTGGCTACAGTTTTATTCTTTTTGCCGATTTTGATTTATTTAGGCTATCAGCTTCAAAAATGGAATACCGAATCGTAAAACCGGAAGATTACGAACTCGTCAGGCAATTTTTAGCTGAAAACGGCTGGGAAAAGCGCGTTGCCGATAAAGAAAGATTTCAAACAATGATGGAAAACGCCGACCGGACGATTGTTGCGTTTGAAGGCGAGCGCGTCGTCGGTTTCGCCCGCGCTTTGTGCGACGGCGTTTCCAACGGATACATCGGAACCGTCGCAGTCGCCGTAGATTTTCGCGGGCGCGGCATCGGGCGCGAGCTTGTCGAAAGATTAATCGGCGACGACACAACTATCACCTGGGTTTTACGCGCCGGACGCGAAAGTAAAGAGTTTTGGGAGAAAATGGGTTTTACCGCTTCAAATATTGCGATGGAGAAAACAAGGGGAACTTGAATTTTCATTAAATCGCCATAATATTCTAACAAGTTCGATAATTTTAAAGTTGTGTTAGAATTCTCCGCCCTAAATTGAATCGAGGTGAAAATGAAAACTAGCAAGCTAAATAAATTTCTGTCTTTCTGTCTTTTGCTGTCTTTAACCATTCCCTGTTTTGGTCAAACGACTCCGTTTTTAACTGAAGATGAAATCAGGATGCTGCGAAACGAGATTTCCGGCGACCGCGCTTTTGAGCATATCCGCGTTTTAACGCAGTGGCACAGAGATTCGGGTATGGAAGGATATTTCAAGGCGATGGATTACGTCGCCGGAGCCGCCAGAGAAAACGGTTTGCAGGATGTTTCCATTATCAAACAGCCGTTTGATAATGACGACGGAAAACCCGCAAATTATACGGCTAAATCTGCTGAACTCTGGATGGTAGAACCTCTCGAATTAAAACTTGCAGACATCGGCGACCACGCGCTTTATTTAGCCGACAACAGCCGCGATGCCGATGTTCAGGCGGAATTGATTTGGGTTGGAAATGCGAGCGAAGAAGCGTTAAAAAATCTCGATGTCAAAGGGAAAATCGTTCTGGCAAATGCCAATCCGGGAACGGTTTTAAACAATGCCGTCTATAAACGCGGCGCGCTCGGCGCGATAGTTTTTACCACATCCGAATCGAAAAGTATGCTCGATTTCCCCGACCAATTGCCTTGGGTGCGGATTCCCGATCCGCCGAAAGGACAAAAAGGCTCGTTTGCTTTTAGCGTCTCGCCGCGCAAAGGCGAGATTTTGCGGCGCGTTTTGGAAGATAAAAACGAGCAGGATTATTTCGCGACCGGCAAACGGACAAAAGGCGGCAAAGTCGTCGTCAAAGCAAAAGTTGATGTGGACATTGGCACGGAAAACAAGCGCACCGGAACGGGAATGGTCGAAGGCTGGATTCGCGGAACGAAATATAAAGACCAGCAAATCGTCATCACCGCGCATCTTCAGGAGGAACAAGGCTCGGCAAACGACGACGGAAGCGGCTGCGGAAATATTCTGGAGCTAGCCAGAGTTTTCAATAAACTAATCAAAGCGGGCAAAATTCCGCCGCCGAAACGCGATTTGAGATTTTGGTGGACTGACGAAATTTATTCCGAATATCAATACATTCGCTCGAATCCGGGTTCGGAAAAACAGATGCTCGCCAATATTCATCAGGATATGACCGGTGCGAAACAATCAATGGGCAGCCGCGTCCAGCATCTGATTTACGCTCCGCATTCGCGTACATCTTATCTCGACGCGCTTTTTGAAAGCGTCGGAAATTTTGTGATTCTGACGAATAATTCGTTTATTCAGGCAAATCGCGGCGGCGGTTATCAGCGCCCTTTTTCGCAGCCGATTATCGCGACGCGCGGAACGCGCGAAGGCTTTAACGCGCGTTTTGTTCCTTATTTCGGTTCTTCGGATAATCTCGTTTTTGTCGAAGGTATTATCGGTGTTCCGTCAGTCGCGCTGGTTAATTGGGACGATTACTACATTCATTCTTCGGACGACGATTTGTTTCAGATTGATCAGACTCAATTGCAGCGAAACAATTTCATTATCGGCGCGATGGCGCTTTATCTCGCCTATGCCGAAGCCGAAGATATTCCGCTCTTAGCCAGCGAGACTTACGCGCAGGGCGGCAAACGAATCGCTAACGATTTGCAGGTTGCTTTGCAAGTTTTAAACAGCGCGGACAACTGGGCTGACGCGCATCTGTTGATCGAACAAGGCTCAATCCGCGAACGACGCGCGCTTAACTCAATGCGCGTTATCGCGGGAAACGACAAACCGGCGATGAACACGATTGACACATTTTTAAAGCTGGTTGATTCACGCGAAAAACAGCTTTTGGATGAACTCGGAGCGTTTTATCAAAATAAATACGGGAAAAAAGCAGCTTTGAATTTGTCTCCGGCTGAAACCGAAGCATCGAGAAAAATCCCGTCCAACATTGCTTCTTTGGACGAGTATTTTACCAAACGAACAGGCGCACAAACCGGAATGCACCAGCTTATGCGCGGCGAAACGATGAGTTTTGTTGACGGAAAACGTAGCTACTTCGACATTTACAAAGCCGTCAAAGCCGAAGCTCTGGCGGCGGGCAAATTTTATTACGGAACGGTGACGCTGGCGGATGTCGTCAAACATCTTGACGCAAACGTTAAGTCAGGCGCTTTGAAGTTAAAATAGCGGAAACCTAATTCTTCTTTGCGTTCTTTGTAAACTTTGCGCCTTTACGTGAAATAAAAATTTTGGGCAAAGGCGCAAAAGATTTTGAAGCGATTTCTATTTATCTTCGGAACTGAAATCCTTATTTTTCGTGAGATAGTCTAAAAATTAAAGGAGTGTTTATGAACAACTACGAAAAGGTCAGCTCGCTAATTTTTAGGTTTTTGGGCGTTTTTATCGCGTTCTTCGGTTTTCTCGGACTTTTGCTTTTAGGAATTGCAATGTTTTCAACGCCGTCTCCGAGAGTAAGAAACGATATATTCGTTTTCTGGTGTTTATATTTTGTTCCGACTTTGTTTGGGTTATCGTTGATTAGAATCAGCAATTCTTTGGGCAAATTAATTTGCCGAAATTTGAATTGATATTTTATGGGTTTAAGAGAGCAGGTTGAAAATCTGTTTGCGGAAAACAAATCAGAATTTGATTCAAAAGACCGCGAGCTTTTCAATGAATTCAAGGCGGCTTTAAGACGCGGAGAAATTCGCGCAGCGACGCGCGACGAAAACGGCGAATGGCAAACAAACGCTTGGGTGAAACAAGGCATTTTGCTCGGTTTTAAAATGGGCGCGATGGTTGAAATGTCTCGGGAATGTGAAACTCTTCAATTCTTCGACAAGGAAACTTACCCTTTACGACCGATGAGTTTGGATGACAAAATCCGCGTCGTTCCGGGCGGAAGCTCAATTCGTGACGGCTCATTTGTCGCTGCGGGCGTTGTTTGTATGCCGCCTTGTTATGTCAATGTCGGCGCTTATGTTGACGAAGGCACGATGATTGATTCGCATGCGCTCATAGGTTCGTGCGCGCAAATCGGCAAAAGAGTTCATATTTCGGCGGCGGCGCAAATCGGGGGCGTGCTTGAACCGATCAATGCCAATCCGGTGATCGTTGAAGATGATTGTTTGATTGGCGGCAATACTGGCGTTTACGAAGGCGTGATTGTCCGCGAAAAATGCGTGCTTGCGTCGGGCGTAATTTTGACCGGCTCGACTCCGGTTTTCGATCTTGTTCGCGGCGAAATTTATAAGAAAACTGCGGAAAAACCGCTCGAAATTCCGGCGGGCGCTGTCGTTGTTCCCGGCGCGCGGGCGGTTACAAATGAAACCGGGAAAAACTGGGGTTTGTCGCTTTACGCGCCCGTAATTGTCAAATACCGCGACGACCGTACAGACGCCGCCACGAAATTAGAGGATTATCTTCGTTAACTTGGAGATTCAAACACTGCAAACGCCTGTTGAAATTATTATTAACGCCGGAAGCGGCGCGGGGGATAAAACTGAGCTTGTCGAACGATTAAAAGAGGTTTTTGACGAACACAGCGTCGCGTCGCGTTTTTCGTTAATCGAAAGCGGCGACGATTTTGAGAAAACTTTAGAAAGAATCGTCGAAAGCGATGCCAGAATAATTGTCGCAGCGGGCGGCGACGGGACGATCAACGCGGTCGCGGCGAAATTAGTCGGAACGGATAAAACGCTCGGCGTGCTGCCGATGGGAACTCTCAATCATTTCTCGAAAGATTTGCAGATTCCGCAGGATTTGGAGGAAGCGGCGCGCGTCGTTTGCGAAAATCACACGACGACTGTTGATGTCGGCGAAGTCAACGAACGGATTTTTATCAATAATTCGAGTATCGGGCTGTATCCGCGAATCGTTCGGCGTCGCATTCGGCAGCAGCGTTCCGGTTACAGCAAATGGTCTGCGGCATTTTGGTCGTCGCTGGCGATTTTTACCCGCTATCCTTTTCTGGACGTTAAGCTCAAAATTGACAGAAAATTTATGGAACGCCGGACGCCGCTTATTTTCGTCGGCAACAACGAATACGAGATTCACTCTTTAAACATGGGCGCACGTCAGAGCTTACAGGACGGAATTTTGAGCGTTTACGTTTTGCACCGGACTGGTCGCGCCGGTTTATTATTGCTCGCGCTGCGTTCGCTGTTCGGCACGCTGCGCGATGCCGAAGATTTCGACGAATATTTTACCGACGAATTAACAATTGATAAACGGCGCAAGCAAAAGCGCGTGCTGGTGGCGCTCGACGGCGAAGTCGTTTTGATGAACGCGCCGCTGCGTTACCGTATTTTGCCGCGCGCTTTGCGAGTTATTGTCCCGAAAGTCGAGGACGAATCATGAAAACTCTGGTTCATCTTTCCGATTTACACTTCGGGCGCGTTGATTATGCGGTTGTGCGTGGTTTGAACGAAAAAATTCACGAAATCGCGCCTGATTTAGTGGTCGTCTCCGGCGATTTGACGCAGCGCGCTCGTTCGCACCAATTCAAAGAAGCAAGGCATTTTCTCGATTCCCTGCCGAAAGTGCCGCAAATCGTCGTGCCGGGAAATCACGACGTGCCGCTTTATAACATTTTTGACCGTTTTGCCGCGCCGCTCGAAAAATATAAAAAATACATCACCGCTGATTTGCGTCCGTTTTATGCTGATGATGAAATCGCCGTTTTAGGCGTCAATACGGCTCGCTCGCTGACAATCAAAGGCGGGCGAATCAACGAACACCAGATCGAATGGATTCGTGAAAGATTATGTCCGACCTCCGAAGCTGCGATTAAAATCATCGTCACGCATCATCCGTTTGATTTGCCGGAAGGTTATGAAGAAAGAGATTTGGTCGGGCGCGCGCGAATCGCGATGAAAATGCTGGCAAGCTGCGGCGCGGACGTTTTTCTTGCCGGACATCTACACGTTTCGCACATCAGCGAAACGGCGAAGCGTTACCGCATCGAAGGACATTCGGCGCTCGTTATCCAAGCCGGAACCGCAACCTCTACACGCGAGCGCGGCGAGGATAATTCGTTTAATGTAATTCGCATCGAGCGCCCCGATTTATCAATCGAACGACTCGTCTGGCAGCCCGCAAATTCGCAGTTCGAGATAGCCGAAATCAAAAAATACCGCCAAATTCCAAGTGGCTGGGAAAAAATATTAACCACTTAAAAAGCTTGATTTAAAATTATTTGCGCGGCTTCTTTTAAGTTTTGAACCGTATAATCCGAGTTGTTTGTTTCATCGCCGAGCAAAATTGTCTGACAGCCCGCCAGTCGTCCGGCTTCAGCGTCTTTTGGCGAATCGCCGACGATCCATGAGTTTTGCAAATCGAGATTATGTTCGTCAGCCGCGCGCAAAATCATTCCGGCTTCAGGCTTGCGGCAATCACACAAAAAACTGTATTCGGGGATTTTCCCGTCTGGAAAATGCGGGCAAAAGTAAAAACCGTCAAATTCGATTTCGCACAATTCATCTAATTTTTCCCAAACCGCCGTTAAATCCTTCTCTTCAAAAAATCCGCGTGCAATTCCTGACTGATTTGAAACGATAAAAATTTTAAATCCGGCTTTCTTTAATTTCCGCAAGGTTTCCGCCGCTCCTTCGTTTAAAACGATCAAATCGGGATTGACGTTGTAAGGAATGTCTTTGACGAGTGTGCCGTCTTTGTCGAAAAAAACGGCGCGGGATTTGGCGATTTTTGCTGTCATTGTTAGATTTATTTTGCGATATTTTTGGAAAATAAAAAACAATGGACGATTTTAAATTGCCGCGCCGACTCGAAGGCGTGCAGACGACTTTGATTCGACAGGTTTTCGAACGCGCTTTGCCCGATTCGATCAATCTCGGTTTGGGCGAACCTGATTTGCCGACGCCCGATTTTATCCGCCGCGAAGCCGCCCGCGTCGCTCTCGAAGAACAAAACGGCTACACGAGCCATCCGGGACTTTTGCAGTTGCGCGAAAAAATCATTTCCGATTATCCGAATTTGAATCTGACGACAAGCGATGTCGTCGTCACCTGCGGCTCGCAGGAAGCAATGACCGGCGCGATGCTTTCAATCATTGACGATGGCGACGAAGTATTGATTCCCGATCCGGTTTTCGCCGCTTACCCGAACGTCGTTCGTTTGTGCGGCGGCGTGGTGAAGACTTTTCGACTTCCGCAGGAAAAAGATTTCGGTTTCGATTTGGACGAATTTAAATCTAAAATTTCAAATAAAACGAAAGCCGTCGTCATTGTTTCGCCTTCAAATCCGACGGGGAAAATTTTCACCGAAACGGATTTGCGCGAAATTGCCGCCGCTCTAGAAGGCACGGGCGCTTTTGTCATTTCGGACGAGATTTACCGCGATTTGTATTTTACGGAAAATCGCCCGGCTTCGATTTCGGATTTTTACGAGCGCACGATTATCGTTTCCGGTTTGTCGAAATCTTTGAGTATGACGGGCTGGCGCGTTGGTTGGGTGTGCAGTCGTGTGAAAGAAATGATGCGCGCCGAAAACATTGTTCACGGATATTTGACCGTTTGCACCGCAACGGTTTCGCAAAAAGCCGCCTTGCTCGCCTGGTCTGATGAAGCGCGAAAATCAATAGCTGCGGCACGCGAAATTTACAAACGGCGGCGCGATTTTTTTGTGCCATTGATTCAGCGAGAATTGGGTTTGCGCGCCGTCACACCCGAAGGCGCTTTTTACACGATGGTTGACGCGCGCGAATACGGCGATGATCTGGAATTATCGCTGAAACTGCTCAAGCATCGCGTTATTACGGTTCCGGGCGTCGCTTTCGGCGAAGAATTGCGCGGCTTTTTGCGCATTTCGTTTTGCGCCGACGAAGACAAATTAGCCGAAGGAATCAGAAGAATTAAAGAAGGTTTGGCGGGACAAAGTTAAAATGGAATTATTACCGGATTGGGCGGCGAGACTGAATCGCGGTCGGATTCCAAACCGGATTCGCTCCATTTCCGATTAAAGGCGCGGCGTCCGTGCCGTCTGTGTTCATAATAAATAAACCTTGATTGTCGCGCTCGAACACGATTTTGGAGCCGTCGGGCGACAAAGCCGGATTGGCGTCGGAAAACGAAGAATTGTTTGAGATGTTCGTTAAAATTCCGCCGCCGTCGGTCGTTACGCTGTAAATTTGGCTTTGGTGTTCAAAGTAAATTTTGCCGCCGTCAGGTGAAATTGCCGGAATTGACCATTCCAAAAGCGCGTTTAAATTTGTCAGCCGAGTCAATTCCGCGCCGTCGGGTTTGACTGAATAAAAATCGCTGCTGAAAACGCCTTTAACGATTCGGTCGCCGATAAACACGATTTTTGAACCGTCGGGCGTCCACGCGGGCGAGTGTTCGCCCGTAATATGCGCCGGAACCTGTAAGCGCTGCTGATTCGTTCCGTCAGTGTTGATAAAGTAAATGTGCCAGCCTTTTTCGTGCGAGCTTTCAAAAGCAATTCGATTTCCAATTGGCGACCAGGCGGCGTTGTAGGCTTGAGACGTTTCGGTTAATCGGCGCTGGTTCGTGCCGTCAGAATTCATCAGGAAGATGTCCGACGCTTCGCCGTCGCCGGAGATATAGGCGATTTGCTCGCCGTTTTTCGACCAAACCGGATTCGAGCCGTTTGCCAGCTCCGTTGGATTCGTTCCGTCAGCGTTTGCGGTCATTACTTTGTAATTTCCGCCGAAAACATACCGCGTAAACGCAATCTTATTTGCGGCGGACTGCATTTTCGCTGTTGGAATCGAAACAAAAAACGACGCGGCGAGAAACAATGCCGCTAAAATCGAAAATGCCGCGCGTCGAATTGAAACGAGTTTTGTCATTATCGTTCTCCTGATAAATTAAGCCCAACTGCTTTTTAAAAGCCGCGTTTATCAGTTTTTCCCCGCGTCAGCCGAGCGTTCCCTTTTTTCCTTCACTTTAATAACGCGAAAACGAAACGAAAAAGGTATCAACGGAAAAATCTTTTTTTGAAAAACTTTTTTTGATTGTGAATTTCGGGTGAATGAAGATTTTGGTTGAATCGGTTGAAATACGGAGAACGTTTTGCGGAAATAATCGAAAAGTATGAAACAGGATATGAATTGGCTTATAAATTGGATATGCTGCGAGCGTTCTCCGTATTTTTCAATGAACCGGACGACATTTGCCGTCACCCTTTTAACGCGCAAAAGAGAAAGAAAAAGTATCACCCGAAAAAAATAAAGTTGTTTGACCGTTCGGCGGTCTGGTGTCAAAATTAACAGCGTCAGACACTTCGATTTTTATTTGTGTTTTGAGTTTGCCGATGACAACCGAACGGTGGCAACAAATCGAACTGGTGTTTCAAAACGCGCTTGACCTCGCCCCCGGCGAAGAGCGTGAGCGTTATTTGACCGACGCCTGCGCTGCCGACGCGGAGCTGCTAGGCGAAGTCGAAAAACTGCTCGCGCAGCACGAGCGCGCCGGGAGCTTTATTTCCGTCGGCGCAATCGAAAGCGGCGAGCTGCCGGAAATGACCGAAGAAGTTGACGGTTTAATCGGAAAGCGAATCGGGTCTTATCGTCTCTTGAGAGAAATCGGTCGCGGCGGAATGGGCGCGGTTTACGAAGCCGAGCGCGCCGACAATTCGTTTCAACGCCGCGTCGCCGTCAAATTTATCAAACGCGGAATGGACACGGATTTAATCCTCAAACGTTTTCGCAACGAACGACAAATTCTCGCCTCGCTCAATCACCCGAACATCGCGCGCCTGCTTGACGGCGGAACGACAGCCGACGGTTTGCCTTATTTCGTGATGGAGTTTATCGAAGGCGAGCCGCTTTATCGCTATTGCGACAATCGCAAATTAGGTGTTACAGCGAGATTGGAATTGTTTCGGCAGATTTGCGACGCCGTGGACGAAGCGCATCGCAACAAGGTCGTTCACCGCGATTTAAAACCTTCAAATATCCTTGTCAAACCGGACGGAACTGCGAAATTGCTCGATTTCGGAATCGCCAAGCTGCTCAACCCGGAGCTTGCCGGAGCGACGATTGAGCAGACGGCTACGCAGATGCGTTTGATGACGCCGGAATACGCTTCGCCCGAACAGGTTTGCGGCGAACCCGTTACGCCCGCCGCGGATATTTACAGTTTGGGAGTTTTGCTATACGAGCTTTTGACCGGACACCGCCCGTATCGTTTTAAAAACCGCGCGATGCACGAAATCTCGCGCGTCGTTTGCGAACAGCAGCCGCTCGCGCCGAGCGAGAGTTTGACGCGCGAAGACAACCTCGTTCCGACCGGCGCGAGCGACAAAGCGACTCTGGACGAAATTATCCGGGCGCGAAGCGAAAATCTGGAAACTCTGCGCCGCCAGCTTTCGGGAAATCTCGACCGCGTGATTTTAAAAACGCTCAGAAAAGAACCCGGCGAACGTTATCAAACGGCGGCTGATCTGCATGCCGACATCGCCCGCGTTTTGGAAAAACGCCCCGTCACAGCCGAATCTTTCGATTCGCCGAAAAAAAACGCCTTTGCATCCACCGAACCGAAACAGCCTGAGAAAAATTCGGTGGCGATTTTGCCGTTTAAAACGCTCGGCGCGCCGGGCGGAACGGGCGATTTGAGCGAAGAATATTTGGGCGTCGGTCTGGCTGATGCGCTGGTTTCGCGTCTGTCAAACGTCCGGCGGCTCGTCGTGCGTCCGACTTCGAGCGTTTTGAATTACGTCGAACATACGACCGATTCGTTTGAAGCAGGAAAAGATTTGGGCGTCGAGTTTGTCGTTGACGGCAACATCCGGCGCGCTGGCGAACGCATTCGCGTGACGGTTCAACTGCTTCACGTTGAGGAAAATTCCGCGCGTTGGGCACAGACGTTTGACGAAAAATTTACAGATGTTCTCGAACTCGAAGACACGATTTCGGAAAAAATCGCTGGTTCGCTCGTGCCGCAATTAACCGGCGAAGAACAAAAACAACTGCAAAAGCGCGGCACGAACAATCCGCAAGCCTACGAAGCCTATTTGCGCGGGCGTTTTTACTGGAATCAGTTTACGCCCGAAGCTCTGCCGAAAGCTCTCTCGTCTTTTCAAACGGCGGTCGCGCTCGACCCGGAATACGCTCTGGCGCATGTCGGGCTGGCGGATTTTTTCATTTGGGCGAATATTTACGGGCTGATTCCTTCAATTCAGGCGCTCGACCAAGCTGAAGTATTCGCTCGTCGCGCCATAGAACTGGACGAGAGCCTGGGCGAAGCCTACGCCTCGCTCGGTTTAATTACGCAAAACCGCCGTCGCTGGGCTGAAGCCGAAAAGCTCCAGCGGCAGGCGATAAAATTGAATCCGCAATACGTCCACGCCCACGAATGGTACGCCGCGCAGCTTGTCGGGTTAGGCAGAACCGAAGAAGGCGTCCAGGAAATGCTGCGCGCCGAAAGTATTGATCCGCTTTCTTTAAGAACTAAAACGCTGACTGCCTGGACACTGTTGCAAGCGCGGCGTTTTGACGAAGCGCTTGAGCGAGGGCGGCAAATAGTCGAATTGGATAAAAATTATCCGCAGGGCTATTCGCAAATCGGCTTGGCTTTATGGGGAATGGGACGCGCGGATGAAGCGCTCGAAAACTTTAGAATTTTAGACCGATTGATGCCCGGCTCGGCGCTCGTCAAATACGAGCTTTGTTTCGGACTGGTCGCCGCCAATCGTCAGGAAGAAGCGCGAGTTGTTTTTGAAGAAATAAAAGCGTTTGCCGCCGAAAATTACGTCAAACCGTATTTTCTCGCAATGGCGCACACAGCTTTGGGCGAACGCGACCGGGCTTTCGAGTATTTTGAACAATCTTTTGCCGAATTCGACCCTTGGGTGCTATGGTTCGGAACCGACCCGATGCTCGAAAGTCTGCACAACGATGAGCGTTTCGTCAGTCTGCTTGAGCGGATGAACAATCCGCTGGCAGCGCAATTTCGGGCAAAATTGCCGCAAAAACCGAAAACGGGCGGCGCTCGGACGAACGGAGAAAAATCAATCGCCGTTTTGCCGCTCAAAATTTTAGGAGGTCGCGTAACCGGCGGTGAAGAAGACGATTATCTCGGCGTGGGTCTAGCTGACGCGCTGACTACAAGACTTTCAAACGTGCGAAAATTCGTCGTCCGCCCGACTTCGAGCGTTTTAAAATTCGGCGGCGATCAAGCTGACGCTTTTGAGGCAGGGCGCGAACTGGAGGTTGATTTTGTTTTGGACGGTACGGTGCGACGCGCCGGAAACCGGATTCGCGTGACGGCGCAGCTTTTAAACGTCGGAGAAAATTCGACCGCCTGGGCGGAACGCTTTGACGAAAACGCGGCTGATGTTTTGGAATTGGAAGATTCGATTTCGGAAAAAGTCGCCAAATCTTTAATTCCGCATCTGACAGGCGCGGAAGCGAAACAACTGCAAAAACGCGGGACGAACAACGCAGACGCTTACGAGGCATTTATGCGCGGGCGTTTTTATTGGAGCCTGCAAACCGAAGACGGTTTTGCCAGAGCGATCAAATTATTCGAGCGCGCCGTCGAGCTTGATCCCGATTACGCGATTGCCTTTTCGGCAATCGCCGAATATTACATTTATCTCGCCATTCATTGCGTTTTGCCATTTGCCGAAGCGACGCGC
The DNA here is from genome assembly GCA_036387315.1 of Pyrinomonadaceae bacterium. GTDB lineage: Bacteria > Acidobacteriota > Blastocatellia > Pyrinomonadales > Pyrinomonadaceae > JALZCH01. The sequence continues at coordinate 28,337 of DASVTY010000136.1, forward strand.
CGCGCAAAAGTCGCCGCCCTAAAAGCCGTCGAAATTGACGCCGATTCCGCCGAAGCGCAAAACGCGCTCGGAACTATCGTGATCAATCAGGATTTCGATTGGATAGCCGGTGAAAATTATATGCGCCGCGCCATCGAGACAAATCCGAATATCGTTTCTGCGCGTCGGTGGTACAACGCTCTGTTAATTCAAAGCGGGCGGCTCGACGAAGCGATGAACGAAGCCCGGAAAATCGTCGAGCTTGACCCGGATTCGGTTTTGAGCCTGCATTACACAGCCTGGACGCATTATCACGCCCGCCGTTATGACGAATCGCTCGAAGTGCATCGGCGGATGCTCGGCGGCGAGCCGTTTTACGCCTGGGGACATTTGACTTTGAGCTGGACGCTGCGCTGCGCCGGAAAATTTGACGAAGCGATTGCCGCAGCCCGCAAATCCGTCACGCTCGCGCCAAAAAATCCGATGTATTACGCCGGACTCGCCGCCGCCCAAGCCGCTGGCGGCGATGAATCGGCGGCGCGCGCGACACTCGCCGAAATCGAAAAACTATCCGCCGAGAATTATGTTTCGCCGTTTATGCAGGCGATTGTTTATTGCTGGCTGGGAGATTTTGAACGCACATTTGCTCATCTTGAACGCGCTTTCGACGAGCGCGATGTGTGGGTCGCGTGGATCGGAATTGATCCGCAATTCGATTCGATTCGGGGCGATCAGCGTTATTTTGATTTGCTGCGCCGAATGAATCATCCGCTTGCGCCCGCTCCTCGAACAACAGCGGAAACCGAAAAACGGATTCAAAAAACAAAATCCGAAAACGGCGAAAAAGCAGTCGCCGTGCTGCCTCTCAAATTTATCGGCGCGCGGCAGCCTGACGACGCTTATCTCGGCATCGGTCTGGCGGATGCGATGATTACTCGTCTTTCTCAAGTACGGCGTTTAAGCGTGCGCCCGACGAGCGCGGTTTTGCAGTTCGGCGAAATGACGGATTCTTTTGAAGCGGGCAGAAAGCTCGATGTTGATTTTGTTTTGGACGGCACGATTCGCCGCGCCGGATCGCGCGTTCGCATTTCCGCGCAGCTTCTCGACGTTAAATCCAGCTCGACACGGTGGGCGGAAAGCTTTGACGAAAATCCGACTGACGTTTTAGACCTCGAAGACCGGGTTGCCGAAAAAGTCGCCCGCCTGCTCATACCAAGGCTGACCGGAGAAGAAAAACAAAAGCTCGCCAAACGCGGCACCGACAATGCCGAAGCCTATGAAGCGCATTTGCGCGGGCGTTATCATTTGAAACTTTTCACGCCTGATAATTTTGCCCTCGCTAAAGATTATTTTGAACAGGCAATCAATCTCGATCCTGATTACGCTTTGGCGTATATCGGATTGGCTGATTGCTATTTCTGCCTGGGAACATTTGCCGCCGAATCGCCGCTCGAATGCTACAGACATTCGCGCGAAATGGCGGAAAAAGCGCTCGAACTGGATGCGACGCTCGGCGAGGCTTACACAATTCTCGGTTTTGTTAAATTTTCCCAGCAATATGATTTTGGCGGAGCCGACGAACTACTTCGGCGCGGCATCGAGCTTAATCCGAATAACTCTTTAGGAAGAGTCTGGTATTCGGTGTCGCTGACGGCGCAGAAACAATTTGACAAGGCTGTCGAAGAAGCCCGCCGAGCCGTCGAAACGAATCCGGTTTCACCTTTTGAACAGCAGCACCACGCCTGGATTCTTTATCACAGCCGCCGTTTTGACGAATCGCTGGCGCATTCGAGCAAAATGGTCGAAATCAATCCGTATTTCAGCCACGCGCGCGGCATTCACAGTTGGATTTTGCGTCATCTCAATCGTCTGGAAGAATCAATCAGCCACGCCGAAGCCGCCGTCGAATTGAGCAACGCAAATCCGTGGCTGGTCGGAAATTTAGCCGCTTCATACGCCAGAGCCGGACAACCGGAACGCGCGCTCGAAGTTTTGAGCGGATTGGGAATTTCCGCCGGCGAGCGTTATGTTTCGCCTTATTCGATGGCGATTGCTTATTATTTTCTCGGAGAAACAGACAAGGTTTTTGCGCGCCTTGAAGAGGCTTACGCGGCGCGGGACGTGTGGCTCATTTGGCTCGGAGTCGAACCGCAATTCGATTCTCTGCGCGAAGACGCGCGCTTTCAGGATTTGCTGCGGCGCATCAACAGTCCAATTGTTAAGTAATTTTTTATCGAATAAAAATTAAAAGCCGCGCCTGGGATAAAAGCGCGGCTTTTAATTTTAGAAGTCAGCTCAAAATATTGAGACGCTTGCTTCGGAGATTTCGTTTCCTTTCGAGCTTTTATCAACAGTTATCAAGCTCAGGCGGCGAAGTCCGAAATTTTTTTGAGACGACTTCTCCTGTCGAAAAATCGTTATTGTTTGACCGCCTCGACGATTGAAAGCGGCGATTTGGTCTGAATAATCCGGTTCAAACGAAGTCCGGCAGCAGCCAAAATCTCGGCGTATTCTTCGGCTGTTCGTTCGACTCCGCCGGGCGAAACGAGCATTTCCAAATCCATCATCTTGCTCATATCCGGCGTGTTTCCAAGCATAACGACATGTTCGATGATTAAAACTTTGCCGTCCGGCTTCATTGCCTCGCGGATGTTGCTCAAGATTTTAACGGCGCGGGCATCGTCCCAATCGTGGATGATGTGCTTCATCATATAAACGTCCGCGCCGGGGGGAACTGCCTGGAAGAAATCGCCGGAAACGGTTTCTACTCTGTCGGCGACGCCTTCTTTTTCGAGCAGAGCCGGAGCGCCCGCAACAACTTCGGGCAAATCGAACAAAACGCCTTTTAAATTCGGATTTGCTTTCAAAAACGCTGAGAGCAAAGCTCCGTGACCGCCCGCGATGTCAACCAAAGTTTCGGCTTCGGTCGTGTCGTAAGCTTCGGCGACCGGCGCGGCGAGATGTGAAAAACTCGTCATCGCGCGGTTGAAAATCTCGTATTCTTCCGGGTTTTGTTGAAAATAAGGGAAAACTTCCTGTCCGTGAACTTTTTCCCACGCGGCTTTTCCGGTTTGAACCGAGTGAAGCATTTCGCCGTAAACCGTCCAATGCCATTTTTCGCCCATAAAAACGACGAGATCGCGCATCGAAGCCGGGCGATCTGTAATCAAAGGCTCGGCAACCGGCGTCAAACCGAAAACTTTCGGATCGGTTTCGGCGAAAACGCCGACGCTTGCCAGCGCGCGCAAAACTCGGTACAGCGAACGCTCGTGCGTTTCGGTTTGCTTAGCCAACTCCGAGACGTGAACCGGCTTGTCTTTTAATAAATCCGCGATTCCGAGCTTCGCCGCCACATAAACGGCTTGCGAAAGAAAACAGCCCATCGTAATTTGTCCTAAAACGGCTTCGGGCGGAAGCAGCGGTGGCAATGCAGCCGCTCCATTTTCGTTTGTCGTCATAAATTCGTACTCCTTTTTGCGATTAATAAATTCGCAAATTTATGATTGCGTCAGTTTTTTATAAAAATTTGAGAGGCTTTTTTCGCCTTCAATCTATTACGCGGGAAATCTCGAAAAAAAGTATCAAAAAAAAATTGCCGATGAGAATTTTTTTCGTGCGATTTGTTATCAGAACTCAAAATTCAAAAATGGCGAGACGGATTCAAACGCCGTCTCGCCATTCATTCAATCTGAAATTGTCATAATTTCGCGCGTTATTTCATTTTCAAATGTTTATCCAGAAAATCCGCGACGAGCGGATAAACGACGAGACGATTTTTGAGTTTTGAAATGCCGTGACCTTCGTCGTCGAATAATTTGTATTCGACCGCCGCGCCGCGTTTTTTCAAGGCTTCGACAATCTGCTCGGCTTCGGTGTAAGGCACGCGCGGATCGTTTTTGCCGTGAATTACCATCAGCGGCGTTTTAATTCGGTCAATTTTGGCAATCGGCGAAATCCGGCGCAAGAATTCCAAATCCTTGTCGAGTTTGCCATATTCGACTTCGCGCTGACGGCGGCGATAACCGGAAGTGTTTTTCAGAAAAGTTTCCCAATTGACAATCCCAACCGTATTAATCGCCGCCGCCCACAAATCCGGGTAAAGCGTAACCGCCGCCATCGTCATATAACCACCGTAACTGCCGCCCATCACTGCAATTCGTTTCGGGTCCGCGCCGCCCGAAGTCTTGAGCCATTCGACCGCATCCGCCAAATCCTTAACCGAATCTTCGCGTTTTTCAACGTCGTCCAAATGTGTGTAAGTTTTACCGTATCCGGTAGAACCGCGCACGTTCGTCGCCAAAACCGCATAGCCGCGCGACAAATAATATTGGTAAAGCGCGCTAAAGCCCGGTCGCTCCTGACCTTCCGGTCCTCCATGGACGCTCACGATAACCGGGAGATTTCTCTTTAAATCTCCCGATTGATATGTCGCAGAATATTTTTTCTTCTCATCTGCCAGCTTTACCTCAATAAACTTCGGTACATAAAACCAGGCGGGAATTTCGCGTCCGTCGAAAGATTTGAATTTAATCAGTTCCGGTTCAATAAAGCTTTCCTGCGGAATTCCGGCGCGGTCGCTTTTCGTCAGTTGAGAGAGTTTTTTGATTTGGCGGTCGTAAATCCAAACATCCGGGTTAAATTTTGCGCCACTAAATGTGAAAGCCACTTTCGAGCCGTCTTTAGAGAATTTTAAACTGCTGACGACGCCCTTACCGGGCAGTTCGGGAAAATCTGGCGTAACGAAAAGCTGACTGACACCTTCTCTGTTAAATGTGTAAGCCAAATCTTGATTATGCGAATTAAGGCTTTCAACATCGGCGGTGGCTTTACAACTTCCCTTTAACTTCAAATCCGAGAAGTTGATGATGGCGATTCTGGAGAACTCGCAATTATCATTTGACGCCAAACTGATTGCCGAATCTCCCGGTAAAAAATCAACATCCTCGTATTGCGCCGCCCCAGTGTGGGGCGTTAAAAGCATGGCGTTTTTCGCCGCTACATCAACCAGATACAAATCGTTGTCGAGACTTAGTTCGGTTCCCGAACGCGAAACGACGATTTTTCTGCCGTCTTTTGAAACTGCGGCGACCGAATTTGCGCCGTCGTGCTGCAAAATCAATTCTTCTTTGCCGCTCGGAATATCCATCGCGTAAATGTCGAAATAATTTCGGTTGCGTTTGTTCGAG
>DASVTY010000137.1:0-35279 GCA_036387315.1 Pyrinomonadaceae bacterium
ACATCGTCATTGTTTTCGCGTAATGTAACTATTTCTTTGTAATAATTCATTGTGAAAAATTGTTTAATAAACGATTGTTTATCCTCTATCAATAATTCTTAAAATGCGAAAACAGTATAGTAAGGTAACGTGAGCAATACAATGAAATTTTAGTAAAGGACTTATCATTATATTCATATAAAGCAAAAGGACGAAGCCGAAACTTCGCCCCTTCTTTATTCCTGGTTTATTACTCTACCTATGCCGAATAGCCTTTTTCTCCGTCGAAGTTGTACAGGTGTTCAGTGTAAAATCATTTTACTTTGTCGAATCTGACATTTTTCGCGCCGAAGTTTGAGATTTTGAAGCTGGTGACCGCATTGTCTTTGTCTCTTAAAAACTCGACCTCGACGGCGAACTCGATGTTTCCCGCAAACTTGTCTTTGCCGGTTTCGGTTAGCTCCGCGTCGCTCAATCTTGTGTGAGAAAGAACTAATTTGCCGTTTCGCGCCTTTGCCGTGTAGTCGGTGTTTAGTTCTTCGCTGTAAAATCTGCCTTCGAAATCCTTTAGATTAGTGTTCGATTCTTTAATGGGCTGGTCTTTTTTACTTGCGGGATTAACAGGATTTACATTCGGCATTTCTTTTAAATCATTTTTGAGATAAAAGTTGGCGATGGTGAATGATGTTTGGAATATGTTGATGTGTTCGTCATTGCTCAATGCGATGATCGAAAGTTTTTTTTCGGGGAAGCGCAATAAGAACGTCCGAAAACCGGCATCGTGTCCGCTGTGATTCAAAAGATCAACGCCTCTGTAATTTCGGGTAAACTGCCCTTTGGCGTGATAGCTGTTTTCGCCGTTGATGACCGCGAAAAGCACGGGCTGACCGTTATTGAGCAGCGAAGGCGCGTTGAATCTTCTGATTAGTTCGGCGTCTCCGACCTTCGGGTTTTCAAAGTTTAACGCCCATTTACTTAAATCTTCGACGGTGGTCAGCAAGCCGGTCGCGCCGACCGTCGAATGGTTCAGGTTCATCTTCCGATATGCGCCGTTTACTTTTTCGTATGAGCCTGCCCTGTTTTTGACGATCCGGTTGGAGTCATCATAAAACTGTGTGTCGTTCATTCCGAGCGGCGCGAAAATATTTTCTTTCGTATATTCCGCAAATGTTTTACCGCTCGCGCGCGCCGCGACTTCTGCGAGCAGCGTATAGCCTGAATTGCTGTAGAGAAACTGGCTTCCGGGTTCAAAGTTCAGTTCTTTTTGGCGGTTTATTATTTTCAGAATATGTTCGGTCGTAATAATGTCGTCCATTCGCCAGCCCGCAAGCGTGAGCAGCGACCACTGATCTCTGATGCCGCTGGTATGCGCGAGAAGATGTTTTATCCTGACGGTTTTGCCGAAATCCGGCACTTCCGGGACATATTTTCTAATATCGTCTTCGAGCGAAATTTTGCCTTGTTTTTCCAGCAGATAAATTGAAAAAGCGGTGAATTGTTTGGAAACCGAAGCGATCTGAAAGACCGTCTTCGGCGTGATTGGCGTGTCATATTCAAGATTTGCCGCGCCGTAGCCTTTTTTGAAGATTATTTTCCCGTCTTTGACGACCGCCACCGCCACTCCCGGCGTCGCCTGATTATAAGCGGAAAAAAGATTATCTATTTGTTTATCAATGTCGGTATTATTTGTTTGCCCGTACAAAGAATTACCGCCGAAGACTATAAAAATTATCAATAAACACGCTTTTAGTATTGAATTTTTGGATTTATACATATTTTTCTAAATATAATGACCGTTCTGCCTCTGTTTTCAGATTATGTAAAATTGTAAGCTGTCTTAGATTAATCCGAACGGACTTTTCGATAAACGGCACGAATAGCCGTTAAGCGGTCATGGAATTTAGATTAATTACTTGCGATCAATTTACGTTTTGACTCAAAGAATACTAGAATAGCGTTAATTACTAATTGTCCTTAACTGATCTTGTGTTTTAACCACAAATTGTTTTTTGGTGATCAAAATTAGTTCAAGGAATATAATAATTTCAAATAAAAACAAGCAATAAAATGTCAGAAACATCAAAAATCTACTACACATTAACTGATGAAGCGCCAATGTTGGCGACGTATTCTTTTTTACCGATCTTAAAAGCTTTTACAAAATCTGCAAATATCGAAATTGAAGTTTCGGATATTTCGTTGGCGGGAAGGATTTTAGCCAACTTCCCCGAATTCCTGAAAGACGACCAAAAAGTTCCTGATGCACTTGCGGAATTGGGCGAGTTGGCAACAAAACCCGAAGCCAACATCATTAAACTTCCGAACATTTCTGCTTCTGCGCCGCAGTTGGAAGAAGCGATTGCCGAGCTTCAGAAACATGGTTTCGCGCTGCCGAATTATCCGGCAGAACCTAAAACGGACGAAGAAAAAGCCATCAACAGAAAATATGCGAAAGCTTTAGGAAGTTCTGTAAATCCTGTCTTGAGAGAAGGGAATTCCGACAGACGCGCCCCGAAAGCGGTAAAAAATTACGCGAAAGCAAATCCTCATCGAATGGGAGTTTGGAGTGCGGATTCTAAAACTTCCGTTGCACATATGAATTCCGGGGATTTTTACGGAACCGAAAACTCGACCACAGTGGAAACGGAAGGAAAATTCAGAATCGTTTTCTATCGAAATGACGGTTCTGAACAAGGTTTGAAAGATTTTGCACCACTGAAAACAGGCGAGGTAATTGATTCTTCGGTAATGAATCTTTCTGCATTGAAATCTTTTGTTCAGGAAGCGATTCGTGAAGCCAAAGAAAAAGACATTCTTCTTTCCGCACACTTAAAAGCGACCATGATGAAAGTTTCCGATCCAATTATTTTCGGAGCGATTGTGGAAACATACTTTAAAGGCGTTTTTGAAAAATATAAAGATACTTTCACTGAATTAGACATCAATCCAAATTACGGATTGGCAACGCTTTACGAAAAAATTGCCGGAAATCCGAAAGAAGCGGAAATAAAGACGGATATTGAAAAAGCCATCGAAAACGGACCGAGAATCGCGATGGTAAATTCGGACAAAGGAATTACGAATTTCCACGTTTCTTCGGACGTAATTATAGATGCTTCAATGGCTGCGCTTGTTCGCGGCGGCGGAAAAATGTGGAATAAAGACGGAAAAGAAGAAGATACCGTTTGCATTATTCCCGACAGAACTTACGCCGGATTTTACTCTGCAATCATTGACGATATGAAGCAGAACGGAGCAATTGACCCGAAAACTTTCGGTTCCGTTCCAAATGTCGGTTTGATGGCGCAAAAAGCTGAAGAATACGGTTCTCACGACAAGACTTTCCAAATTTCAGGAGAAGGAACGGTGAAAGTCGAAGACGAAAACGGAACGGTTCTTCTCTCGCAACGCGTTCAGAACGGCGATATTTTCAGAATGTGCCAAACCAAAGATGCCGCAATTCAGGATTGGGTGAAATTGGCTGTCAACCGTGCAAAACTTTCCGACACGCCTGCCATTTTCTGGCTGGACAAAGCGAGAGCGCACGACAGAGAAATCATCAAAAAAGTAGAAAAATATTTAGAAAATTATGATTTAACCAATCTCGACATCAGAATTATGGATGTCAAAGACGCAATGCTCGAAACTTTGAAACGTGCCAGAGAAGGCAATGATACCATTTCGGTTTCAGGAAATGTTTTGAGAGATTATCTGACAGATATGTTCCCGATTTTGGAGCTTGGCACTTCTGCAAAAATGCTTTCCATCGTTCCGCTTATGAACGGAGGCGGTTTGTTTGAAACCGGAGCCGGAGGAAGCGCACCAAAACACATCGAACAATTTTTGCAGGAAGGCTATTTGCGCTGGGATTCGCTTGGCGAATTTTTAGCACTACAGGCAAGTTTCGAGCACTTGGCTCAAACTCAGGACAATAAAAAAGCACAAATTTTGGCGGATGCTTTGGACGAAGCCAATGCGAAATTTTTAGCAACCGACAAATCTCCGGCAAGAAAAGTCGGGCAAATTGATAATCGTGGCTCTCATTTCTATTTGGCAATGTATTGGGCTGAAAGCTTGGCAAATCAAACATCGGATTCTGAAATTGCTTCTAAATTTGCGCCGATTGCAAAAGCAATGAAGGAAAACGAAGCAAAAATTAACGAAGAATTGATTGGAGCGCAAGGAAAGTCACAAGACATTGGCGGTTATTATCAGCCTAGTTCTGAAAAGACTTACGCGGCGATGAGACCCTCTGCTGCGCTGAATGCTATTGTGGACGGAATTTAAGAACACCAATATTCTATTCGGCTTTTGGTCTCCTGCATAATCTGGAGTTATAAGCGACGTAGAAACGCGATGAATCTATTTTTCGATTTAATGAATTTCTTGCGCTGATTTGCAAAGTGTTTTTATTTTGTCATGAATAAACACGAAATTTCACAAAAATCTTGAATCTTCTTCCAACGATTTGGGTATTGCCGAAGGCGGGAGTTTCAGCACTGAAGTTGATTAGAATTCCAGACTGCCCTGCCTTTGGCAATATCATATTGTGCGTTCCTGCTATCGTTTAAATTATGTTGTAAACTGCATCTATTTTCCGAGTTTTGAAAATTACCTGATATATTTTCTGGGCTTACAATAACATTCGGTCAGGATTTTCAAATCAATGCCATTCTTTCTCAGAAATTCTTCCATTTCCTTGTTTGAGGCTTTGCTAAGACAATCAATCAACTTGCAAATGACATCTTGCGTCGGGTTGCTATTGGGGTCATTGTTACGACTTGGGGGTGGGTTATCGCCTCCTCTCCAAACGGCAGCCGTTACAACTTGCTCCCTGGTATACATCACGTTGCGTGATGTTTTGCCATTTGCTTTCACAGTGAATGTATAAATACCATTATAATTAGCCTGAACATTTGCCTCGTACATACCATCAGATACCTTGTTGAAAACAATGCTTGAAATCGTTCCGTCCGGCATTTTTAAGTCTGCCCGTACACTTGCTGTTTTGCTAAGCGGCACGCCATATTCTGTAATAGCCGCGCGAATATTGATGGTTCCTCCAGGCTCGTAACTTGTTTGAGATTTGGTACAATTCATTCGCAGATTTGAGTATGCATGCACGAGGGCAGTGTATTTAACACCATGAGAAACGGCAGACTGATAAAGTTTCGTATACAGATCATTCGTTGAATGCCTTAGTGTTGCCAAGTACCTTTTCCAGTACCTCTTATCCACTGATAGTACAATGTGCCATTGTCCTTTTTGGGCATTGATGCCAAGGCTATTTGTTACCGGCATGGTAAGGCGATAGTAAGAAACCATTTGTCCATCTGAGCGCATTACTGTTGGATAGGTGGCAAGATTTGAAGCATTAATGATGTCACCGTTTGGTGTTTCAACTTCAAAGTTAAGGATGCCTCTCATGGTTGTCATCAGAATTGTATCAATGGAGATATCTGCCTCATTCACTTTGAAGGGAATTTTCACCTTCTGTCCGGGATAGACAAAACCTGTAGGGTCAACCACCACTTGTTCATTGTTCACACCGGCTTGAATCTGCAAAAAGTATTTTGCGATTTTGAAAGTATCATCATTATCCAGCGAATCAGTCAGCAAGAGATAACCGCCTGTATTGTTGCAGATATTATCAAGAGCCGCCGGATTTAGCTGGTCGGCAGTACCCAGACCTACAGCAAACACCTGCTCATTAATCAAGTCATCCACATCAGCAATGTATTTTGAGTCGGTTTCATGACCGTCAGTGAATACGATAATTGCTTTTTTATCATAGCCTGCAACACCTGATAGGTTGTTATGACCTTTTTCTATACCATCTCCTATGGCTGTTGATCCACTCGGATTTAAAGCATAGCCGCCAAAAGCTGCCAAGGCACTTGAACGGGACGGATCAAAAGGATCATCAGGTAAACCAAACGGACCGACCACGGGATTGAGTAGGTTGTAGGCATCCTGATCAAAGGTTACTATGCCGAGACCATTATTCTCGTGAACATAATTGATGAAAATTCCTGCCGAATATTTAAGTACCTCCTCGCGGGTCATCGTGCCAACGCCTGAAGCCCATTGCATACTGCCTGATTTGTCTAAAACAAGCATCATGGCGCAAGTCGGTCTTGCAACTGTATTAGCCGAAATGGTTATATCGAACTCTTCATTCGTTGTAATACATCTCACTTTTGCTGTTGAATTAGCAATATCACCGGCAGTTGTTCCTGTATATTTCACCCAAATAAAAATTGAACGAGGGGTGTCGTAATCCGTGGTTTTACCTAAACTCGCCGGGACCGAATAGTTGTAAAGACTGAAGGGAGCACCCGGAGTAACAGTTACCTCAAACTCCGTTACATGAAAACTGTTTACATCAATGCGAATAGCACGAAGTTGAGTTTCACCTTCAGGAATATCAATAAAGCTGAGTGTTGTTTGAACCGGTGTAAGTTCCCAACCAGCTTTTGCAATCGCTTCTGCTGCATTAATACGTCCAAAACCCCAATTGTTATTGAAGTCGCCTGAACCGAGTTTCACGGCTGTATTTTGAATAACATCCCTCACCTGTTCATTGGAAAGTCGGGATTCTTTACTCCACACCAGGGATGCCAGTCCTGCAACATGGGGCGTAGCCATGGAGGTCCCATCCCATTCTACAAAGTCGTGGGCTGTATCTCCGTTAACATCATAAGTTGGAAATGTGGAAAGGATTTCCTCTCCCGGAGCTACGACTGATACGGCAGGTCCCACGTTTGAAAAATCAGCTACATCATCTGCACTATTGGTTGCCCCTACTGCGATTACTCCCGAAAAATTAGCCGAGTGGATCGCCGGAGTTCTTAAAGCTCCACCTTCGTTTCCGGTGGCTACGCATAACACCATACCGTTATCATGTGCATATTCACACGCATCACGTAATGTTTCATTGTCTACAAACCAACCTGCGCTGAGGTTTATGACTAACCTTTTGCTATTAGCGATTGCAAAGTCCACCACTTCTTTCACCGCTGCCTCAAAGTCGGACTCTGAGCCATTACCATTATCATCAAAAATCTTGCACACATAGATCTGTGAGTTCCAGTTCAAACCTGCGATACCGTCGCTGTTATCGGTTTCTGCACCAATCGTTCCGGCAACGTGGGTTCCGTGTCCATGTCCGTCCGTAGGAAGGTTATCATCATTCACGAAATCGGTTCCCAAAATATACCGTGCTGTATCATTCAAATCAGGATGTGTAAGGTTCGTGCCATCATGTGATATACCTGTGTCGAGCACAGCTACAAGCACATCGGTATTTCCTTTCTCCAAATCCCAGGCATTTTCGGCATCAATCATCGTAAGTGCCCATTGGTCGCCATAACGCGAATCGTTAGGTGTTGTCAGGACATTTGTAACCGTGTCAGGCTCTGCATAGGCGATGTCACTTCTCTTTGACAATTCCGCACACCAATACAAGATGTCCGTTCCTTCAGGCACGGTAAGTACAAGTTTACCGGTATCGGCGGAGAACCTTTTAATAGATGCTCCTTCGATGAGCATGACAATCTCTTTGCCCTTCCTTTTCAATACTTTCTCATCATTTTTGCCTCTGTTGATGTTGAGTTTCACATTAAACCGGTCGGTGCGAATGTCCACTTCTTTTCCTTTCCACTCTGCTCTGGTAAAAGGAATTAGTTTTGATTTTTCTTTTTTCATTGTTTTGATTTAAGTTGATAATTGCCTGCTCTTTTTTAACTCTTATTAACTAACGCACCAAAAAGAAATAAAAATTATCATCACCCGAATATTTTTTTCAGGAGTTTTTATCAGTTATTCAGCAGAATCGAAAATGGAAGGATTTTGCGGTAAAAGAAAGCGGGTGAATCAAGTATATGAACGCCCAAAATTAATTGCTCTACAACTATTTCGATAACATATTTCTTATTTCCAAGTTTATCACCGTTTTTAACAGTTTTTTGCCGAAAATTAAAAAAGGACGAAGCCAAAACTTCATCCTTTCTAATTTATCCTTTTGATTTATGTCGAATAACCTTTCGCGCCGTCGAAGTTGTAGAGATTTTCGGTTTTGATAACGTCCAATCCGGCATTGCCCAAGCGTTGCTCAAGCGAAATCAGTCGGTTTTTGTCAACCGTGTTTCCTTCGCCCGTATCGCTGACAAAGCGGCGGCGCCGGTGGTCAACGGTGAACGTGTCGGGCATTCCGTCCGGGTAAACTTTGACACCGCGATTGGCGGTGGTTTGCAGTTTTAAGCCGTCGCCGTTAACTTTTTCGACTAATGCGCCGAGACCTGAAAAATCACAACTTATCAATTTTTGCTGCCAATTCAAAATCTCGCTCGGTCAAGCCGCCGGCGTCGTGCGAAGTGATGGCGATTTCGGCGTAGCCGTAGCCGAAGAAAATATCCGGGTGATGATCGGCTTCTTCGGCGATTGCTGCAACTTGGTTGACGAACGCGAGCGCTTCCGTGAAATTCTCGAATTCGTATTCTTTGTTTACAAAATCGTCCTGCACTTCCCAGCCTTCTTCCAAATCGGCAAGTTTGGCGGCGATTTCCTCTTCGTTTAATTTTTGAACGTCCATTTTTCGTTATCCCTTATTCGTTTATAATCGGTTTGATTTAAAGTATAGCGATTCGCCAAAGTTTTGTTCAAAAGTTGATGAAAATAATTGTTTGCCTGGCATTTTTGATTTCGTTTTCAGCGGGTTGTGCTGACGGCGATGCGGACACGCCGACCAGCGCTTTTCGCAAATACGTCGAAGCAGTCGGCAAAAAAGACGCCGTAGGGATGAGAGAATACGCAACGCGCGGCTCGCAAAAATTGATTGACGAAACGATTAAAAATCAAATCGGCAAAATGAGTGAGCCGGAGACGCGAAACGAAAAGATCGAAGGCGAAAACGCCACGCTCGAATATAAGAATGCGGCGACCGGCACTTGGGATACGATTTATTTTGTCCGCGAAAACGGACGCTGGAAAATCGCGCTCGATAAATCTATGCAAGAAGTTTTGAAAGAAGACAAGTGGCGGAAATAATAAGTCTATGAAGCGTTTTGTAATATCAATCGTTTTCCTTTTTCTACTGTCTCCTGCGATTTTTGCGCAGGAGACAGTAGTTTCAACTTCGACTTGCGTGAACCTAACTGCAACTCCATCTGTTTTTTCATTTGGCGAAATTGTGGTTATTACCGCTTCTTCGCCAAATAACTCGATTTCCGCGTATCGCTGGGAGATAAAAGGCGGTGAAATAATAAAAGGTCAAGATACGAATTCCGTCGAAATACGCGTGCATTCAGCAGGCGTTTTAACAGCTACGGTCAAAGCCGGAAACGGCGAAACGGTTTGCGCTCATTCAATTTCTTTAGATGTTATTGGTTGTGGTCTGCCAAGGGAAATTGATCGTTACGGAAAGCTGCCGCTGGAGGCGGAAAAAGCAAGATTAGATAATGTCGCCGCTTCATTTGCTGAAGAAACCGCTTCGATTATGCGAATCTTGATTCTGGCTCAATTTGGCGCGAAGGTAAGCAAAGCAAGCGCGACTTCTCGTTTAGCACGAGCAAAAAAATATCTAACCGGACAACATAAAATTGATTCGAGTAAAGTGCTTCTCTTTCTTTCCGAAGATAAATATTCCGACGCCATTGATAATTCCACTGCAATTTATATTATGCCGGAAGATGCGCCGTTTCCGTCGGCAGATTATAAATTGATCGCCGATGATGAAATTTCAACGCCATCAAAAAAGGTTTCTCAAACCAAACGTAGAAAGAACTAAAAATATCTTTATCACCCTAATTGCACTTCGCGCTCACGCAGGTATTTAATTCTGTCTCGTATTTCGGCGGCTTTTTCAAACTGCATATTTTTCGCCGATTGACGCATTTCCATTTCCAGTTCGGCGATGGTTTGTTTGATTTTGCCGCGCGAATATTCCTCCATTGCGTCGAGTTCGAGCGGGACTTTGAAATAATCGGCTTCGTAAGCTGTGACCAGCGTGGAATCGATTGATTTGATGATTGTCGTCGGCGTGATTCCGTGTTCGGCGTTGTATGCTTCCTGAACGGCACGGCGGCGCTCGGTTTCGCCAATGGCGCGTTTCATCGAATCCGTTATTTTGTCGGCGTACAAAATCGCTTTGCCTTCGGCGTTGCGCGCGGCGCGCCCCATTGTTTGAATCAGCGAGCGGTCTGAGCGCAGAAAACCCTCTTTGTCGGCGTCCAAAATCGCCACGAGCGACACTTCAGGCAAATCCAAGCCTTCGCGCAAAAGATTGATTCCGACAAGAACGTCAAACTCGCCGCGCCGCAAATTTCGCAAAATCTTGATGCGTTCGAGCGTGTCAATGTCCGAGTGCAGATATTGGACGCGAACGCCGACTTCGGTAAAATATTCCGACAAATCTTCCGACATTTTCTTGGTCAAAGTCGTGACCAGAACGCGCTCATTGCGTTCGGCTCGCACGCGGCATTCTTCCAATAAATCGTCAATCTGTCCTTTGACCGGGCGGACTTCGACAACCGGATCGAGCAATCCGGTCGGGCGAATAATCTGCTCGACGACTTCGCCGCCCGATTTCGTCAACTCGTAAGGTCCGGGCGTCGCCGAAACATAAATCGTCTGATTAATCCGCGATTCAAATTCTTCAAAATTAAGCGGGCGATTGTCCATCGCCGACGGCAGACGAAAACCGTAATTGACGAGCGTTGATTTTCTCGAACGGTCGCCTTTATACATCGCCCCGAGCTGCGGAACGGTTTGGTGCGATTCGTCAATTACGAGCAGGGAATTGCTCGGTAAATAATCGAGCAGAGTCGGCGGCGGCTCGCCCGGTTTTTTGCCCGTCAAATGGCGCGAATAATTTTCGATTCCGCGACAGAAACCCATTTCCTTGATCATTTCCAGATCGTACATCGTCCGTTGATGCAGCCTTTGCGCTTCGACAATTTTGCCTTCTTTGATAAGTTCGGCTTCCCACCATTCAAGCTCGTCTTTGATTGTTTTAACTGCGCGTTTGATTGTCGGTTTCGACATTACAAAGTGCGTTTTCGGATAAATCGGCAAACGCGTTTCGTGACGAAATTTGACTTCGCCGAGCAGCGGGTCAATCGTCGAAATCTGGTCAATCTCGTCGCCCCAAAATTCGATTCTGTAAGCGTTTTCCTGATAACTCGGATAAACCTCGACCGTATCGCCGCGCACTCGGAAAGTTCCGCGATAAAATTCGATGTCCGAGCGCTCGTACTGCAAATCAACCAAGCCTTTGATAAATTCTTCGCGCTTTATCTGCTGACCGGGCGAGATGAACATAATCATTCCGTAATACGCATCCGGGTCGCCCAGACCGTAAATGCACGACACGGAAGCGACGATAATCACATCGCGGCGTTCAAACAAAGCGCGCGTCGCGCTCAAACGCAGGCGGTCAATTTCGTCGTTAATCGTCGCTTCTTTTTCGATGTAAGTGTCCGACGCCGGAACATAAGCCTCCGGCTGGTAATAATCGTAGTAAGAAACAAAATACTCGACCGCGTTTTCGGGGAAAAAGTTTTTGAATTCCTGATAAAGCTGTGCGGCGAGAGTTTTGTTGTGAGCCAAAACCAGAGTCGGGCGCTGCACGCGGTCAATCACATTGGCAATCGAAAACGTTTTTCCCGATCCGGTGATTCCCAGTAAAACCTGATCTTTTGTGCCGTCGTTCAAGGCGTTGACAATCTGTTCGATTGCTTGTGGCTGATCGCCTTTCGGCTGATTTTCAGAAATGAGACGAAATTGCATTCTTTGATTTTAAGCTAACGATGCAATTTCTCAAAAGGAATCAAAATGAAGAAGGCGGCATCTTGTTTCAGCCTTTTTTATTTTCGGTTTTTCCTTTTACCGAAACAGCGAGTTTTTGCAAACGCGCGGATAGCCGCCGACAGTCAAAGCGGCGTGGACATTACCGTCGGCGACAAGGCGGTCGAGCGCTATTTCATCAATTTGTAAAATCTGCGCGGCTTCGCACGGCGTGAGCGTTTGAACCTCGCACATGCAAACGGGACAAGCCGCCCGAAAAATTGTCGGCGTAATCATCGTTTGACGGTAAATTTTGGTAATCGTTAATTTGAGCTTGCGCTTCATTAGATTTTCGGCTGTAAATTTAAAATCCGAACGCGGCTTCCGAATCTCGCAATCCAAAAGCGATGTCTCGACGCTTACAGACTCTCTTTAGGCGCGGTAAAAGTAACGAAAGAAAAACGAAATTTTGACGAAATTTCCAAAAAGCGGGCGTGCAAAGCAAAGCTTACAGAAATCAAAGTTTCCTGATTGCGTTTTTTATCTAAACTTCCTTTCGTCTCGAAACGTTTTCGGCAGCGGTTTAACGCATTTGAAGAGCGCGCTTTACGCTTTGCAATCCGTCGCGCATACGGTTATTATTAGCTTCACTCCAAGGCGGCTGAAAAGTAACGACAAAAACATCATTTTTCCGAAATTTTAACGGAACGGACGGTGAACCGTGATTCATTCTCTGGCGGAAAAGCAAACTTACCGATTTCAAGATATAGAAGTTGACATCTCGCGCGGCTGTCTCCTGCGGGGCGACGAAGAGCGGCATCTGCGCCAAAAAGCGTTTCAGGTTCTGGTTTATCTGCTCGAACGGCGCGAGCGCCTTGTCACCAAAGAAGAATTGATAAACGCCGTCTGGAAAGACACCGCCGTCACCGACGACGTTCTGGTGCAATGCATCAAAGAAATTCGCCGCGTGCTGGGCGATAATCCGCATCATCCGCAATACATCAAAACCGTTCCCAAAGCCGGTTATCGTTTTATCGGTTCGGTCGAAGAAACTTTTTCGGGCGTTCCCGCCATCGTTCAAACCGAAGAAATTACCCGCGTCGAGCTTGAATTTGAAGAAGATACCGATTCGCCGTTGTTGATTTCCGAAACGCCGAAATTGATTCCCGCGCCCGAAAACCGATTCAAATTCAACCCGAAAATTATTTTTGCTTCGGCATCAGTCTTGATTTTGCTCACGGCGTTTGGTTCTGCGCTTTATTTCAAACAAAATTATTCCGAATTGCAGGCTGGCGAAGTCCGCTTGCCGCAAACGCCGGGCAAAAAAGCAATTGCCGTGATATTTTTCGAGAATCAATCCGGCAATGCGGAACTAGATTGGCTGCGCGAAGGTCTTGCGGATATGCTAATCGCCGATTTGTCGCGCTCGGCAAAATTAACGGTTTTAAGTCGCGGGCAGCTTCATCTTCTTCTCGGAAGAAGCCGAAGCGCGCCGAACGGGAAAATCGAATTTCATGAGGCAATGGAAATCGCGCGCAAAACGCAGGCTGAATCAATCGTGACCGGCAATTTTGTAAAGCTCGGCGAAAAGATTCGTCTTGACGTTCAGCTTCACGACGCGAAAACGGGAAGCCTCGCGGCGTCTGAGAGCCTCATTGTAGAACGACCCGAACAGATTTTGAGCGAGATTGATTTGCTTTCGCTCAAGCTTTTGACGAGATTAGGTGCTTTGCCCGACGAACAACAAAATCGCATTGCACTCGCTCAAACGATGACCGACAATCTCGAAGCCTATCGCTATTACTCAATAGGAGTCGAAAAAGCGCAGGCGATGCACAACAAAGAGGCGATTGCGCTGTTCGAAAAAGCCGTCGCGCTCGATTCGCAATTCGCTCTCGCACACGCCCGCATCGGTTATGCTTACGCCGTAAGCTGGGGACGCGCAGGCGATGGAAAGCCGCATCTCGAAAAAGCCTTTCGGCTGTCGGACAGATTGACCGAAAACGACCGTTTGAACATCGCCGCCTGGTATTCGATTGCGAATCTCGATTACCCGAATGCGATTCGGGAATATCGAGAAATTATCAATCAATATCCTTTTGAAACCGAAGCGTATTGGCGTCTCGGGCGACTGCTCGCGGGCGAAGGGCGAATGGAAGAAGCCGTCAATGTGATGCGGCAGGGCTTGGCAATTGACGCCGAAGCCAAAGACATTTACAACACGCTCGGCGGCGTTTTATCCGAGATTGGCAGACACGAAGAAGCGGTTGCCGCTCGCGGGCGTTACGTCGCGCTCGCTCCCGAAGAACCGAACGCTTACGACAGCCTGGGATTGGCTTTTCAATGGCAGGGCGATTACAAACGAGCAATTGAAAACTACAACCGCGCGCTCGAATTAAATCCGAGATTTGAGATTGCTCTGGTTCATCTGGCAAACACCCGAACACAGCTCGGACAATATCGCGAGGCGATTAATTTATACGAAAAATATGTTCAAATCGCGCCTTCGGCAAACGAACGCGCCAGAGGTTACGACAATCTCGCCTCCGTTTATCTGAAAAAAGGCGATCTCGAAGAAGCCGAAAAATACGCAGGCGAAGCCTTAAAAAATAGAAAAGAGTATGTTTGGAACTCGTTTGACATAGCACGATTGCGCGGCGATGTGAAAAAGGCAAAAGATTTGGAAGAACAAATTTTTGTTCCCGCGCTTTTTAACGACCGCGGAGCGCGCACCAAACGAAGATTCGAGTTTTACAAACGCGGCTACATCGCCCTTAAAAACGGCAGATCGGATGAAGCTATTGCTTATTTTAAAGATGTCGTCAGTCTGCCTCCGCCGATCTGGAATATTGATTCCGACGAAGACTGCCTCGCCAATGCTTATCTGGAACTCGGCAGATTTGACGAAGCCATTGCCGAATACGAGCGCGTTTTGCAGCTCAATCCAAACTACCCGCTCGCGCGCTTCCATCTCGGACAAGCCTTTGAGAGAAAAGGTTTAGCCGAAAAAGCCACAGAAAATTACAAGCTCTTTCTCCAAAATTGGAATCAAGCCGACGAAGATATTCCCGAATTAAAAGCCGCGCAAAATTTCATCAGGCAAAGTTGATTTTTCTACAAACAGAAAGTCATTTAAGATTACGCCCGAGTTTAAAATTTACTTCCGAGAGAGTTCCAGAGCAGATTTTAGTAAAGTGAGATACAAAGAACTAACAGGGATTAAAAGGATAAAGGGGATATTTCTTGTTTTTATCAATCCCTTTCATCCTTTTAATCCCTGTTAATTTTCTCCTTCTGTTAAATTACGGAGCGGTGCAAAGTATTGCGACAACCTCACCCGTACCCCAATGACCGGGCGAAGGACCATAGCCGGGATTAGTCTTGACGATTATGATCCCGCGCACGTTTCCCGTAATGACGGAACCACTCTTCTGCACCGAGCTTGACACGATTACCGCCATATATTGCGGTATTGTCGGCGGTGGATTAGAGCTGTTTCCGGGCTGGCTTGTCCATGTACTACCGCAGGGCGGCAGCGCATTGCCGTTCTCGAACCCTTTGAACGAATTCGGTGCCGAACTGCCGCTCATCGGGTTGTTCTGCGACCATTGCGAACCCCAGAAATTAACCGTAGCTCCCGCATATTGGTTGACCAGATCGCCGATGACGAATTGACCACCTGTTGGTAATCCGAATGGCGTGCAAACGTCGCCGACTCCATCGCCGTTGGTATCGCGCTGATCAGGATTGGCTGTGAAGGGACAGTTGTCTGCCGTATCCGCAACACCGTCACGGTCTGCATCGGGACAACCATTTGCGTTGACCGCTGTGTTAACCGGAGTCGCCGGACACAAGTCCGTTCCGTCAGGTACGCCGTCATTATCATCGTCAGCGTCGCAGACATCGCCCTGCGCGTCACCGTCCGCATTCGCCTGGTCTGGATTGGCAGCTAATGGACAATTATCATTGGTGTCTGGAACGCCGTCGCCATCGTCGTCAGCGTCAACACAGTTGGGTTTTCCATCATTATCGGTATCGGTAGATTTGCTGTTTGCGTCGAGCGGGTTCGAGCCGCAGGCTTGCTCATCCGCGTCCGATTGCCCATCGTTGTCGTCGTCGGGATCAACACAGTCGGCTTGGCTGTCGCCGTCGGTATTGACAAAGCCTTCATCAACACCGTCATTAAGGTCATTATCAACGCCGTCGCAGACTTCCGGTTTTGAAGCCGCGTTGAACGGATCAGAGCCTGCGGATATTTCATCTGCGTCAGAAGCTCCGTCGTTGTCATCATCCGAATCAACGCAATCAGCTTGATTATCGCTATCTGTGTCATTAAAGCCTTCATCCGTTGAATTATCCAAATCGTTGTCCGTTCCGTCGCATACCTCCGGTTTCGACGCAGGATTGAGCGGATCGCTGCCTGCCGTTGTCTCATCAGCGTCCGAGACGCCGTCGTTATCGTCATCCGGGTCGCAAGCATCTCCAAAGGCGTCACCATCAGTGTTGAGTTGATTGGCGTTTGCCGTTAATTGGCAGTTGTCAGCGCCGTCTGCGACTCCGTCGTTGTCATCGTCCGTATCGCAGGCATTGCCTTGTCCATCTGCGTCGGTATCAAGCTGATCCGGGTTGGCAGTTGAGGGACAATTGTCCGCGTTGTTAAGCACTCCGTCACTATCGAAGTCGCCGCTTGGTCCGTCGTTTAGGTTCGGGTCGCAGGCGTTGCCAATCCCATCACCGTCTGAATCTGCCTGATCAGGATTGGCAGCCAGCGGGCAATTATCCACCGCATTTGCCACGCCATCTCCGTCGCTGTCGTTGGCTGGCGTTGTTGTGACTTGGTTGGAGGTGAAGTTCTCGAAGAAACTCGCTGCGGACGGATTAAAAGGCATGTGGATGATGCCGCTTTGGGCGCTGCCGCTATCGGTGAACGTCCCATCGGCGCCGGTAATAGTTGCTTGATACGTAGTAGCGACCGGCGAGGGGTTGACCAGCGTCGCGCTGCATTGAGCGATATTCATACCTGAGCCGTTGGCAGCAGGATTTAGCTGCTTGGTACCCGTGATGACGTGCGCCACCGGCTGCGGCGGGATGGCGCTCACCGGCTGGTTGATCGTAAACGTCTCCGTCCATGAGACAACCCTATGATTGATGTTTGGCGTCATCGGGTCTGGCGTCATAGGCTCCAACGTGAACGTGCCGGTTGCCGTAAACGTGCCTTGATAAGGTCCAGACGCCGTGGTCGTGACACTGAAACTGTAGCTCGTGCAAGCTGGACCCGTCGGCGTGACAACGAGACTTCCGGGCGGCGGCGGATACGCAGCCACCTCGCCGGAGAGCGTTGGCGGGGGAGCACTGGCTTCGCAGGCGTCGCCAGTTCCATCGTTGTCGGAGTCTGTTTGGGCGGGATTCGCCGCGTTCGGACAATTATCCACATTGTTGTCAACGCCGTCGCCGTCGGTGTCGCCGTTCGGTGTCGGATCACAGACATTGCCGATACCGTCACCGTCTGTGTCCGCCTGGTCGGGGTTCGATGTGTTCGGGCAGTTGTCCACCGAGTTTGCCACGCCGTCACCATCGCTGTCTGCACTACCGCAGCCTATAACCGGAATCGTCTGACCGCTGCCCGATATTTTTGCAACGAAGCCGTCGCCGCTGCCGCCGAAGATATTTTGATAAGCGCCTGTCGTTGTCGGAAACGATGGTGAATTAGTACCGCCGATTACATAGGCATTGTCGAAAAAATCTACGGCAACGCGCCTGGCACTATCATTGTTGCATCCGCCCAAATAAGTAGAATAAAGAAGTTGTGCGGAACCTGCCGCCGTATGATTCAATTTGGTGACGAAAGCATCATTGCCGCCCTGGTGCAATTGAAGAGGATCGGCAGTCGGAAAGTTGGTCGAAGCCGTTGTTCCAACGACATAAACATTTCCACTTCCATCAATTCTTACATCTGATCCGCCGTCTCCTCCGTTGCCTCCGAGATAACTGCTGTAAACAAGCTGACTTGCTCCGGCAGCAAATGGATTGAGTTTGGCTAGAAAGGCGTCGCCTCCGCCATTTGCCGAACTGTCAAAGGAATTAACGGTCGGAAAGTTGGTTGACGAGGTGTTGCCCGCCAACCAAATGTTTCCGGCGGAGTCAATGTCAATGCCGCTCGCGCCGTCGTCGGCACTACCGCCGACGCACGTTGAATAAGCGAGAGATGCGACTCCCGACGCATTCGTGTTTATCTTCGCCGCGAATGCGTCGAAAGAGCCGACGGAACCACAAGCGGAATACGCGCCGGGTGTTATTGGGAAATTAGAAGACCTTGAAGGTCCGGCTATATAAGCGTTGCCCGCGTTGTCCACGGTTATGTCGCTTGCTCCATACTCATCACCAAACCCGCCTAATGTAGTCGAATACAGAAAAGCCGTTCCGGTAGAGTTAAGCCTGGTCAAAAAAGCGTCATAATAACTGTTCGCGCAGTTATCATAGCCGTTGATGGTTGGAAAAGTGCAGGAGAAGCCATCCGCGATTTGCCCCGTAATATAAGCATTACCTGCGCCATCAACGGCTATTGCATGAGCCTGCTCATAATTAAGTCCTCCGACAAAAGTCGAATAAGCAATAGCTCCGGTACCATTTAGTTTGGTTACAAAGGCATCGCCTGCGTGCGGGAATGGAGCGCAAAGCCCGCCGGGACCCGTCGAGGACTGGCATGTGCTGTCAGCAGCACCCGGTGTTATCGGGAAATTAGGAGACCTGGTAAGTCCGGTAATATAAGCATTTGCAGAAGAGTCCAATGCAACCCCTAATCCGTTTTCATCGTTGCTTCCGCCCAAATAAGTGGAATAGAGAGCGGTTGTTCCAGCCGCATTCAACTTAGTTACAAAAACATCATCCCCGCCATTGTAAGAAGAATCGCTTACGACGCCTGCATGCGGAAAGTTGATGGATGTGGTGTAACCGGTCAGATACGTATTACCAGCCGCATCTACGGCTACGTCCTGCGCCGCGTCTGCTAAAGAACCTCCGAGGAATGTAGAATAAATCAAGACGGGATCTATAACGAGCCGGCGTGAGCGATCATAATCGCCGATTTTAAAAGCGACCGTTGTTTTGTCTATCAGCAGGTAGCCGCCTTCGACGTTGCGGCGGACGCCATCCGCTTCCTGATAGATTACAGGCTTGGATTGACGAATCTCACCTCCGTCCGTTTGCAGAACAAGATCGCCGTCAGGATTGATATTTAAAGCCTTTGCTCCTTGAAAATCGAGTTTAATGATTTTAGGATCAGCGCCCGGAGCTACTACAAAGTCGTATTCTATTTGCCGTTGATTACCATAAAAGATTGCATTCACGCCCGGGTAAACGCTCTCATATTTAACTTTGGCGTAGGTCGGAACATTTGTGCGCCACTTTCGCGGATTGTTTCCGATCAAGTAGTTGTTCTTTCCCGGCAATTCATCCGCGCCCTTAACTTGCGGCGCTTGGTTAGCCCCGACAAACTTCATGCGCATTATGCTGTCAGATGTTTTAAGCTTTTCATTTGAGTCGCTTTTCGATTTTTCGCTATCACTCATTTTAAGAGTAAGCACCGCTTCTGTTGGGGTAAAATAAATGTTATAGCCGTTGCTCCGGGTGAAAAACTTTACTTTGCGATCAGTCTGACCGTAATTGGCTTCGAAGCTCAGTGGGAGTTGAGCAAAAGATTTATTCGATTCGGTTTTATCCGTTTGAAGTACCGGATTTAATTTATTCTGTTCGATGCCTGAAGCTTCAGCCGGTAATTGAATTTGCCGGATCAGCTCGAAAGCAGTAACTGTTGTTGAAAGCGCCAGGAATAGAAAAAGGGAGAAACGCCGCAGATTGAAATTCATATAGAAGCTCCTAATTTACTTTTTGCACACCGTTAACAGCATTTTCAGTTTGCGTATATCAACGGCTTTCAAAATGCTTGCCGATACTCGCTAAAACTTTTTAATTTAGTTTTTGTTTGAATCTGTAGTTAAAAAACTGAATCAAAGGAAGAACCCTTTTAATTCAATGCGTGTGTTTATGGCTGGACATCTTCTATTAATCAATCGGCAAAAGTAACGAAATTTTGACGAAATTTTGACGAAATTTCACGAGATAGGGCTTTTCATCATAATTGATGTTTCCTTCTATTCGTGAAAAATAATTATTTTTCAGTCCCGAATTATCAGGACATTACCTGCTTCCGTAAACCATTTGCGCAAATTTGATTTTAAGTTAAAATCTCGGAGCTTTATTTGCGAGGAATTTGGAATGAATTCTATTAAATTATCTTTAGCTTTTTCGGCTGCAATTTTGTTCGCCGCTTGTTCGGGCGCAAGCGTTTCGCAAAATACGACAAATGCCCCGACAAATCAGGCGGCAAACAATCAAGCCGCCGCGCCTGTTTCTAATCGCGCCGACGAATTAGCCGCAACGCGCGAGCTTTATTTAAAACGCTGCATCAATTGTCACAAAGAAACCGGCGAAGGCGGTGTTAAAGAAATTGAGGGCGAGAAAATCAAAGTCCCGAATTTTAAAGACCCGCGTGTTGCCGCCGAACCTGACACCGAATACATCGAACACATCGAAAAGGGCGGCGACGGAATGCCCGCTTTCAAAGGCAAAATAACCGACGATGAGATCAAAAATTTAGTTCGGTTTATTCGTCGCGATTTTCAAGGCAAATAGCTCTCAAATCGGATAAAGGATTGTGATAGACGCTCGGTTGCGGGCTTCTTCGAGAAAGCGGTTGATTTCGGTTTCGATTCTGGTTTCGGTGATTTGTTGATTGATTGTGTTGCGAACCGCTTCGAGCTGTGGCGGGACAACTCCGGGATTTCGGCGGCGAAAATCAGGCACGTAAGTTTCGCGGTAATATTGTTCTTCGTCGGCGGGCGTGACGACGATAAACGAGCGAAAGCGAAAATCGAGATATTTTTCAACCGCCAGACGTTGTTCGATGATTCGGCGAAAATTTGTGTCTTCGATTGATTTGAAACCGACGCGCCTGAGTCGCGCTTCAAAAACCGACGGCGCGGGAAATTGCTTGACGAACCGCTGAATTTCCGCCGTCACCTCGGCTTCGCTCGGCGTTACGGTCGGCAGTCGTTCGGCTTCGAGCGCGATCAATCGCTGCTCTGTCAGAGTTTGCAGTGCGGCTTCCAAATCTTCTTTGCGCGGCTCGTTGATCGGCGTGTCCGGCTGCAAAGCGAGCTGCCAGAGCAAATCCGAATAAGTTATCAATTCGCTTTTCACTCCGTCGCCAACCGTCGCTACTGTTTTATCAACCACCGTTTGCGCCCGCGCCGGAACAACCGCCGCTGCAAAAACGGCAAACAGAAAAAATAATTTGAACAGATTTTTCTCTCGTTTCATCCTCGAAACTCCGTAAACTCAATTTTGACTTTCTTTTCACCTGCGCGTCAAACAAAAAATTGTTTTCTCAAATCGAAACAAGATGCTACAATTCTTTTGTCAACTTGACCGAGTTACAGATTCGGTCGCCGCAATCGAGCTTCTCTCAAAATGAATTCAGAAATCATTACCACCAATCCGGCGGCAAAAGCCGTTATTTCAGGCGCAGCGCCGCGCGCCGCCCGATTAGCAACGGCTAAGGGAAATCTGCCGCTCCCGCTCGTTGATTTTCTCGAAGTCTTAGCTTTTCTTGCAACCGATCAGGACGCTGAAATCGCCGAATCGGCGCGCGAGACTTTTCGTTCGCAGCCTACGGGAAATTTATTGAGCGTTGTTTCGACCGAAGGAATCGCCGAGAAAGTTTTGTCGCTAATCGCGGAAACCGATTCGTTCGACCGTAAAATCTACGAATCTGTCGTTTCAAATCTCAAAACGCCGGACGAATCAATTTTAAAGCTCGCCCGAAAAACGAGCGATCCGACCTTGCTCGAATTGGTTACGGTCAACCAACAGCGCTTAATTCGCACGCCTGAAATTCTCGACGCCGTTTTCTCGAATCCGGCTTCTACGACCGATGCCGTGCGGCGCGTGCAGGAAACGCGGAAGGAATTTTTTGAAAAACAGCGTGGCGCCAAACAAATCGCCGCCGAATTGCGCGCCAAAGGCAATGATGCCGCCGCCGAATTTATCGAGCAAGCCGAATTTGCCGCCGGTTTAAACGAAGCCGAAACCGAACCGGATAACGGCGGATTTACGTTTGAAGATATGCTCGCCATCGCCGAGCATATCGAAGTGCCGGATTCGGAGGTCGAAGATTCGTGGCTCGCTTTCGAGCTGATCGAAGAGCTTTATGAAGAAACCGAAGAACACCGCCGCGCGCTCGCGGAAAAAATCATCAGTCAAACGCTGCTCGAAGGCGACGCCGCGCCCGAACGAGTCGCGCTGATTCGGCGCATTTTGATGATGCCGATCAAAGACCGCGTGAAATTGGCGATGAAAGGCGACCGCGAAGTGCGCGTCGTTCTAATCCGCGACCCGAATCGAATAGTCGCTCAAGCCGTGTTGTCAAATCCGAGAATTACCGAGAATGAAGTCGAAAAAATCGCCGCGATGCGATCCGTTCCGGGCGAAGTTTTGCGGCAAATCGAAGGCAATCGCACCTGGTCTCGAAATTACGTGATTATTCACCATCTCGTCCGCAATCCGCGCACGCCGCTGCCGACCGTTTTGCATCTCCTGCCGCGCATTTTAGCCAAAGATTTGCAGGGAATCAGCAACAATCGCAACGTTTCCGAAGCCGTCCGCAAACAGGCTTTCCGGCTGCTTTCCGTACGGCGTTAAAAGCCTGAATTACAAAAAATCCTTGACCTTGCCCGTTTTAAGAAAAGTTCCGATTAAATCCGTAACAGTGTGGCTCGCCGCGCCGAGCCAGAGACCGAGAAAAATCGCCGCCAGCGCATAATCGCCGACATTCAACCGCGTCCAAACACCAGCCGTTTCCCACAGTTCTCGAATTTGATCGAGCGAAGGCGGCGCGGCGTTTCTGATCATTGCGGCAATGTAAAAAAAGATTGCGCCGAACAAAGTAACCGCGCCGCAGAAATAAACGACTCGAAACAGCGTGCCGAAAACAAGCCCGTGCGACCAGCGCGAGCGATGCGCGAAGACGACTTTGTAAGGAAACCAGAGAAATCGGGAAATTCCCCAGCGCGTGTATTGAACCGATTGCGTGTCCAAATCGGGACCGAACATCAAACCGCCGAAAAGAAACGCTCCGGCAGCAAAAGCCGCGAGCGAAGCATTGTCAGTCAAGCGCCAAACGAGCAGAAACGTCGGCGGCGCGAGCAGAAATGTAATTGCGTCGTGTGTTTTTCCCGAAGGCATAAATTTCTAGCGCACGCCCCATTCCCAAATTCCGAACAGAACTTTTTTATCAACCGCGCAACCGGATTGCTTGAGCGCGAGAATCGCCTGCGAGCGATGATGCGCTTCATGTGAAATCAAATAACCCAGAAAAGCCGTCGCGTGCGGCTTAAAACCTTTGATTTTGCCATCTTTTTCAGTTGCCGCAAGAAGCATTTGTCCGATTGCTTCAGCAGAATTTGCGAGCGCGTTTTTGAGCAAACCTTTATCGCCTGCATTTTCTTTTTCGATTTTAATTTGATTTTCCAGCAATTCGGGCGCGGCTTGTTTGAGCCACATCAAACGAACATTCTGAATATGCGCGAACTGCTCGCCTGCGTTGCGCCCTTTCGACGCGAGCGCTGATAGCAAATTTTCAGGCGCAATCGCTTCGAGCAAATAAAGATTAACGCGATTGTTGATTTGCCAGGTTTCGAGAATTTGATTTGATTCCATTTGATTTTGCACTCTGGAAAACGGGCGCGTCGGATTGTAGCAGAAAATTTATAAACTCAAAAAGCAAATTGCATTTTCCGGCAAACGGATTTGGCGTTTTGCCAAGCCCGAAATGCTTTGAAAGCGGGATTTTGCTAAACTTTTCATCTTGGCATTTGTATTGCTCTTCCAAATTAAGATGACTTCTTTCTGGCAAAAATTAAAAACAACCCTTGAAATGATTAAATTCGAGC
Organism: Pyrinomonadaceae bacterium; assembly: GCA_036387315.1. Lineage (GTDB taxonomy): Bacteria > Acidobacteriota > Blastocatellia > Pyrinomonadales > Pyrinomonadaceae > JALZCH01. The sequence continues at coordinate 23,772 of DASVTY010000137.1, forward strand.
ATACTTTGTTTGCGCTCCCTTTCGCCTTTCTGGGCGCGGTTTTGGCGGCAAACGGTTTGCCGACGCTCTGGCAAATTTTCTGGATCACAATGGCAATGATCGGCGCGCGCTCAGCGGCAATGTCTTTTAACCGCATTGCGGACAGAAAAATTGACGCCGCCAACCCGCGTACCGCAAACCGCGAATTGCCAGCCGGGAAACTTTCGATAAACTTCGCTTGGGCGTTTATGTTCGCCGCGTGCGCTTTGTTTTTTCTCGCCTCGGCGATGCTCAATCAATTGACTTTGATTTTATCGCCCGTCGCGTTCTTTAGCGTTTTGTTTTATTCCTACGCCAAACGTTTTACTGCGCTCGCGCATTTGATTTTAGGCTGGTCACTGGCAATTTCGCCGACCGCCGCCTGGATTGCCGTGCGCGGCGCGATTGATTCGCCCGTCCCCGTTTTGCTCTCGCTCATCGTGATGATGTGGACAGCCGGATTTGACGTAATTTACGCCTGTCAGGATTTTGAATTTGATAAAAAAGCCGGACTTCATTCGATTCCGGCAAAGCTCGGCATCGCGGGCGCACTGATGGTGGCGCGAATTTTTCATTTTCAGGCGTTTTTAGTTTTAATTCTGCTTTATTCGTTCACCGAACTCGGCTGGCTTGCATTGGTTGGCGTTGTTTTGACCGGCGCGCTTTTGATTTATCAACATTTGCTCGTCCGCCCGAATGATTTAAGCCGGTTAAACGCGGCATTTTTTACCACTAATGCATTTGTCAGCGTGATTTTACTCTTAACTTTCGGCGGCGCGGTTTTCGTGTCAAAATTGAACTGAGGTAAAAATATGATTCCGAATGAAACGGCAAAACGCGGTTCAAAATTATATGTCGGTTCTCTTGTTTATCCGATTGAAGTAAATTTTCCCTTGCTCAAACGAATGAGTTTGGATGATTTTTACGATTTCTGCGAAGAAAATCGGGATTTGCGAATTGAACGGACAAAAGAGGGAAACGTAATCATTCTGCCGCCTGCTTATTCGGACACCGGACGCAAAAATTTTAATCTTGCCGGAGAATTTTATCTTTGGGCGCGACAGGACAAAACGGGAATCGGTTTCGATTCTTCGACAGGTTTTACTTTGCCGAACGGCGCGACTCGTTCACCCGATGTTTCTTGGATTCGTCTTGAACGCTGGAATGCCCTATCAAAAGATAAACGTCAAAAATTCGCCAAAATCGCGCCGGATTTTGTGATTGAATTGCGCTCGGAAACTGACAGGCTCAAAGATTTGCAAAAGAAAATGCGCGAATACATCGAAAATGGAGTGCAGCTCGGCTGGCTGATTGACCCGCAAAATAAACGAGTTCACATTTATCGCCCGAATATGGAAACGAAAGTTTTGGAAAACCCGAAAGAAGTTTCCGGCGAGCCATTGCTCAAAGGCTTTGTGCTGGATTTGCAGGAAATTTGGGAATAATTAAATATTGTAATGATAAAACTTTACACGAGTGATTTGCAGTTTATGCGTAAAATGGGGACAGAATTTTCAAGTTTAAAATCGCTCACGCCGATTTTTCACAAAATTGAATCAGCTAAACATCCAACGAGAGATTTTTATGAATTTGAACTGAGCGAAGCCGAACTCGAAATTATTGACGATTTTTTGACAAGCTTAATTGGAGTTGGCAAAGATGGCGAAATTGATCCAACAGGGCGGTATTCGGATAAACTTATAGACGTTTTCAAAATATATTCAGAATAATTTATGCAATTTTCACACGATACAAAATTAAATTTTATTGCCCAAAAAGTTGAGCGAGTAGAGCGGCTTTCGTTTGACGAAGGCGTGGCGCTCTATAAAACCGACGATTTAAACGCGCTCGGAAAATTGGCTGATTTCTTGCGGCGCAAAAAGCACGGGAAAACGACTTATTTTAACGTCAACCGCCATTTTAATCACACGAACATCTGCGTCGCCGACTGCAAGTTTTGCGGTTTTTACAAACGCGCCCGCCAGGAAGGCGCGTACACGCATTCGATTGACGAAGGCATCGAGATTGCCCGCAATGCAGTGAATGAAGGCGCGACAGAATTGCACATTGTCGGCGGTTTGAACACGAAGCTGCCTTTTTCTTATTACACCGATTTGTTTCGCGCTTTGAAACGCGAATTTCCCCGACTTCATTTGAAAGCTCTGACGATGGTCGAATTGGATTTTTTCGCCCGCTTTTACAAAATGTCGGACGAAGAAGTGATTGAAAAGCTCAAAGCTGCGGGAATGGATTCGTGTCCGGGCGGCGGCGCGGAGATTTTTGCCGAGCCGACTCGCTCGCGCATCTGCGACCACAAATGCGATGGCGCGCGGTGGCTCGAATTGGCGGGAAAAGTCCATAAAGCGGGTTTGAAAACCAACGCGACGATGCTCTACGGTCACATCGAATCAATCGAAGACCGCGTTGATCATTTCATCAAATTGCGCGAGCAGCAGGATGAAACCGGCGGTTTTCAATGTTTTATTCCGCTCGCTTTTTATCCGCCGGGAACGGCGCTTTCAAGCTTGCCGGGACCTAGCGGAGTAGATTCGTTGAAAACAATCGCGGTCTCGCGCCTTATGCTCGATAATTTCGATCACGTCAAAGCGTATTGGGTGATGCTCGGAAAAAATCTGGCGCAGACGGCTTTGCATTTCGGCGCAAACGATCTGGACGGCACAATTACCGACGGCGGCGAATTAACTCACAGTTATTCAAACGAAGGCGAAGTCAAAATGTCGCGGGCGGAGCTAATCGAACTGATCGAAAACGCCGGTTTTGAAGCGGTCGAACGCGACACTGTTTATAATCGAGTTGAAAGAATCGCGGCTTAAATAAATGAAGAAAACAAATCAATTTGTTCTTGGGATATTTTATTTCATTGCACTTGCTTTGCCGATTTCGTCTCAATCTATTTTGAAAGACGGCAAAATCCCGAAAGATTTGTTTATCGTGCTTAGTTTATCCAGCACGATTCAATTTTCCTCCGAATATGATTACAAAATCACTTCGGATGGAAAAGCCTTTTTTGAAGATCGGTCGCACAATCTTCCTGCTAATCCAAATTCTGGTGCTTTATTACATTCAAAAAATAAGGTAAAAAATCCGAAACTCAGGGAGAGACTGTCACAGAGACAGCTAAGTCAATTAATCCGCGATTTTGAAAAATCCGGTTTTTTTGAAATGAATGAATATTATCAAGGTGACCCGGGTTTTAAAGAAGGCGTATGTATAAATCACGCGCAGAGAAAAGGTCTTTCTATTTCAGCTAACGGTAAAACCAAAAGTGTTGCATTTTTTCTCGGTTGCGGTTATGGAGAAAAATCTCCATTACATAGTTTTTTGAATCTTTACAATAAAATCGAAAAAGAATTGCAAAACGTCAAAAAGGAGAAACTTGAAAAACCGTTGAATAAATAGGGCGAAAGCTGCGTCTATCGTCCCAACTCTGAAGTTGAAAATCTGAAAAATCCCGGAAAAGTTTCGGGCGAGCCGCTTCTGACAGGCTTTGAACTCAACATCACGGAAATTTGGTAAAGAAGTGTGCCGAAAAAGCGAAGCAATTTTCAAAACAAATCCGAGCTTCTCACAGTTCGCAGCTTGCTCGGCGCAATCGGCGCTTTGCCGCTTGAAACTTCGATGCGTTTCGGCAAATCGCTCGGCAGATTTTTAGGTTCTCGTTTTCCCAAATTACAAAAAACCGCCCGGCGAAATCTGGACATCGCTTTTCCTGAGATGTCTGCTCAAGAAAAGGACAAAATCGTTCTCGGCACGTTTGAATCTATCGGCAGGCATCTCGGTTTTGTTTCGCATTTCCGTAAATTTAAGCTCGAAGACGTTCGCAGCGTCGTCGAAGTTGTCGGTAAAGAACATTTTGACCGCGCGCACGCTGCGGGGCGCGGAGTTTTGTTTTTTACGGGGCATTTCGGAAGCTGGGAAGTTTTTAATCTGCTGCCGCCCGCCTTTGGTTTCGGGATGAATATTCTCGTCCGGCGCATTGATAATCCGCTGCTCGAAAAATATGTGGATTCGTTTCGGACGAAATTCGGGAGCGTCACTTTGGACAAAACCCGTTCGGCTCGGCAAATGTTTCGCGTGCTGGAAAACGGCGAGCTTTTGGGGATTCTGGCTGATTTAAACGTGCAGGAAAAAGAAGGAGTTTTTGTGGATTTTTTCGGCGTTCCGGCTTCGACGACCGTCAGCATCGCAAAGCTCGCTCTGAAGACAAACGCGGCTGTGCTTCCGGCTTTTGCCGTTTGGGAAGAAACGAAACAGAAATATGTGGTTTATCTCGAACCGCCCGTCGCATACAAACAAGGCGACGCTTCGGATGAGAATGTCCGCGAATTAACTCAGAAAATTACGAACGTCGTGGAAAAATACGTTCGCCTTTACCCCGAACAATGGCTCTGGATTCACAAACGCTGGAATACCAGACCGCCCGGAGAAGACGGGATTTATTAATTAAAGTTATGCAAATAAGGTTTTGAATATCGCTAACGTTTTTTAGATTTACACGCTTTTCCGGTTTTATCTTGACTAATTTGTGTGTTATTATTCTGATTCTTCCAACCTTCACATTCTTGGATAGGAGAAACAACTTAAAAATGAATTCGATATTAAATGCATTAGGTCGTTTTAATTTGCGGCTGAATTTCACCGCGTTTTTACTTTTACTCGTGTCGGCAGCCGTTTCGGTTTCGGCGCAAAATCTTGACCGTCTTCAGCGTGGTCGCGCGAAAGATATGCTGAAAGCCGTTAAAAATGAGATCAAAGAAAAATATTACGATTCCAACTACAAAGGAGTTAATCTGGACGAGCGATTTAAAACCGCCGAAGATAAGCTCGATCAAGCGACTTCTCTCGGACAAGCCTTCGGAATTATCGCTCAGGCAGTTCTCGATTTAAACGACTCTCATACGACTTTTTATCCGCCTTCGCGCCCGACTAAATATGATTACGGAGTTCGGATGCAAATGATCGGCGACAAATGTTTTGTCATCAACGTCAGACCGGGCAGCGATGCCGAAAAGAAAGGCTTGCAGCCGGGCGATCAGGTTTTATCAATCGAAGGCTTTAAACCGAACCGCAAGGATATGTGGAAAATGATGTACTACTACAACACGCTCAGCCCGCGCCCGGGAATGAATTTGGTAGTGCAAAGTCCTTCGGCGAAAGAACCGCGCGAGCTGAACTTCGCCTCAAAAGTCAAAACGGAAAAAACGATTCTCAATTTCGAGGACCTCGTTCGAGACTTTGAGCTTAGTTCCGACGACGTAGTTGAGCATCGCTTTGTTCAAGTCGGAAACACGATGATTTGGAAAATGCCCACCTTCGCAACCGAGCCGAGCATTATCACCGGCATTATGCAGGGAAAACTGAACAACAGAGCCGGTAATCTGATTTTGGATTTACGCGGCAACGGCGGCGGTTATGTCGTGGCGCTTGAAGAATTGGCTGGCTATTTTGTCGAGAAAGACACCAAAATTGCAGACCTCAAGGGACGCAAAGAAATGAAGCCGCAAATGGCTAAATCTAAAGGAAAAGACGTTTACAAAGGAAATTTGATCGTCTTAATAGACAGCCAATCCGGTTCGGCTTCCGAACTCTTCGCCCGCTTTGTTCAAATTCATCAACGCGGAGTCGTTATCGGCGACCAATCCGCCGGCGCGGTGATGCAGTCGCGCGGCGTACCGATGCAGTTAGGAGCGGACAGCATAATTCCGTACGGTCTCAGCATCACCAATGCAGACGTGATTATGACTGACGGTAACAGTCTCGAACACATCGGCGTTACGCCGCAATTGGTTATGCTTCCGACCGGAGCCGATTTAGCTGCGCAGCGCGATGTTGTTTTAACGACGGCGTTAGAGCTTTTCGGAGAAAAAGTAGCACCCGAACAAGCCGGAAAATTCTTCCCTTACAAATGGAAAGATAATTAAAATCGGGGGAAAAGGCGGTTTTTAAAAACCGCCTTTTTTATGCGACAAATCTCCGTTCGGCACGAAAGCGGTGAAGCAACTCTTCGAGAAAGCCTTCGTAGGTAAAGGTTTGCAAATCGTATCCAGGTTTTAATTTATAAAGAATCGGCATCGCCACGCGCCAAGCCATCCATTTGCGCGAGAATTCTTTTAAATCTTCGCGTCGGCGCAGGAAATTTTCGACGACTTCAATTTCTTTTTCGGTAATCTGCGACAAATCAGCCGCAAAATGCGTCGGCGGAAATTGGCGTCTGTAAGCTTCGTCGCTCGTTGCGGAAGCCGCAAAGACTTGTTCAAAAGTCGGCGCTTCGGTCTGGCGCTCGCGGACGACGACCGTTCCGGCAAACAAATCGCCGATGCGCTGGTCGCGATTGCTGACGAAAACCGAAATCAAACCGATTGAATAAAACGGCAGCGGCATCATATCGAAATTTCTGAGCAGATTTCTCGCCGCCGCTTCCCAAAACGTAATCGGTCGCCCGTCTTCGCGAATCACGCGCAGCTTTAAAAGGCGTTTGCCCGGCGTCTGCCCGTTCATCGCCCATTCAAAAATGGCGAAATAACCCGTAAAGATTAAAAACGCGACGATAATAAACGCCGCGATCACCCATTTCGGCGCTTCTTCAAAATAACCTTCAAGACGCGAAATCCCGGCAAGCGAGAAAAACACCCAAGCCATTAAAAGCAGCAAAATCACCTGCAAAAAATGATCGAGCGCGCACGCCAAAAAACGGTTGCCGATTGACGCCAAAGCAAACGCGAGCGGCACGCGCTCAGGCGTTTCGATTACTAAAATTTCTTCGGTTTCGATCAGCGCGGACATTATTTCTAATCTGCTAAAAAGCAGTTATTTCATATATTCCAAGCACAAATTCAAAGGCTTATTCTTTTATTTCCAAATGGCTAAAAACATTATTAATGTTTTTATTGCAATATCCACCGAGTCCCTTTTCGAGTGGAATAAATTTTTCTAGATCCTCTACGACTTTAGGCGGCACATTGAAATATTCGTAAGCTTTTCCTGTTTCAAATTTAATTTCGAGAATCTGATTTTCTTGATCGTAACCGAAAGATTTGACGGCTCCAGACTGAACGTCTCGGTGTTGAATCTCAATTTTGGTACCCTTTAAATCAAATGCTTTACTGCCAAATTGCAATTTGTAAACTGAATCTTCAAGAATATTAATAGTGTGATCTTTAACCAAACTATTTTCAATTTTTTCATTATTGAAAAAGATTTTCGCGTCGGATCTATTTTTTAGTTCTTTGAGAGATTTCACCAAACCGCTTTCAATCAATAAATTAGCTATCGTAGTACTTCGGGCACGGACATTTTTCTGAGTTGATTGTCCGACGATTTTGCGAGTTTTCATCGTTTCATCCACAAAAGTATTTGTGATTTCTTCGATATTCGCATTTGGATTAAAATCGAGCGTAATTATTTTTGCCAATTCTTTTTTTAACTCTAAAATAGACGTTCCTTCGTTTAGCTGTTGCTTTAATCCCTTTATCTCATCTACTTTTAGATCTGTTACAAGCTCGAAATAATCCCATATCAATTCATCGGGAATTTCCATTATTTTTCGAAACATTTGGTGGGGCGGTTCGTTAATGCCGATGTAATTGTTTGAAGATTTTGACATTTTTTTTATGCCATCGGTTCCAACCAAAAGTGGCATAGTAATAACTACTTGCGGTTCTTGCCCATATTCTCTTTGTAAATCCCGACCCATAAGCAAATTGAACTTTTGATCTGTTCCGCCAAGTTCGACATCGGCTTTTAAAGCAACTGAATCGTAGCCTTGAATAAGCGGATAAAGAAGTTCGTGTAAAGCAATCGGTTTTTGGGATTTAAGACGATCTGCAAAATCTTTGCGTTCGAGAATTTGCTGAACGGTTGCATGAGATGCAAGCTTTATAAAATCGCTGGTGTTAAAAGCTTTGGTTTCAAATTTTTTAGATATTTCAGTATCCATTGGGTTAAACCAATCTGAATTGAAATAAACCTCCGTTTTTTTCGGATCTAATATTTTGAAAATTTGCTGCTTGTATGTCTCTGCATTTTCCAATACTTCTCTACGGGAAAGTCGAGGGCGTGTTATATTTCTTCCGGTCGGATCTCCTATCATGCCGGTAAAATCACCGATCAAAAAAATAGCTGTATGACCACGGTCTTGAAAAGCTTTCAATTTTCTGAGAACTACCGTGTGCCCGAGATGAATATCAGGTGCTGTTGGATCTGCCCCAAGTTTAACCCTTAGTTTTTTCCCAGACTCAAGTTTTACCCTTAAATCATCTTCGCCGATAATTTCGGATGTGCCTTTGCGAAAAAAGTTAATTTGTTCTTCAATAGTCATTTTCAAAAATATAAAATCAATTGTTATGGATAATTTACCGCAATCTTTCGATTCGACAAAAACTTTGACAAAAAACCTGTTAGAAAAAACGGAAATCGCTTTTATCGGCTGCGGCGTGATGGCTGAATCAATTGTTGCCGGAATCCTCCGCCAAAATCTCGTCAAACCGGAACAAATCGCCGCGAGTCATCCGCGCGGGTCGCGGCGCGAGGAATTGCGGACTAAATACGGAATTAACGTTTTCGGTGAAAACGTTGATGCGGCAAAAGCCGTGCAAAAATCGCATGAATCAATCGTTTGTCTATCGGTTAAACCACAGCGAATTAAAATCGTTTTAGACGAATTGGAAAACAATATCACGCCGGAGCAGTTGACGGTTTCGATTGTCGCGGGCGCAAAAATCGAAACGATTGCGGGCAAATTAAAAACTCCGCTGATTGTTCGTGTGATGCCGAATACGCCTTCGCAAATCGGCGCGGGAATGACCGCCTGGACTTGCACGGAAGCCGTTTCGGATGAACACAGAAAACAAGTTCGAGCGATTTTCGGGGCGCTGGGCAAAGAATTGTTTGTCGAAACCGAAAATATGATTGATATGGCGACCGCGCTTTCCGCTACAGGTCCGACTTATGTTTTTCTGGTGATGGAAGCGATGATGGACGCGGGCGTCCATCTCGGTTTTTCGCGCGAGATGGCGAAGGAATTGGTGCAGCAAACAATTCTGGGTTCGGTTTTGTTTGCGATGGAGTCGCACAAACATCCGGCAGAGCTGCGAAATATGGTCACCTCGCCCGGCGGAACGAGCGCCGAAGCGATTTATCAAATGGAAAAAGGCAGCCTCCGCACCGTTTTATCAAAAGCGATTTACGCCGCATATCAACGCGCCGTTTCGCTCGGACAAAAGAAATAAATCAGGCGCGTTCGAGCGTAAATTGCCAGATCATCCTTTTTTGATTGGCGTCGAAAACGTATTCGCCGGAAATTACGCGCCAGAAGCCGGTTAATTGCCAGCGACCGACGCCGAGTTTGTTGAAAAGCGGAACGGCATTTCCGGTTTCGATTGCGGCAAGCAAGGCGCGATTCGGCGGACTCAAAGGCTGGTCGCCGCGTCTGCCGTTTCCGGTATATAAAATCCGATTGCCGTCTTCCCCGGTGAATTTATCGGGATAACAGGGATTAATAAGCCCGAAATCGGTCAGCAGCGAAACGAGCTTTTCGTTTTTTTGATAAATTCCGCACCGCGTTCGGTGAAGTTTAAAAACCTCCGCCCACGAATAAACTTCTCCTATCCGGTAATCAAATTCTTTTGCCATTAAGCCGTAACAAAAACAAATTTCCAGACACGCTCTAAAGAATAAAAAAGGCAATCCAATTATGGATTGCCTTTTTTATTCTTTTTCAAAAGCGCGGCTTTATGGTTCGGCGATGAAGTTTAAATTAGATATATCGCCCGAAACATTGACGGTTCGGGGTTGGAATCCATACCGTTTTGAAAGAATTTCAACAGTAACGGTTTGACCCGCTTGAATGTCTGTAAAGCGATAGTAACCGAAAGCCGAAGACATCACCGTTCTGGTTGTACCGTCGGCGGTCGTTAATCTGACTTGTGCGTTTTTCAAGCCGCGACCGTTTGCCATTAAAACTTGTCCTGCGAGATTAACGGAAGCTGCCGTCGCGCCAGTCACGGTAACTGTTCCGTTGTTAGTTGTTGGAACAACGCGCGTAGGCTGATTAGGAGTCCCACTTTCAAACTCAAAGTACGTCGGAGGAGACCCCCCGGCGGGCGTTGTTACGTTAAAATTTAACGGCGATGTAGTTCCGCCGGCACCGACAACATCGAAACGTATGAATATCAAAGTTCCGTTAGCAGCCGTAATTGGCGGATTACATGACACCGCTACTCTAAGCGTATTAACCGTAGCAGAATTCATGGTAATTCCCGTCGCAGTAAGACACCCTAGTTCAGTATTGGCATCAAAAGGAATGGTTAGGGTCCCGCCTGTTTGAATCCTCGCAGGGTCATTAGGCACTATAACTTGCGGGTTATACTGCACCTCGATTACATAACCGACAATTGTACCGGTGTTGTTGCTTAAAGTAATGGGAATATTAACATCATCCTGACCGGGGGTAACGCTAGTATTTGCGGGAACTGAAATTGTCGCCGTTTGCGCTTTCACTTCGACGCCGAACGAAAGCATAAGCAAAGCGATTGCAAATACTGTATATGTGAAAAGGGCTTTAATTGACATTTTTATATCTCCTCTGTTGAACCAAACAAAATCTCGAAAATTATGACTTTAAAAACATTTTTTTGCAACATAAATATGGCGTTAAAACATTTCCAGTTAAACTTTCTCTTATTGGGTTTGTTTAATTCAAATGAAAAAGCAATCTTTAATTGAATTGCTTTTGTTTTTATCTTTAATCGCTGCGTTTACGGTTGAGCAACGAAATTCAAACTAGATATATCACCCGAAACATTCACGGTTTGCGGCTGAAATCCGAATCGTTTTGAAAAGACTTGAATCGTAACCGACTGTCCTGCCTGAACGTTAGCAAAGCGATAATTACCAAAAGCTCCGCTCATCACGGTTTTTGAAGAGCCGTCAGCGGCGGTCAATCGTATTTGTGCGTTTCGCAGCCCGCGACCGTCTGCCGTTAAAACTCGACCGGCGATTGTTACTGAAGCAATCGGAGCGGCAGAAGCAACCGTAAATAAACCATTCGTCACTGTAACCGGAACTGTTCCGCTCTCGCTCTCAAAATTCGGCACCGGATTAGCGCCGCTTCTGACTGTAAACTCCAGAGTCGTCATACCTGTCGCCGTGTTTGCGGTTCCAACTACATTAAAAAGCAGGTTCAGAAGCGTTCCCGAAGACGTGATGTTATTGTTGCAGCCAGCCGCCATTCTAAGTGTGGTTCGGTTTCCCGCAGTGGTTCTTCCAGAGAAAATGTGGCACATTGCACCAGTGTTTAGGTCGCTCAACGTATTTACAGTATTAATTAGAGATTCTGAGGCTTGCAAAACAGTGTGGTCAAACGAAACTTCAATAGTATAAGCCACAATTGATGTGCTGGTGTTAGTCAAAGTAATAGGAATCAATACGGTACTTCCGTTTTGTCCCGTCGCATTTGTCGGCAAAGAAATT
>DASVTY010000138.1:0-21653 GCA_036387315.1 Pyrinomonadaceae bacterium
GCGCAAACCGAACAAACTACTTTTGAAATCTGACCTTTTTTAGTTAAAGACGCAACCATATGGCTTTGTTCTTCATTGCAATTCAAACACTGTTTGCTGACTAATTGTCCGATTGTATATGTTGCTTTTTCCATAATTTGATTCTCCTCGAAATTTATCTAACTAAAATTTATCTGGACGTGCGAGCGCGAAATGAACGTCTTCCAGCGCTTTTCTTGTTTCCGGCAAATTGTGTTGTCGCCGCAATCGGTAATTTGCCTCCGAAACCGGGCAGCAAAACCCGCTCGACAGTTTGACCGGTTAATTTTTCGATTGACCGCATCGTTGTTTCCTCGATTGAAGTCACCAGCGTAATAGCACGACCTTTGTTTCCGGCTCTTCCCGTGCGACCGATGCGATGCACGTAATCTTCCGGCGCTTCGGGCACATCGTAATTGATGACGTGCGAAATCTGGTCAACGTCAATTCCGCGAGCCGCAATGTCAGTGGCAACCAAAACGCGCGTGTTTCCGTTTTTAAATCCGCTCAAAGCCGCTTCACGCTGCGATTGCGAACGATCCGCGTGAATTCGATTGGCTTTGTGTTTGCGCGCTTCGAGAATATGCGAAATGCGCTCGGCGGCGCGCCGCGTTCTGGTAAAAACCAACACTCGCTCAAAATTCTCGCGTTCCAATAAATCTAATAATAGCGCAGTTTTCGATTCGGCGGCTACCGGATAAGCGACTTGTTCAATCGTTCCGGCTGCTTTTCCGCGTCGGCTAACTTCGACAAATTCCGGTGAGTTCATCATCGAAACCGCGATTCGCTCGATTTCAGGAGACATTGTTGCCGAGAAAAAAAGCGTTTGACGCTCATTCGGCACTTTTGCGACAATCCGCTTAATCGCGGGCAGAAAACCCATATCGAGCATTCGGTCGGCTTCGTCCAAAACCAGAGTTTTGAGCAGCGCAAAATCAACCGCGCCGCGCTCCATTAAATCCGTCAAACGCCCCGGCGTGGCAACGACGATGTTTGCGCCGCGTAAACCATCGAGCTGTCGTTTGTAACCTGTGCCGCCAATCAGAGCGACGCATTTTATTCTTTTCGGAGCAAGCTCGCGACAAGCCGTTTCGGTTTGCGTAGCTAATTCGCGCGTCGGGGCGAGTATTAAAACTGACAGCCCGACTATTTTGTTTTCAATTATTTTTTGAATTATGGGCAGCAGAAATGCTGCGGTTTTGCCGGTTCCGGTTTCGGCGCAGGCAATAATGTCAGAGTTTCCCAAAACGATGGGAATCGCTTTTTGTTGAATCGGCGTCGGCTCAACATAGCCGAGCTGGCTGCAAACGCGCTCAAGCGCAGGCTGCAAACCTAATTGTGAAAAATTCATTAAAATCCTTTGATAATCGCTCGACCGCCAGGCGGGAGCGTGCAAATTTAGCAGTTATGCGGGATTCGGTTAAATACCAATTCAACCTGATGAATAATTGATAGTTGAAAGTTGATTTTTAAAAGAGAATGAAAATCACCGCTCTTCAACTCTCAACTATCAATTATTGCTAGAGTCTTTTTTTCTAACTTTGCACAACTTCTAAATAATCTAAAATATTAAGCGGCTTTGGCGAGAAAAGTTAACGCCAAAGCCGCTTTGGTTAAAATAAATCGTTACTACGATTTACCAGCGCGAGCCGCCGCGATTGCCGCCATTGCCGCCTCCGCGATTTCCTCCACGGAAACCACCGCCTCCGCCGCCGTTGCCGCCGCGATCTTCGCGCGGGCGTGCTTCGTTAACGTTTAAGGCGCGACCGTCAATCTCGGTGCCGTTAAATTGGCTGATTGCTGATTTTGCTTCATCGGCGCTCGACATTTCGACGAAACCGAAACCGCGTGAAAAACCTGAATCGCGATCTGTTACGACCGAAGCCGATTCGACAGTTCCGGCTTTTGAAAAAAGTTCATTTAAATCGTCTCCCGTAGTTTTGAACGAAAGATTTCCGACGTAAAGTTTTGTAGACATTTTTATTCCTTATCTCCTTTTATTTTAGGAGCGTCAATAGAAGTGTTTCTAACGATGTAAGCGTGCTTCAAGAAACGGTTGGCAACGAAGGACTTCAGCGTTTGAAAGCTCGTTCTTTGCGAGCTTCTTCTTAAAATTTAATACCTGCCTCACTCTCGAACTATCCAAACGCAACCGCTAAATCAAAAAGGGAGCGAACAACCGTTGATAAAAGAGAGAAAGAATGTAGCGTCTTTTAAGATGCCTCAAAAACACCTTCCGTTGCAAGTAAAGTCTAAAGAAGATTATGACAAACTGCCGAAATAAGTGATCAGAAATTAAGGCGATGCCGTCGCCCAATTCAAAACACCCGTTAAAATTAAAATTGAAATCTTTGAAGAATCTCAAATTTTTATTGGGTTTAAGTTAAGTTCAATTCAATTGAATCTTGATGCTGTTTGCAGTCCATCCGTCAATTTGACTGATAACAAAAACAGCATGTCGTAATTCTGGACATTTCCTTCGATTCATTGTATTAAAACAGCAAATGATTTGTGCTTGCCCGTATTGCGATGACATTGATTTGTCTGAACAGTAGAACGGGAGAGGTGTATGCAAATTTCGGGCGGTTAAAGCTCTCCCCGATCTTTTAACCCATTTGCACCAAAAAGACCAAGATATTTCTGCATACCGGAATATCTACGCTGACTTTTGGTGAAATTACTTCCTATCAAGGAGGATGAATCGAAATGAAAAGAAAATTAGCTTATTTTGCGTCGTCGTTTGCACTTGCCGGTGCTATTGTCTTTGGAGCTTCGTTTCAAGCTGAAGGTATCGGCGCACAATCCTGTCAAGGTCAGTGTAAACGCAACCAAACAGCTTGTGAAAACGCTGCAACAACACAAGGGCAGAAATCACAGTGCAAGAAGTCTTATCAAGGATGCATCTCCAGTTGTAAATAACGAAGATGCATCCTTTTTAGGTTAAAGAGCTTTCTTTTGAAAGTTCTTTAAACGCATCAGTGTGCGCTGCTGCGTTTCGGAATAGATGCGCTTAACGGTCCGAAAGTTTTCGCACCGTTAGCCATCTTGAAACTCTTCCTGCAAGAGAAGCATTGCTCTGGAGATCAATTGCAATTTCTATCAATGCTTTTCACGCAATAACACAATTGAAAGGAAATTAAAAAAGATGAAAAAGAAAATTGGACTCTTTGCAGCTACGTTTGCGCTCGCATTGACGGCAACCTTTAGTCTCAGCACTTCGCCGGTTGCGGCTGGAAGCTGCCAAACGCAATGCCGCGTAGGTTATGACAAATGCGTCAAACAAGCGAATAATCCGGGCGGACTTAATCAGTGCCGCAGAGCTTATGACAGTTGCTTATCTAGATGCAGGTAACCAACCAAGTAAAAGGAATTAGAACTTTCTAATTCCTTTTACTTTTGATGAGGGCGTTTTCTTGTAATTCGCCCTCAATAAGTTTTCCCTTATGCAGCGTTTCCTGACATTCGGTTTTTTACTCATTTTCACTTTATTTGTTGCAAACAATTTGCAGGCAAATGCGCAGATGCCGAGAACGAGGTTTCTTGAACCTGTTCGGGTCAGCGAGATGCCGGCTGGAATACAAGTGATTGTTGCAGCCAACGAATCAATAAACGACTACATTTCGCAACAAAGCGACAATCGCTTTTACATAACAATTCCGAGAGCGGGAGTTTCAGTTTTCGACAGCAATTTATACAGCGGCAGTCTGGTTGTTGTCAGGTCGGAACGCAGAGGAAACGATGCGGTATTTTCTTTTAATCTGTTACGCGGGAGCATCGCCACCGTAAAGCAAAGCTACAATAAACTCGTCGTATTCATTACACCGCCATTTAATACCGGAATTGTTAGCGATAACAATAAAAAAAGTGAAAATGGCGGAAAAACTACAACGCCGCCACTTGAGCCAAAAGTCGTTACGAAAACCGACATTGCGGCGCTTCGCATTCCGAATGCTTCCAAACCGCAAACACAAAGCGACGCATCCGTTATCACGCAGCCTATAGAAGTAAAGAAGACGGACGAGCCTCCAATTGATTTACCAGCTCCAACGAACTCGGCTGAAAGCATTAAATCAACTTTGCGTATTCCGCGCACGGCACGTCCGCCGACAATTGATGATTTTTTAAATAACAGAACGCGTGAAGCAGAGACTTCAGTTGTGAACTTCCGTCAACGCTCGCCTGATGACGGAAAGAACGTTAGCCAGCAAACAAAGGCTTATCTTTCTTATGACGATTTGAATATTTATGTCGCTTTTGTTTGCAAAGACAAGCGCGAAAGAATCCGCGCTCATATGGCTAAGCGCGAAGACATTTTAAGCGATGATTTGGTCAGCATTACGCTCGATACATTTCACGACCGACGCCGTGCGTATGTCTTTAGCGCGAATCCTTTAGGCATCCAGCTTGACGGCATCTCGACCGAAGGACAGGGCGATGATTACAGCTTCGATACGCTCTGGTACTCCGAAGGGCGTTTAACGGAAGATGGCTACATCGTTTTGATGACGATTCCGTTTAAGAGCCTACGCTTTTCTGATAATGCTGAGCAATCTTGGGGAATCGCTTTGGGACGGACAATTCCACACAACAATGAAGAAGCTTATTTTCCGTATATCACACAGCGCGTTCAAGGCTTTATCCAACAAGCCGGAAAGCTCGAAGGACTCGAAAACATCTCAGCGGGGCGTAACGTTCAGCTAATTCCTTATTATGTCTCATCAAGCGAGCGCGCCCTTAATTACGATAATTCGGGCAATCCTTTTTTCAAGTCACGCCGAAATTTTCGTGCCGGGCTTGACGGCAAAATAGTTTTACGCGGCGCTCTGACACTTGATTTAACATTCAATCCTGATTTTAGTCAGGTCGAATCCGACGAGCCGCAAGTCACCGTCAACAGCCGGTATGAAACTTTCTTTCCCGAAAAAAGACCGTTTTTTATCGAAAATGCAGGCTTCTTTCAAACGCCGGAAAATATATTTTTCTCGCGCCGCATCATTGATCCGCAGTTTGGCGCGCGTTTAACCGGAAAAACCGGAAAATGGGCGTTTGGCGGTTTAATTATTGATGACCGCGCGCCGGGAAGGTTTTTCTTTGAAGATGAGGAGCATTACGAAAAACGCGCCGTAGCCGGAGTTTTCCGCGTTCAACGCGAGCTTGGCGAACAGTCGAGCGTCGGTTTTCTGGTGACAAATTACAATTTTGCATCGAGCGCAAACCGTGTTTTATCTTTTGACACCAGAATAAAACTAAACCAGAATTGGTCTTTCACCGGACAGGTTATGCAGAGCCTGACGAAAGAGCTGGACGGAACCAAGCTTACGGGACCGGCTTATCTGGCGAGCCTTACTCGCAGCGGAAGACATTTCAATTATGATTTGACATACACCGACAGAAGCCCAAACTTTCGCTCAACTCTCGGATTCGTTCCGCGCACGGACATTCGCCAGGTTGAACAATACACGTCTTATCGCTGGCGACCAAATAAACGAGGAATTGCCAGCTTCGGTCCTTCAGGTTACGCAATGGTGAACTGGAACAGGCGCGGTCAGATGCAGGATTGGTATGCAAACGCGGGCTTTAATGTTGAATTTACGGGACTAACAACAATTGAATTTAAACATTCGGAATCATACGAGCTTTTTTTTGATAAAGGTTTCCGCACGGGGGACACCGGCATTTCCTTTTACAGCGATAGATTAAGCTGGCTCGGTGTTTCCGGCTCTTATAACTGGGGCGGCGCAATCAATTATTTTCCGGCACCGGGATTGGAGCCTTTCCGGGCAAATTCTAAAAACGCCAACGTCGGGCTGAATTTCCGCCCGAGCACGCGGTTTCGTTTTGAACAAACTTATATCTATAACCGATTAACTACGAGCTTTGATCCGAGCTTATCCGGCAACCATTCAAAAGCGAGCATTTTTAACAATCACATAATGCGGTCAAAACTTAATTATCAGTTTAATCGTGAGCTGTCTTTACGCGCCATTGTTGATTACAACGCTGTCTTGCCAAATTCATTGCTCGTTAACCTTGAACGAGAGAAACGCATAACAACCGATTTTCTGCTGACTTATCTGCTCAATCCGGGCACGGCTCTTTATATCGGATACACGGATAATTATGAAAATCTGACTTTAGTTCCGGGAACGCCTTCGACTCTGCTGCGAACCGGTTTGCCGACAGCTTCAACCGGAAGCAGGTTATTCGTCAAGATAAGCAATTTATTTCGATATTAAATTTTTCAATCTGGAGGAAACGTTAAAATGAAAATTACAAAATACATCTCTTTATTTATGGTTATCGGAGGAATAATAGCCGGTTCAGCCGCCGGATTATGGCTTTCGGGTTATGGCAAATCACATCTGACAACTGTCAGATCAGAGCCTCTTAAAAGTCTTTCATCCGCCGCAGCCGGCGCAGAACCGGCGCACGCTAAAGGCGCTGAAAACGCAGTTGTAACAATTGAAGAGTTTGCTGATTTTGAATGCCCGCCGTGTGCGCGTTTGTATTCCGAGATCAGGAAAATGAAAGAAGAATACGGAGATCGCGTTCGATTCGTCTTCCGCCATTACCCGCTTGATTCGCACCAGCACGCGGCGGAAGCTGCCAAAGCAGCCGAAGCTGCCGCAATGCAAGGCAAATTCTGGGAAATGCACAACATTTTGTTTGAACGCCAGGATGAATGGAGCAGCGCGGAAAACACATCGCAATTGTTTGCTGATTATGCTCGTTCGTTGGCTTTGGACACCGAGAGATTTCGGCGCGATGTGAACTCTGAACAGGTTAATAATCGTGTTACTGCTGACCGTAAACGCGGCGAATCCGTTGAAATTGAGGGAACGCCGTCGCTTTTTATCAATGGAACTGAAGTCTCGTCAGAAGCAATGACGCCGGAAGGAATTAGAACAGCAATCAAAGCGGCTCTTAGATAACAACAGCTTCAATATAGGTTTCCTTAAAACGGCGACTTTTGTCTAAACAAGCCTGCACGGATTATTTCCAAAAATGAAAAAACTTGTGCCGCCGAGCATCAGCTTAGCGGCATAACACTTTTAGTTTCTTGCCAGAGGCGGGCGAGTTATGTGATATTCAAAAGATGGAGATTGTTCTTCATCGCATTGATATTTAAAGGAGATTTATAAAACCGTGAAACGAGAGCTGGAACAGCTAATCCGATTGCAAAATACCGATACTAAAATCAAGAAATTAGAAAACTCAATTAAAACAGCACCACAGAGGCGCGTTTCCTTAGAACAAGAGTTCGAGAAACGCGCCTCTAGCATTAGGGAACTGCAAAGACAGCGCGACGATGCCAGTGCAGTTAAAACAAAACTCGAAAACGAAATTGCCGAAGCCAATACAAAGCTCGAACGCGCCGAAAGAAATTTAAAAGAATCCCAAAATCAAAAACAATACGAAGCCGCAGTACGCGAAAAAGGCGCGTTCCAAAAACAAATTTCCGAGCTTGAAACCAAACAGCTTGAAACCGAGGAACAACTTGAGGCGGCGGAAAAGAATCTAGCCGAACGCGCCGACGAGATTGCGAGCATCGAAGGCGAAAAAGAGGCGAGCCTGAAAAATTTTGAAGCCGAAACCGAATCGCACAAAGCTGAGCTTGAAGCGGAACGAAAAAACCGCGAAACAATCTTTGCAGAATTACCGAAACAAGCCGCTGCGATTTACAACCGTCTCGTCACGCGCATCCGTGATGGTGTTGCGGTCGCTGAAGTGCGAAACGGCGCGTGCAGCGCGTGTTTTATGTCTCTGCGTCCGCAAATGCTGGCTGACGTGCGCTCAGGCAAACAAATTATGACGTGCGAAAGCTGCAATCGCATTCTCTACGTCGCGCCTAAAGAAACCGCATCGGCGGTTTAAGACAAAAGTAAAAAGGCAAAAAGCAAAAGGCACGCGGAATCTGATTATTTCCGTGCGCCTTTTGCTTTTTTATCCAATGGTCTCTGCATCATCAGCACTCGCCCATTCCAACGCCGGGACCAGAAGCAATAATCATCGCTCTCCGCTAACAAACTTTGTTCCCGCTCGATGATTGTTCGTAAACACTGTAACCTGAGAATTCCGAATTTGACCCTTCTTCTTTGCGCCTATGTTTGCAATGCTGCGGCATCAGCCGCTTGCCTAACATCAAAAGCGAAAGCTATATTAAGCCGTCATTCATTTACATAGAATAAAAGGAGCATAAATTCTTATATCTAGCTTGACAAATATGTTCAGCGAGAATAGGTTACTCCTACATATTCGCGAAAGCGAATATAGATTAAGAAAAGGAACAAAAGAAATGTTAGAAAATAATCAAGTTCAAGCAATTAAAGCGCATCTCGCGCTGAACGTTGAAAATGTCGGCAAAAGCATCGAGTTTTATCAAAAACTTTTCGGGATTGAGCCAAGCAAAGTCAGAACCGGCTACGCGAAATTTGATGTCAGCAATCCGCCGCTTAATTTTACGCTTAACGAATCGCCGTTAGGAGAGCGCGGCGCGCTGTCGCATCTCGGCATTCAAGTAGCCTCGACCGAGGACGTTTTGAAAACGCGCGCGGCATGGATCGAGCGCGGGCTTTTGACGCAGGACGAAATGCAAACGTCTTGCTGTTTTGCTTTACAGGATAAAACCTGGACGCGAGACCCGGACGGCAACGAATGGGAAGTTTTTGTCGTTTTGGAAGACAATTTGCCCGAGAGTGAACCTTGCGTTTGCGGCGATAAAGCGGCGGAAACAAAAACGGAAACCGCAGTCTCGTGTTGCGCTCCGACGCCTGATTCAATTAGCATCAACCGCGAAACAGTTTCTTGCTGTTGATGCGAAAAATGAAAAATAAGGATTCGATTTTTACCGCGGCGGTTCACGCCGGAAGCGACCGGAGCGAGCATTTCGGCGCAGTTTCAACGCCGATTTACTCATCTTCGGTCTTCGCTTTTGAAGATGCTGAAACCGGATCGGAAATCCACAACGGCGCTCGCGAAGGTTATTTTTACGGGCTGTTGGGAAATCCGACGCAAACCGCCCTCGAACGCGCAATGGCTGAACTGGAAGGGGGCGAAGCAGCATTGGCATTTGCTTCCGGGCGCGCGACGATTACCGCCGCGCTTTTTAGCTTATTAAAAACCGGCGAACACATTGTCGTACCGGAATCGCTCTACGCGACGACAAATTTGTTTTTCGACGAAATGCAGGCTCGTTTCGGCGTTACGGTGACTTACGTTGACGCGACAAATGCTGAAAATTACGCCGATGCGGCACAGGAAAATACTACGCTTTTTTACCTCGAAACTCCGGCAAATCCGACTTTGAAAATTACCGATATTGAAGCCGTAGCTCAAATTGCCAAACAAAGAAATATCCAAACCGTTTTGGACAACACTTTTGCGACGCCGTTTAATCAGCAGCCTTTAAAATTAGGCATTGATGCGGTTATTCATAGCGCCACCAAATATCTCGGCGGACACAGCGATCTGACGGCGGGCGTTCTTGTCGGAAAACAGGAAACGATAAACAAAGTCAAAACCTATGCGGCAAAACTTTTTGGCGGCGGCATCGCGCCGCAAGTTGCGTGGCTGGTTTTGCGCGGAATTAAAACGCTCGCCATCAGAATGGAACGGCATAATTTAAACGCATCTGCTGTCGCGAATATATTGTCGCAACATCCAAAAGTGGTTTCGGTTTTCTATCCCGGTTTAGATTCACATCCCCAATATGAAACGGCGCGAAAACAAATGCGCGGTGCTGGCGGAATGATTGCGTTTGATGTCGGTAGTCTCGGCGGGGCGCATCGTCTGGTGAATAATTTGCGGCTTTGCACGCTGGCAACTTCGCTCGGCGGCGTCGAAACTATTATTCAGCCTGCGGCTTCAATGACATATGCTGCAATCTCCGCCGAAGCACGATGCAAAGCCGGAATTGCGGACGGTTTGCTTCGCCTTTCCGTTGGGATTGAAAACGCAGATGACATTATTGCCGATCTGGAAAAAGGTTTGAAAGAAGTTTAAGCAAGTGAGCGAAAACGATTACCAACCGAATTTGTCCAAACGCGCGACGGCGGAATTTTTAGGAACTGCTTTCTTGCTGGCAGTCGTCGTCGGTTCGGGAATAATGGGTGAGCGGCTGGCAAATGGGAACGAAGCCGTCGCTCTGCTGGCAAATTCACTGGCGACCGGCACTGGTCTCATTTTTCTGATTTTGACTTTTGCGCCCGTTTCAGGTGCCCATTTTAATCCGGTCGTTACTTTTTCAGGATTTTTGCAAAAAAATATTTCATTGCGCGAAATGCTGACATATTTGCTTATGCAGATTTGCGGCGCGTTTGTTGGAACGGCAATGGCAAACGTGATGTTCGAACTGCCCTTATTTTTCGCTTCGCACAACCACAGAACCGGAAGCGCGCAAGTGTTCAGCGAATTTTTAGCGACTTTCGGATTGCTCGCGGTAATTTTAAGCGTCGTTAAATTTCGCATCTCTGTCGCGCCTTTTGCCGTTGCCGCTTACATAACCTCGGCTTACTGGTTTACTTCTTCCACTTCATTTGCAAATCCGGCAGTTACTCTGGCGCGAACCGCTACAAACACTTTTGCCGGAATACGCGCTGTTGACGCGCCGCCGTTTATAATAGCTCAATTTGCCGGAGCTATTACCGCAGTCTTTTTATTTCGCTGGCTTTTGGAAGAGGAAAAATGAAAAAAAGGGTTTTAACTCTTTGCACCGAAAACTCTGCTCGCAGCCAAATGGCTGAAGGTTTATTAGAACACATCAGCGAAGGCAGATGTGACATTGAGGGCGCGGGGACAAAACCGAGTTTAGTCAGACCGGAAGCAATTGCAGTTTTGAAAGAAATCGGAATTGATATTTCTACAAACCGTTCAAAATCGGTTGGAGAATTTGCCGGACATGAATTTGATTTTGTAGTAACGGTTTGCGACAACGCTCGCCAAAACTGTCCGTATTTTCCGGCTCACACAAAACTGATTCATCATAGTTTTGCAGACCCGGCGGCAGTTGAAGGAGATGAGGAAATGCGCTTGCAGGCGTTTCGCAAAGCGCGCGATGAAATTCATCGCTTTTTATTGGAATTTATCAGCAAGCATTAAAAGCCGTTATCAAAAATTTTTTAACATTAGAGATTATTTGATCTTCTTAACTGCAAATCGTTTGCCGTCGGCGCGAATGAACTCGCCGGAGTCCAGATTTTCGTTAAGAGCGAAAATATTCATACGTTTGCCGTTACCTTCGGAAGTATAAATATATTGGTCGTTTTCATGGTGTTCGTAAACGAACATTTCGGTTCCGCTTCCTTTTGCCCAACGTACTTCAAAAGCCATTTTGACGGGCTTAACTGTACACGTCGTCTCGCCGACTTGATAAGTTCCTTCAAAATTAGCATCCGCCGTTTCAGTTTGAGCAGCGTTGTTGTTCGCGTAGTCTTTAAAATATTTAAGCAAGCTGCCGTCTTTATATTTGATGTCGGAGATTTTCCAGGCGGTGTTTTGTTTCACGAGAGCATAAGAAATCGTCTCTTTGTTACCGTAATTTTCAAAATTGACAATCACTTCGGCTTTGTCGTTTTGAATTTTCGGCGCAGCAACCGCCAATTTTTTGATGCTTATATCCTGCGCGTTATAAAATGGGTCAAAATCCAAGACGCCGACTTCTTCTTTGTGAGTGGTTAAATCTTTCCAAATTAAATCCGCCAGATTTTTGTCGAAATATTTGTCCAATAAAACGCGGCTTCTGCCGTTCATGATTTTGCTGTAATCTTTGCCGTGAACGTTGTATAAGTCCTTTACCAGCGCATCGGGAGCGGAAGTCTGTTGTATTGTCGCAGAACCGTCAATAGCCGTTTCCGTTTCTGCCGAAACGGCTGCATTTTGCGAATCAAGTGTTGTGACAACATTTTCGGCTTTGGTAATTTCCGGTTTGGATGCGGCACAGTTTACAAGTAAAAATAAGGTAATAACTGGCAAAAGAAATTTTGCTGTTTTCATTTAAATCAAAAATAAATCCTTTCAATAATCGGTTAAGGAATCTAATTTAGAGCAGGCTGCATTATGCTTGCGGCTCGGAAATTGTCAAGCCGCGTAACAGGTTAGCTCCAATCGGCATCCGGTTTTGTTTGCAATCGTTTTGCCGCTTCAATTACGTCCTGCAATTCAACCGGATCGCTTAACGGGTCAGGGTCAAGCACCGTGACGCGATTTAGTTCTTTTTGCCAGCGGCGCAATTCGGCAATATAACGCTCAGCCGGAGCGCGGCGCAAATCTCCGTCGCAATCCTGCAAATCGCAAATACCGTTGTTGAGCCATTCGCCCGTGTGCCAATCCTGCATATCAACGCCGGGAAACAAACAAATGCCGTGTAAATCCATCCCCTCGTTAACGGCTGCGAGCGATTCTTCCATCACGTCTTTGAGCCACGCAGCGCGTCCTTCGCCAAGCCCGCTGGTCTCGCCGATTATCATCGGTCTGCCGTAACGCTCCCAAACCAATTTTAATAAATCGCAAAGCGGTTTGATGCGGTCGTCGTCCGGCTCTAAAGCCGCGTGCGGACCTTGCTCGCGGTATTCCATTTGCCCGAATGAATAATTATTTGCGCCGACAATATCGAGAATCTCAGGCGCGCCGCCGAGTTCCGGGTGCTCTTTTCCGCAGAGAATGTCCCACGCCAGAAAAGTATCAACGAACGTTTCGTGTTTGGCAGCTTCGATTAAATCCGGTCGGTCGCGCGGCGCGACAACTTGAACCAGCGGATCAATGTTAATCATCCTGGCTTCGGGCGCGATTTCACGAATCGCTTTCGTGCCCGCAATCGCCGCTTTGCATAACGCGAGACGCAATTTGAAACGATCTTCTTTCGTCTTTTTATAAGGTGCCGTCCAGCCCCATTCGCCGCCGATAAACGAAAAAAAAGTGATTTCATTGATCGGCGTAAAGTAATGCGGCGCGCGAATTTTAGGCGTGACATATTTGGCGGCTGCGCGGCAATAATCGGCAAATCTGTTCGTAAATTCTTCGGAAAACGGGTCTAAATCGTCTGGGTAGCCGTAATGGCATAAATCCCAGATCGGCAAAATGTGCGACTCGTTCATGGCTTCGATCATCGGGTCAATCGGTGAAAAATCGTATTCGCCGTTTTTATCAACAAACGCCCAAGGGATTCCTTCCCGCGCAACGGCGATGCCAAGTTCCGAGAGCAATTTATAATCCTCGCGGACATATCTGTCATGCTGCGTTTCGGCGACGAGATTGCGCCGACCTTTGTCTTTCCAGAGAAATGTTGAACATTCAAAACCGGAAATAAAAAATGTTGGGAAAATGCCGGGTTTTTTTGCCATTTGCTTATTCTACCCGAAGATTTATCGAGCGGATATGTATTTTGTCACAAAGCGTACTTATCAAATTGCCTGTTTCAGATAAAGTTGTGAGAAATTATAATTATCACTATGCAGGAAGAAATGAATGAAAGCTCGTTTGAGCAATTTGGCTTGAGCGAAGAATTAATTAAAGCAATCAACGATGTAGGCTACGAAACACCGTCGCCGATTCAACTTAAAACAATTCCTTTGCTACTTGCGGGCAAAGATGTGGTCGGACAAGCGCAAACGGGAACGGGCAAAACGGCGGCTTTTGCTTTGCCGATACTTGACCGGCTCGACGTGAAAAACAAAGGTGTTCAGGCGCTCATTCTTACACCGACACGCGAGCTGGCGATTCAGGTCGCCGAAGCGTTTCACACTTATTCGAAATATTTGGGACAAGTTCGCGCTTTGCCGGTTTACGGCGGACAATCAATCTCGCAGCAAATCCGGCATCTCCGAAACGGCGTGCAGATTATTGTCGGAACGCCCGGTCGGGTTATGGATCATATGCGGCGCGAGACGATTGATTTATCTCATCTGAAAATCGTGACACTCGATGAAGCC
The DNA here is from genome assembly GCA_036387315.1 of Pyrinomonadaceae bacterium. Taxonomy (GTDB): domain Bacteria; phylum Acidobacteriota; class Blastocatellia; order Pyrinomonadales; family Pyrinomonadaceae; genus JALZCH01. The sequence continues at coordinate 13,944 of DASVTY010000138.1, forward strand.
GACGAGATGCTGCGGATGGGATTTATTGACGACATTGAATGGATTTTGTCGCACACACCGGAAACGCGTCAAACAGCTTTGTTTTCGGCGACAATGCCGCGCGAAATTCGGCGCATCGCCGAGCGTTATTTAAACGAGCCGGAAAACATTCAAATTGAGCGCAAAACTTTAACCGTTCCGACCGTCCAACAGCTTTACATCAATGTTTCCGAAGCGCAAAAAACTGACGCGCTAAGCAGAATTTTGGAAGCCGATTCAACTCCGGGCGAAGCCACGCTGATCTTTCACCGCACAAAAGTCGGAGCCGCCGAATTGACCGTCAAATTACAAGCGCGCGGTTACGCCGCAGAAGCTATGCACGGCGATATGAATCAAGCGCAGCGCGAAGCTCTGATTCGACGCTTGCGAAACGGGCAGGTGGAAATTGTCGTTGCGACGGATGTTGCGGCGCGCGGTCTTGATGTCGAACGCATTGCAACCGTAATCAATTACGATATGCCGAGCGACACCGAATCTTACGTTCACCGCATTGGCAGAACCGGACGCGCCGGGCGCGAAGGCAAAGCCGTGTTGTTCGTCACGCCGCGCCAGCAGCGGATGAAGCGCGACATCGAGCAATATACAAAGCAAAAAATCGAGCCGATGAAGCTGCCTTCGCAGGCTGATGTAGCCGCGCGACGCGTGGCGATGTATAAAGAACGGCTTTTAAAAACGCTGACCGAAGAAGATTTGGAAATGCATTTGTCACTCGTCGAAGATTTGGCGGAGGAAAGCGGTTACGATTTCGCAGAAATTGCCGCCGCCGCTTCTTTCATTGCAAGCGGAGACAAACCGTTCGAAGTCGCAGTCGCGCCGGAACCCGAACAAATGGGTTTTGGCACCGACGGGATGGTTCGTCTGTTTATCGGCGTCGGTCGCAATCACCGCGTCGGACCGGCTGATATTGTCGGCGCAATTGCCAATGAAGCGGACGTTCCGGGCAAAGCAATCGGCGCGATTGACGTTTACGACCGTTTTACTCTGGTTGACGTTCCGGCGGAATATGCCAGGCAGGTTTTGCAGGGAATGAGCAACACGCGCATTCGCAACGAGCGTGCAAATGTTCGCGTTGCCGTTCCGAATGACGTTGCCGAAGACGGCGACCGCCGACCGCCAAAGCGTGAAAAAGCTCCGAAAAGCAGCGCCGCGAAAACAGTCGTAAAAAGCAGAGCTAAAAAATATGCGGGCGGTAACGGCGGAACAAAACCGCCGAAACGTAAGAAAACGAAATAAATTTGAATTGTTTTACCAAGCGCGCGATTATTCTTCTGCCGTTGTATTCTTCGTTGCGCAGGCGAGAATGAACTTTCGCTTTTGACTCCGGCAGTCTGCGGACGAGCCGGAGTCAATCGAACAAACTATTGGGATGAGCAATAACTTGTGCCTCAACCTTTAGTTATTTTTTCTGCAATTTTCCAATCTAGAGCGAATCAACATAGGATGTACGCGTGTCAGTACCGCGAACGGTAGTGAGCGGGTCAATTAACAAACCCGCTCACTACCGTTCGCGGTACTGACTGATGCCTGACTTAACCGTTCACTGATTCCATAACCGCTCTAGTGTTTCGAGCCTTCTCATCCCGACGCTGTTTAGCGAATAACTCTAACGTCACGTTCGCTAAAAATTCGCCAAGCACCGTTTGTTTGCTGCCACCTTAATTCCTGAATAACCTCTCCGCTGCGGCTTTTTTGTTTGTCCGTTACATTATACTTTTTGCGGAAACGCATTATTGCCGTGCGCCCGCCGTCTTGAAAGATAATTTCCGGTTCTTCGGCGCGAATATCAATTGATTTCGCATTTGCAAAAACTCGTGCCTTTTCAGCGCGCACGGAATCGCGCGAAGCGTTTCGGGCAAGATAGAAAGCCTTTAGCTCCGGCATATAAAAAGTCATTTGTTTTTCGATGTTCCGCCCGTTCGTCGCTTCTATCCATTGGTTGAGCGCATTGCGGAGCAAGTCGGCTTCGCTGCTTTCTGCTTTGGCAGAACGCGCTATTGACGCGGCGGCAGGCGAAGTTCCGGGGTCTTCTTGTTTAGCTATTTGCCCGGCGCCCCGTCCTTCGCCATAAATATCCCACCGAGCGACATCAGCAACCTTGTCATAGACGGTTTTGATAATAATCGGCTCGGTAAGCTGCTCAGCATAAATATGGCGCGTTACCTGCATCCGCCTGCCGTTTTCGAGAGACGTAAATGTAACATTCACGTTATCTTCTGCTTTGCCGCTGGATTTAAAAGTCAGATTTTCATTCTCGAATGCGATGCGCGAACGGACAATATCGCCGTCAGAAGTGCGCTGATTGCGGGTAACTCCGTCGGCTACGAATGTTACCGGCTGGGCGCGCGACGAGCCGACCTTGACGCGGCTTCCGCGACACTCGATAGCCAAAATGTCGGGCGGAGTCAGGCGAACGGACAAATCCATAAAAAGCCTTTGCTGTTCGCCGGATGGAACTTTGCCGGTAGCGCCTTCCACAACCGAGTAAAGTTTATCGCTCTCGGCTGTATCAATGCGGTAAACGCCGTTCAGCGAACAGGGCGCAGCAGTTGAAATTTCGCGGTTTGGCAGACCGCTTTGTCTCCTCGTTTGTCCCTCGTTTATTCCGCAGAAACTTATTAACAAAATTACCCGGAATGCTATGACGCTGCTTATTCGTATCATTTCGCCCGCCTTTATTAATCGCATTTTTATTAGAGCTTCTGCTACAGATGGCAATATCATTCACTTAGTTTAACTAAAATTCGGGCAAGAAAATCAAACGAAAAATCAAGCGTTTAAACAATTATCACTTACCAGGCGCGCGACCATTTGTTACCGCCGTGTTCTTCGTCGCGGAGGCGCGAATCAACTCCGGCTTTTAATTCCAGAAATCTGCCGATAAGCCAGAGCAAATCAGAAAGGCGATTGAGATACGTGATAACCTGCGCGTCAACCGTTTCGCCGGTTTCCTGAAGTTTGACAACACAGCGTTCCGCGCGGCGGCAAATTGTCCGCGCTATATCGAAAGCTGCTACCGAAGCGACATCACCCGGCAAGCTCCAATCGGATAAAATCCCTTCGATTTTTTCGATCCGATGCACTTCCTCCGTCAGACGTTCTATCATTTCCGGCGTTACGTACGGTTTTGGCGCTTCGGTAAAATTCGGGTTCGCGACCGAACCGGCGACCAGAAACAAATCGCGCTGAATTGATTTCGTCAATTCGTTGATTTCTTCGTTTTCGCAAATCGAACGTGCAAACCCCATTGCCGCGCCTAGCTCGTCAATCGTGCCGTAACTCTCGACGCGCAAATCCGCTTTTGAAACTCGCTCGCCGCCGATCAGGGCGGTTTTTCCTTTGTCTCCGGTCTTGGTCGCAATGCTCATCAGAATCAATTACGAATTGAGGAATAAATCTTAAATGATAAATTCCTTCATTCGTAATTCGTAATTTGAAATTCGTAATTGATTTTAGGGTTTTTTCGGCGTCGGAGTTGGCGCAGCTTGCGGTTTTTCTTCCGTCACGACTTGTTCGTCATCCAAAATGCGGACGGTCGCTTTGGCTTCTTTGAAATCCGTATAACGAACGCGAATCTTGATTTTCAATGTATTGCCGCTTTCAAAATAAAGCTCGTCGTTGGCGTAAGAATAAGTCGGAAACCAGTATTTTCCATCAATATTTTCGCGCCAGGTCTCGACCACCGGAAATTTGTTGTCTTTGGTTTCGGGCAAACCTTTGCCTTTTGTTTTGACGATTTGCAAATCTTCGGCGTCAACCCAAACTCTGCCACTGAAAAATCTGTCTTTCGATCTTTTCGGGTCGGGTTTAACTTTAGGCTCAACGTCGAAAACGTACAAATCAAGCTCGTCAATTCGCTCTTTGCCAACGAAAGTAAAATTGTACAAATTGAGTTTCGTCGGTTCGAGCGCAAACGGATTGACGCCGCCGAGATCGTCCAAATCCTCCGCCGTTACGCCGCCGAACGTCGGCACGGGCATAAACAAAACTTTTTCGTAGCGCGTCCCGTCGTCGCCGAACATATACTGCGATTCGCGAATATATTCGCCCGTCACTTGTCCGCCGTCGCCAAAAGTCTGAATTTCGGCTTTACGCTTAAAGCTATATTGGGTTAATGCCTGCCGAAATAGTTGTTCTTTCCCGGTAAAAGTTTTAATAATGCGGTCAATTTCCGCTTGACTGAGATTAACTTTGACGATATTCGATTTCGATAATTGCTGCGCTGAAGCAGTGAAACTCGCACCGAACAATAAAACGCCGCAAGCAAACCAAATTGCCAGCTTTTTTCCAATCATTTCTTCTGTCTCCAATAAATAATGAAAAGCTGACAAATAGATGCGCCCGGCGGCGCTTGAGTTCTCTCTGTAAAATCACAAAATCGAACATTTGAAATTTCAAATGTTCGATTTTGTGATTTTAAATCCGAGATTTTCTTCACCCGACAAACTCGATTTCCGGTTTGGTCGGAATAATTCCTTTTTCGTAACCTTCGGTTAAAAGCCTGCGGACTCCTTCGCGCCCGCGTTCGCCGTAATCGAGAGTTAAATCATTAACCCACATTGCAACGAAACGGTCGGCGGTGTCCGTGTCCATATCGCGCGCAAACTGCATCGCGTAAGCGAGCGCGTTTTCCCGATTGTCGAGCGAATATTTGACGCTTTTATGCAGGTAACCGGAGACTTTCTTCATCAAATCCTCGCCCAAATCGCGTTTTATGACATTGCCGCCCATCGGCAGGGGCAAGCCTGTTTGCTCGTGCCACCACTCGCCCAAATCCAAGACTTTCTGCAAACCGAATTTGTGATAAAAAAGCTGTCCTTCGTGAATCAAAAGACCGGCGTCGCATCTGCCGGTTCGCACGGCGTCAATGATTTTATCGAAAGCGATGACTTCGTAATTAAAATTTTGATCGAAAAGTCTGAGAGCTAAAAAGGCGCTCGTCAGCTCGCCCGGCACGGCGATTCTGGCTTTGCTCAAATCGGCGGGCGACATTTTCTCCTTCGAGACAACAATCGGACCGTATTTGTCGCCGATTGAAGCGCCGTGCGGCAAGAGCGCGTATTTGTCCGAAACGTAAGCGTAAGCGTGAAACGAAATCGCGGTCACGTCGTAAACGGCATCTCGCGCTTTTTCGTTTAAGGTTTGAATATCCTGAAGAACGTGCGTAAATTTCAAATCGCCGGTGTCGATTTTGTTGGTCGCGAGACCGTAAAACATAAACGCATCATCGGAATCCGGCGAATGCGCGACGCTGATTGTTCGAGTTGGCGTTTTAGTCTCCGAAATGCTGTTGCTGCTACTGCTCATTGCTTGAACTTCCCGTAAAAAACCCTTGAATCGTAAAGAATTTCAACCGCGTTCGCTTCTGCGTGCCGGTCAAAGATATTTTTTAATTCTAACAACATTTCCCCAAAAAGCGGATGTCCGGCGTGAGGAATGTACGAAGAAGATAATAGTCTGCCTTTTAATCCGTCAAAGTCAACCCGCTGCACGTTCGGAAAAGCGGTTTCGTGAAAATCTTTAAAGAAAAACGGGCGAATATTATCTGTCGAAACCGCATCGTGCCGAACTTCCTTATAATCGGTTCCGTATCGCAGCAAAAAGTCTTCGTAATCGCGCAAAAAAGCGGTTGAAGCAAGCTGACGTTCGTTCCAAATCAAAGCGACATAACCGCCGGGTTTAATGATTCGCTCAAATTCCGCTTTCGCTTTTTCGCGGTCAAACCAGTGAAACGCCTGCGCCGCCGCAATTAAATCAACGCTTTCGTCGGACAAATTCGTGTTTTCCGAGCTTCCGTCAATTGATCGGAAGCGTTCAAAATTCCGCAAAAATTCATCGCCTGCGTGCCGCATCGGCTCGTTAGGCTCGATTGCGAAAACCGCGCAGCCGGTTTCGAGCAGCAATTTCGAGAAAATTCCGGTTCCCGAACCGACATCGGCGACAATCGAATTTTCGTTTAAATTCATTTCGCGCCGCATCAGTTCGATGATCTGCGGCGGATACGACGGGCGATAGCGAATATAATTTTCAACGCGGTCGGAAAAGCGTTCGGTTGGTTTCATTTTAATCACCGGCAATGAATGTAATCATTTTCCATTTTCCGTTTTCCTTTGCAAAAACAGCGCGGTAATCAATCGGACTGCGGACGAATTCGCCTTGCACAAAACCTTTCTTACCGCCCAATGTTTCTACTTTTACTCAATGATATTTGTCCTCTTTAGATTTATCTTTTACTGATTTGTTGTAATCCGGCTTAACGACATTGAATGAAAGCGTAGCGACAACTGCGGAATTTGATTTCGGCTGCTTGTAAAGTTTGACGTTTTTTCCAAAAATCGCCGCGTATTCATACGAGTCAACGTTTTCGGGAAACGGTTGTTTAAAAAGATACGGAGCGCTAAACATTTGTTTGCTCTCATCCATAAACGAACCGCCGTTTGTCAAAACGGCATTCATTTCTTCCCAGAACGGAGAATTACGATTATTTATTTTCCACGTTTCCTTAAACTCGGCAATTCCATTGCTGCCGCCAAAACTGTTTTTAATCTCCGGGTCGAGAATGCTCAAAACAAATTTCGCATCGCGTTTTTTGACCGCATCAAGAAGTTTTTGCCTGAAAATGCTAAAAGATTTGTCTTTCCCCGCTTCATCAACAAAACGGACATATTTTTCCTGCCCGATAACGGTTGTTGTATATGCAAGAAAAATTAGAAGAATGAAAGTAAAGGCTTTAAGCATATTTTCAATTTTTCCAAATTTTATCACGCTTCGCTGACTTCCTCGCCCGTCCATTGCGTTTTGCGGGAATGCGGAACGTCGAATTGGTCTAAAATTCTAAAAACGAGATGGTCAACCAATTCTTCAATCGTCGCAGGTTTGTGATAAAAACCGGGCGAAGCGGGCAAAATTCTCGCTCCGGCGCGGGCGAGCCTCAGCATATTTTCGAGATGAATCGCGTTATAAGGCGTTTCGCGCGGCACGAGAACGAGCTTTCTGCCTTCTTTCAAACAAACGTCCGCTGCGCGATGAACCAAATTTGTTCCCGCGCCCGTAGCAATCGCCCCCAAAGTTCCCATCGAACACGGCACGACGATCATTCCGGCTTGTTTGTTTGAACCCGACGCCGGTTTCGCCGCCAAATTATCGAGCCGCCAATAGCGAATCAGCTTCGATTCCTTGGGCAAACCGAGCCATTCATTTATTTTTTCGAGCGTCGGCTCGCGCAAAGCGTTCGTACCGGTTTCGACCTGTGCGACAATGCCCGCCGTGCCGGACATTATTAAATTTATCGCCGAAACCGCATCGCTTTGCGCCAGATAAATCAGCGTTCGCTGCGCGTAAATCGTCCCGCTCGCTCCTGTAATCGCCACAGTTAATTCCATATTCGTTCGTTGTTCGTCGTTCGTTGTTCGTTGTTGTTTTCTATCAACCGTGCGCTATAAATTAACATAATACGATAATTACGAAGGACGGATGACAAATGGCGACGAACGACGAACAACGAACAACGAACGACTTTGAATTTGAAAACATCGGTTTTGCCCGCGTTGATACCGGGCGCAAAAGTCGGCAGGGATTTCCCGAAGTGATTTTCGGCGCGGGCAAAACGCGCGCGCAGGTAATCGGGATTTTTGAAAAGCTCGCGGCGCAGAATCCGAATGTTTTGGTAACGCG
>DASVTY010000139.1:0-41630 GCA_036387315.1 Pyrinomonadaceae bacterium
AAGGTGATGGTTTCGTAATTGAAAGAACGCCGCCCGACATAATCGCGCAATTCTTTTTCCATCGTTTGATAATCGGTTTGAAACGCTTCCTGAAAAGCCTCGCGCGGCGTTTTGTTCGCTTGCAGCAAACCGATAAATTTGGTTAATTGCCCGCGACGCGCCCCTTTGTTTCCCTGCTGCAAATAATGCTGCAAAGCCCAAGCCTGCGCGTAGAACATATTTTTTCCATGATTTCCCTGATTGTGGAGCGAGAAGTTATCAATCGCAAAAAAAGTTTCGAGCGGAATTAATTTATTCTGATTCAGAAGAAGCAAATGCTCGTCCTGAAGCTTTCCGAGACTGACTTTCTGGTCGTTTTCGATGCTGAAAGTTTGATAATATCCCGCCAAACCTTCATTAAACCACGGTGGAATGGTTGAACGCCCGTAATTATTTTCAAGCATAAAATGGACGTATTCGTGAAAAATCGTGCCGAAAATCTCCTGGTCTTCACCCTCGACTGAAAGCGTGATGTAGTTAACGTCTTCGCCGGGTTGGAAATACCCGGCAACCCATTCGTCCGTTTTGCCGTCCGCTCGCACCGGTTTAAAGGGCTTGTAAGAACGGGAATTTTTAAAAACAACGACGCGCGTCGGAATCGCCGAATCAAAATTGGCTTTGGGTAAGAGCTTGCGAAACGTTTCGCGGAATTGTTCGAACTTAGTTGCTACGCGGCGAATATCTTTTTCGGCGGCGTCGCCGATCAATTCAAAATTTTTCGATTTAACGCTCGTCCATTCGTCTTTGGCTGATGCAAAAACAGGGGAAATCAACAGTCCGAGGACAAGAAAGAGCAAAAGGTGAGTTTTCATTTTTATTTCTCCGAATTTTAAGGTTGTGCTTCGAGGAGTAGAAAGAGAAATTTAGATAATTGCCGTTATTTTGTCAACACTTAGAACAAAAAGGCAGTGTCCTAATGGCGTGGAGCTAACAGCTAAGTATTTTCGGCGGATAGAAAAGGTGATTAAAAATTGTCTCATAAGTCGAAAATGTTGAAGAGTTTTGGGATTTTGGTTATGAGACGACTTATGAGACAAAATGCTTAAATGGCTATACCCTAAAAATCAGGGTTAAATATAATTGAATCAACAAATAAACTGTCTCAAAAAGGTATGGCTTATGAGAAACTTTTTAGTTTGTTTTTACTGTGTCATAAATGGGCGTTTTTGAATCTTACAATTTCCCACTAACTCTCTAACAGCTTTCAAAACTTATCCCTATACATCTACTAAATAGCCCGTAACCGATATGCTGACATATTGCTCCGGCTTTACGTCCAAGCCTCTAAAGTACCTCCAGCAGAGATAACACAACCTTAATAGGTAGAAAAATTAATGTTCGCTTTGGCTAAAAAAAAAATGTCACAAATCATAAGGGGATGGTGTTTATAAGTTTGAAGAACAACAAATATTCAGAATTTGTGGTCTTAAAATTAAAAACAATTTTGCGCTGCAAGAATTAAACAGGCAGTTCATTAATCAAATGCTAACTCTCGAGAAAATTCATTATAACTTTTTTAATTATTGTCTTGATGTTAAAAACCAACAATTACTAAAAGTGCAACCATTGTGTTGTTGACATTTAAGCCTTTCAATGAGGGTTCAGGTACAGATAAATATTAACAGTAAGGAGATACGTTGATTACTTATATAAACAAACTTGGAAAAATATTGATGATTTCGGGAGGTGAATACTTTATAAAGCGAATACTTGTTATTGCTTTCGCCATAATGATACCTCTGCACCCGGCAACATTCAGCCAAACGACGGCAACCGCGCAGCAACCAATCGTACCTGCGGTTGATTATCACGCCCATATCTCCAGCATCGAGCTGGCTAAATTTTGGATCAAGCCGCTGCAGCCAATTATTCAATTACCCGAAGACCTCGCTCGCCTGATTCGCGAAAGAGAGTCCTACGGCGAGCGGGATGTCTCCGGGCTATATACGGAAGACTCCCTCCTTTTTCACGCAGCAGCCAGGGCATGGGTGCGGGGGCGGGAAGAAGCTAAAGGGGTTTTACAGGCGTTTAAACCCGGGTTCCGCTATTTGCCCGCCGAATTCAAAATTGATGGCTCGTCAGGACTTATAGCCGGTTACATGCGCCTCGGTAATGATTCAGATACTCCTTATTTGGCACATTTTCTTTTTGTGTTGAGACGGGAAGAAGGCGAATGGCGAATTCTTTCCGACACTCATTTCGCGGGACCAAAAATTCCGAAGGCAGCTACGGCGGAAGAATATATTGCCGAACTAGATAAGGCTGGAATCAAGCGCGGAGTGATTCTTTCAACGGCTTTTATTTTTGGGTGGGGCGCCGGGGAATTGCGCCCAGGCGAATATGAAAAGGTCAAAGCGGAGAATAACTGGATTGCCGAGCAGGTCGCGCGGTTTCCGGATCGCCTGGTCGGCTTCTGCGCGTTTAATCCGCTTAAAAATTACGCCCTCGCTGAGGTTAGCCGCTGCGCAAAGATGCCGCAGATCAAGGGACTGAAATTCCACTTCGAGGACTCCAACGTCGATCTGCGAAAGCCCGATCATTTAGAGAAAATCCGACAAGTCTTCAAAGCAGCGAATGACGCTCGATTGGCAATCGTCGCACATATCGCGACGGCTGAGACAAAAAAAACAGAGATGACAGGTAAAGAGAGTTCCACGATCTTCCTGAATCAAGTTCTGCCGGTTGCTCCGGACATAAAAATACAACTAGCGCATGAGGCGGGAAGCGGCTCATTTGAGCCAGCCAGCGAAGCAGCCTTCATGGTTTTTGCCGACGCTATATCTTCCGGTGACAAGCGAACTAATAACCTTTACTTCGATTTAGGGGGCATCTCTGATAAGGAAGCAGCGGCTCGCCTTGTCAAAGCAATGCGAAGAGTTGGGATAAAACGATTTCTCTTCGGTTCAGATCGTACAGGCACTAATAATCTGGCTCCAAGTGAGGCTTGGAAGGCAGTTCTCCAATTGCCGCTTACCGAAGATGAGTTCAAAACGATCGCTGCTAATGTCATGCCTTGGGTGAAATGAAATCAAAGGTAGATACATTAAGGGTTTTAAGTAAAACCCTTAATGTATAAAACTTACTTGAATAAATTTGAGGAAAACTGAACTTAAGTTTTTCAATTAAAAATTGATTTCTTTTTGAAAACTATTTCCATTGTAAATGAGCACTAGAGCAATTCTTGAGTAAGTAAAACACAAGAGTAGAATCAAGATATGAAAGCCTATTCTCTTGATTTGCGAGAAAAGATTATCGAAACCTATCAGGCTGGCGCAATAACGCAACGCAAATTAGCGCAGCGTTTTCGAGTCAGCCTTTATTTTGTTGTGATTGTTTAATTGAAATTAAAGAAAATCCGCACCCAAAAAGTAATCTTGGGACGAATCAGTGTCGAGAGCGTGGAAGATTAAGTTCTAATACAGAGAACGCGAGAAGTTAAAGTGAGCGTAGTCTTATCGAGGCTGTAAGTAAAGAAATTCTTCACAATATTGGTGTTTAACCACTCCGTTGGAGAATCTCACAAACTATTAATCGCTCTATCAGAGGTGTCTCAAAAACGGATGACTTATGAGACAGTTTTGAGCCTTTAATTAGCGTCTCAAAAAGGGTCGTTTTTGAGACACATCTTAGTATAGAACCACAAGATTAGGGCACTACCAACAAAAACCGAAAATAACTCGGCACAAATTCGATTGAAACGACTTCGCCTTTGAATTTGGTGTTTGTTTCTTTCGCCGGACGATAAGTCAAGACCACGGGATTTGCCAGTTTTCTCGCTTCGCAGCCGATTTGCCGTCCTTCGAGATCGGGCGCGAAAGTTCTCATCGGCACTTTTTGTAATTCGGGCGCGCTGAAAATCAGGGCGCGGTCTGCCGGATTGTCGCCTTGAATGATGAATATGCTGCTTTTTCCCCGGCATTCGATTTCGGTCAGAATTCCTAAAATGCGCTGTTCGCCCGCTCCCGGTTTTCGCAACGCTTCGTTTAAGGCTTGGAGCAAGCCTTCTTCCTGCGAAATTACCGGCAGCGCGGCGTCTTTACCTTTTATTTCCTCGATTTCGACTGCGTTAAGCTGCGCCCGGATGTTTCGGGCGCTGACGGCGACCGATAGCGCGTTCAAACGCAAATCTTTGTCGGCGGTTGTTTGAAAAACTTTGTCGGCGAGCGTTTCAGCTTCGGTGTAATTCGTCAGCCGCAGATTGACTTGCGCCAAATCAAAAACAAATCGCATATTTCCCGGTTCGAGCCGAATCGCCGTTTTCAGCAGCCCGATGGCTTCGCCCAAATCTTCGCCGTTGATCAAATTGATGTTCGCCAAAACCTGATAAGAAGCGGCGAAATTCGGATTCATCTCGATTGATCTCATGAGCAGAGCGCGCATTTTCGCGGTTTTGGCAGCCGGAATTGCTTTGACGTAACCGCCGGCGTCCGCTTCCTGCTTGAACAAAGCGTACCCGTATAAAAACGGCGACAGAAAACCGCCCGACCCGATTCGCAAAGCCTTTTCAAAATGCGGTTCGGCGGCGGCGAATTTTTTCTGAAGCGTCAGCGCCGCGCCGAGCGAAGCGTGTGCGACGGAATTTGAATCATCCGCTTTAACCGCTTTTTCGAGCAGCGCGGCGGCTTCGGCAAAACGATTTTGCTGAAATAAAAGATGCCCTAAAACCGTCATCGCTTCCGATTCGGGAATGGCGGCGGTTTGCAGTTTTAAATTCGCTTCGGCAATGGTTTTTAACTCGATTGAGACGCTCGCAAATTGTTTCGAGGTCAAATAATCTTTCAGTTCTTTTTCAATCGTCGCGCTGTCAATCCGAATCGCGGTCTTAAAGGCGCCCGAAACAGTTTCTCCGGCGAGCAGAAGCGAGAAAAATTTGTTGAATTCGGCTCGGCGCGCTCCGGTTTGAAAATAATGAGCCAGCGCCCACGACTGGGCATAAAACATTGTTCTGCCGTGATTGCCTTGATTTTGCAGGGCGAAACGGTCGGTGTTGAAAAAAGTCTCAAACGGAATCAAGGTTTCGCTTTCCAGCAATTTAAGAAGTGCCGGCTGTGCTTCGCCCAATACAACGCGGTCGTTTTCGGCGCGAAAAGTTTGAAAATATTCGGCAAGACCTTCGTTGAGCCACGGCGGGATGTCGGCGCGCTGCAAATTGTTGTGAACGATGAAATGAACGTATTCGTGATAAACCGTGCTCGGCGCGGCGGTTTTTTCATTGACCGGAAAAACGATGTAATTCGCCTCAAGTCCGGGTTGAAAATAACCGACTGCCGCCGTATCTGCGGAACCATCCGAGCGAAGCGGTTGAAACGGGCGATACGATTCGTGTTCGTTGAAAACAACGATGCGCAGCGGAAGCGACGAATCGAGTTTCAATTGCGGAAATTGCTGCCTGAAAAATTCCCGAAACTGTTCGAGATTGCGAGCGACGGAGCGAATCCGGCTTTCCGAAGCATTTCCGGTTAGTTCAAAATTCTGCGACCGGACGCGCGTCCACACTTCTTTCGCGGATGCCGCGCCGGGCAGCAGCAAAAGCAACGCGACGATAACAAGTCGGACGCAGAAACTGAATTTTGTATTTATTCTGGCTCGCAATTTTGTATAGAAAATTTTGAATATGAATTTCTAAAAAAGACGATTTATTTGATGCAATTTTAGCCCAAAGGGCTTGCAGAATGCGCTACAATTTTCTCAATGAATACGCAATCATTTTCAGCTTTGGAGTATGACAAACTGCGCGCGCTTTTGATTCGATACGCGCAAACGCCGATGGGCGCGGCGCGAATTGAAGATTTACAGCCCGTTCAAGACCGCGCCGAATTGCAGAGACAACTCGAAGCCGTTGCCGAAACCGTGGCGCTCAAAGAACGCGGTGCGGGTTTTAATTTTTCGAGCATCGCCGATCCGTCTGATTCGCTGGCAATTTTGCGAATCGAAAACGCCGCGCTCGAACCGCTCGCAATGCTCGATTTGGCGAATTTAATCGAACAAGCATTGTCGGCGCGTTTGATAATTTTGTCGGAAAAAGAATCTGCGCCCGTTTTAACTCAAATCATCGAGCGCGTGCCGCGTGAATTGCAGCGAGTTTCGCGACGTTTGCAGGAAAAAATTTTGCCGGGCGGAATTCTCGACGACCGCGCTTCGCCCGAACTCGCCAGAATTCGCAGCGACATCAATCGCCAGCGCGAGCGGATTTCAAAATCACTCGAAAGCATTATGGCGAAAACCGAATCCGCCGTGCAGGACGAGTTTATCACGGTTCGCAACGACCGTTTTGTGATTCCGATCAAGACGGATTTTCGCGGTCGCCTGCACGGCGTCGCGCACGGTTTTTCTTCATCCGGGCAAACGATTTTTATCGAGCCGCTGCAAACAATCGAGGCGAACAACGAGCTGCAAGCCCTGCGCGAAGCGGAAGAACGCGAAACCGCGCGCGTGCTTTTTGATTTAACCGAAAGTTTGCGCTGGGAGCTTGCCGGAATCGAAGCGGCAATCGCCGCCGTCTCCGAGCTTGATTTCGTCAACGCCAGAGCGGCGTTTTTCCGCGATTTCGATTGTGTCGTCCCGAAAATTTCGGCTGATGACATTTTGTTTTTGCGCGAAGCGCGCCATCCGCTTTTGGAAGAAAATCTGCGAAAACAAGGCGGGCAAATTGTGCCGCTATCGTTTGAAATGACGGGGGAAAAACCCGTGATGATTATTTCGGGCGCAAACGCGGGCGGCAAAACCGTTGTTTTAAAAACCGCCGGATTGCTGAGTTTAATGGCTTTGTCGGGCGTCCCGGTTCCGGCAAACGACGCCGAAGTCCCGTTTTATCGCTCGATTCTGGCAGACATCGGCGACCAGCAATCGCTCGCGGCGAATCTTTCAACGTTTACGTCGCACGTTTCAAACATCGCCGGAATGATGCAATCTTGCGAGCGTCCGGGGCTGGTTTTGCTCGATGAAGTCGGAACGGGAACAGACCCGGAAGAAGGCTCTGCTTTGGGCGTCGCGGTCGTTGATCATTTCCGCCAAAACTGCGGCGCGCACGTTTTGGCTTCGACGCATTATCGTGGTTTGAAAATGTACGCGGGAAATTCGCCGGGCGTGCAAAACGCTTCGGTCGAGTTTGACGAAAAAACGTTAAAGCCGACTTATCGTTTGCGAACCGGAATTGCCGGAATTTCAGCCGGAATCGAGATCGCACGACGTTTCGGAATCCCCGATGCGGTGATTGAGAATGCGAAACTAAATGTTGATCGTTCGTCACTCGACGCCTCGGAATATTTAACGAATTTGCGCCGCGAAGTCGCCGAAGCCGAAGATTTGCGCCGCGCGGTGGAAGAAGAACGCAGCGCGACAGCGGAAAAATATTCCCAGCTTGAACGCGATTTTCAAAAACGCGAACAGGAACGCAGCCGCGAATTTGAACGCGAACTGGCGAAAACATTAGAAGAATTCGACCGCCAATCGCGCGCTTTGCTCGAAGGAATCGAAGACAAAACGATTCGCGCCAAAATTGAAAAAGACGCGCAAGCCAGAAAAGCCGAATTAAAACGCGCCGCAGCCGCGACAATCAACGACCAATCGGCTTTTGCCGGAGATTCAAAAGCGAAAGAACAAGCTCCGAAATCCGATTTGCCAATCGCTGTCGGCGCAAAGGTGCGTTTGAAAAATTTCGGCTCGATTGGAACGGTAGAAAAACTGAGCGATAACGAAGCGGAAGTTCTTGTCGGCGCGATGCGCCTGCGCGAAAAAGTCGAGAATTTGGAAAGAGTTGCCGATGAACAGCCGCAGCAAACGCAGGGAAAACTCGAACGATTGCAGGAAAAAGCCAAAAGAGCGGAATCAAATCTGCGTTTTGAAGAGGAAAACCGGAACGCCGAATTGAATCTCGTCGGCAAACGCACGGACGAGGCGGAAGATTTGCTCGACAAATTTTTGGACAACGCTTATTTAAGCGGCTTCCCGCGCGTGCGCGTGATTCACGGCATCGGCACGGGCGCTTTGCGGGCGGCAGTTCACAGCTTTTTGAAAAATCATCCGCATGTTCAGCGTTACACCATAGCGGCGCAGGACGAAGGCGGAAACGGCGCAACTGTTGTCGAACTGAAAAAATAACGATAAGCCGAAATTAAAAATGAAACTTCAGTTTAGCGGCGGGCTTGCCTACCCTTCAATGCGAAAGGCGGGCAAGCCCGCCGCTAAACAAATATTGATTTTAATTTCCGTATAATTTCAACTAAAAAGAGCGACGAATCTCATTTCGTCGCTCTTTTTAGTTTTGCGTTTCGTTAAAACTAACGCGGCACGGGCGGATTTGCACCGGGCGGTAAAAGAAACAAATCGTAACCGGCGCGGTCTTTGTTGCCGCCGTTGACGATTGTGATGCGGCGCGGGTCAATTCCGCGATTCCTGACGAGGTAATCGCGCGCGCGTGTTCCTAAACGTTCA
Source organism: Pyrinomonadaceae bacterium (assembly GCA_036387315.1). Classification (GTDB taxonomy): domain Bacteria; phylum Acidobacteriota; class Blastocatellia; order Pyrinomonadales; family Pyrinomonadaceae; genus JALZCH01. The sequence continues at coordinate 8,473 of DASVTY010000139.1, forward strand.
GCCGAAGTCAAACGGCTGCCGCGTCTGCCGTAAGTAATGATGTAGGCTTGATAATCTTGGCGGTTTGACAACTCAATCGTGAAATTGTCGAGACGCGCTTTGACATCATCAAAGGCGACAAACGTGAAACAATCGAAACATGTAAGCGGCGGCGGCGGCGGGAGCGGTCTGACCGGAACGGTTGCCGAGTTGTCGGCGCGGCAGCTCGGATCGCCCGTTGTATCTTCGGATTCGAGACGAGCCGTTACTGATTGTCCGGCTAAACCCGTCGTGTCAACCGTAATCGAAGGCGTGCCCTGACCGCTCGTGATGCGCGCGGATTCGGGCGATACCGTCCAGCGATATGCGAGCGGAGTCGGTCCGCCGTAGTTGACGCTGCTCGAAAATGTAATCAAATCTCCATCTGTCACTTCCGTCGGCGCGTCAACGCGCAAATCGTAGGGACAGAATTTTTCGAGGACGCGCTCGTTGTAAGTCAAACAAATGCAGCTTCGGCGTCCGGCGTTGACGATAATTTCTCTCGTCCAGCTTTTTTTAGGAAACTGAATTTCTACCAGATAAGTGCCGGGCGACAAATCAACTTCGTTCGGATTCGGATTGCCCGATAAACCCCACGGTTTGCCGTTAACCAAAACGGGATACGAGGCGGGCATGGTTTTGACCGAAAGCCTGCCGGTCGTCGGAACTGCCTGTTGACGGTTGCGTCTCTGCGCGCTCGCGTCCGCCAAGCCGAAAACGAGCAGCAAGCTGAAAACGAGAAACATGCTGTAACAAATTCTTTTCATCGGATGTGCCTCTCAAAAAATCGAACCGAAATAACGTTTGCGACTGAAGATTTGGACGCGCCCGGCGGAATCGTTTGATTTTTATCAAATTGAGCCGCCGGGCGCTGGCTGTCGCCGCGAATCTTTATTCGGAGTCTTCTTCCTCTTGTTGTTTTTTCCGCCAGCGTCGCCGCGCAACCGCGCCCACGCCCGCTAATCCCGTGCCGAACAGCAGCAGCGTCAACGGTTCGGGAATCGGTTTCGGCGTCGGCGTCATTGTCGGCGGCGGAGTTTTCGTTCCCGTCGGAGTCGGCGTTACAGTCGGCGTAGGCGTTTCCGACGGCGTTGGCGTCACGCTCGGCGTAACCGTTGGAGTCGGCGTCACGGTCGGCGTTTCGGTCGGCGTCGGAGTAACTGTCGGTGTCGGCGTCACAGTTGGCGTCTCCGTCGGTGTTGGTGTAACCGTCGGCGTCGGCGTTACAGTCGGAGTCTCTGTCGGCGTCGGCGTGCCGGTCGGAGTTTCCGTGGGCGTTGGCGTCGGTGTCGGCGTTCTGCGCTCGTCATCATCGTCACGTTTTAAGAACAGCAGCGGAATTGCGCCGAAACCTAAAACCCACCACGGAAAACCGCCGCCGCGCACAATCGCCGGCGGAACCGGCAAATCCGGGCAATCACACGGTTCTTCCGTAATTTCAACTACTTCTTCGGTTTGAATTCGCGGATTTGTGGGCGGCGTTTGCTGCGGTACGGCTGCGCCGTTGCTGCGCGGCTCGTCCTGCGGATCAAGCCGCAGCTCCGAGAAGCTGCCTTTGTTTAGATTATTCGGATTGCTGCTGACGACTTGAACAACGTCCGACAATTTTATCGAACCGGCTTTGATCGCCGATGATGCCAGCACAATAGAGAATAAACTGACAACGGAAAGAAAAATCCGAATCGGTCTGTTTTTCATAACTGTTTCCTAACGTTTGCGATTCGCTTCCAAAAATCGAAGAAGTCGAACACGGCTGAAACTCCAACAGACAAATCGCTTTACGGCGATTTGCACTATCTATGGTTCGAGAGTGGTGGGATTGTAGCAGAAAATTCAAAAAACGCATCAAATTTTTAAGAAAAATTTGAGTGTTTTGTCAAATTGACTTAGTAAATTCTAACGTTTTGTCAAATTGACTTATCGGCTGCCGCAATTCCCAAACGCTCCACTCCAAAACTGCGGGAGCTTTCGGTTGTCTCAACTCAAAATAAGTGTTAATCAGCAGCCGTTTCCAAATTTTTTGGCGGATTTGTTAAATAAAGTCAGTTAAATAAAAAAAGAACGCAAAGGACACAGAGGTTTTTATTGTTTTTCCTCTGTGTCCTTTGTGTCCTGCGATGGTGAGTTAAATCTTATCTGCGTTAAAGATTTATTCTTCTTTCGGCTCGCTCGCTCCGTTTTCGCCTCCGCCGCGCTTTTGTTCTTCGCGTAAGACGGCGCGGCGCGAGAGCTTGATTTTATTGCCCTCTTTGCCGATGCATTTGACCATCACCTGCTGACCTTCTTTCAGCTCGTCGCGCACGTCGCGCACGCGGCGATCCGAAATTTCCGAAATATGCAGCAGCCCGTCAACGCCGGGAAAGATTTCGACAAAAGCGCCGAAATCAACGATTCGGGAAACCGTGCCGAGATAATTTTCGCCGATTTCGGCTTCCGCCGTTAAAGCGCGGATGCGGTCAATCGCGGCTTGCGCGGCTTCGCCGTCGGCTGACGCAATCGAAACCGTGCCGTCGTCCTCAACGTCAATTTTCGCGCCCGTTTCCTCGACAATCGCGCGGATAATTTTACCGCCGGGTCCGATGATGTCGCGGATTTTGTCCGGGTTGATTTTAATCGTGACGATTCGCGGCGCGTTCGGCGCAATGTCTTCGCGCGGTTCGGCAAGCGTTTGACTCATAATGTTCAAAATATGAAGTCTGCCTTTGCGCGCCTGTTCGAGAGCTTCCGCCATAATCTGCGCGTTGATTCCCTCGATTTTAATGTCCATTTGCAGAGCCGTAATTCCTTCGGCGGTTCCGGTGACTTTGAAATCCATATCGCCGTAATGGTCTTCGGCTCCCGCAATATCCGACAAAATCGCATAACGATTGCCTTCCATCACAAGTCCCATCGCCACGCCCGCAACCGGAGCTTTAATCGGAACGCCCGCGTCCATCAAACTCAAACAGCCGCCGCAAACCGAAGCCATCGAGCTTGAACCGTTCGATTCGGTGATATCGGAAACAATGCGGATTGTGTAAGGAAATTCTTCGGCGGAAGGCAAAACGGCTTCGAGCGCGCGCCGCGCCAGAGCGCCGTGACCAATTTCGCGGCGCGACGAGCCGCCGACTCTGCCGGTTTCGCCGACCGAATAAGGCGGGAAATTGTAATGCAGCATAAAGCGGCGTTTGACTTCGCCTTTTTCGATGTCGTCCATAAACTGCTCGTCATCTTTCGTGCCGAGCGTGGAAACGACAAGCGCCTGCGTCTCGCCTCGCGTAAACAGAGACGAACCGTGCGTGCGCGGCAGCCAGCCGACTTCGCAGGAAATCGCGCGAATCTCGGAAAAACGGCGACCGTCCGGTCGGCGGCGTTTGCCGAGAATGTCTTCGCGGAAGATTTTTTCTTTCAATGTCGAGAAAATCTTGCCCGCCATTTGTTTTCTCGTTGCGTCTTCATCGGAAGCGTAAGACTCGCTGACTTCTTTTTTGAGCGCGTCAACCGCCGCGTAAGAAGCCTGTTTGTCCTGCGTTTGCGTGTCGAGAGCGGCGCGCAATTGTTCCGAATATTTCTCTTCGATTTCGCGCGCCATTTCCGCATCGGGTTCGGGCGCAGACCATTCGCGTTTTTCGACGGCGAGCGCTTTTCCAAGCTCTTTCTGCCAGCGGCACAAACGATTGATTTCTTTGTGCGCGAGCATCAGAGCTTCGACCATAATCGTTTCGGAAATTTCCTGCGCTCCGGCTTCGACCATAACAATCGCTTCTTCGGTTCCGGCGACGATTAAATTTAAAGACGATTCGCGTTTTTCGTCGTAAGTCGGATTGATAATGTAACGCTCGCCGATTAAACCGACGCGAACGGCGGAAACCGGAGTCGTAAACGGCGCGTCCGACAAATAAAGCGAGGCGCTCGCGCCGATAATCGCAATTACATCCGGGTCATTGTCCGGGTCAGCGGAAATGACGGTGGCGATAACCTGAGTTTCAAAGCGAAAACCATCGGGAAACAGCGGTCGTAGCGGGCGGTCAATCAATCGGCTCGTAATTGTTTCTTTTTCACCGGGGCGACCTTCGCGGCGAAAGTAATTTCCCGGAATGCGACCGGCGGAATAAGCCGATTCGCGGTATTCGATGGTCATCGGAAAAAAGTCCAAGCCTTCTTTGGCTTCCTTGGCGCAAACCGCCGTGACCAAAACCATTGTGTCGCCGTAGCGCATAATTACCGCGCCGTCGGCTTGTTTGGCGACTCGTCCCGTTTCGAGGGATAATTCTTTGTCGCCCAATTTAATTGATTCGTTCAAATATTTTTTCTGTGGCATTTCTTCCTCGCGAATAGTGAATCGGGAATCGGGAATCGTAGTTATTTTTAATTTCTGTTCTCAGCTAAATCTACAACTTAAATTTATTCAACGACGATTAACGATTAACGATTAACGATTAACTAAACAAAAGGCGGCAGAAGCTCTTGCCGTGAAAGCCTCTGCCGCCGTTCGATTAAATATTCTCTTGACGACTGTTTCCTTTTGCCGCGAGACTCGCGCCGTCACGTTCGGCTCTCGTTCGACAAATTCTTCGATGGAAACAACTAACATCTAAAATGACTCGAAGCAGTCATTTTAAGTCGAGAGTCCGGAGAGTCGAGAGTCTGGAGAGTCAAAAAGGAATTAAAATCAAATAAAATTCTAGTTGACTCTCGACTCTCTGGACTCTCCAGGCTCTCGACTTATCTTCTGAGTCCGAGCCGTTCGACAATTGTGTGATACTGCTCGATGTCCTTGCGCTTGAGATAATCAAGCAGGCTGCGACGCTGCGAGACCATCTTCAGAAGCCCTCGACGCGAGTGATTATCTTTTTTGTGCGTTTTAAAGTGATCGGTTAATTCGTTGATGCGCTGCGTGAGCAGAGCGACTTGAACTTGCGGCGAACCCGTGTCGGATTCGTGCGTGCGATAGTTTTGCAAAATTTGCTCTTTGGTTTCTTTGGCTGTAGCCATAATATTCTTTAGATAGCCTCTCCTTAATCGCAGAAAACCGCTTTCCAACTTTAGAAAGCGGCAACCGCGTGATTCTAAATTGCTTTGGTAAATTTACACGAGACGAGCGGTTTCTGTCCAGCGCACGCCTTAACGGGTCGAACCGGCGCCTGCGGAATAATCTTTTTGGGCTTGCAAAATGTTTTCCAAATCGCGTTTTATCTGAAAAACCGCTTCGCGCTCTTTTTCGCTCGCGGCTTTTGAATCGAGCGAAGCGGCTTGCGTTTGAAAACGCGCGGCGGCGTCTGACAGAATTTTGAGAGCTTTCGGAACGAGCGGATTTTTCGGTTCACGACTCCAAACATTGTCGAGATTGTTCATCGCTTCTTCCAAAATCTTGGCGATGTCGCCGAGCAATTCGGCGCGCGTTCCCGTCGGAGGCGCGCCCCACTCGGAATTGTCTTTTTCTTTTTTCGCGGGTTTTGATTCGGTTAAAACGCCGAGAGCGACGAAGCGCCGCTCGGCGGCTTTGACGAAAACTTTTGTTCGCAGGTCAAGCTCCTGCGTGTCGCGGATGATTTCGATTTCGGCTTCGGTTAGATGATCGCGTTTTTGCGCTGACGCGGAAAAAGACAAACCGCCGATCAATAAAAGCAAGAGGACAAAAAACAGAGGTTTAAAAAAATATTTACTTTTCACCGAAATTAATTTCTAAGGTTTCTTTTCTTTGGAAAAACCGTTTCCGCCGGAAACGGCGGGTTGCGGCGCTCTCGTCGGTGTTAATCCGCCTGCTGTTTCAGTAGATAAAATTGTATCGCTGAAAAATGAATCGAGCGCGCGAGCGCGGGCGTCGCGAGTAAAATTCAAGATGGATTTTAAATGAACGGCAAATTCAAACGGCGTTGTGCGGCGGATAGTTTCAATTCGCGGCGTGTAGGAACGAAGCGTGATGTCCATCCGGCGAAAATTGTCGCGCACTTTTCCGGCGCTGTAATCGCCTCGTTCAAGAAATTTTATGTGGTTTTCAATAATCGCTTGATAAGAACCGAGGTCTAAGAGCGCAGCTTGAAAATCCTCCCGGTCGGTTGCTTCTTCCGCGCGCCGCAAGCGGGCATCGGCAAGAAGCAGGCAAAGCTGCGTGCGGCGTTTCAAATCGGATTCATTGGTAAGCTGAGATTTTTCTGCGCCCGACATCGTAAAAACCGGAGGCGGTGCGGTGTCGTTTGCGTCCTGATAATCATTCGGCTGAGCATCCTGCCCGAAAACAAAACCCGTCAGACAAAAAACAGCAACCAGAGAAAATAAACCATTCACCGTTTGTTTCAAAAAATCGTTTTGCATCTGCTTTATCAAGGCTTTTTCTTTTTGCCCGCACCTTTCTTAACTTGGTTGGCGACCGCCGGAAGCCGCAATTTTACTTTGTCAATTTCGAGTTGATTCGTTTCCGGTTTCGCAAGCTCCAGAAACTTTTGATAAGCCGCCAGAGCTGCCACGTAGTTTCCCGCAAAATCGTTTGCTGTCGCTAAATAATAGTAGATAACAGGCGCATCGGGTTTTGCTTCGATCAAACGTTCGAATTCTTCTATTGATTCGTTATAGCGCTTTAATTCGTAGAGCGCAAGAGCTAAATTTTGTCGGGCGGTAAAATTCTTCGGTTCGACCGCTAAGAGCTTGCGAAAAAGCTCGACGGCTTGGGGAAATTGGCGGGCTTGAACGAGCGCCGCGCCGAAGCCGACGGCGTGTCTAATCTCAGTCGGCTCAATCTCTTGCGCGCGTCGGCAGTAATCCAGAGACTTCTGCGGATTGACGGTTCTCGTCAGGCTGCACAAACGACTTAAAAGAGAGACATTTTTTGTATCAGTTTTAAGAGCTTTCTCCAAAAGCTCGATTCCTTCCGCGCCTTCCGCGCCGACGACGAGCAGCGCATTTCTCAAACTGACGACTTCCGGCTGATTTTTCGAGCCTTCGTCAATCGTTTCCAAAACTTTGCGGGCGTCTTCGGTTTTGCCGGTTTCGGCAAGCAAACCGGCGAGCAGCGCTTGCGCGCGCCACCGAGTTTTCGGCGAAGATAGGCGAGCGACCGCTTGAAAATCAACAATCGCGGCTTCCGCGTCGCCTTGCGCGGCAAAAAGCTGCGCTCTTTCGAGCAGCGCGGTCGAATTTTGAGAATCAATCGTCAACGCCCGATTCAAGCTGTTTTTCGCCGCCGCATTGTCTTTCAAACGGCGTTCGAGCGCGCCGCGCGCCGCCCAGACCGAAGCCGGAACATTGGCTTTGCCGTCGGTCGCGGTTCTGATTTGCGCGAGCAATTCGTTTAATGTATTCGGAGACGTTGAATAACGTAATCTCAACTCGGCAAGCGCGACCATTGCGGGAAAATTATTAACGTCAAGCTCGATTGCTTTTTGTAAAACCCGAACGGTTTCGCCGTAAAGCTGTTTTGATTCTTCCGAATCGGCGGAATTGCCCGCCGAATGTCTATCAACCAAAACTTCGCCGAGCTTTGCCCACGCCAAAGACCAATCGGCGCGCAATTCGACCGCGCGGCGAAAAGCCTTTTCCGCTTCCGCCAAATTTCCCAGAGAAATCAGCGCCGCGCCGCGTTGGTATTCGGCTTCGGGAAATTCGGGGAAAAGTTTTAAGGCTTCCTGATAAAATTTAAGAGCGCCGTTTAAATCTCCTTTTTCGTGGGCGTTTTGTCCCTGTTCAAACAATGCGACGGCTTGATGTTGAGCGCTGCCCGCGCTCGATTCGTCGGTTTGAGCTTGAGCAAAGCCGACCAGAATAACGGCTGCGGCGGCAAAAGACAAAAAATAGAAGAAAATTTTATTGAAAAAAGCCTGAGACATAACTAAGGAATAAAAAACCAAACAAATTTTATCACCGGGCAATTAATCGGTCGAACAAAACCTTCCGGTTGCGTCTCGCGTCGAAAGTACGTTAAAATTCGATGCTTGTTTCAAGCAATGCATCTCCTCGGCAAAAAACTTGAACAAAAATCAAGTATCAAACGAGCAAAATGGCGATAGCAGCAAATAAACAAGCATTACTCACCGCACGAACTGTCGCCGCTTCCGAACAAAAATCAGAACAAAAAGAAGTGAATTTGCGCCGCATTTTGCGTGAAATGCGCTCAATTCTTGTCGCCTTTTCGGGCGGCGTTGACAGCTCTTTGCTGGCTTTAATCGCCTCGCAGGAACTGGGCGACAACGCTTTATGCGTGACCGGCGTTTCAGCGAGTCTTGCCGCCGAAGAAAAAAAACTTGCCGCCGAAATCGCGCAAAATTTTAATTTTCGTTATGAAACAATCAACACCGACGAGTTGTTGGATGCAAATTATCGGGCAAATGCTCCCGATAGGTGTTACTTTTGTAAATCAGAGCTTTACGGTAAACTCGTCCCGTTAGCAAAAACGCGCGGGTTGAATTTTGTTGCCGACGGTTCGACAATTGACGATTTGTCGGATTATCGCCCCGGAAGGCGCGCGGCTGAGGAAAAAGCGATTCGCAGCCCGCTCGTCGAAGCCGAATTAAACAAAGCGGAAATCCGGCAATTAAGTCTTAAATACGATTTGCCGACGTGGGATAAACCGGCGAGTCCTTGTTTGTCTTCGCGCATTGCTTACGGCATTCCGGTTTCGATTGAAAGATTATCGAAAGTCGAGCGCGGCGAGCAGATTTTGCGTTCCTTTGGATTCCGGCAGTTTCGCGTCCGGTATCACGAAGAATTGGTTAGATTGGAAATTGCTTCGGACGAAATGGAGCAGGTTTTGCAGCGGACGATGATTGACCGATTGGCAAGCGAATTTCGCGCCCTTGGCTTTCGCTATGTCACGCTCGACCTTGCAGGTTATCGTACCGGAGCGATGAACGAGATTTTAAAACGATGAATGATGAATGATGAATGATGAACTATTTTTATTCATCATTCATCATTCATCATTCATCATTCAAAATTAATGGCAAACCCGATGGTAGATGATGCACGGCGATTCAAGGAGGAAAATCCGTTTGAATCAATGAGAGCGCGTTTTGACCGTGCCGCGCAGCTTCTCGATTTAGACCCGGATTTGTACCGGGTGATGATTGTTCCGAATCGGGAAATCAAAGTTTATATTCCCGTACGGATGGACAGCGGACGCATCGAAGTTTTTGAAGGCTACCGCGTGCAGCACAATTTCGCGCGCGGTCCGGCAAAAGGCGGTATTCGTTACGCGCCGGACGTGACGCTCGACGAAGTTAAAGCTCTCGCGGCGTGGATGACCTGGAAATGCGCGGTCGTTAATGTTCCGTTCGGCGGCGGCAAAGGCGGCGTTGTCTGCAATCCGAAACAGATGTCAATCGGCGAACTGGAACGCCTGACGCGGCGGTATGCGGCTGAATTGATTGATTTCATCGGACCGGAAAAAGACGTTCCCGCGCCGGATATGAACACGAACGAGCAAACGATGGCGTGGATTATGGACACTTATTCGATGCACGCCCGCCACACGGTCACTGCCGTCGTTACCGGAAAACCGGTTGAGCTGGGCGGCAGCGCCGGACGCCGCGAAGCTACGGGGCGCGGCGTGATGATTGTCGTTAATGAGGCGATCAAGCGTTTTAAATTAACGCCGCAGGAAACGCGCGTCGTGGTGCAGGGTTCGGGAAACGTCGGCGGCTTGGGCGCGCGTTTAATGTACGAAGCCGGTTACAAAGTTACGGCTATCTCGGACGTGAGCGGCGGCATTTATAACGAAAACGGACTAAACATCCATAAAGTTCTCGAATTTCTAAAACAAAATACGACGCTCGAAGGTTACCCGGAAGCCGAAAGCGTTTCAAATAAAGAGTTGTTGGAAATCGAATGCGAAGTTCTCGCGCCTTGTGCTACGGAAAATCAAATTACTTCGGAAAACGCGCACAAAATCAAATGCAAAGTTTTGGCTGAAGGCGCTAACGGTCCGACGACGCCGGGCGCGGATTCGATTTTGCACGAGAACGGGGTTTTCGTAATACCGGATATTTTGGCAAACGCGGGCGGCGTCACCGTGTCGTATTTTGAATGGGTGCAAGACCGGATGGGTTATTTCTGGCGCGAAGATGTCGTCAATCAGCGCCTGGAAGAGATTATGGTCGCCAGCTTTAACGATTTGTGCCGGTACGCCGACGCACACAATGTCGAAACGCGGACGGCGGCTTATATGTTGGCGATTGACCGCGTCGCTTACGATACGAGAATGCGCGGGATTTACGCTTAATAATGGGGACGGTTTGACTAAAGATGGAAAGATTTGTCAAATTTTAATCAAATAAACGCGAATAATAGCGAAAAATCTTGATTTTTATTGCTAAGATAGGGTAAGTTTCTCGCTTGAGGCTATTTCTGCCAGCAGTTTTGGCGAGAAATTTGATAAACCGACATTGACAAGTAAGCGATTTGCTTTGTATAAGCAAAAGCGAAGTCTTGAAGGGATTTATAATATTTGAATGTGAAGAATACAGCCTGATTGATGCAATACGTTTGTGATTTCAGGTTTAAAACTTTGATAAATCTAAATTTATCGGGTTAGCGCCGAAAATATTATTTCCCGCTTTTAGTTTTTTTTGTTAAAACAACGGATTAGCCGCCTAGGCGGCTGTCACCGATGATTAAAACCTAGATTGCTTTTGATAAATTTTTTTTTCGCCGGAGGAATGTGATGAGACTAGCGAAGAGTGTATTTTTGTTGACACTTACGATGCTGATGATGAGTTTAATCATCTCGGCACAAACCCGTAGATCGGAAGAAGATCCGCGGAATACTGCCCCGACAGTTGGGACGGGCGGTTCGGTCGGTGGTCCGACCGGACTTTTTACAGTTTATGACGGTCAAACTTTACGGAGAGGTGAATATACCTTCAGTATTGCCTATTCGAATTTTGACCGCGATCCCGGAAATGTGGACATTACCGAGGTTCCGATTAGCTTTCAAGTTGGTTTAAACGATTATATTGAATTGTTTTTCAACACGGACGCTTGGCGCGGCATTAAGGTTAACTCGCCGAGACACTTGTCGAGCTTCTATTTACCGAATTCTCAATTTCGTTTGCAAAATCAGAACGGCACGTTTTCATTTCAAAGCGCGCCGGCAATCATTTTAGCTCCCGGAACGGGAAATGATGCCATTTTCAGACCGCAGGGAGGTCAACAGTTTCTTTCGTATCCTTTTATCGGAGGCTCGATTGGCTCCTTCGGAGTTGTCGGCAGACCCGGATTCGGCGGAATTTTTGGATTCCCCGCCAATGTTAGACCGACCGTCGGTGCGGTTCGCCCCGGCGGAGGCGGCGCGGATTTATTCCCGGGACTCGGCTCTCCGGTCGGCGGTATTTTGCCGGGCATCGTTCTGCAAACCACAAACTTAGCGGGAACAGTAGCAGCCGGCATTCCGGGCAATACTCTATTAACCGCGCCGACCACCTTTACGGTTGCGCCGAGTTATCTGCCGGATGCCCCTTTCATCAACCGCGAATGGGGACAGTCAGCGTTTAATACATTTACGGTCGGCGGCAAATTCCGTTTTACCGGACCTAACAATCCGGTCGGAATCGGTTTGATTCCGTTTTACCGTTTTTATGGCGACAGCGCTAACGATGCCAGCGGATTTAACCAACTGCAGCGCGGCGCAGGTCCGGGCGCAGGAAGCTGGAACCCCTTTAGCAATCGCGGCGATATTGGTTTGATAGCTTTCGCCGACGGTCGTTTGGCGACATGGGCTAATCTTTCCGGTAATATCGGCTACATCTATAATTCAAGCGTCAAGGCTGATTTTCCCGGAGCGGATGATGCTGTTTTGCTTGATCGCGGAGACGAGCTGATGGGCGCAGTCGCTGTTGATTTCCCGGTTAATCGGTATTTTCAACTAATCGGCGAAGCCCGTGCGACAAAATATGTCGGCGGTCGAACGCCTAATGCGTTTGAACAAGACCCGATTGATTTGCTCGGCGGCGTTCGTATTTTCCCGGCGCGCTGGTTCGGAATGAGCTTTTGGTATCGTTGGAATGCTAATCAACAAGACCAAGACGTTTTCGACGATTTCAGCATGACTAATACGGTTAACATTGTAGGTCCGACTGCGAATATAACCACTACTACTACAGGGGTTCCGGCGGGCTTCCGTGTTTCGACTGATCCGCACGGATTCGGCGCTCAGTTTTTCATTGGCAGACGCAACGAACGAGGTCAGCGGGTACTTAATCAATTCCCGACCATCAACAGCGTGACGATCAGCGACACGGAAATCACTTTGCCTTGCACTCCGCCGCAAGAATCCGCTTCGGGCGGTTGCCGCGACGCTACATCGGTTAGCGTGACGACAAATGCGACCGATCCTGAAAACGATCCGCTCGTTTACCAATACACGGTTTCCGGCGGAACGATTCAAGGAACCGGCGCAAACGTAACTTGGGATGTTTCGGGACTTCGTCCGGGAACTTACACCTTGTCTGTTGCGGTTGACGATGGCTGCGGCGTTTGCGGACAACCGCGTCAGGAAACAATTCGCGTTGTCGAATGTCCTGATTGCAGAACGCCTCAGCCGCCGATTCCGCAATGCCCGGTTACCAGTGTGAACGTGACGGCATCGCCGAACGTTTTAGCAACCCCGACTGATACTGTAACCTTTACAGCTACGGCTGAGGGCGGTGCAAACGCAACTTACAGTTGGTCGGTTAGCGGAGGCGATATTATTAGCGGTCAGGGTACGCCTACAATTACGGTTCGCCCGACTGTGGCTGCGCCGGGATCAATTACTGCAACCGCAACGGTGACAGTACCGGATATTCCGCAATGTAGTGCCAGCGGCTCTGCTACGGCTGAAATTCCGCAGCCGCCTGCTGGTAGAGAAATCGAGCGTTACGGCAGACTTAATCAGAACGCTGAAAAAGCTCGGTTGGATGCAGTTGCCGTTACGGCTCAAGGCGAGCCTGGCTCACGCATACTTATCATTGCAACCGGCAGAAATGCCGCTGCAGCCAGACGCAGAGCGAATTTCGCCAGAAACTACCTCGTCAACTCGAGAGGTATTGATCCGGGACGCATTGAAATCCGCAGTGGCGGAGTTGGAACCGATGAAACGGTGATTTGGCTCGTTCCGGCGGGCGCTCCGGACCCGGCTCCGGCAGCTACTCCGTTTGAGTAAATCTTCAAAACGCTCGCGTCTCGTTTTTAACTTTGAAAACGAGACGCGACCTTAACCGGATTGCGGGCGACCAATTTCTCCGAGAATATTGGAGAAACAGTCGCCCGCACCATTATAAAAATTTTGAAAGACCGAATTATTGAATCTTTCATCTTTAACTTCTAACCACTCCAACGGGCGGACAACCGCCGCAATTTCCCAAAACATCACAAGCAAGCAGTTTTGCGTAAATTTCCCGCAAAATTCGACGCTCCCCGGCATCTAAAAAACGAGCGCGTTTAAAAAAATGTCGCGCCGTAATAAAATCAGAGTAATTTAAGACTTATGCAAACCGAATTTATCAAGAAAGTTTTGTCCAATCTTCTTTGTGTAGCGCTTTGTTTGGCAGCCGGTTTCGTATCGGTGCAAGCGGGAACCGGGGACAATGCGCCGGAAACTTTGGGACGTTTCGGGGCGTGGCAGGGCGTCGGACCGCTCGGCGGCGACGTGCGCTCGCTCGTCGTTGATCCGAAAGATAAAGACAGACTTTATTTCGGCACGCTCGACGGGCAGATTTACACATCGCCCGACGGCGGAAAAAGCTGGCGGATTCTGACAAATTTTAATCGCCCGCAATTGGTGATAGATAACATATTGATTGATTCCCGCGATTCGCGGACGCTTTACGTCGCAGCGCACCGCCACAAAGAAGGAGGCGGATTCTACAAATCAACCGACGGCGGAGCTAATTGGCGCCAAGCCAAAGACCTTCAAGAAGAAGCCGTTTATGCAATTGCTCAATCGGCTTCGAACCCGGATATGTTTGCCGTCGGAACGTATCACGGCGTTTTCGTTTCGTTCGATTCGGGCAACAGTTGGGAAAAGCTTCATAACGAAAACATTCCCGGACTAACAAACGTCGAATCTCTGGCGATTGACCCTAAAAACCCTGATGTCATTTATGCCGGAACCTGGTATCTGCCTTATAAAACGACCGATGGCGGGAAAACCTGGCGCATTATCAAGCAGGGAATGATTGACGATTCCGACGTTTTTGCGATTGATATTGACCCGCGTAATCCGCGTCACATTTTTGCATCGGCTTGCAGCGGCATTTACGAGTCGAAAAATTCGGGCGAAAACTGGACAAAAGTTCAGGGAATTCCATCACAATCGCGCCGCACGCGCTGGATCGTGCAACATCCCTCAAAACCCGGCTACGTTTTCGCCGCGACGACCGAAGGCTTTTGGATGACGGCGGACGGCGGCAGCTCGTGGGCTTTGACCACTTCGAGACAACTCGAAATCAATATGATCGCCGTTCACCCGGAAGAGCCGAACAAAGTTTTTATCGGCACGAACAACTACGGGATAATGGTTTCAAGCGATTTCGGCAAAACTTTTTCGATGACCAACGCCGGTTTCAGCACGCGCCTGACGAAAAACATCGTTGCCGATCTTGAAAAACCGAATCGTCTTTATTCTTCGACGATTAACACGGCGACCGGCGGCGGATTTTTCTTTGTCAGCGAAGACGGCGGCGATACGTGGCGGGCTTCGATGAAAAACTACCCGCAACGCCTGATTGTCTATTCAATTTTGCAAGACCAGGAAGAACTGAACACGATTTATCTCGGAACGAATTTCGGCATTTATCGTTCGCTCGACCGAGGCGTTTCCTGGGCAGCCGTGACCGCGCCGAAAAAGCCTGTTGCGCGCAAAGCGCCCGCGAGGAAAGGAAAAGCTGTGGCGGCTAAAAAGCCTGCGGCAAAACCGGCTGCAAATGTCGCGCAAGCCCCGAAACCTTTGCCTAAAACCATTGATGCGCTGACCGAGAGAGTCAACCAGCTTATTCCGACGCACGACGGCAAAAACGGGATGTACGCGGCGACCGACACCGGTTTGTATCGCACCTACGACATTGCCAAAGGCTGGGAGCGACTCGCTTATCCCGAAGATTTGGATAAACAAACTTTGACCGTCGCGGTCTCCGACCAATTGCACGAAAGAATCTGGGTCGGCACGGCGAAAAGCGGCGTTCTCAGTTCACGTGACGGCGGAAAAACCTGGAAACAGGAAGCGGGCGTACAAACGGTAGCGCCGATTAGCCGGATCGAAATTGATCCGCAGCGCGCCGATTATGTTTACGTCGGCACAAAGCAGACGTTTTTCCTGACACGTGACGGAGGCGAAGAATGGCAGCGGCGCGGCGGCGGTTTGCCGATGGGCGATTACGTTTCCATTCTCGTCAACCCGCGAAATCCTAATGAAATTATCGTCGGCAGCGCGCTCGAAATTCGCGGCGGAGCTTATCGCTCGATGGACGCCGGAATGACTTGGGAGCGATTTGACCAGCTCGACGCCAATATTCCGAGCCGCCGCGTCTGGGCTTTGGCGTTCGATCCGCAAAACCAGAATCGCATTTTGATCGGTTCGCACTCAGCCGGTATTTACATTGCCGACCGAGTTTTAACCGCGCGCAACTAAAAAATAAAATAAAGCAAAAGAAACGGGCGATTTGTTTAATAAATCGCCCGTTTCTTTTTTAACAACGATCAGTTCCGACGCAACTGTAAACTATGCACTATCGACTATCAACTGATTCGCAGAAATCCTTTTTTCTCTGAAAAACAGTTTATAGTTTAGAGTTGATAGCTGACAGTTTCCTTTAGCATTTTTAAGAAGTATCTTTTTAAGTCCGTATTTATTCAAAAAAATATAATCAATCGTTGGACAAAGTTTGTATAGATGAAAGCCGGTCGTTATAATCAGCAGAGAGGAGCGGTAACCTGCAAAAAATGAGCAAAGGGGATTGTTTAAATACGCCTGTCAGCGCGCGTTTCGAGCGAGTCGAAACGCTGTCGTTCGATTGCATTCCGCATCAATCAAAGCTTTTCCTCGATTATTTAAAAAATCCGATTGCGCTCCGAAAATTTTTTCCGTCAGCTTTGCGCTCTCACGTTGACGTTCCGGCGCGTGTGCCGGAAGTTTTAAAAAACTACAAAATTGACCGCGATAAACTTGGCGACGCTTTGCTCGAAATGAACAACCGCTGGCAGGCAACTCCTCAAACGCTCGAAAACGTTGAAAGATTGCGGCAACCCAATTCAGTCGCCGTCGTCACGGGACAGCAGGCGGGAATTTTTACCGGCGCGCTCTACACGATTTATAAAGCCATTTCCACAATCAAAGCCGCCGCGTGTTATCGCGGGCGCGGAATTAATGCCGTTCCGGTTTTCTGGATTGCGACCGAAGATCACGATTTTGCCGAAATCGCCGAAACTTTTGTCCAAAACCGCAACGGATGTTTGAGCAAAATCACAATGTCCGCCGCACCTGAAACCGCCGGATTGCCGGTCGGCAAAATTGTGCTTGATGATTCAATCAACGAATCCGTCGAGCATTTGTTTGCCGAATTGCCAAAAACCGAGTTTTCCGGCGAAGTGGAGAATTTAGTGCGGGAGGCGTATCAGCCGGGAAAAAACGTGGGCGATGCGTTTGCGCTCGTGATGTCCAGACTTTTCGGTGAATACGGGTTAGTGTTGTTTGACCCGCTCGACGAAAAATTAAAACAGCTTGCCGCGCCGCTTTATCTCGAAGCCATCGAAAAGTCTGCTGAAATAACGGCGGCGCTGCGGGCGCGAAATAGAGAACTCGAAGCCGATGGTTATCACGCGCAAATTTTGGTTGAAGAATCTTCGTTTCCGCTTTTCTGGCTCGACGAAGCCGGAAAACGCCACGCTTTACGGCGCGGGGCAGACGGGAAATTATCAGCCAAAGGCGATGAAAAGCAATTTGAAATTGACGAGCTAAAAGAGATTGCTCAAAACGCGCCTCAGCGTTTAAGCCCGAACGCGACCTTGCGCAACGTTGTTCAGGATTATCTTTTGCCGACTGCCGTTTATTTCGGCGGCGCGGCGGAAATTGCTTATTCGGCGCAAAACGCGGAAGTTTATCGCATTTTGGGACGCCCGGTGACGCCGATGCTCGCGCGCGCCAGCGCCACCGTGATAGAGCCGCGCGTTAGGCGAACGCTCGATAAATACAACTTGAGAATGGCGGATTTTTTCTGTCGCCCGGAAAATCTCGTTCCGCGAATCGTCGAAGAATTTTTGGATTCGGACACATCGGAAATTTTTGCAGAAGCGGAAGAGACGATTAAAGCGCAGCTCAATCGTTTGGACGAGCGTTTAACGGAAATCGAGCCGACTTTGGCGGCGGCATTGGCGCATCGCCGCCCCAAAATTCTTTATCATATTCAGGCTCTGAAACGTAAGTTTTACAACGCTGAAATGACGCGAAACGAAACGGTCAAACGCCGACTCGAAGCCGCTTGTTCATCGCTATTTCCGCAAAAAGGCTTGCAGGAACGAAAGCTTAATGTGACATCTTTAATCGCGTTGCACGGTGATTATATTCTGCGATGGCTTTACGACGAAGTTGATATTGATACATCGGAGCATCAAATTTTCTACCTGTAAGCTGCATTTTCAGAACTGACGGCAGAAAATTTGAATTATTAATTGTCAAACAATTTACAGTTAACAATTTACAAGTGGCAATTTGTTTCTCACGCAATTTCGTAGTCTTGCAGCGGCGGACTAGACCATTGACATTATTTAAATTGATGTTATATTTCTGAAAACAGATTTGTCTAAAACATTTCAAACAATAAATTAGAAAATAGAAACCAAGGAGATTTTTTATATGTCTCAAGCGTCCGGCTTGATTAGGCTGTTAGCTTCGTGCGCCTTCTTATTAATATTTGGTTTAGCCGCCGTTTTTCAGGCTAATGCTCAGTCGCAAGCGTTAAACGGTCAAATCGAAGGAACTATCACAGACCCGAACGGTGCGGCGGTTCCGAATGCGTCGGTTACGGTGAGAAACATTGAAACCGGCTCCGAGCGGCAAATCACGACTGATGAAAACGGCGTTTATCGAGCGCCGCTGCTCCCGCTCGGAACTTGGCGCATTACGGTCGAAGCGTCGAATTTTAAACGCTACGTTCGCGAAGGCGTGACCTTGACCACCGGGCAAACCGCGACGATTGATATGGCGCTCGAAGCCGGCGATGTGTCGGCGACGGTGACTGTGACGTCGGACGCGCCGATTGCCGATCCGGGCAAAATTGATGTTGGGCGCGTGATGAACAGCCGCGAAGTGCAAAATCTGCCGCTCGTTTCGCGCAATCCTTATAATTATTCGCTGCTTCAGGCAAACGTCACGGGGCGACCGAATTCGGAATTCGGCGTTCCCCGCATTAACGCTAACGGCTATGCGCGCCGCACAAATTATCAGCTTGACGGCAACAACAACACTCAAGCCGACCGTAACGGAATTCGCTTGATGCCGATTTCCGATGTTTTCGTTTCCGAAGTTCAGCTCGTGACAAACGGTTTCGCCGCCGAATTCGGCAACACGCCGGGTTTGATTATGAACGCCGTTACGCCTTCCGGGACAAACGGAATCCACGGTTCGACGAGTTATCGCTTTCGCCGCACGCCGTTTTACGCGCGCCCGTTTTTCTACAATTCGATAAACGATTTGCCGTCAAACAAAGCAGACAATTTTACGGTTGCGGTCGGCGGTCCGATTATCAGAGACCGCTGGCATTATTACACCGGCTATGAATACGTTAAGCGCGGTTTAGCGGTCGAGCCGCAGCGTTTGATTACCATCAGCCCGGCGAATCAGGCGGCTTTGATTGCGGCGGGCGTTCCGTCCTCGGCTTTTGTACCGGCGATTCCGACTCAACAAAACGCGCACTTTTTTATCATTCGCACCGACGCGCAATTGACCGATCAGCATCGTTTAACCGGACGCTTTAATTATTTTAAAAATCTGACGACGAGCAACACCGGGGGCGGAATCAACACCCTCGAACGAACGATTGATTTCGACGATAAATCGTATTCGGGCGCGGTTCAACTCGCTTCGACTTTTTCGTCAAATCTTTTAAATGAATTTCGTTTTCAGTACGCCAAACGCAATTCGGTTAATTTGCCCAGCCCGTTTACGCCTTCCGGTCCTTCGATTGTAATTTCCGGCGTGGCGAACTTCGGTCCGGCGGAAATCCTGAATACGGTTGCGCCGCTCGAAACGATTACCGATTTTAAAGACAATTTTACGATTATTACGGGCGATCACACCGTCAAATTCGGTGCCAGCGTTAGCCGCATTTACGATTTTCGGCGGTCGGGGATTTTCTCGCGCTACACATTTCCGAACATTGCGGCTTACGTTGCCGCGCGCAACGGAACGAATCCGCGCGGATATACAAACTACGTCGCATCGTTCGGCAACCCGGAATTTGAATACAAATCTTTCTTTTACAACGCTTTCATACAGGACGATTGGAAAGCTACGCAGAAACTGAAAATCAATTACGGTTTGCGCTACGACCTTTACAAAATCCCGGAAGCGAACGCTTCATCGCCTTTCGCCGCGTCGCGCGAATTTAAGGTTGATAAAAACAATTTCGCGCCGCGTCTGGGAATAGTTTACGGTTTGCGGGACGGCAAATACTCGACGGTTTTACGCGCCAGCGCCGGGTTTTATTACGATCCGCCCGCGATTGACGTTTACGCGCGCGCTTTGCAAAACAACGGCAGCCCGCAATTTGCCAATTACACTTTAGTTCCGTCCAATCCTTTGGCTCCGTCGTTTCCGACTAATCTGGCATCTCTGCCCGCTGGCGTAGCATTGCCGACCCAAAGTATTGACACGGTTTCGCCGGATTTCGAGAATCTTTACGCGATGCATGCCAATTTCCAGGTCGAGCAATCGCTGACGAACGACATTTCGCTGACCGCCGGTTATATTCATTCGAGCGGCAGGCACATTCCGGTTTACCGCAACGTGAATTGCCTTCCGACCGGAGCGACTTTGCCCGATGGCAGACCGCTTTTCGGTACAATCAATCTGACAACCGCAGCGCGCACGCCTTGCACGAACAAAGTTGACACCAGATTTCAAAATATTTTGATGGCGGAATCGGTAGGTAACTCGACTTACAACGCGGCGATGCTCCAACTGACCAAACGCTTTTCGCGCGGTTATCAGTTCAGCGTCAACTATACGCTTTCAAAAGCGACCGACGACGCGCCGGAACAAAACCTCGTCGCGGCTTCTACGCTTTCTTTGTCCGATCCGACAAACCGCGACCGTGACCGCGGACCGTCGCTCGCCGACCAGCGTCATACGTTTGTCACGAGCTTTGTCGGAAGACCGGATTTCAACATCGAAAACCGATTCTGGCGCTCGCTGCTCAACGATAATCAGCTCGGTATTATCCTGATCGCAAACAGCGGCGAACGTTATAACGTCGTTTCCGCTCTCGATTTAAACGCTGACGGCATTACCGGCTCGGATCGTCCGGTCGGAATCGGGCGCAATTCCGGCAAAACTCCGAAGCAGTTTAATGTGGATATGCGGTATTCGAGATTTTTCAGCTTTAACGAGCGTTTCAAACTCGAAGCGTTTGTCGAGGCGACGAATATTTTCAATATCAACAGCATTTACCAATTTAACAGCACGACGATTCCGTTCAGCCTTGCGGCTCCGCTCAATAACGGAACCGATGCGCTCGGAAATTTGATTAACGGATTGCCGGATTACGAGCGAAACTTCCCGTCTTTAGGCGGCGCGACGGCTCTGGACAGCCGCAATTTTCAAATCGGGTTTAAGTTTATCTTCTAAAATGAAAAAAGCATTGACGAATCGTTTCAAACGATTCGTCAATGCTTTTTGGATAATCGTGCATTCTGAAGAAACAAAATCGGAAAACGCCGTCGAAGAATTGCCGGACGAATGGTGGTATCGCGTTTATTTGGCGGTAATAATCACGACCGTTCTGGTGCTTTGCACGCTGTGGGCGTTTTCGCGTTATTTTTCGAGCTAAATTAAAATGAGATTTTTAGATTGGGCAGTCGTCGCGG
This sequence comes from Pyrinomonadaceae bacterium, assembly GCA_036387315.1. Classification (GTDB taxonomy): domain Bacteria; phylum Acidobacteriota; class Blastocatellia; order Pyrinomonadales; family Pyrinomonadaceae; genus JALZCH01. Next base: position 29,518 of record DASVTY010000139.1, read on the forward strand.
CTTATCTGATTTACGTCATTTGGGACGGCATCCGAATGACCAAACACAGCGGCAGCACTGAAGGATATTTTCTCGCAAATAGAAGTCTGCCCTGGTGGGCGGTCGGTTTGTCGGTGATGGCGACGCAGCTTTCCGCAATTACGCTCGTCGGCACGACCGGACAAGCCTACAGCGACGGAATGCGGTTTTTGCAGTTTTATTACGGATTGCCATTGGCAATGGTGATTTTGTGCATTACGGCAGTTCCGTTTTTTTACCGCGCGAAAGTTTTTACCGCTTACGAATATCTCGAAAAACGCTTTGATTCAAAAACGCGGAGCTTAACGAGCTTCTTTTTTCTGATCTCGCGCGGGCTTGGCGTCGGCGTCGTCATTGCCGCGCCGTCCGTAATTTTGTCAATCGTTTTGGGCTGGAGCGAAGTTGCGACGATTTTTGCGATGGGTCTGACGACGACCATTTACACAATGGTCGGCGGAGTTCAAGCCGTAACGTGGACGGACGTAAAGCAGATGATCGTCATTTTCTTCGGACTTTTCGTTTGTCTTTTCATCATAATTTCGCAGTTTCCCGCCGAAGTTTCGGTTGCGGACGGGCTTTTTCTGGCAGGCGCGACGGGAAGGCTTGAAACTATTGACTGGCGCTTTGATTTAACAGAGAAATACACAATTTGGTCGGGCGTTATCGCCGCATTATTTCTTTTTCTTTCCTATTTCGGCTGCGATCAAAGTCAGGTGCAGCGATTTTTGACGGCAAAATCGGTTTCTCAAGGCAGAACGTCGCTTTTAATGTCTGCATTTTTGAAAATTCCGATGCAGTTTCTGATTTTGCTGATTGGCGTTTTGGTTTTCGTTTTTTACCAGTTCGCCACGCCGCCGATGATTTTCAATCCGGTTGAATCGGCAAAAGTCGAGCAAACGGCACAGTATCAAACTCTAAAAAATCAATACGAAACGGCGCACGCGAGCCGCGAACAAGCCGCGCTCGCTTTTGCCGAAAACCGCGGCGATGAAGCGCGTCAAAGCTATCTTAACGCAGACAAACAATTTAACGAAACCAGAAAAAACGCTCTCAATTTTGTCAAAGAATCGAGCGGCAATAAATCTTTCACCGATGTGAATTACGTTTTTCCGATGTTCGTCGTCCAAAATATGCCGATGGGCGTGATCGGTTTGATTATCGCGGCGATTTTTGCGGCAGCGATGAGTTCGATTTCCGCCGAATTGAACGCGCTGGCGACCGCGACGACGATTGATTTTTACCGGCGGCATTTTAAAAAAGAAGCTACCGACCGCGAATACGTGCGATTCGGCAGAATCGCCACTTTTTTCTGGGGGATTTTCGCCTGTATTGTGGCGATGTACGCGACCAATTTAGGCTCGCTGATTGAGGTTGTCAATAAATTCGGCTCGTTTTTTTACGGCTCGCTGCTCGGCGTTTTCGTTCTGGCGATTGGCGTCAAACGCGCGCGGTCACGCGGCGCGTTTTGGGGCTTGCTGTTTGGCATTGCATCGGTCTGGATTGCCAGCATTTATACCAACATCGAGTTTTTGTGGTTTAACGTCATTGGTTGTCTGGCTACGGTTTTAGCTGGATATTTGATCAGCTTGACGGTTCGTGAAGATTCAAAATGAAATTTACCAGATTCAAAACATTAATTGCTTCGTTTCTTAGTTTTGCATTTTTAATTTTGCATTTGCCGGTCTCGGCGCAGGTGCGCCCGATTTACGATTTGGGCGCGATTGGTTTGGGGCAAAAAATTAAACGCCTGCAAACAACCGCGAGCGCGATGCACACCGCAGCTCACCCGGATGATGAAGATTCCGGTTTGCTGGCGCGTCTGGCGCGCGGCGAAAGCGCGCGAGTTTCCTATCTTTCCTTAAATCGCGGCGAAGGCGGGCAAAATGTCATCGGTTCGGAATTGTTTGAACCGCTCGGCGTGATTCGTGCCGAAGAATTGCTGCAAGCCCGCACGCTCGACGGCGGGCAGCAGTTTTTTACCCGCGTGATGGATTACGGTTTCTCGAAAAAACGCGAAGAAGCCGCGCGGATTTGGGGCGAACAACAGGTTTTGGGCGATATGGTGCGGGCAATCCGTTTGTTTCGCCCGCTCGTCGTAATTTCCAGATTTTCCGGCACGCCCGCCGACGGTCACGGGCAGCACCAACTCGCCGGTTATTTATCACCGATTGCTTTCAAAGCCGCAGCCGATTCGGCACAGTTTCCCGAACAGCTAAGAGAAGGTTTGCGCCCGTGGCAAGCGAAAAAGTTTTATGTTGGGCAGGGATTTGCCCAAAATCCGAACAACGCGCCGACCTTGGTCGTCAACACAGGCGAATATGACCGACTGATCGGTCGCTCGTATTTTGAAATTGCGATGGAAGGCAGAAGCCAACATAAATCGCAGGAAATGGGCAGTTTGGAGCTTCGCGGTAAACAAAATTCCGGCGTCCGGCTTGCCGAATCAACCGTCGGAAAAAGCGAAACCGAACGCAGCGTTTTTGACGGAATCGATACGTCAATCACGGGGATTCCGAAAACCGTCAATTTAAACGACGATTTTCTCAACGGTAATTTAAGAGACATTCAAGCTGCTGCCGCAAAAGCGTTGGCGAATTTCGACGCGATGAATCCGGGCAAAACAATCGAGCCTTTGGCGGAAGGCTTGCGCGCTACACGTAAAGCGCGACGCGAAATCGCGGAAAAAGCCGCCCGCGGACAAAACGCGCCGCTCGCTGACGCCGATTTTCTGCTTGCTCAAAAAGAGCGCGAATTTTCCGACGCCCTGCAAACAGCCGCAAGCGTTGTCGTCGATGCTTTGAGTGACGCAGAGACGGTTGTAGCCGGTGATTCGATCAACGTTGCAGTTCGTGTTTTTGCGCCGGAAGGCTCGACCGTCAAAGCCGGCGGCGCTAATTTGCGGGTGCCGCAAGGCTGGACTGCGACGCCCGCGCCGCAGCCGACGCCTGTGCCCGCTCAAGGCTTCCGTCCGCGCGATGAAGCCGCTGCCAATGCCTATTTCTTCAAAGTTTCGGCTCCGGCAAACGCCGCCTTGACACAGCCGTATTGGCTTGAAAGCCCGCGTCAGAATTTTACTTTTAACTGGTCAGCGCCCGATGCTGAAAAAAACATGCCGTTTCAATCACATTTAGCTTCGGCGGAAGTCAAAATGGAAATCGGCGGTGAAGAAGTGACGGTGACCAAACCGATTCAATATCGTTTCGCCGACCAAATTCGCGGCGAGCTGCGGCGGGATTTAAATGTTGTTCCGCACGTTAGCGTCGGGCTTGATTCAAATCTTGTGATTGCCCCGGTTTCGCCTCGCGTGCAGCGCCACAAAATCGTCGTTTCAGTGACAAACAACGCGCCTCGTCCGACGAAAGGCGCAGCCAGACTCGATTTGCCGACGGGTTGGAAGGCAACGCCTGCTGCGGCGGATTTCGATTTAAAAGCGAAAGGCGAGAAAACCGCTGTCAGCTTTGATGTGACAATTCCTGCCGGCGCAAAACCCGATTCTTACAAAATTACGGCAAACGCCGTTGTCGGCAATCAAACTTTTAACCAATCAATGCAGGAAATCGCTTACCCGCATATTCAAACGCATCGCCGTTATTTGCCCGCCGAAGTTTCGGCGAAAGTCGTGGATTTAAAAATTGCGCCTGTACGAGTCGGCTACATTATGGGAACCGGCGACCAGGTACCGGACGCAATCCGTCGTTTGGGTTTAAACGTCACGATGCTCGAAGAAAAAGACTTGGCGACGGGCGATTTGTCGCGGTTCGACACGATTGTCGTCGGCATTCGCGCTTCGCAGGTAAGAGCCGATTTTGTGGCGAACAACAATAGACTTCTCGATTGGGTGCGCGGCGGCGGAACACTGATAGTTCAATATCAGCAGCACGAATACGTTCGGGACAATCTACCGCCGTTTCCGGCGAAAATGGATATGGTCGTTAACGGAGCGCAGCGAATTTCAAACGTTCGCGTGACGGACGAAAACGCGCCTATCAGGATTTTAGTCCCGACGCATCCGGTTTTTAATTATCCGAACAAAATCGGCGCGAGAGATTGGGAGAATTGGATACAGGAACGAAATCTTTACAACTTTTCGACCTTCGACGCGCAATACACGCCGCTGCTCGAATCGCACGACGAAGGTGACCCGGAAAGCAACGGCGGGCTGGTTTACGCGAAAATCGGAAAAGGGAATTACATTTACAACTCTTATTCCTTCTTCCGCCAGCTTCCGACAGGCAATCCCGGCGCTTACCGGCTTTTTGCCAATATGTTGAGCTTGCCGAAAGCGAAACCGACAAAATAAGAAATATTAGCCATGAAAAGACACGAAAAGACACGAAACAAATTTTCGGTTTTTCGTGTTCTTTCGTGTCTTTTCGTGTCTAAAAAACTATGAGTGAAGAAAAATTTCCCGCCCGAATTTATAAAGAAAACGTTCTCGCGGATTGCTTTGCAGACGCCAAACGCTATTTTTTGCAGGCTTATTACGAAGTAGATTTGGCACACGCGATTATGCTCGCCGAACAGGGAATTATTACCGAAACCGAATTGCGAGAATTACTGGCGGCTTTGCAAAAACTCGATTTCGATTCGATTCGCCGCGCCGAATACGACGGCAGCTTTGAAGATTTATTTTATTATTTGCAGCGCGAAATCACTCGCAACTGCGATGCGGACACGGCGGGAAAACTGCACACGGCTCGCAGCCGCAACGATATTGACGTGACGATTTATCGCCTTTATTTGCGGCGTCAAATTCTCCGGCTTTTGCGCGAAACGATGAATCTGCGCCGGAATTTTCTGAATCTCATCGCGCAGCATCACGAGAGCCTGATTCCGGCTTACACCCACACGCAGCCCGCGCAGCCTTCGACGCTCGCGCATTTTCTGCTCGCAATGGCGGAAAATCTGGGGCGCGACATCCGGCGTCTGCAAAGGGGGTTCGACAATATGAATCTTTGCCCGCTCGGCGCGGGCGCGATTACGACTACGGGATTTCCGATCAATCGTCACCGCGTCGCCGAGCTTTTAGGTTTTTATGCGCCGACGGTTAATTCTTACGGCTCAATCGCTTCGGTTGATTATTTCACCGAAGCTCTCGGCGCGACGAGTGCACTTCTCGTCAACATCGGTAAATTCGCGCAGGAATTTCTGCTAATGGCGACGATGGAATTTAACGTCATTCGTTTGCCCGACAGTTATGTACAAGGCTCTTCGATTATGCCGCAAAAGCGCAATCCGGTTGCCATCGAACACATTCGCGCAATTGCCAGCAAAGCTCTCGGTCAATCGCTCGGCGTAATAACGAGCGTCCACAACACGCCTTTCGGCGACATTAACGACGTTGAAGACGATTTGCAGCCTTTGATTTACGGTGCGGTGCGCGACGCTACACGCGCAGTTGCGCTTTTTGCCGGAACAATCGAGTCTGCGACGTTTAATTTGGAAACACTTCGCCGACGAGCAGGCGAAAATTTTATCACCGTCACCGAGCTAGCCGACACGATAGTCCGCCGCGAAAACCTATCGTTCCGCATCGCACACGGCATTGTAGCCAAATCGGTTCGAGAGGCGATTGACCGACAAAGCGACATCACGCATCCGATTTTGCAAACCGCCGCGCGCGAAGTTTTGGGGCGTGAGCTTTCGCTTACAGCCGAAGAATTGCAGCAAACGCTGTCGCCCGAAAATTTCGTCAACATCAGAACAATTTACGGCGGCACCGCCCCCGACGAGACCCGCCGCGCTTTGCGAGTCGAACGCGAACACTCGGAACAAGACGAACAATGGTTTGCCGAAAAAACAGATTATCTGGAAAATGCGGTTCAAAATCTAAACCGAACGGTGGAAAAATATTTAAACAGTTAGCCGTTTTTTCAATTAAACCCAGCCGCACGGAAGAAACTATCAACCGTCAACTATCAACTATCAACTGTTTTGCAATGACAAACAGTTGATAGTTGATAGTTTAAAGTTGATAGTTAAAGATTGAATATCATTCTTTGCGGCTGGTTCGTTTTAACCGCATTCTTTTTGTGGAACTTGGCGATTCGTGCAGTTTGGTGTAAAACCTGAAATACGATGGGAAAAATTCGTGTTTTATCCGACAATCTGGCAAATCAAATCGCGGCGGGCGAGGTCGTCGAACGTCCGGCTTCGGTGGCGAAAGAGCTGCTCGAAAATTCTCTGGACGCGGGAGCGACCAGAATTGCAATCGAAATCGAAGCGGGTGGTCGGCGTTTGCTGAAAATAACAGACGACGGCGAAGGAATGACGCGCGATGACGCGGTTCTGGCTTTTGAACGGCACGCGACATCGAAAATCCGCGCGTTTGAAGATTTGAATCGAATCTCGACGCTCGGATTTCGCGGCGAAGCTCTGGCTTCGATTGCGTCGGTCGCACGCGTTGAATTAACGACCAAAACGGCGGGCGAAAATGCCGCAACAAAAGTGCAAATCGAAGGCGGGCGATTGATTGACGTGAAAGATGCGTCGCATCCGCAAGGAACGACCGTTTGCGTCCGCGATTTGTTTTTCAACGTTCCGGCGCGCCGCAAATTTATGCGCTCTGAGGCGACCGAGAATTTTCATCTGATTAATCTCATCACGCATTACGCGCTCGCGCACCCGGACAAAGCCTTTGTTTTAAACAACAACGGACGCGAAGCGATGCGCGTCACGCCCGCCCGAAATTTGCGCGAGCGAGCCTTTCAGATTTTCGGCGCTGATTTTCTCGACAATCTAATTCCGGTTGCGGGCGGAAGTGAATTTATTGCGCGCATTTCCGGTTTTATTTCCGCGCCGCGCGAGCGCCGGACGACGCGCGACGCGCAATATTTCTTTATTAACGGGCGTTATGTCCGCGACAAAATTATGGCTCGCGCTTTGACCGAAGGTTATCGCTCGGTTTTGCCGCACGGCGTTTATCCGGTCGCGCTCGTTTTCGTCGAAATTCCGGCGGAAGAAATTGACGTAAACGTGCATCCGGCGAAAACCGAAGTTCGTTTTCGCCGACCGGAAGCCGTCCGCGAAGTCATCACCGAAGAAATCCGCAAAGCTCTCGGCAATTCCGGTTTTTTGCAGCGCGAAACAATCGGCGAAAACGTTTCCAACGACGTTTTCGAGCGAACAAAAACGATTGAAAATTATTTTGACGCCGCGAATCTGCCGGCGCAGCCGGAAAACAAGCCTCCGCAGCAAAATCGAATCGAATTTGCTGCGGACATTATTGAACCGACAATCACGCCGTCCATTCAACCGGAGATTCCGGCTTTTTCTTCGGATTTTGAAAATCAAGCCTTATCGAGTGCGGAATTAAAAGCGGAAGATGTTTTTGAGAAAAATTTAGATTTTAAACTTCAAAATTCAGTTGCTGAAAACCACATTGCGGAAAGCAAAGTTGAAAACCAACATACAAATTTTGGCGAATTATTACAGTCTCCGCAATCCGCAATCGAGATGCCTTTTGATTCGGCGGCAAAGCTGCCGCGCGCCGTTGAAATCGAAAATCTTTCGACTTCAGCGATTCGACCGTTAGGGCAAATGCGCGAGAGCTTTATCATCGCAACTGATGCCGAAGGTTTGCTTTTGATTGACCAGCACGTCGCGCACGAGCGGATTCTTTTCGACAAATACCGCAAAAAAATGGGTGAGCGGCGGATTGAATCGCAAAATTTATTGCTGCCGGAAACCTTCGATTTAACTCCGGCGCAAGCCGCCGCGTTTGAATTGGTGCAAAATGAATTGGAAGAACTGGGTTTCGGTTTAATGCGTCTTTCCGGGCGGACAATAGCAGTTAAGAGCGTTCCTTCGGATTTGCCTGCTGGCGAAGCCAGAAATTTGCTGCGCGAGATTTTGGAAACCATAGACTCGGAAAAACGCGGCGGCGCGCGTGAAACCTGGCGCGACGAGATTGCCGCTTCGCTCGCCTGCCGCGCGGCTGTCAAAATCAATATGCCGCTAACGATGGAGAAAATGCAGTGGATGATTGATAAATTGCTGACAACTTCGTCGCCGACGACTTGCCCGCATGGTCGCCCCGTGATTTTGCGCCTCACAATGCGCGACATCGAACGCGCTTTTCATCGTCCTTGAAAGAGGTGAGCTAAATTCAAGAAAAATTGAACCGCCCAGACGCAGAGACGCCGAGATAAAAAATAAATAAACTCGGCGTCTCTGCGTCTCGGCGGTGAAAATCTTTTAACCAAATTGACGTTAATTAAAGATTTTCGAGAACGCGCAGAACTTCCGCCGGATCAGTCAAATTGTTCAAAAGATAATCCGGTTTGTGCGGAACGAGAGTTTCCGCCGGATGATTTCTGCTGGTTGCGACGGCGACGGATTTTGCGCCGAAATGTTTGGCACAGGCAATGTCGTTGGGCGTGTCGCCCAAAACGATAAATTGCGAAGGCGCGAATTCGTAATCGAATTTTGCCGAAACATTTCGCGCCGCGACCGCCGGCAAATCAATTCTGCGATGCGATTCGTTGCCGAAAGCGCCGAGCGAAAAATCGAAAAATTTATGGAGTCCGACAAATTCGAGTTTAAATCGTGCGGCAAGCGGCAGATTTCCGGTCAGCAATCCGTTGACAAAACGCGGATGCGCGTCGGTCGCCTCTAAAACCTCGCGTGCGCCGGGCAGAGCGACAAAGCGATTTTCTTCCGGCGCGCATATTCGCTCTATTTCTTCGCCGATTGCCAGACAAAATTCGTCGCATTTCGCATAAATCTGTTCAACCGAAAAGCCTTCGGATTGCAAAGACTCAAAAGCGATTTGCAAATCGGTCATTCCCGAAACTTTTAATTGCCCGCGCAAAATCCCGATTGAGCCGTAAACTCGTTCCATCGCGGGCGCGAAATATTCTTTGTAAGAGCCGTTGCGCGGCGCAACCAAAAGAGTTCCGTCAATATCCCACAGCAAAATGCGGATTTCGGAGTGCGGAATGCGGATTTGTTTTTCCGACTGTTCACCTTGAACTTTGTAATTTGAACTCATTCGATAACTGCGAGAACATCTCCGGCGTTGACGGTCGCGCCCGCTTTGGCGCGGATTTCTTTGACAACCCCGTCTTTCGGCGATTTCATTTCGTTTTGCATTTTCATCGCTTCGACGACAATAATCGAATCGCCGGTTTTAACTTCCTGCCCCACTTCAGCGACAATGCGGACGACTTTGCCGGGCATTTGCGTGACGATTTGCGCTGTTCCTTCCGCCGCATCGCCTAGAGCCTGCGCCCCGCGCAGACGTTTCGGATCGGACAGTTTTAAATCAAAAGTTTTCGTCCCTTGCCGCACGCGGTTGACGCCCGCCGCGTTTTTCGGCGCGACGTAACATTCGTAAATCCGCCCGCCGAGATTAAACAAATAAGTGTTCGGCTCCACCTCGCGCGCCTCAAGCTCGTACTGTTTTTCGCCGACGCGCGCAAAAACTTTTAAATCTTCGACGCGAATCTCGATTTCGTGCCGCTCTCCTTCGTGTTCGGCGAATAATTTCACGCATTCTTACTACAGAGACACAGAGGCACAGAGAGAAATTAAATGATTTAAAAACTCTGTGTCTCTGTGTTTCTGTGGTTTATCTTCTTTCAGATTTTTCGTATTCGGCTTTGAGCAAATTCATAAACTCTTCGCGGCGTTCAAACAGCCGTTTCGGTTGACGCGGTTCGTGCCGCGCGAGCGCATAAGCTGTAATTAAAGGCAGCGCGACGGTCGAATCAACGTAAGCGACAACCGCATCCGGCAATTTGTCGGGATCAACTTTGCCCCACGACACCGCTTCGGCGGGCGTTGCGCCGGAAAGCCCGCCCGTGTCGGGGCGCGCGTCTGTCACCTGCAAAAAGTAATCGTGACCTTTTTCGTCAATTCCCAAAACTTCCTGAATTTGCGGCTCGGTTTGCAGAGCGAAGTTTTTCGGGCTGCCGCCGCCGAGAATAAAAATTGCGGATTTTCCGCCCGCTTCTGTGTCGCCGTGAATCGCCCCGCGTTTGGCGGCGAGAACGATTGACGCGGTTTCGTTGACATCGAGATTCGGATTTAAAACTAATTTTCCGCCCTGCAATTCTTTGGCGGCGATGTTCATTCCGATTGACGAATCTCCCGGCGACGAAGTGTAAACCGGGACGGCGTGTTCGTAGCAGGCGGCGAGCAGCGATTGATTTTTAATGCCGAGCATCGTTTCGCGCTCGCGGACGTATTTCCCGCAAAGATAGTGAAACTCTGCCGACGACATCGTTCGCTGGAATTCTTCGCCTTCAATCAAGCGCCGGAAAAACGAATCCGTGTCGAGAAGAACCGAATAATCGAAAAAGATGTCGTAAATCCTGACGACTTCTTCTTCGCGCAAAATCCGGTCGTCCAATTTCGCATCGCCCTGATGCAGACTTAAACCGATTCCGAAATGCGTGTCGTGATAAAGATTCGCTCCGGTCGAAATAATCCAATCAATAAAACCGGCTTGCACAAGCGGAATCAAAGCCGAAATCCCCAGCCCGGCGGGCGTCAAAGCGCCTGTCAGCGTGACGCCAATCGTCACGTCCGGCTCAAGCATTTTGCGGGTAAAAAGCTGACAAGCCTCGCGCAGACGCGCGGCGTTGTAAGCCATAAACGATTCGTCAATCAAATCCGCCAGCGCCGTATTAGCATCAATCGGCGTCGGCTGAATCCGTTTGCCGCTCAAAAATTTACTTTTTTGTTTCGCCATAAATCAAGAAAATTAAAGTAAATTTTACGATAAACGATTCGCATATTTGAAGCCAGCCGTTTTGTTTTGGGCGGCGGAAAATTTTGCTTGTATTTTTTCGCTTTTGGCAGCACAATCAACCCGCTTAATACATCTGCGGTTGAACGAAGTCGGCAATCAAATCTATTTCGGGAGGCATTGAAAATGAAAGTCGGATTACGAATTTTAGTGTGCGCGTGCGCGATTTTGCTCGTTTTCTCAAAAACGACGACGGCGCAGTTGAATATCCAGGCGATTGATGTCGCCGGGGACAGCATTTCCAAAGGTTACAACGCGGGAAGCGCAGCGCCGTGCGCCAACGCCGATCAGGAAGAATACAATTGGATCACGAGCAAAACGAACGGCGCGGTTAATTTGTGCAGCGCCGGACCGGAAGGGGTTTTTAGTTTTTTGGAGCGCGCGGAATGCGATCTCAATACGACGATTTTCGCTAAGTTTCGCAACAGCGCAGCATCGGGCGCGAGAATGCTGTCGGATTTCGAGGCGCAGGCAAACGATATTCGGTCGTATCTGAGCTTTCAGTCTATTCCGCGCCTTGCGGCGGTTTTCCTCGGTCACAACGACAACTGCGGCGGAGCCGTGACGAAAGTAAATCCGGCGTGTCCGAGCGCAGACCTCGATCCGAACAATTATTGCCGGACGAGACCGGCTTCTTTCGAGCGCGAGCTGCGCAAAGGCTTGGATATTTTAATGGGGATTTCTTATACGAAAATCGGCGTCGCCGCTCCGGTTCGCGTTTCGCAGCTCTGTAATTTTCAAAACAAGGCAAGCTGTCAGATTCCCGCTTCCTGCCGGGTTTTGTGGGGCAATGCCAATATTTGCGCATCGCTCACGCGCGATTGCTCGCCGACCAGAATCGTTGACACTTATATCACGATGAAAGCATATCGCGACATTTTGAAAAACGTGACGGCGGAATACGCCGCCATCCCGGAGGGCGGGAGGTCGCGCGTCGTAAACATCGGCGGTGCGGTCGTCGGCGGCGCAACAAAAGCCTTTGCCACCAGTTTCGTTTACAGCGACGCGCCCTGGCAGTATCGTTTCAGTTCCGACCAGCTTTCCTGCTGCGACTGTTTTCATCCGTCAGCCGCCGGACAAAACAAGCTCGGACAAATAATGAAAAGCGGTTTGAGCTGTACGCCCACCAATCCTTGCTGTCAGGAAACCGGCAATCCTTTAATTGACGGACAATGCGCTCGAACGGAAGCAAAAAGAAGGTATTACAACGGTATTTTTTAAAAGCGACGAGGAAATTTGCGGAAAAGTTTTTTGATTGACCATTGTACATTTTTGATTTTTAGCCGAAGAATTAAAAAATGCAAAATGCTCAATCCACTTAGCTTCGCAGCCTTTTTCACCT
>DASVTY010000140.1:0-8511 GCA_036387315.1 Pyrinomonadaceae bacterium
ATAATAATTATGTTGAAGCCGTTTTTCATAAATTCTTCAGTTTATTTATGCCAATAAATTTTCATTTAGTCAATTTTATCAATTCTATGTAGTGTCCTAATAACGCGGTACTGAAAAATATTTGTTTTTCACGAATAGAAAGAGTGATTTTAAAAAAGTCTCATAAGTCAGCTAATTTGTTTAGTTTTGAGATTTTGATTTCGAGACGGGTTTTGAAACATAGATTAAGCTGAAATAACACCGCTCCGTTAGACGTTGAAGATTGTCTTATAATCGTGCGTTTGTGAAACTGAATTTACTTGAACTATTGACGGGGAGCAAAACAGCCGCCAAGCACATTTTGAGTTTACTACGTAAGTTTGATAACAAAGTCGCTGTGCGCGCCCTCACGTCCATTGAATTGTTCGGCGTGTCGTGATTAACACGCAACTTAAACTATGAAAAATTTATCAATTCTTGAATTAAACGCTTTTAATATTGTGCCGCAATTGCTTTTCGCCATGATTTCCGTGAGCAGGGCATCGCTCCCAGTGCCGGCGCCACCCTCAGAGAAAGGTAACATGACCGCTGCTCCGAATAATTCCTACCTGAAATGGTGATAGAGCATCTCCGGTGATTTTGCCTGAAACCATCAGTTCACCGGGGTTACTGTTCTCGTGCCCCAACAAGCCGAGCGAATGACATATCTCGTGGGCGATGAGACGTGGCGCGTATGAGGGATTGTCAACGGGCTTGGTATTCGTGGATGATGCCACGGTCGGGGGATACGGTGAGAGCGGTTTAGCAGCTTCCAAGCCAGTGGCATCCGCCACGACCTTCTCAACGACTGAGTCGCGTTCTACAGCCACCCAATCAGTGAATGGACCTCCAGATGCCCCGATCACCTTTCCCTGCCCGTCGTAGCCTACCTCTCGCACCACATAGACCACTATGGGATGACCAACGGCAAGAAGTGACCACAGATTGGACTCGAATATCTTGACCGTTTGCATCTGATGCCATGTGCCCTTGAGCCACGCCTCATCGAGAATGAGATCGACCTCCGTGCCAAGATGCAGAGCATTCTTAGGCGGATTGCGAATTGGCTCATGGAAGGTAGTGTGCACCCTTATCTGTGCCCGGACATAGAGGATGCGCTCGGTCTCACGCATAATAGGAGCTAGATGCGATCCGTATGCTAACGGGATGACACCTTCGCAGAGCGGGATGACATGCACTCGCAGATGCTTGGTAATGCGAATCCCAAGAAGGCGACCAAAACCGTCGAGCAGCCCGACTACATAACTGGCGGCGGTGACAAACGCTCTTATGATCGCTTTAATGAGCGGACCAATGATCGGGATGGCGAGAACAATATTGATAACCGCAGCCGCGAGGTTCAGGAAGAAATTTACAACTTCACAGACCACGCGAAAGACAAACGTAATTACTGGTACAAGTATCCACCTGGCGATTTTCACGACTATTGTGACCAGCCAGCAGAACCAGCCAATTGGATTCCACCAGTCGTACTCTTCACACCTCTCTTCAGTCCTCTCTACCCAATCGTCAACTGGCTTCCATACCTGTTCCTCGATCCGCTCCTGAATGTTTTTGCATATAGTTGCCATAATGTTGATTCCTATTTTGGGGGAAGTTTCAGGTCTTGTTTTCTGATCATACCTGTGTGTACTAAAGAATACCTAGAAACGCCGAACTATTTATTAACACCAACGCCGTTGATAACACTTAGATTTTTGCGTGTTATCAGGTATTTGCTTTTGCTTCTCAAGAAAGGGTGACCTTGAAACTGTTTTAATTAGATTTAATCTTTAATCTTGCAGTCTCTTAAATTTACTCAGCGACTTCCTCAAGCGACCAGACATCTACGTGAACCGGACCTCCGCAATGCAAAAGCGGTTCGCCGCTCGGCGCTTGTAAACCGTTTGCTTCAATCATATTTGATTTGTATTCAAAGAGAGTTTCGGTCTTTTGCAAACGCCATGGTTCATGGTGAATGCGGCAGCGGTAAATCTTTTCTTTATCGGTGGTGTAAAGGCAATAGCGTTCAATCAGAAAGTAATCAAGAGAGCCGGGCTGAGCTTTTGGCAAATCAGCGCCGATTGTCCAAACTGCTTTGAATTTCGCCTCGTTGTCCGTGCGGTTTGACTCGAAGACAATTCTATCGCCATCTTCTTCGAGGCTTATGCTCGCATTGTAATAAGGTAAGCTAAACAATGTGCGAGCGGCTGTCACGGCGAGCGGATTATTGGCATCCAGAGAGAAAAACCAGACGCCGGGAACACCGTTCAAATAAACGTAAGTTCGCACATTTAACTCGTGAAGTCTGCTTAAAACAGGAAGCGGCGGTGTAAACGAAGGTCTCGCGTTCCAGATTGTCAAAGGCGTTATTGCGATCCAGGCTCTCCCGTCAAAAGTATCAATCATCAAAGGCTCAGGTATTACCTTGCGAAGTTCTTCAACGGGAATCTCCCAGTGCATAAAGAGCAGCTTATCCCACGATTGATGCATAACGGGGATTCCTGAAGGTCGCTCCCTGACTAATAAACGATCTTCGATACTTGGTAATTGCTCGGTCATAATCTTCAGATAATACCCCATTTGGGAATTCCGGCTCAGAGCGTCTCAGAAACGTTCCTTTTTGAGGCAATCATAAATAGCGGCACATTATTGGAACGCTACACAATTCCATCTATTCTTCAGAATATAATTGATGTCCGTCAACTTCTAAACTGAAAAAACTAATCTCCAATTTCCACGAAATTCGAACATTAATATTCGCGGGCAAGCTGCCAATTTGAAAGTTGAATTCGGGAACGTACCAAAGATAGCTAATCGTTTTAACAGCAAGGTTTCCGTCTATCCAAACAGATTCGTATCCCGCGCCGGTTCCGTCGTAAGCGACTTCAAAAACTCCTTCGGGAGTAACAACATTAAGTCTTCTAAATAACCATTTCTTTTCGATTAATGTCGCTATTAACATTTAGATTTCAGCCGATAAACATTTCGTCCTCACTATAAACGCGGTCTAATTGTCTGGGCGTCGGCGCAAAGAGAACTTCCAAGCCTTTTCGCAAGCCAGCCATCACGGCTGCGACTTCGCGCGCCGGTTCGACGACTTTGGTTTGGATAAAATCGGTGGTTTCGCGAACTTGAATGTTTGTGCGGTCAACCGTTCGGCTGACAAGGGCGACTTTTTCTTTCGCCGTGATCGCCGTGTCGCTCACAAGAGCCTTGATTTCGGCAACTTCTTCGCGAATGAGCGCGGTTGACTCGGAGAAGTTCCTTGTCGCGCTCGACAGATGAATTGACATTTCGCCGAATCTCTCGGCGATTTCTTTGCCCTGCGCCGCAATCTCCTTGCCTTGCAGACTGATTTGATTGGCGGTTTGCATCAACGGCTCGACTCGTTCGTGGACTTGCCGCACAATTCCGACGACGCGAAAAACGGCAATCGCAATTGAAAGCATCGAAATCGCCATCACGGCGAAACAAACTGCGATAATTATCAGAATCCAGAAGAGAGAGGCTTCGCTGCTGAGTTGAAAAGCTAAAACCGGCATTATTTATTTTCCTCACACGATTTTAAAAATCGGCGCAAAGCAGCCAATTTCCAAAGTGATTTTACATTCGATTCACTTTTTTGCAACAAAATTCAATGCGAAAAACAAAAAGGCGACAATAAATTATCGCCCTTTCACAAACTGTTTTGAAAATTAATTTTCCGGTTCTTTGACGCCTTCGCCCAACTCGTTCGGATATGACGGGCGTCCTTCGGCGATGACGGATGGTTCGGTTTTGCGTTTTTCTTCGTAATACGCCTGCTTTCCGGCTTCGACGGCGGCTGACAGCGTGTTTTTCGGGCGCTCCGCCGCGCCGCGCGCCTTTCCGGCTAATTCGCCGGCGCGCTCTTTTGTCACGTCGTAATACTCGCCAGCCCGTTCTCGGGCAACTTCGTAATATTCGCCCGCACGTTCACCGATTTGCGCGGCTGTTTCGCGTCCTTTGTCAACGCCTTTGCGCGTTACATCGGCGATGTCTTCGCGCAATTCCGAACCGGGTTTCGGCGCTAGCAACAGCGCGACGAGCGCGCCGATGCCGCCTCCGATTAACAGATAAGTCAATTTGTCAGTCGCTCCGAATTCGTTTCTTTGACGATTTTCTTCCTCTCCCATAATTTAAAATCCTTCCGCGCCGCTAGCGCCGCTAATTATTTTTTTATTTTCGGCGTGAGTTTAGCAGAGAGAGTCTGGAGAGTCCAGAGAGTCGTGAGTCTGGAGAGTCAACTCGAATTCAATTTTCATTGACTCTCGACTCTTGACTCTCTGACTCTCCGGACTTGTTTTCATATTGCTCTAGTTTTCGATAAAGAGTTTTGCGCCCGATTCCGAGCAGGCGGGCGGCGCGCGATTTGTCGCCTTTTGTAAAATGAAGTGTGGCTTCGATGGCTTCGCGTTCGATTTCATCAATCGTCGCAGGGATTTCAAACCAGACGCGGCTCGCGTTGCCGTTTGATTCCTGTCGTCCGTCGGAACTCAGGCTGACGGACTTTCCGCCGATTGCTTCGGGCAAATCTTCCAATTCGATTTGCCGCCCGGAAGCGATTATAACGGCGCGCTCAATCGCGTTTTCAAGCTCGCGGATGTTGCCCGGAAAATCGTAATTGACCATTGCGCGCATCGCTTCGCGCGAAATACCGGAGACAAAACGCCCGGTTTTTTGTTTGTAGAGTTCGAGAAAATGCACGACGAGTATCGGAATGTCTTCGCGGCGTTCACGGAGCGGCGGCAATTTGATCGGAAAAACCGAGAGACGATAATATAAATCGCGTCTAAACCTGCCTTCTTCAACCGCTTTTTCCAAATCAACATTCGACGCGGCGATGACTCGGACATCGGTTTTGACGACTTCGTTTCCTCCGACTCGCGTTAACTCGCCGTCCTGCAAAACTCTGAGCAGTCGAACCTGCGCCGAGAGACTCATTTCGCCGATTTCGTCCAAGAAAAGCGTGCCGCCGTCGGCTTCTTCAAAACGCCCTTGACGGCGATTGCGCGCGTCGGTAAACGCGCCTTTTTCGTGTCCGAAAAGCTCCGATTCGAGCAGAGATTCGGGAATCGCGCCGCAGTTTAATTTGATGTACGGCATTTTTTCGCGCCCCGAATTGTAATGAATCAAATTCGCCAGCAATTCTTTTCCCGTGCCGGATTCGCCCTGCACGAGAACGGTCGTCTGCGTATCGGCGACGTTGAGTGCAAATTCGATGGCGCGGCGAATTTGCGGCGTGTTTCCGATGATTTGATTGCCGCGAGCGCGTTCGAGAAGAGCGCTTTTCAGGCGCATTACTTCCGCCGAAAGCTGGTCGCGTTCGAGCGCCGTGCCGATTTGATCCGCGATTCCTTCAACGAGAGCGATTTCGTTTTCGTCAAATCCCTGTCGCTGTTTGCTCCAGACGAAACCGAGCAGCCCGAAACTGTGACCGGCGACTTTGACCGGCGCAACCAAAGCGGCGCGTCCGCCGAGCTGCGCGTTGAAAATCAGGCGAATCGGCGGCGGCAATTCAGTGTCCAAAAGCTGTAGAGTTTTACCTTGTTCGAGCAAGTCGGTGAGCGCGGGAAAAGCCGTTAAATCGAGAGATTGCCCGTGAGCCGAAATCATTCCGCGCACGTTTTCGGTTTCGGCTGTCGCCGAAGCCTTAAAAGCCGCGAGACTAATCCGTTTTCCGCCCGCGTCAATCACGCCCAAAGCGCCGTAATCCGCGCCAACCAGCTCAATCGCTTTTTCCAAAACGCGCGATGACACTTCGCCGAAATCCGAATGCGAATTCAGAGTGTTGGCTATTTCGAGCAGTGCGTGAGTTCTCGCGGCTTCCTGCTGTTTGTCGGTGAAAAGCCGTGTGTATTGATAACCCACCGCCAATTGCTGGGCGATTGATTGCAAAAATTGAACTTCTTCGTCAAGCCAAACGCGCGGCTTTTTGGTGTCATGCAAACCCAAAAGCCCGAGAACGCGCTCGTTTAAGATAATCGGCACGACGAGCAGGGAACGGGTTTGCAGCGAAGCGGCGAGCAGCCGAGCCTGCGGATTGATTTCTTTGGCGGTCGTGTCGTTAATCCGAAGCGGTTTTTTGAGATCGAAATGCCGCGCCAATTGTTCGGCGCCAAGCGGAATCGTCATTCCGACGGTCGAGGGAATTTTATCCGAACGCTGCCATTCGTGGCTGATGCGAAGCTGGCTTTGTTCGGTTAATTGAATTACATCGCAGCGGTCGGCTTTCATCATTCGACCGATTTCCGAAACGACGGCGCGCAAAAAGCGGTCGAGATCAATCGTTTCGGGGCGGAAATTTTGCGCCAGACGCTCGATAATCGCTTCGCGCGCCTCCTGCATTTTGTTTTTTCGCTCATCTGGAAGCGAATAATCGTCAACAATTTCCAACTGCATCAACAGGTTCAAAGCTCAAAGCTCAAGGTTAAAAAGAAAAACTGTTCACCTTGAACTTTGAACCAAAAGCAGATAATAGCGGACGAAAAGGAGATAAGGCAAAAATGTCAAAACAAAAGCCGCCGCGCTTCTTCATTATTTAAAACGAAGAAAAACACGCCGGCTGCTTTTTGGTAATCGCTTCGGACGGTTTCGAGATTTTATCGCACGGTTAGATATAGCAACTAAAACCGTTGGAAAGTGTTTTCTAAATTATTTGGTAATATGGATTTCTTCTTCTTTATTGACGCGCCCGGCGAGAAACAATCCGCCGAAAACGATGGCAATCAGAATGCAGATTACCGAAATAATCAAATCCATCATTCGCTGTTCTCTGGTCGGCGTTCCGACGTAACCATACATATAGTAGGCAGCAATGCCCGCCGAAACTAAAGCAAGAATCACATAAATCGCATCTTTCATTTTCTGACACCTCCGCTAATGTTTGTAAAATTTATTATTGCTTTCGGTATCTATAACTTCTTACTTTTATAAACTATGATCGTACGGCTGAGTGACCTCATTCTAACTCTGTTCCGTTTGAAATTTCAAGGTTTTTTTGTTTTTGAAAGCAACTAAAAAAGGTTTGGCAGATGTCGAGCGTAAACAAATGAACAGCTAAATTTCAAAAGGGCTGCAAAGAAGCAGCCCTTTCGCGGCGTTTTATTTTGACTCTGATTTTTGAATTTCTCCGCGCAGCTTCTGAATTGCGGCGCGTTATTATTCAACGTTTTAATAAAAAAACTCGGCGGCTTGACAGTTTGTAATTAGCTTTTTATGCTTGGCTTAACAGTGGTCAAACACATTGTCGCATTGTCGCTTGCTTTAATTTTCGCCGCCCAGCTTTTCGCGGGAATCTGTATGTGTCTGGACGCGGCGGAAGATAATCACGGCAAAATGTCGTGCTGCAAGTCGGAAAAATCCGAACGCGCCGCGATTTCAAGTTTAATGGGCTGCTGCCGTGAGGCTTGCGGCGACCCGACGGGCGGTTTGCCCGGTTCGGCAAATGCTTCGTCCGTTCAGATTTCCGCTCCCGTTCTCGCAGCGGTTGAAAATTTACTGGCGGATTTACACGCAAAATCCAAATTTAAGCCCGCAATTTCGATTTCCAAACGAGCCGGAGACAGCCCGCAGCTATTTATTAAACCGCCGAATTTATATCTTCGCGGTCACGCCTTTTTAATTTAACTCCAGGAGAGCCTTGGTGTGCCTGTTTTCCGCCTTTTCTTCGGAAACGGCGCGAATTTCGTTTGTCGCAGTGTGTCCGAAAACAGGCTGCGGCGTCGTCAAATTTTATTTTAATTCAATCAGGAGGAACAAAATAATGTCAAAGATTTTACTTGTCATCAGTCTCAGTATTTTAACTTTAATAGCCGCCGCCTGCGGCGGAGCTTCTAATGATTCCGCCGGAAAAACTATCAAAAGCGGCAGCGCCGGAAACAATTTGACCGTCACGCTGTCGAGCGCCGACGGCGTTCTGCGCGACGGCAAAAACGAATTTACGGTCGCCTTTGCAGACGCTTCGGGCAAAGCGGTTGATGTCGGCGCGGTCAGCGTCAATTTCCATATGCCCGCGATGGGAACGATGCCCGTGATGAACGATGCAGCGCAGCTTACAACGACCGGGACGCCCGGCGTTTACAAAGGCTCGGTCAATTTGCAAATGGCTGGCGAATGGCAAACACAAATCACTTACGAAGGCGCTGCCGGACGAGGCAAAGCGAATTTGCCGATTGTCGCCCAATAAAAATTGCCTATAAAAATCAGGAGTCGAAAGATGAATAAATTTTCAAAATTACTTTTCTTCGCGGCGTTTCCGGTAAGCGCAATCTTTTTAATTTCCTGCGCTTCCGTCAAAACCGATGACGCCGCCCCGACCGAGCCGATTAAAATCACGGTTTCGACGACCTACGAGCCGAAATCAATCGCGGTCAAAAAAGGTCAGCCCGTCAAGCTCGCTTTTTATCGTAAGGACGACAAAAATTGCGGCGGCGAAGTTGTGTTTCCCAAGCTCGGAATTAAAAGAGAATT
>DASVTY010000141.1:0-5449 GCA_036387315.1 Pyrinomonadaceae bacterium
CGAAAAAGTTACGTCGTAATTCGTTTGCTTGCAGCAAACGTGCGGATGTGGACATCCGCGCTCCCAGCGTCAGACTAATTTCTATTTTTGTAACTTTCTTTATCGCACGATTATAAATTTAACTTTATCAAAACATTTGCACTTGATTGCAGCGAAAATGACAGGCAAAATATCTTGAATCGAACGCGAGGCGGAAGTTGTGTTTAATGAATGATTGAAAATCAATCAGAAGACGGTGGCGCACATAAATTGCAGCGCGTCAGACACGAAATCAATAATGCCCTGACCGCTATTTTAGGGAACACGCAGATTTTATTGCTGCGGGCGAATTTGGACGAGAAATCTCGCGCAAGAATCGAGAAAATAGAAGAACAGGCAAAGCGGATTCGAGAGCTTGCCGCAGAATTGAAAGAAGATTAAATTTTGGCAGACGCAACCGAAAAAGACATTTTGGCAAACCGGCAGGTTTTTCACGAGTATCACATTCTCGACCGCTACGAAGCGGGCGCGATGCTGCAAGGCACGGAAGTCAAAAGCATTATGAATGGGCGGATTCAATTAAAAGATTCTTACGTTACCGTGCGCGATGGCGAAGCGTGGCTTTTTAACGCCCACATCTCACCTTATTCGCACGGCAACATTCAAAATCACGAACCGCTCCGCACGCGCAAGCTGCTTTTGCACAAACGCGAAATCGAAAAGCTCGCCGACGAAACCGTCGTCAAAGGAATGACGCTCGTCGTGACTAGAATTTACTGGAAAAACGGGCGCATCAAATTTGAAATCGGCGTCGCGAAAGGTAAAAAATTGTACGACAAGCGCGAAACCGAAATGAAGCGGACAATTGACCGCGAAACGCAAGTCGAAATCAAAGAGCGAACGAGGTAAAGAGTTGATTTTAAAGCTCAAGGATTTTTCAATATTTTTGCAATAATTTATAGTTGACAGATTGGGGAATTTAAAAAAAATGAATATTCAAGCAAGCACACGAAGTTTACGCGAAACAGATGCGCCGGCGCTGGTCGTCGCTGTTTTTAAAGACGAAAAAGCCGATTCGGGGCTTTTGCAGGAACTTGACGGTTTGTCGAACGGCGTTCTGCGCTCGATTTTTGATGGCGAAGAAATCAAAGGCAAAGAAGGCGAAACTGCTTTCGTGCATTTGCCGCCAAACGAAAATTTGCGGGCAAATCGGCTGCTGCTGGTCGGCGCGGGCGCAAAAGAAGATTACAACGCCGTCAAAGTCGCCGTCGTCGCCGGAACAGCGGCGCGCGCTCTTCGCGGAAAAAGCGTCAAGCGTTTCGCTTTCGCGCCGCGCTGCGAAAACGACGATGCCGTCAAAGTCGCGCAAAACGCTGCGCAAGGCGCGATTACGAGCTTGTTTGAACTCGACAAATATCGCACCAAAGACCGCGAAGAGCGAATTATCGAAGGCTTCACGCTCGTCGTCGAAGGCGGCGACGAAAATGCTTTAAATCGTGGAATTGAACGCGGCAAGATCATTGGCGATTCGATGAATTTTACGCGCGATTTATCAAACGAACCGGGCAATTACCTGACTCCGACCGAGCTTGCTCGCCGCGCGCAGGAAATGGCGCAGGAAACCGGTTTGAAATGTGAAATTTTGGAAGAAGCCGATTGCGAAAAACTCGGAATGGGTTCGTTTCTTTCGGTCGCTCGCGGTTCTGAAGAGCCTGCGAAATTTATCGTTCTGCGCTACGATCCACATGGCGGAAGCACCGTCGGAAACGGTAAATATCTCGCGCTCGTCGGCAAAGGCATCACGTTTGATACGGGCGGCATTTCGCTCAAAGACCCGGAAAATATGGACGCGATGAAATACGATATGACCGGCGGCGGGACGGTCGTCGGAACAATGCGCGCCATCGCTCTTTTAAAACCTTCGATTTCGGTTCTGGGAGTCGTCGCGGCAACCGAAAATATGCCCGACGGAAAAGCCACGAAACCGGGCGACATCGTGAAAGCGATGAGCGGCAAAACGATTGAAGTTTTAAATACCGACGCCGAAGGTCGTCTGGTTCTCGCCGACGCCGTTTATTACGCTAAAGAACAAGGCGCAACCGACATTATTGATATGGCGACGCTCACCGGCGCTGTAATTATCGCGCTCGGCGACATCAACACCGCCGTTTTGGGCGACCAGCCTCTGGTTGATGAAATCATCAATTCGGGCAAAGAAGTAGGCGAAAAATTCTGGCAGTTGCCGCTCGACCGCGAATATTTCGATTTGATCAAATCGCCCATCGCCGACATCAAAAACATCGGCGCGGGACGAAAGGCGGGAACAATTATCGGCGCGGCATTTATCAAAGAATTCGCCGAAGACGTGAACTGGGCGCATCTCGACATCGCCGGAACCGCCTGGAACGACAGCGAACGCCCGCATCGCTCAAAAGGTCCGTCGGGCGTCTGCATTCGCACGATGATCAACATTGTCGAAAAACGCGCCAACGAGCAATAAGTTTGATTTGAACCGCCGAGACGCGGAGACGCAGAGTTAAATACGAAAGAGTTTTTTATTCTTTTCTTAATTCTGCGTCTCCGCGTCTCGGCGGTTTAATTCTATTTGAAACAGATCAGAAAAATTTTGTGTTGTCGTTTGTGCTAATTCTTCCAATTCAATGCCTTTAAATTCAGCCAGAAATTTCGCCGTTTCGACGACAAAAGCGGGTTCGTTTCGTTTTCCGCGCAAAGGAACGGGCGCTAAATACGGACAATCGGTTTCGATCAGCAATTTTCCCAAAGGAACGACGCGCGCCGCTTCGCGCAGATTATCGGCTTTTTTAAACGTCACGTTTCCGGCGAAAGAAATATAAAATCCGATTTTCATCAGCTCTTCAGCCATCGCCGCCGTGCCGCCGAAACAGTGCATCACGCCGCCCGCGAAATCCGGTCGCGAACATTCTTCGGTTAAAATGTTCACGGTTTCGTCGTTTGCGTCGCGCGAGTGAATGATAATCGGCAAACTCAATTCACGCGCGATGCGGATTTGGCGTCGGAAAACCTGCTCTTGAATTTCGCGCGGGCTGTGGTCGTAATAAAAATCAAGCCCGATTTCGCCCCACGCGACGACTTTCCGGCTCGATTTCGCCAGATTTATCAACTGCTGTTCGGCTCGCTCGTCAAAAGTTTTTGCATCGTGCGGGTGAACGCCGATTGCGGTAAAAACGTTTTCGTGACTTTCGGCTAATTGAACGGCGCGCTCGAAACTTCCGCTTTCAGGCTCGCCCGTGCCGATGTTGAGTAGATAGTTGACGCCCGCCGCTTGCGCTCTTTCAATCGCAGCATCGCGGTCTGCATCAAAATCCGCCGCGTCAATATGACAGTGAGAATCAACTAAAATCATTTTTATTTCTTAATCCCAAACTTTGCAAAACTGTTTTATTTAATTGCGTCGGCTTTGTTAACTGTCACAACTGCAATCGCAACAATCGCAACTGTCGCACGAACAACAGCAGTCGCCGTTGCAACATTCCGAACAATCGCAGCAGCAGTCACAACCTCCGCACCAGCCGCCGCTTTCGCCGCCGCTCGCTGCTGCGCGGCTGGCTTTTTTCTTTCTGCCTTCCTTCGTCAGCAATTCTTCGGGATTTTCAAGGAAAATCGTTTTCGGCAAAGCTAAAACCGCACCGAATGCTGCGCCCAAAAACATTAGATTAAAACCAAGCTCGTAACATTCGCGCCAATTTTTGGTCTCCCGCGCTTGTGCGGGCGCGAGAAAAGCGACAACCAAAACCGCCGCAAACGCAAACGGCAATTGCCACCAAGCCGAATTTCCGCTCAATTCCCTGCTCCGCCGGATCGCGGCAGCGAAACGTTCACGAACGGTTTTGCGTTTGGCTGAACAAACCTTTTGTGCGAGCGGTAAAGATTTGCGGAAATTGCGCGACAAATTTTCATTGAGGCGCACGGCAAAAAGTTTCGCTTTTTCGGCTTCAAGCGATAATTGATACAGAATTTCGGCGATTTCGTTTTCTTTGCGGCGCAACAGGTTTTCAACTTCACTGCGAAATGCGCGGGGCAATTTTGCTTCTTTCAAATCAAAAGCTGCGTGAATCGCGTTAAATTCGCCGCGCCGCAAATCTTTTTCATAATCCTCAAAAGCGTCGAGCAAATAAACAATCTCGCCGAAAGCCGCGCCGAGCGCGAACATTTTGCTTTGCGAATCTTCTCTGCCGATTAATTTCGCGCCGTGCCGGAAAAACAAAGCCGTCGCACGCGCGGTAGGCTCGGCGAGATAAAACAGAACCGCCTCGCCGCTTTCCGCAAACTTCTCCGCTTCGCGTTTCGATTGCAGGCGCGGCAAATCTTTTAATTCCGCGAGCGGGAAATCCCACGCTTTTAATTGCTTTTCAGCCCGTCGGAAAGATTTGTCAAAAAATTTACCGACAACGTGCCACGCCCGGTTTTTTGAATCCTCAACGCGGTCGCCGATTTTGAATTCGGCTAAAACGACGTTTGCAGTTGCCGCAATTTGAAGCGCGAGCGGCATTTCATTCATTGCTTTCGGTTTTGCCAGACAATTATAACTTTGCAAAGCGCGCCCGAAATCTTGCTTTTCAGAAAGCGCGGTCAATATTTCAGCCAGAAAAACCGTGTCGTGATTAAGCAAAGCGCGCGTTTTCTGCCCGTAAAGACTGCCCAGAGTTTTACAGGTTCCGCAATAATGCAATCGTCTTTCGTTTCGTTGCTCTATCGTCAAATCGCAGCGCTTTGCCTGCATCAAACCAAACATAAACTTTCTACTTTAAATTTATTTCAATCTCGCGCCGATTTTGACATCTTCCAAAAACGCGGCGAGAGCGGGCGTGTCTTCTTCATTCAAAGAAGCGGCGCAGACCATTCCCTGCGATTCGAGTCCGCGCATTTTGCGCGGTTTCAGGTTTGCGACGACGACGACTTTTCTGCCGATTAGTTTTTCCGGTTCGTAATATTCGGCGAGTCCGGCGAGGATTTGGCGTGGCTTTTCTTCGCCGAGATCAATTTCAAATCTGAGCAATTTGTCCGATTTCGGAATGCGCTCGGCGACTTTGATTTCGCCGACGCGAAGTTCGACTTTGAGAAAATCGTCAATCGTGATGAATCCATCTTCGTCAGTTGTTCGTTGTTCGTTGTTCGTTGTTTGAACGTCAGACTTCTGTTCAGTGTTCACTGTTGACTGTTGACTGTTTTGTATTTCGTCCATAATTTTCTTTTTATCCAATCGCGGAAATAAAGGCTCGATTTCGCCGATTTTTGTTTCGGCGGAAAGCTCGCTCCATTTTAAATTTTCGGGATTTGTTTCGGAAACATCTCCGGTCAAACCGATTTGACGATAAATCGCGCGGCTCGTTTCCGGCATCACCGGATAGAGCAAAACCGACAGCCAACGCAAAGTTTCGACGGCGCGAAATAAAACCGTGTTGAGCGTTTCGCGTTGATTTTCGTCTTT
>DASVTY010000142.1:0-51528 GCA_036387315.1 Pyrinomonadaceae bacterium
CATTTAATTGATTACGCGAAGTTCCGTTTTCGTATCTTTTAAGCTCGTCGCGTGAAAGCGGGCGCGCTTCAAGGATTCCGTTTGTCGCCAAAACTCCGATTGTGTCCGGGTTTGAATTAAGTTGAACGAAGCTGTCGGATGCGTAAAAACGCGCTGAAACTGTTGTTTTTTCATTCAGCGCGAAGGAAAGTTTAGCGACGCCATTCGTAATTCGCGCAGCATCGTCCCCGTCAACGCCTTTGCTCAAATTCGTGTGCTGCGCGCCCAGACTGTATTTAAATTTGTCGGCAAACGCGCCGCCCGCAAAATTGGCGCGCCCGCGCAGCAAGCCCAAACCGCCGCCTTCGCCGAGAAACGAAAAACGCGGTCGCCCGCCGCCTTCGTCGGTGCGAATGTTAAAAACGCCGCCGATGGCGTTTGTGCCGTAAAGCGATGAGCCGGAGCCGCGCAAAACTTCGATTCTCTGAATATTTGTCACCGTCAAATCCGACAAAAACGGCGAGGCGTCGCCCGTGATCGCCGTCGGGTCACGAAAACGCTGCCCGTCAATCAAAACCGCCGTATCCTGATTTCGCAAGCCGCGCGTTTTGATATTCGCCGTGCGCCCGAAACCGCCGAGCTGCTGGATGCGCAAGCCCGGAACGGTTCGCAAAGCGTCAACAATCGAGATTTCGTTGCGCTGCTCGATTTCCTGATTCGATAAAACCGAGACGGATTTTGAAGTCTCGTCAACGGTTTGAGCTGTTCCGGCGGCAATCGTGACTGTTTCTTTAATCCCGGCGGACATTTCGAGATTTAAATTGACAGCCGCGTTTTCGCCCGCCGCAAGCGTCACGGCTGTTTGCTGATAAACGCCGATTGATCTGTTGCCCGAAGCCGAAGCCGCGAGCGTGTATTTTCCCGGCGGCACATTTTCAAAACGATAATTGCCCGCGCTGTCGGTCGCGGTTGTGAATTTTATATTTTTATCCCGTTGCGAAATGAGCGAAACGGTTGCGTCGGTGACAATCACATCGCCGTTTTGCGTAATTTTACCCGATAAATTTGCGGTTGTTTGTGCGAAAGCCGCGAGCGAAAATAAAAACGTTATTAAAAATGCTGTGATTAGTTTCATTTTTCCTCTTAATAAATGGTTGTAATTCTTAAATTGTCTGAAAACGGATGACGGTCGAGTAAAACCCGGACGCCGAAGGTTTCGCGTAAATTTTCCTCGGTCAAAATTTCGCTCGGTTTTCCGGCGGCAACGACTTTGCCTCGTTTGAGCAGCAAAATTCGGTCGGCAAATTCCGCCGCCGCGTTTAAATCGTGCGTAATGACAACAGCCGCCGCTTGTCCGGCTTTGCATTTTTTTTGCATCAGCCGCAAAAGCGAAACCTGATGCGCCAAATCGAGATTTGCAGTCGGTTCGTCGAGCAAAAAAATTGAGGCTTCGGCTGCTAAGGCGCGGGCGAAAACCGCGCGTTGGCGCTCGCCGCCCGAAAGCTGATTCATCAAGCGTTTTTCAAAACCGGCTAAATCCGTTTCGATTAAATATTTCCGGGCGATTTCAATGTCATCCTCGGTTTCCCAGCCGAACGCGCCCGCGCTCTGTGCGAAACGCCCGGCGAGAACAAACTCCAAAACCGTGACCGGAAATTTCAATTCTGTTTCCTGCGCGACGACCGCGATTTTGCGGGCAATCTCGCGGCGCGAAAGTTGAGCGAGCGGTTTTTCGTCCAACAAAATCTCGCCTTTCAAAATCGGAATTGCGCCGTTCAAAGAGCGCAGCAAAGTTGTCTTGCCCGCGCCGTTCGCTCCCAAAAGCGCGATGATTTCACCCGCTTTTGCTTCGAGCGAAACGCCCGAAATTACCTCGCAAACGCCGTAAGCGACAGTAATGTTTTTGGCTTTTAGCATTGGTTTTAACCGCCGAGACGCGGAGACGCCGAGAAAACAAAATAAAAGCAAGGAGAAATAACTCTCAAAATTCTTTTCTTAACTCTGCGTCTCCGCGTCTCAGCGGTTAATTCCTCCTCAACAAAAAAATGAACAACGGCGCGCCGATTAGAGCCGTAATTGCGCCGACCGGAAGCTCGCGCGGCGCGATTGCCGTGCGTGCGATTGTGTCGGCGAAAGTGACGAAAATCGCGCCCGCCAAAGCCGAAGCCGGGATGACGAGGCGATTGTCAGAGCCACTCGACAAACGAACGAGATGCGGGACAACCAGACCGACGTACCCGACCGAACCGCTTGCCGCAACCGAGCTGCCGACGAGAGCGGAAGCGGTCAAAAAAACAATCAACCGCACGCGCCCGACTTCGACTCCGAAATCAAAAGCGTCGCGCTCGCCGAGCATCAGCAAATTCAACGCCCGCGCTTGCGAAAGCAGCAAAATCAAACCGACCGCGACCGCCGCCAGCACAAACCAGAGCGAATCGCGCGTCGCGTTCGACAAATCGCCGAGCAGCCAGAATGTGTAAGAACGCAGACGCGCGGCGTCCAACAGACTGGTCATCAAAACAATCAGCGACGAGAGAAATGTCGTCACGATAACGCCCGCTAAAACCAATCTTTCCGTGTTCATTCCGGCGCGGCTTCGCGCGAGCGAATAAACGACGAGCGTTGAAAAGATTGCGCCGACGAAAGCCAAAAACGGGCGCGCGAAAAAGACGTTGTTTAAAAACACGAGCGCAATCATTGTTCCCAGAGCCGCCCCGTTTGAAACGCCCAGCAAATACGGTTCGGCAAGCGGATTTCTAAGCAGCGATTGATAGCTCGCGCCCGCCGTCGCCAAAGCCGCGCCGACGCACGCGCCGAGCAAAACGCGCGGCAGTCGAATTTCAAATAAAATCGCGGTTTGCTCGACGGTCAATTCGCAGTTTCCACCGAGCAAATTACAAATTGTTTCGTAAAACGGCAGACGCTCGCTGCCGAGCAGCACAGCCGCGAAAACGGCTGCGACGAGCGCGGCGGCGAGCAGCAAAATTGTCAAAGAAGCACGGCGCATTTTTATTTTTCAAAAACTTGCGGATGCAGCGCACGCGCGATTTCTTCGAGTCCG
Source organism: Pyrinomonadaceae bacterium (assembly GCA_036387315.1). Taxonomy (GTDB): domain Bacteria; phylum Acidobacteriota; class Blastocatellia; order Pyrinomonadales; family Pyrinomonadaceae; genus JALZCH01. Next base: position 3,041 of record DASVTY010000142.1, read on the forward strand.
TCAACGAGGCGCGCTCCCGGTCGCGCGAGCAAATCGCCGTTGATTTTGAAAACTCGCTTGTTTTTAACTGCCGGGGATTCTTTGAAAATTTCAGACGGCTGGCTGTTTCCTTCGCTCATTGCATCGCCGGATGACAAAATTATCGCTTCGGGCTGCGAGGCGAGCGCCGTTTCTTTGCTGATTCGCGGATAGCTTTCGGCGACATTTTTGGTCACCGATTCGCCGCCCGCGCGGGCTACTAAATCCGTAACAAACGAATCGCGCCCGATTGTGAACGGTTCGGGTGAAATCTGAACAAAAACGCGCACCGATTTTTCGTTTTTAACCCGATTTTCGATGTCGGAAATTCTCTTTTGTAAATCGGCGACGATTTTGTCTGTCTTTTCTTTCGTTCCAAGCAATTCGCCGATTTGACGCAAATTTCGCAAAACGTCTTCCAAACTTTTCGGGTTGGTGACGAAAACCGCGATCTCGCGATCTTCCATTCTTCCGAAAAAAGATTCGATTTGCGATGCGGTCGTTACGAGAACGAGCTGCGGTTTTTGCGCGATGATTGTTTCGAGATTCGGATTGATTGTGTCGCCGATTTTCGGGATTTTTTGTGCTTCCGCCGGATAATCGCAATAACTCGTCACGCCGACCAGCTTTTCGCCCGCGCCGACGGCAAAAACGTTTTCGGTCAAACTCGGCGCGAGCGAGACGACGCGCTCGATTTTTGCCGGGACTTTGATTTTTCTGCCCAAATCGTCAATAGCTTCGCGCGTTGTTTGTGTCGAAACTGTGCGCGCAGATTCGCTGCCGCAAGCCGCAGCGAATAAAACGAGAATTATTAAAAAGATTTTTGTTCGCAAAATTGAAAAAGCCTCGACTTTGTTTGCTTTCACTCGCCAAGCGTGAAAGCAAACAAAGTCGAGGCTTTTTCAGCAGCCTTGAAGGAGAAAAACAAGGACTAAAAAATCGCCGCTAACTTAATTGCCCAAACGTCTTGACGCGAGACGCTATGATTCGGCAAAAACATTCGGGCAGGTCATCAGACTAATTACGAATTACGAATTACGAATTACGAATGTCGGAATTTGTTTAATTCGTAATTCGTAATTTGAAATTCGTAATTGATTTCACTGTGGCGCGACCGTGCGGGATTTTCACCCGGCTTCCCCTGCTTCCAGCGCGCTTCTGTTCAAAGCGCGCATCCAAATGTCTTCTTTTGCCAAAGAGCTTTCGAGCGGAAATTTCGTCACATTTAAAATTTTCCGCCGTTTGACCAGCAAAGTAACATTGTCGCCGCCGAAAAGTCAAAACCGCGCAAGCTGTTCGGAAAAAACGCTTGAAAGATAATTCTTTTGTCGTTATTCTGCGAATGTTCAAACAAAATATAAAATTATGCCCAGCTTGGATAACGAAAACGTAGTGGCTGTCATTTTAGGCGGCGGCGCAGGTTCGAGACTTTTTCCTTTGACGCATCCGCGTTCAAAACCAGCCGTTCCGCTCGGCGGAAAATATCGTCTGGTTGACGTGCCGATTTCAAACTGCATCAACTCGAACATCGCGCAGATTTTTGTTTTGACGCAGTACAATTCGGCGTCTTTGAATCGGCATATCTCACGCACGTATCGTTTTTCAAATTTTTCGTCCGGCTTTGTCGAAGTTCTCGCCGCCGAACAGCGCCCCGATTCGCCTTCGTGGTTTCAGGGAACGGCTGACGCGGTGCGGCAAATGCTTCCGCATATTCAGGATTGGCGCGTGGACACGATTGTCATTTTGTCGGGCGACCATCTTTACCGGATGGATTATCAAAAATTTCTCAAACGGCATTACGACACAGGAGCCGATGTCACGATTTCCGTGATTCCCTGTACGCCTGAGCAAGCCGAAGGTTTCGGCTTGCTGAAAACCGACGAGCAAGGGCGAATCATCGAGTTCGCCGAAAAACCGAAAGGCGAACAGCTCGAAGCGATGCGCGTTGACACCGGAAAATTTTTCGGTCTCGATGAAAAACAAGCTGCCGCGCGCCCGTTTCTGGCTTCGATGGGAATTTACGTTTTCAATTACGAAAAGCTCGTTAATCTGCTCAACCGCAATGCAAGTTGGATGGATTTCGGGGGGGAAATAATTCCCGAAGCGATTAATTGCTGCAACGTGCAGGGATATTTGTTTCAAGGATATTGGGAAGACATCGGAACTATCAAGGCTTTTTACAACGCGAGCCTCGATATGACTTCGCCGCTCCCGAAATTTAATTTCTTTGACGCCGGCGCGCCGATTTACACGCGCTCGCGTCATCTTCCGCCGTCGAAAATGCATTCGTGCGATGTCAGCGAGTCAATGATTACCGAAGGCTGCATTATTCAGGGCGCGACTATTAGGCACTCGATTATCGGGCTTCGCAGCCGGATTGACCGAGGCACTCGAATTGAAGATTCGATCATTATGGGTTCGGATTTTTACGAGTCAATCGAAGAACTGGGCACCAATCTGCGCGCCAAAATTCCCCATATGGGAGTCGGCGCAAACACAACTATTCGCCGCGCGATTGTTGATAAAAACGCTCGAATAGGCGACAACGTGCGGTTGGTCAATCAAAACAGAGTCGAGACCGCAGACGGGGATAATTATTTCATCCGCGACGGAATTATTATCATTCCGAAAGGCGCGACGATTCGAGACAACACCGTGATTTAGAATATTGCGGCGCTGACGGCGCAACCAATTTGCGGCTCGAAGGCATCTTAAAAACACTTTTCAGACAGCGTATTTGTTTTCACAAAATGTCGAATCGAAAAAATTTGGAGGCATCGGTTATGCATAGCAGTTTTCTACGACGCGCGGGCGCGTCTGTGCTTTTGTTTGCTCTGTTTTGCGGCGTCACTCTGACACCGGCGGCGGTTTTCGGGCAGGAAACCCAAAAGCAAACACAAACCGCACAAACGCCGAAAGATAAAAAAGAGAAGAAATCCGATAAAAATAAGCAACAGCAAAATTCCAAACCTTCCGCCGAACAAGTCGCGCAAACGAGCGGCAAGGGCGCGCTGGCGACCAGCGAAGACCCGACGATGATCGGCAAACGCAATATCAATAAAGGTCTCGGCGGCTGGCTCGGCGGTTCGATGGAAAAAGAAGTCTCTTTCGGGCGACAGCTCGCAGCCGAAGCCGAAAAAGAATTAAAGCTCGTTGAAGACCCGTTGATAACCGAATATGTCAACCGCGTCGGGCAAAACGTCGTTAACCATTCGGACGCTAAAGTGCCTTTTACGATTAAAGTCGTGGACAGCGACGACGTAAACGCTTTCGCTCTGCCGGGCGGTTTCTTTTACGTTAATCGAGGCTTGATTCTCGCTGCCGACAACGAATCGGAGCTGGCAGGCGTAATGGCGCACGAAATTGCTCACGTCGCCGCCCGTCATGCGATGGAAAATCAAGGCAAAGCGCAGCTTATCAATTACGGAATGCTCGCCGGAATCATTTTCGGCGGCGGCATTTTGAGTTCGGTTTTATATAACGGAGGCGGTTTGCTGCAAGGTTTGGCGATGCTCAAATTCTCGCGCGGAGCCGAAGAAGAAGCCGACAAATTAGGCGTGCAGTATCTTTACGCCGCAGGTTACGATCCGAACGGAATGGCGACTATGTTTGAAAAGCTCGCCGCGAAAAACAAGAAAAAACCCGGCACGATTCAAAAGCTCTTTTCGACGCACCCGCAAGCGCCCGACCGCCGCGACGCGACAATCACGCTTGTCTCTCGTTTTCCCGAACGCGAGGAATACGTGATGAGCACCTCGGAATTTCAAAAGGTCAAAAAATATTTGCTCCGGCTCTCAAACGCCAAAGCGACCATCGCGGGCGATATTGACGAAACGGAAAATTCGCGCCCGACGTTGAAAAAACGTCCGCAGGAAGACCCGAACGCGCCTGCTCCGACGACAACCGAGCCGACGACCGATGAGAAGAAAAACGACGGACCGCCCGTTTTGAAGAAACGCACGGAACCGACTCCGCAGCCTTCGCCAAGCAATTAACGAGGCTCGAATAAAAATAAAAAAGGTGAATGCCGAAAAGCATTCGCCTTTTTTATTTTGTGTCGAAAAATGGTGATTAATTCTTGCTGTCAACTTTTTCGCTAGCTGATATAATCCCCATTTATGTCAGTCAAACTTTCCGATATTCAAGCCGCTCGAACGATTTTGCAGGATGTTATCGTTCCGATTCCGATTGTCAGCGACCCAAAACTTTCCGCCAGGCTCGATGCAAACGTTTATTTGAAAGCCGAATGTCTTCAACGCGGCGGTTCTTTCAAAGTGCGCGGCGCGTATAACAAAATCTCTCGTCTGACGAAAGAAGAGAAAAAGCGCGGAGTCGTTGCGCCGTCGGCGGGAAATCACGCTCAGGGAGTTGCGCTCGCCGCCAAATTGAACGGAACCAAAGCCGTCATCGTAATGCCGGAATTCGCGCCTTTGACTAAAATAACCGCCACGCGCGGTTTCGGCGCGGAAGTGATTTTACAAGGCGTAACGTTTGAGGAAGCCGCCGCCCACGTTCAACATCTTATTGAAACCAAAGGCTACACTCTGGTTCATGCTTTTGACGACGAATTAATTGTCGCCGGGCAGGGAACAATCGGAATGGAAATCGTTGACGATAAACCGGAAACGACCGTTATCGTCGTCCCAATCGGCGGCGGCGGAATCATATCCGGGATTGCGATTGCGGCGAAAAATCTGTTGCCGAACGTTCGAATTATCGGCGTTCAAGCCGAAACGTGCGCGCCGATGAAAGAATCGCTCGAAGCCGGAGAACTGCGCGTTGCGCCTTCCGCGATGACGATTGCGGACGGCATTGCCATCAAACGCCCCGGCGCGGTAACGCTGCCGCTGGTTCAGGAATTTGTTGACGAAATCGTGACCGTTAGCGAAGACGAAATAGCCGACGGAATCGCACATTGCGTTCAAAACGTCAAGCTCGTCGTCGAAGGCGCGGGCGCGGCGGGCGTGGCGGCGCTGCTGGCGGGAAAAATTAAAATCGAAAAGAAAGATAACGTTTGCGCCGTGTTGTGCGGCGGAAACATTGACGCAAACCTGCTCGCCCGCGTTCTCCGGCAAGTAATGGTGCGCGAGGGTCGTTATCTCTTTCTCAAATTGCTCGTGCTTGACCGTCCCGGCGGTCTTGCGCCTTTGACGGCTGAAGTGGCGCGCACCGGCGCAAACGTAATTGATATTTTTCACCGCCGCGCAATGTGGCTCGCGCCGCTCGGACAAGTCGGAATCGAAATGCTTTTGGAAGTGCGCGACCGCGCACACGGGCGCGAAGTCGAGCAGCATCTTGAATCGGTAGGCTATCACGTCATCCGTGAAAAACCGGGTGATTGGACTGATTGATTTTTACCCGGTTTGCGAATTAGCCGAATTGTTACCGTTCGCTGCAAGCAGATTGACGAATTTTTTAGCGGCTGCGGACAATTGCCGGTCGCTGCGGTGAATTACGCCAACCGAGCGCGTCCATTCCGGTTCGGCGAGCGCGACAACCGCGAGCTGCCCGGTTCGCAATTCGTCAATAACCGCCGGACGCGGGACAATCGCCAAACCGAAACCGACTTCGACCGCCCGTTTGATCGTTTCTACATTGTCAAATTCGACGGCTTTGTGAACGTTCACGCCGTAATTTTTAAATATTTTGTCGGTCGCTTTGCGCGTCGGAATGTCGCGCTCGAAATGGACGAAATCGCAGCCGTTTAGCTCTGCGGCTTTTATTTCCTCACGCTCGGCAAATTCGTGATCGGGCGGGCAGATCAGCACCAAACGGTCATTCTGCATCGGCACGACGGAAATTCCGCGCCGCGGTTCGGGATAGGCGACGACGCCCAGCTCGACCGTACTGTTTAAAACATCGCGAACCACGCGCGTCGTCCGCGAGTATTCCATATCAATTTTCGCCGCCGGAAATTTCGACATAAATTCTCTGACTTTTGCCGGCAGCTCGTGCAGCCCGACGCTGTAAACGGTGGCGACGCGAACCGTGCCGGAAACCGTTCCGGCAATTCCGCGCATATTTTCCTGCAACTGGTCGTAAGCCACGAGCACGTTTTTACATTCCTGATAAAAAATATCGCCGCCCGGCGTTAATTTTAACTCGCGTCGTCCGCGCACACGCTCCAAAAGTCGGCGTTTAAATTTTTCTTCCAGATTGCGAACCTGCTGGCTGACCGCCGATTGCGTGACGAAATTGCGCTCTGCGGCGAGCGAAAAACTTTGTGTTTCGACCAAATCGCAGAAAATTTTCAGTGTTTCGATATGCATATTTAAATAATAAGTATTTCTCAAAACTTAATGCAAGATAATTCATTTTACCTAATAAGCGACCGTTAGTAAGATGCAAAAATAGGAAGTAATGTGGTTTTATCGGCGAGCAAAATGCGGGAAATATTTGAGTTTTCCGATTTGAAAAAATATAATGCCTGAAATTTTTGTTGAAAAAATAAAATCATATTCCGCTTTCCGAGGCTGAAAAATTTATGGCGATCAGGATAAGCAAGACTTTTCTGCTGCGAAAACTGCATCAATTAACCGGCATCGTGCCGCTCGGCGCGTTTTTCTTCGTGCATATGTTTACGAATTCAAAAGCGATGAGCGGCGAAAAGGTTTTTAACGACGCCGTTGCTGATATTCATCACATTCCGTATTTGTTGTTTGTAGAGATTTTCGGCATTTTTCTGCCGCTCGCGTTCCACTCGATTTACGGCATTTTTATTTCAGCCGAAGCCAGAAACAATGTTTTTAACTACGGTTACGCGCGCAACTGGTTTTATTTCTTTCAGCGCGCGACCGGAGTTTTTCTGTTTTTCTTTCTCCTTTTTCACATATTGAATATGCGGTTCGGGGCGATTCCCGGACTTGAAACTTACGGAAATCCGGTCGCCGGAAACGCCGGACGCGCTTTTGACATTGTGGCTAGTGAATTTCAAAGCACGGCGATTTTGATTTTTTACATTTTGGGCGTTGCCGCAACCGCCTGGCATCTGGCTTACGGATTCTTTTTGTTCGCGGTTGATTGGGGAATCGTGATAGGCGAAAAATCGCAAAGATATTTGCTTTACGGTTCAATCGGACTAGCTGTGTTTTTATTTTTAGTCGGCGCAAATGCGGCTTTCGCTTTCCGCTATAAATGCGGTTTGCTGCCTAAGGTTTTGTGCGAGGAAGCTGAAAAAAGCAAAATTGTCGAACCGTCCAGAGGCGGCGAAACGCGAAGATTTTAATTAGTGAATCGTGAATCGTAAATAGCTAATCGCGGAGAAACAGCAATTACTATCTACGATTCACGATTCACGATTCACGAACAAATGGCAAAAAACGGAATCAGAATTGCGGTTATCGGCGGCGGTTTGGCGGGACTTGCGGCGGCGATGAAAATAGCAGAAAAAGGTCACACGGTTGATTTGCTGTCGGTCGTGCCGGTCAAACGCTCGCACTCGGTTTGCGCGCAGGGCGGCATCAACGGCGCGGTTAACACTAAAGGAGAAGGCGATTCGACCGCCGAGCATTTTGACGACACGGTTTACGGCGGCGATTTTCTGGCGAATCAACCGCCCGTCAAAGCGATGTGCGAAGCCGCGCCTTCTATTATTTATTTATTCGACCGGATGGGCGTTCCGTTTTCCCGCACCCGCGAAGGTCTTCTGGATTTTCGCAGATTCGGCGGGACAAAACATCATCGCACCGCGTTTGCCGGAGCCTCGACCGGACAGCAGCTTCTTTACGCGCTCGACGAACAAGTGCGCCGCTACGAGACGGAAGGCATCGTCAATAAATACGAAGGCTGGGAAATGCTGTCGCTCATCCTGGACGATCATCAGGTTTGTCGCGGCGTGGTAGCGATGGATTTAAACTCGCTCGAATTAAAAGCCTTTCCTGCCGACGCGGTGATTATGGCGACGGGCGGACCCGGTTTGATTTTCGGCAAATCAACCAATTCGATGGTTTGTACGGGAAGCGCCAACGCCGCCGCTTACATTCAAGGGGCGAAATATGCAAACGGCGAATTTATTCAGGTTCACCCGACTTCGATTCCCGGCGAAGACAAATTGCGTTTAATGTCGGAATCGGCGCGCGGCGAAGGCGGCAGAGTTTGGGTGCCGAGAAACGTCGGCGACAAACGCAACCCGCGCGATATTCCCGAAACTGACCGGTTTTATTTCCTCGAAGAAAAATATCCGGCTTACGGCAATCTCGTCCCGCGCGACATCGCTACGCGCGAGATTTTTCAGGTTTGTCTGGAAGGAATGGGAATCAACGGCGAGAATCAGGTTTATCTCGATTTAACGCATATTCCGGCTGAAACTCTGACTCGCAAATTGGGCGCGATTCTGGAAATCTACGAAATGTTTGTCGGCGACGATCCGCGCCACGTCCCGATGCGGATTTTTCCCGGCGTCCATTATTCGATGGGCGGACTCTGGGTTGATTACAATCAAAGAACAAACATTCCCGGGCTGCTTGCTGCGGGCGAATGCGATTATTCTATTCACGGCGCTAATCGTTTGGGCGCGAATTCTCTGGTTTCGTGCGTTTACGGCGGTTTCGTCGCCGCGCCAGCCGCGATTGAATACGCGCAAAACGTCGAAAGAAACGGCACGGAAACCAACGGTATTCACGCCGCCGAAGTAAAACGACAGCAGGAAATCAATGAGCAGATGTTGAAACAATCGGGCGGCGAAAATCAATACAAACTGCACGAAGAAATGGGCAAATGGATGACCGACAACGTGACGGTTGTTCGTTACAACGACCGCCTTCGCGCGACGGACGAAAAATTGATCGAATTGCAAGATCGTTTCAAACGCATTTCGATTGCAGATTCTAATCTCTGGGCGACGCAGGCTTTGCCGCACGCGAGACAGCTCAAAAATATGCTCGAACTCGCGCGCGTGATTACGCTTGGCGCTCTAAACCGCGACGAATCGCGCGGCGCGCATTACAAACCGGATTTCCCGAACCGCGACGACGAGCAATTTTTGAAAACCACAATCGCCGAATATTCGGGCGAAGGTCCGGTTTTGAGTTACGAAGCTGTTGACATCGGTTTAATCGTCCCGCGCAAACGCGATTACTCGAAAGGCAAAACCGATAAAGGCAAGCAGGAACAGGAGACTCTGGCGGTCGCCGGACAAGCCGCCGCCTCAGGTTTGCCCGTCAAAGACGGCGCGGCGCAAATCGTTGAAGCCGGTTACAATCAAAAACCTGAAAATTTAACGGCGGAAAAAATCTGGTCGCAGCCGAAAGGCGAATTAATTGACCCGGAAGAATCGAAAACGCGCGCTGAACAAGGCAAACCGCTTGATGCTGCGGGCGGCAAACAAACCGACGAAAGATAAAAAATGTCTGCGGAACTGAAACAGAAGAAAAAATTAACGCCGGAAGAGTATTTGGAGCTTGAGGAAAAAGCCGAATACAAAAGCGAATATTGGGACGGCGTAATGGTTCCGCTGCACGGCGACCCGCCGGAACTGGTCGGCGCGAGCGAAAATCACAATTTGATTGCTTTGAATATCGCCGTTCAATTTCGGCTTAAACTTAATGAAAGATGCCGTACCTACGTCAATGATATGAAAGTTTGGGTAGAATCTTGGAAAAGATTTTTTTACCCTGACGTTGTTATCGTTTGCGGAGAACGAAAATTTTACAACAATAAACGAACTGCGATTGAAAATCCGATTTTACTTGTCGAAGTACTTTTAAACAGCACGGAAGCCAAAGATAGAGGCGAAAAATTTAGGGCATATCGAACCTTGAATATGTTTCAGGAATACCTTCTGGTATCGCAAGATAAAGCCGTTATCGAGCAATTCGTTAAACAAGACGACGGAAGCTGGAAACTTTGGGCGACAATTGGATTAGAAAGCACGATAACTTTATTTTCTGTTGGAATAGAACTTAAATTTAGTGACATTTACGAATCGGTTGAATTTGAAGCTGAAGATTAAATTATGAGCGCAGGAAACGGACACGCAAACGGAAAAGCAAAAGACTTTACGCCGCCGCAAACGGTTAAATTCAAAATCAGGCGGCGCGAGAAAATGGATGCGGCGCAATATTGGGAGACGTTTGAGATTCCTTATCGCCCGAATTTAAACGTGATTTCGGCTTTGATGGAAATTCGCAAAAATCCCGTGACGGCAGACGGCAAGCAGACGACGCCGCCCGTCTGGCAGATGAATTGTCTCGAACAGGTTTGCGGGATTTGCACGATGGTCATTAACGGACGAGTGCGTCAATCGTGTTCGGCGCTGGTTGACCAACTGTTGTCGGAAGCGGGCGGCAGCGAAATCACGCTCGAACCGATGTCGAAATTTCCGAACGTACGCGATCTGGTCGTTGACCGGGCGCAGATGTTTCAGCATCTGAAACGCACGAAAGTCTGGGTTGAGCTGGACGGAACTTACGATTTAGGACCGGGACCGAAAATGTCGCCCGAAGTCGCCAACGAGCGTTACGCTTATTCGCGTTGTATGACGTGCGGCTGCTGTCTCGAAGCCTGTCCGCAATATCACGAGGACAATTACATCGGACCGCAGGCAATCGCGCAGGTGCGTTATCAAAATATGCACCCGACCGGCAAGATCACGCGCGACGAACGGCTTTCGGCTTTGATGGAAGACGACGGAATTGCCAATTGCGGCAACGCGCAAAATTGCGTGCAGGTTTGCCCGATGTCAATTCCGCTCACCAGAGCAATTTACGAGACAAACCGCGAAGTAACGATTCACGGGCTTTTCGGTTGGCTCAGAAAATAGTGAAATGAATAATTTATCGGGAAAAGCGGACGAATTTCGACCGCTTTTTTGCTTTCGTTTTCAAACGTTTTTCATACCGATAAATACTGCAAAACAATCGTCTGAGAAAACTGTTTCATAGATGAAATAAATGTTATAATTTTTGAACTGTTATCGTGCTGAAAATTGGCGAAAATCTCGGTCATTATAAAGTGCAGTCCGTAATCGGAGCGGGCGGGATGGGCGAGATTTATCGCGCCCGTGATACGCGCCTGCGGCGTGATGTCGCTCTTAAAATTCTGCCTGAAAACTTGATTCAGAGTGATTCGGCGATTGAGCGTTTTATGCGCGAGGCGCACGCCGCTTCGGCGCTTAATCACCCGAACATTTTGACGATTTTCGACATCGGAGAACACGATAATATTCATTTCATTGCCACCGAATTTGTCGAAGGACAAACGCTTCGCCAGAAAATGCAAAAAACGTCCGTGAGTTTGGCGGAAACTCTCGACATCGCCGTTCAGGTCGCCAACGCGCTCGTTGCCGCGCACGAAGCGGGAATCGTTCACCGCGACGTAAAACCCGAAAATATAATGATTCGAAGCGACGGCTACGTAAAAGTTCTGGATTTCGGTATCGCCAAGCTCGTCGAAATGCGGAATGCGGAAGCTGAAAACTTAATGCAATCGCCTCATAAAAATCCGCAGTCCGAAATCCGCATTCCGCATTCAACAATTCCCGGAATGATTATCGGGACGGCGAGTTATATGTCGCCCGAACAGGCTCGCGGTTTGACGGTTGACGGGCGAAGCGACATTTTCAGTCTCGGCGTGATGATTTATGAAACGATTGCGGGGCGTCTGCCGTTTTCGGGCGCGACCGTCAGCGATATTATTGCCGCGATTTTGAAAGTTGACCCGAAGCCGATTTCCGATTTTGTCAAAAATGCGCCGTCCGATCTCGAATTGATTGTTGCTAAATCTCTCGAAAAAGACCTCGAAAAACGTTATCAGGCGATGACGGATTTTATGAGCGATTTAAAACGAATCAGGCAGCGGCTCGAATTTGAAATTGAATTACAGCGCATTCACGACTCGAACGAGGGATTGAGCGTTACTACGAAAATTCTGCCTTCCGAACACCCGACTCAAATTTTATCTAAAACTCGCATTTCGACGCGCAAAACACGCACTCGCAAGGCGATTGACTCGCTCGCCGTTTTGCCGTTTGTCAACGGCGACGCGGGAGCCGAAACCGAGTATCTTTCGGACGGAATCACGGAATGCATCATCAATTCGCTTTCCAAGCTGCCGAAATTGCGCGTCGTGCCGCGCAGCACGGTTTTTCGTTACAAAGGGCGCGAAACCGATTTGCAGGAAATCGGGCGCGAGCTTGGCGTGCGCGCGATTTTCGCCGGAAGAATCGTGAAAATCGGCGATTCAATAGTTGTCAGAACCGAGCTGGTTGATGTCGCCAACGAAGCGCAAATCTGGGGCGATCAATACCGGCGCGAAATGGGCGATATTTTTACTCTGCTCGACGATATTGCCGAAGACATTAGCGAGAATTTGAAGTTAAAACTGACCGGCGAAGAGAAGAAAAAACTTGCCCAACGTTATACCGAAAACACCGAGGCTTATCAGTTTTATTTGAAAGGGCGCTATTTTGTCACGTCCAAGCGGACGGAAAGTTGGATAAAAAAAGGCATCGGATATTTTCAAAAGGCGATTGATTTAGACCCGAATTACGCGCTCGCTCATTCGGGTTTAGCCGAGGCATATTGTTTTCTCGGTTCTTCAACCGGCGGCTGGGCACCGCGCAAGGCTTATCCGAAAGCGAAAGCCGCGCTGTTTAAAGCTCTCGAACTCGACGACGCGCTCGCTGAAGCGCATTCGACAATGGGTTTCGCGCATTTGCTCTACGATTGGAATTTTGCCGAAGCCGAACGCCAGTTCAAACGCGCTCTTCAGCTTAGCCCGAATTATCCGAACGCCCACGACGGCTACGGTTTTTATCTAAAAGCCGTCGGTCGTCACGACGAAGCGATTCGCAAATGTCTGATCGCGCAGCAGCTCGACCCGCTTTCGCCGTTCGCGCACGTCAGCCTCGGTTACGCCTATTATTTCGCTCGTGATTACGATAAAGCGATTGAAGAATGCAACAAAGCGCTTGAACTCGATAAATATTCCACATTTGCTTATCGCAATCTCGGACTCGCCTTTTTGCAGCAGGGAAAGCTCGAAAACGCGATTACGGCATTGAACAAAGCCGTAACGGTTTCCAACGGAGTTTCCGCATTTGATTCATATTTGGGATTTGCTTACGCCCGCGCCGGTGAGCGCGCAAAAGCGATTGAGACTTTAGAGAATTTACGGGAAATCGCTAAACGGCAATATGTTCCGGCATACAATTTCGCAATGATTTACCTGGGTTTGGGCGATTCGGACAAGACGTTTGAATCGCTGGAAAAAGCATTTGATGAACGTTCGGGATTTATGCCGTTTTTGAAAGTCGAGCCGATGTTCGATCTGGCGAGAAACGATTCGCGCTTTGAAAATCTGCTGAGAAATATCGGTTTCAACCCAAGTCAGTACCGGGAGCGGTAGCGACCGGGTAATTTAAGCGCACCCGGTCGCTACCGCTCCCGGTACAGACAAGCGCGCCAAAGATTAATCCGATTTAGTTTGAAAGCAATTTTTGACCTTCGATTAGTGAAGAAACCGCTACAATCAAAGTTTCTTTATCAACCGGCTTGGCAAGATGAGTTTGAAATCCTGCTTCGAGCGCTTCCGAACGATCTTTGCTGCTCGCATATGCGGTCAGGGCGATGGCGGGCGTTAAACCGCCGTTTTCTGCGTCGAGAGCGCGAACCTTCCGAATAAATTCGTAACCGTTTTCATCCGGCATTCCGATGTCGCTGATAAGAACGTCGAATCTTTTGGTTTTAAAAATTTCTAAGGCTTCAGGCGATGAAGCCGCCCTGGTCACGCTCGCGCCGCTTTGTTCGAGTTGAAAAGTCACTAATTCCAACGAATCCGGGTCGTCTTCGATTAAAAGTATGCAGCAATTATTGAGCGGAAGCGCGGTTTTGTTTTCAAGCGAAAGATTTTGAGCCGTTTCCTGCGGGAAACTGTTTTCAGATTCCGAAACCGGCAATTCCATTTCAAAATTTAGAGGCAAATCAACAATAAAAGTCGAGCCTTTCCCGACGCCTTCGCTCGCAACGCTGACCGTCCCGCCGTGAATCTCGACAAGATGCCGAACAATTGCCAAACCCAAACCTAAACCGCCGTGCTGCCTGGTGCTTGAACCGTCTGCTTGACGAAATCGGTCGAAAACGTAGGGCAAAAATTCCGGTTCGATTCCTTGTCCGGTATCGCTGACGGAAACGCGAACGTGCGTCGTCAATTTTTCCGCCTCGATTTTTACAGTTCCGCCCTGAGGCGTAAACTTGATTGCGTTTGACAGCAGATTCCAGAAAACCTGCTGCAAACGGTCGGCATCGCCTTTGATTGTTTGTATGCTGTCGTCGTATTTAAAATTGATATTAATGTTTTTCAAATCAGCCGAAATCTGCACGGCTTCAATTGCCGATTCGACGACGGATTTTATTTCAATCGATTTAACCGCGACTCGCAATTTTCCCGTAATAATCCGGGAAACATCGAGAATATCGTTGATAAGCTGGCTTTGATTGCGCGCGTTGCGCCCGATAACTTCGATGGCGTATTTAACGGTTTCCTCGTCAAGAGAGCCGTTTGAAAGCATCTGCGACCAGCCGAGAATCGCTGTCAACGGAGTTCGCAGCTCGTGTGAAAGTGTCGCCAGAAACTCGTCTTTGACCCGGTTTGCTTCTTCGGCTTTCAAACGCGCCGCTTGCTCGCGCTCTAAAATCAGCTCGCGTTCTTTTTCGATTTCTTTGCGCTCGGTGATGTCTTCGTGCATCAGGACGACTTCGCGCACGCGATTTTGTTCGTCTTTGACCGGATAAATAAAGGCTTCAACCCAGCGCGGTTGATTTATAAAATCGCCCCGGTCGGGATAATAGGGAATTGACGGAATTGTTGTCGGCGTTCCTTCAAACGCCTTTTTGATATACGGCATTATGCCGCGTTCGACAAGCTGTTCGTCTTCGAGAATGTTGTAATCGGGCAAATCTGCGAGCGTCACGCCCCACAATTTTTCCCACGCGGAGTTAGTCAAAATCGTTCGACCGTCAGCCGAGAAAACCTGCGTGCTGATCGGCGATTGCTCGACCAGTTTGCGAAAACGTTTTTCCGAAATTTTTATGGATTTTTCGGCTTCTTTACGTTCGCTAATATCGAGCGTGACACCGCGCATTCCGATTGGTTTTCCGGCTTCATCTGTAATAACGATTGAGTGAGATTCAATCCAAATCTCGCTTCCGTCTTTTTTTACCCAGCGAAATGTGTTTGTATCAGCGCCGCCTTTTGAAAAATGCTCGAACGAGCGCCGCGCCGCTTCTTCTTTATCATCGGGATGAACAATCGTCAGCCAGAAATTCGGCTGAGCGAGCCATTCTTCGATTGTGTAGCCGAGCATTGTTTCTACGTAATCGTTGATGAAATCTATTCTTTGCGAATTCTTATCAGGCTGCCCCCAAGCCTCCCAAACGACGCCGGGAACGCTGGAAATAATATCGGAAAGCCTTCTGCGTTGATTTTCGATCTCGACGTTCAACCGTGATCTTTCAAGCTCGGATTTTTTATGTGCGGTTGTCAGCCAGCTTAAAGTTAGCCCGACGGCGAAAATAAGAGTGCTCCGAATGAGTCCTTCATAACTCAAATCAATTACGAATTGAGGCGCAAACAAAAAGACATTTATCACGCAAACAGACAAAAAACTGGCGATAAAACCGACGTTTCTACCATATAACCAGGCGGTCAAAGAAATTGAAACAAAAAAGAGAAGAGCCGGAATTGCCTGGAAAATAGTCCAGAAAAGATTAGTCAGCAGCAATGCTGCTCCGACAAAAAGCAGAATCGCCGAAAAAGGCAAAATATAGCGACTGATCAGTTTCATTCAAATTTTAAAAAAGGGAGAAAACAAATAATATTTAAAGTCGCTCGGACTGGCGTAAGGCTTCCCGTTTGTTTAGTTAATATCTACATCAAGAAACAAAGATTTACAACCTAATAAATACCAAAATAGCTTACGACCAATAATTCCGGTCAAGCGAGCGATAACCGATTGCTTCGCTCAAATGCGTTAATCGAATCTGCTCGCTCGAATCCAGATCGGCAATGGTGCGGGAGACTTTTAAAATACGGTCGTGAGCGCGAGCCGAAAGCCCTTGTCTGGTCATTGCGCGCTCAAGCATCTTTTCCGCCTCCGGCTCAAGCTCGCAATGTATTCGAATCAATTTCGGCGGCATTGCGGCGTTTGAAAAAACGCCTTCGCCCGCGAGCCTTTCAAGCTGAATGCGACGCGCTTTGACGACTTTCCGGCGAATCGTTTCCGAGCTTTCGCCGTCGGGCAAATCGCGCCCGCGCAATTCCTGAAACTTCACCGCCGGAACTTCGATGTGAATATCAATTCTGTCGAGCAGCGGACCGGAAATTCTGCCGAGATAGCGCTGAATCTGAACGGGAGAGCAGCGACATTCCTGAGCAGACCCGAAATTCCCGCACGGGCAAGGATTCATCGCGCCGACAAACAAAAACGAAGCGGGAAACGTCAGCGACATTGCGGCGCGCGAAATCGTCACGCGCTCGTCTTCCATCGGCTGGCGCAGAACTTCCAAAACGTTCCGGTCAAATTCCGGCAATTCGTCGAGAAACAAAACGCCGTGATGTGCCAGAGAAACCTCGCCCGGTTTCGGAACCGCTCCGCCGCCGATTAAACCCGCGTCGGAAATCGTGTGATGCGGCGAGCGAAACTGGCGAGCCGTAATCAAACCGGAATTATTTGTCATTCCGGCGACCGAATAAATTTTGGTAATTTCGAGAGCTTCTTCAAATTCGAGTGGCGGCAAAATCGTCGGCAGACGTTTGGCGAGCATCGTTTTTCCCGAACCCGGCGGACCTACGAGCAAAATATTATGTCCGCCCGCGCTGGCGATTTCGAGCGCGCGCTTTGCCGAATTTTGCCCGCGAACTTCGCGGAAATCAACCGAATAATTTGGCTGCTGCTGCATAATTTCCGCAGTCGTGACCGTTAAAGGCAGAGGCGGATTTTGTGAATGAAGCGCGATGATTGTTTCCACGGCGTCGCGCAAAGTCGTGACGGGAAAAACGCGGATTCCGGCAACGACTGCGGCTTCGCGGGCGTTTTCTTCAGGCACGATTAAATCTCGGATTCCGCTCTCGCGCGCTTTGATGGCAATCGGCAAAACGCCGCGCACGTTTCTGACACGCCCGTCGAGCGACAGTTCGCCGACCGCCAAAATTTCGGTCAGATTTTCGGCTTTTCCCAAATCGCCGTTAGCGCCCAAAATGCCCAGCGCGACTGGCAAATCAAAGCTCGCGCCTTCTTTGCGGACATCAGCCGGGGCGAGATTGATGACGGTTTTGTGAAACGGGAAAAAGTATGAGCTGTTGGTAATTGCGGCGCGAATTCGTTCTTTGGATTCGCGGACGGCGGCGTCTGGCAATCCGACGATGGTCACGATTGGATTTGAATCGGCTTCGCCTTTGATTGGCTGGAGATTGACTTCGATGTCAACGAGGTTTGCGTCAATGCCGTAAACGGCGGCTGACTGTGTGCGAAAAAGCATAAATTCTCCCACGTCTTAACTTTTTCTGAAATTGTGCCGCCATTGTGCGCGAAAGACGAAATTTTTTCAATTTAATTCGAAGTTTTTGATTTTTGCACAAGCGCGACGAAGCGCGGGTCTTGACTGAGATTATCGAAACGCGGTTCTTCATTGAGGAAGCAGATGCTGTGGTCGTTTGCGAGATACGCCTTTTCGAGCCACATTAAAGCGTTTTCCCGGTCGTTCAGAGCGGCAAAAGCGAGCGCGATTTCGTTAGCGTAAGAAGTCGGATTTCGCTGGACGAACGGATCGTTCAAGGCTTTTTCGAGAAGCCGCGCGGCTTGGTCTCGATTATTGCCGATGGCTTCAACCTGAGCTTGGATAATCAGCCAGCCTAAATCTTCGTCGTTTGCTCCGCTGTAGCTTCGCTCTTTTTGAAAAGCGGCAAGCGCGGCATCGTAATCGCCCTGCGCCTGATAAATCCAGCGCGCCGCTTTATGCCCCGGAACGAATGCCGGGTTGATTTTTAAAGCATTGGAAATTTCCGCCAAACCCTCTTCATAACGTCGCGCGCGAAAATAAATCATACCGGCGGCAGACCGGACAATCAGCGCGGTCGGATCGAGTCTTTGCGCGGTTTTAATTTCGGCAAGCGCTTCATCGTGTTTGCCCGTTCCCGACAGCGCCAGAGCAAACCAGTGATGCGTCGCCACATAAGACGGATTGAGACGGATAGCGCGGCGAAATTCTTTTTCAGCCGCTTCAAAATTGCGTTCGCCGTTGAATCTGATATAGCCGAGCGAGGCGTGCGCCTCGCTCAAATCTTCGTCGAGCTTGAGCGCGCGCAATGCGTTTTCTTCAGCGATTTTGTAGGCGTTAGGCGGAGGCGGAATGTCATAGAGCACAAGCAGCGAATGGCAATCTGCAATGCCGACATACGGCAACGCAAAATTCGGATCGCGCTCCGCCGCTTGATTAAAAGTCTGAATGGCGCGGCGCAGATTTTCCGGCGAGCGGTTCGCCATTTGAAAACGCCCGATGAGATAAAGCTCGTAAGCGAGCGCGTTTTCGGTGTGGCGTTTGTTGAGCAGCGCCCGTTCTTCGCGCGTCGGAACGATTGACAACGCCTCTAAAACTCCTTCGGCGGCGAGATTTTGCAGAGTCAGCAAATCACCTGCATTTGCCGTAAATTTTTCGGCAAATAAATTTTGCCCGTTTTCGGCCTTTATCAGCTCGGCGTTAAACTCGCTCTTGTCGCCAACCGTTTGCAGTGAACCGCGCAAAACATAATCCGCTCCGAGTTTTTGGGCGGAAACGTTGATTTCGCCTTCGTTTTTGGCGATTTCGCGCCCCGCGCCCGACGAGAGAACCGAAACCGCCTTGACCGCTCCGAGCTTTCCGGTCAAAGCGTCAGCCAAACCGCTTCCAATCGAATTTGTCGCCGCATTTTCGCTTTTAAACGGCAGGACAACCAGAGTTATTGCGTGCGTTTGCGTGTTATTGGCGGGACGAAACAGAAAATAAGCAGTCGCGCCAACGGTTAGAACTGCAAACGCGATTGCCGCAATGAAAAGATAATTAAATTTTCGTTTTTTCTCTTCAATTTCTTCGGGCAAACTTAATGTGTCGTTTCTCGAATCGTGCAGCGGATTTGTGTCTGCATCTTTTTCTATAATTTCGCCGGTTGTTTCTGAGGACGTAATCGGCGTTATCGAAAAATCTTTTTTCTGTTTATTCGTTTTTTGGGCTAGCTGCGGCAGGAGCAGCTCAACGATGCGGGCGGAAATCGAATCTTCGAGATGAAAAATGTCGGCTTCGGTTTCGTCAAATTGCGAAGCCCAAAGAACGCTTTGATTACTGATGTCGAGAAGCTGAACGCTAAAGCGCGTCCGCGATTCGGCGGGCAGAATGTGACCGTCCAAAATATAATCAACGCCGAGCCGTCTGCCCAATTCAAACGAATCTTCGATTTTCTCGGCGAGCGGCAAAACCGCTCCGGTCGGTCGCACCGACAGCCCTTCGACATCGTGCAGACGAATCGTCAAAGCGTCCGCCAGACCGACGCCAAGCGGCGTTTTAGTCTCGCCGCGCAGAAGGCGGAACGGAACAATCGCCAGCATTATCTGCGGCGCGGCGTTCGTTTCGGCTCTTTTTTGTTCGGGGGATTCGAGCATTTTTCGTATGCTCAAGCAAAACCCGTTTGTACGGCAACTGTCAAGCGAATCGGTTTGGTTGCCGCCTATAAATTAAAAGTTGTAAAATTTCGCCGCCTTTCGAGCAACTATGATAAAGGACAACCGCGTCATAACCGCGAGATTGCACAGACTCTGTACAGAAGAATCGAAAATTTGGAGCGCGAACGATGAATGTGACTTCGCAAACTTTAGACGGCGTATCTTGCCATATCGAGCAGGACGAAAACGCCAAGCCCTTAGCAGTTCCCGATTCGACCAAACAAACGGAATCCAAATCAAAGCCGAAACCGGATGCGCAAGCGAGCGATTACGCTCTCACGCAAGCGGCGGCGGGCGGCGAAATGGCGGCGTTTGAGCGAATTTATCAGCGGCATCATCGCCGCGTTTACAGTCTTTGTTTGCGGATGACGCAAAATCCGCCCGAAGCCGAAGATTTAACGCAGGAAGTTTTTATCCAGCTTTTCCGCAAAATCGGGAGCTTTCGCGGCGAATCGGCGTTTACGACCTGGCTGCACCGTCTGACGGTCAATCAGGTTTTAATGCATTTCCGCAAACGCTCGGTCAAAGACGAAAAAACGACCGAAGAAGGCGACACGCCGGAACAAATCGTTCCGGGGACGGAACATTACGACCGGATGCCGGTGGTTGACCGCATCGCTTTGGACAAAGCAATCAGCCAATTGCCGCGCGGTTATCGCACGATTTTCGTGCTTCATGACGTTGAAGGCTACGAACACGAAGAGATTGCAAAGATGCTCGGTTTGAGCATCGGCACGTCAAAATCGCAGCTTCACAAGGCGCGCAGAAAATTACGTGATTTGCTAAGGCAACAAAATGAAGTTTCGTAGCTTCCAAACTTGTGCGCTCCGGTTATAACGAATTTTTAATCGAAGCCGCCGCACACATAAAAAATTAGCCGTTTTTCAAGCGGCAAATTTATCCAAAAGGTTGCGCGACGGCAACCATAAAGTTTTTTCGATTTCGAGGCTAATGAAAAATGAACTGTGAATGGTGTCAGGCACACGTCAACGAATATCTAGACGGTGAACTATCGGAACAAGACTGTGCCGCAATCGAAAACCATTTTGAAATTTGCGCGCCGTGCGCTGTTTTGCGCGCGGATTTTTCGGCGATTCTAAATTGCTGTTTGGAAGTCCGAAACGCTCCCGACTCGCCGCCGAACTCTCAAGCTCTGTGGCTGCGGATCAGCAATTTGATTGAAGGCGAACAAAGCGCGCTTGTCCACAAAGAGCCGCATTTGCAGCCCGCGCATGCTAACGGCGGTTTCGCCGCTCGCTGGCTGAATCAAAACTGGCAGTTATCGTCGCACCAGCTCGCTTCGGCGGTTTTGGGAACCGTCGTGATCACTGCGCTCGTGACGGTTGTCGCTTTGCAGCAAAATTCGACGGCGAATGCACCGGCTTTTTCCGCTTCGACCGTTCAACAACCCGGCTTAATGTCACAAGTTTTGAACGGTTTTGGTTTTAAGAATGAGCCGGAAAAACCGCACAACGGCATTGACGCGCGCCTTCAGGAACAGCAAATTGCGATTGATTACTGGCAGCGCCGCGTCGAACAGCGCAAAAGACAATGGAATCAGCATCTGCGCGATGCTTTCGACCGTAATTTGCAAGAGCTTGATATGATCGTCGCCGAACAGGAAAAACAGTTGCAGGTAAATCCTCACGACGAAGTTTCCGAAGAAATGCTCAACTCGGCGCTCAGCGACAAAATGGAATTGTTACGGGAGTTTGCTGATTTATAAGGTTTTAGTGAATAGTAAATCGTGAATAGCGTCCGGTGTGGTAATTTAGCTGTTCTCAGGTTGTTTTGCTCTAACAACCTTTTACGCCGCGCGCTATTTACGATTTACTATTTACGCAAAGACTCGAAGAATGAAGGCTTGTTTACTCATTATTTTTGCTTCACTGGTTTTTTCGCCCGCTGTTTGGGCGCAGAAGCAATTTACCAAAACTTATCGGACAAATAAAAATGTCCGACTTCAGCTCACCAATATGACGGGGACAATCACCGTTTACGGCTGGCAGCGCGACGAAATTCGCGTCTCGGCAAAAATGGAATCGTCGTCGGCGAAAATGCTCCCCGAATCGTCAAACAATGCGCTAACTATTAACATCGTCCGCGACAATCAGGGACGCGGCGATATTGGAAGCATTAATTTCAAAGTCTGGGTGCCTTACGATTCAGCCGTTGATATCGAAACCAAAATGGGCAATTTAGAAGTCCGTGACGTTTCCGGTTCGATGATTCGCGCTAAAATCAGCCTTGACGGCGACGTTAGCTTATCCAACATCAAAGCCGATACGGTGATGGCGGAAAGCTCAAGCGGCAATATCTTTTTCGACGGCACGCTGCAATCCGGCGGAACTTACAGCTTTAAATTGTTGCGCGGCGACATTAATATTCGCATTCCTTTCTCTTCGTCTTTCCGGCTTTCCGCAACTGCGTCGGAACCCAATAATTTCGCGCTCGGACCTCTGGCAAATTCGGGATTGAGTTTTCAGAGCGGAGGGCGTAAAGTTACCGGCAGCGTCAATGACGGTCGCGCTAATATGACGATTCTCAATAAACGCGGGACAATTGCTTTTATTCTACGTTAAAAAAGTGAAATCAAAACAAATCTTATTTGCGGCAGCCGTTTTCTTAGCGCTGCCGCTTTTCATTTTCGGACAAAACGATTCGCAGCAAAATCGTTTTAAGCGGACGACAATTAAAACCGAGCGTCTCGATTTAAATCCGGGCGGCAGCGTCACGCTTTTGGGCGCGCCCGCCGGTTCGATTGCAATCGAAGGCTGGCAGCAAAGACAAATCGAAATTACGGCGGAAATCTTAATCGAAGCCGCCAGCGAAGAAGATTTGAATTTGCTCGGGCAAGCCAACAGCTTTGTCGCCGACGCCGAAACCAATCACATCTGCATTTTGACGACGGGCACGCACGACAAACAATTTCTTAAAAAGAATTTCAAGCAATTTCCGAAACGGCTTTTAAACGTTCCGTTTCGCATTGATTATCGAATCAAGCTGCCGTCATTCACCGATTTGGAAATTAACTCCGGGCGCGGCGATTTAAATTTATCGGGCGTCGAAGGCGTGATTGTGATTAAAGCCTCGCAGACGGAAAACGCCGATTTGACGTTTTCCGGCGGCGTGGTAATGGCGACTTTCGGCAGCGGCAAAATAAAGTTTAATGCGACGGCGAGAAGCTGGCGCGGAAGCGGCGCGGACGTGCAGGTGGCTAACGGAGAGCTAAACGTCATAATGCCGCCGGATATGAATGCAGACATCAACGCCGAAATCTTACGCACGGGACAAATCGAAAATTCCTTCCAGACTTTAAAACCGCGCGACCGCGCGAAATTTACCGAAAAAGCAATCCAGGCGAGAGCGGGAGCCGGCGGCGCAAAATTTTTATTCACGGTCGGCGACGGCAGCTTGCGTTTGAACTCAGCGGCTGGAAATGATAAATAAAAGAACTCGAAATTGTCTTTTTGAGTTTTTCAATGAACATCGTCGAATACAACCGCGCCGCTTGGAACCGCGAGGTCGAAAAGGGAAACGAATGGACTGTGCCGGTTTCTGCGGAAAAAATCGAAGCCGCCGGACGCGGCGATTTTTCGATTCTTTTAACCGAAACCAAGCCCACGCCGCGCGATTGGTTTCCGGCGGATTTAAAAGGCGTTGACATTTTGTGTCTCGCTTCGGGCGGCGGGCAGCAAGCCCCGGTTCTGGCGGCTGCGGGCGCAAATGTAACGGTTTTCGATAATTCGCCTGCTCAGCTCGGACAGGATTTGAAAGTCGCGGCGCGCGAAAATTTATCTCTCAAAACCGTGCAGGGCGAAATGGCAGACCTTTCGGTTTTTGCAGACGAGAGCTTCGATTTGATTTTTCACCCGGTTTCAAATTGTTTCGCGCCCGCCGTGCGTCCGGTTTGGCGCGAATGTTACAGAGTTTTGCGCTGCGGCGGCACGCTTTTAACTGGTTTTAATAAGCCTGCTTTATATATTTTCGATCCGCTGCTTGCCGAAAAAGGCGAGCTTGAAATTAAATACGCGCTGCCGTATTCGGATTTGGAAAGTTTGACCGACGAAGAACGGAGTTTTTACACGGATAAAGGCGAACCGCTCGAATTCAGCCATACTTTGGCAGACCAAATCGGCGGACAGCTCGACGCCGGATTTGCGTTAATCGGTTTTTACGAAGATCATCATCGCCGTCACCCGCTCGCGCGCTTTATGCCGACTTATATCGCTACGCGCGCCAAAAAACTTTAAATTTTAAACAGGAATTTTTTGAATGATTAAATCAGACCTTTGGATTCGCCGGATGGCTGAAGAAGCAAAAATGATTGACCCGTTTTTGCCTGAACTCATGCGTTACGCCGGCGAAAATAAAATAATTTCCGCCGGAGCCTCGAGCTACGGCTACGATATGCGCCTCGCTGATGACGGATTTCGGGTGTTTTCACCGATTCGCGGCGATGAAATTGACCCGAAACACTTTGCGGAATCATCACTTATCGAACCGCCGCTCAGAACCGCCGAAGACGGGGCGCGTTATTATTTGCTGCCGCCGCATCATTACGGTTTGGGCGTGACGGTCGAAACTTTCCGAATGCCGCGCAATGTAACCGGAATAGCGCTCGGAAAATCTACGTATGCGCGCGCAGGTTTGCTGGTTAATACAACTCCGCTCGAAGCCGGTTGGACGGGGAGATTGGTGGTCGAGATTGCGAATCTGGCAAATCTTCCGCTTAGAGTCTATGTCAACGAAGGCGTCGGGCAGATTTTGTTTTTCGAGTCGGACGAAAACTGTGCGGTTTCTTATGAAGATCGCGGCGGGAAATATCAGGGGCAGACCGGTTTGACTTACGCTAAAGTCTAAATCAAAAGAAACAAGAAACAGGTTACGGGAAACCACAAAAACTTTTCCCGTAACCTGTTTCTTGTAGCCTATTTCTTACATTTATCCTTTTTTTGCCGAGCCTTTGCCGCCTCCGCCTTTCGACCCGCCGCCCTTAGACGAACCGCCCTTGCCTGCGCCGCCTTTACCGCCTTTGCCGCCTTTTGAACCGGAACCACCTTTGCTTCCGCTGCCTTCCGATCCAATTCCGGTCGCTTTTTCAACGGCTTCTACCGCGCCTTTGACCGCGCCGATTGCGGCTTCGGTTGCCGCGCCTATCGCGACTTCAGCAGCAACTTCGCCGACTTTATTTAAAATGCTCTTTGTTGTAGAGCCTTTGCCGCCGCTCGATGCTCCGCCGGATTTCTTGGCGCTTCCTCCGCCTTTGCCTCCACCTTTGCTTCCACCTTTGCTTCCGCCTGTGTTGGCGGCTGCTCCTTTACCTCCTGCTGAGCCTTTAGCGCCGGAACCTTTGCTTGCGCCGCCGGAACCTTTGCCGCCGCCTTTACCGCCGCTTGCTGATTTATTTGCAGCGCCGCCCGAAGATTCGGTATTTTGCTCTTCAGACCCGCCGCCCGATGTCTTTTTAGCTGCCATTATTTTCTCCTTTTGCTAAGCTGTTTTAGTAACAACAGTTACAACGCAGACTTTAACATAAGTCCGATAAAATCGGAACATTTTTTATTAAAAGCGTTTTTGAGCAATTAATAAAAAGCCCAAATCGCCCGTTCAAGCTCTTCAAACGTATAATTGACGGCTTCCGGTCTGAGGCGTTCGGCGTAACGGCGTAGATTGCTGCATTCGTAAAGAATTGTCAGCAGCATCAAACGCGCGCGAAAATCCAAATCCAAATCAGTTTCCTTGTAACCGTAAGCGAGAAAATGCGCGCGCTGCAATTCGCGTTTTCCTTGAATCACCAAAACGCCGGGCGCGACAAATTCGTGTTCGTAAAATCCGGGAAACGAATCGCCGAAATCAAACAAACCCATCGCTTCCCAGCGCCCGTTTCTTTCCTGCATCAAGACGTTTCCCGGATGAATGTCGCCGTGCAGCAAAACCGGCTCAATCGTTTGCGGCAGCAGTTTGAGATTAGCTTCGATAAATTCGGGCAAAGCCGCCAAAATCCCGGCGTTCACGCCGCCTCGCTGTTGCCTTTCAAGAGTTTCAATTGATTGTCTGCGGACAAATTCGCCCCAGTCGCGTTTAAATCCGAAATCGGCGGGAACCGAATGAGAATGAAGCTCCCGCGCGGCGACGGCTAATTGTTCGACCGCCGGAAGTTTTTCTCGATCTTCAAGATTTCCCCAAATCTCGCGCATCAAAATGCCCGCAAGCTGTGTGATAACGAGATACGGAAAACCTTCGATTTCGCCGACAAAAAGAATTTCCGGCGTTTGCAAGCTCGTTTTCCCGTGCGCGAATTCGAGCGACGCCTTTTCTCGCGGAAAATTATTGCGCGGCTCGACAAAAATTTTTATGACAAAGCGTTCGTCAACAAAGAAAATTATATTTTCGCCTTGCTCGGCGCGTCGTAAGTCGGAAAACGCGATTTTATGCCGGAGACAAATTTCTGTCGCCGCTGCTTGCCACGCATCGCTGTGAAAATCTTTGTGGGTATAAAATTCAACGGACGGAATTTTGAGCAGCATAATCGAAGCAGAGTTTAACTAAAATTGCTCGAAGCTCGCAAAATTACAACGCCTTTGTAAAAATAAAATTATGATTTCCAATATTCAACAACTGCGCCGCGAATACGCTCAAGCGTCGCTCGGCGAGCGAGACGTTGCCGAGAATCCGTTTGAACAATTTCAAAAATGGTTTGAAGAAGCGTTAAATTCAAACGTTTTAGAACCGAACGCGTTGACGCTCGCCACTTGCAACGCAGCCGGAAATCCGTCTGCGCGAATTGTTTTGCTCAAAGGCTTAACGGACGACGGTTTCGTTTTTTTTACCAATTATCGCAGCCGCAAAGGAGAAGAATTAGCGCAAAACTCGCGCGCATGTTTGTTGTTTTTCTGGAAAGAATTGGAGCGGCAAGTCAGAATAGAAGGCGCGGCGAGCAAAATTTCCGAAGCCGTTTCTACCGAATATTTTCAAAGCCGACCGAAAGCGAGCCAAATCGGCGCTTGGGTTTCGCCGCAAAGTCAAACAATCGAAAGCCGCGAATTGCTCGAACAAAAATATCAGGAAGTCGCCGAAAAATATAAAGATTCCGACGTTTTGCCGCGCCCGGCGTATTGGGGCGGTTATGCCGTTAAACCGGAAAAAATCGAATTCTGGCAAGGTCGCCCGTCACGTTTGCACGACCGAATTTTATATTCGTTAACTGATTCAAAAATTTGGAAAATCGAGCGTTTAGCGCCTTGATGGAAATATCTTTTTTGCCGTTTTGTATGCCTTCGGACAGAAGTGAAGTTTATTTTCGCTCAATAATTAACGCACAGCATAGTTTGAATAAAGTTCGGAAAACATAACGAATCGGTTTCAAAAAACGATTCTAAAGTTTTTGAACGGAGGCAAAAAAAATGACGAAAATGCAGAAAGCTTTGATCGCTCTCACGCTGATTGTCGGATTGATGATGACCGGCGCAACGTTCGCAAGCGTTGAGCAAAATCAGAACAACAGCAACAATCAAAACAACAGCAATCGCGCACGCAACCAAAACGGAAATATGGCGCGCAATGCCAACGGCAATATGCGCCGCAACCAAAACGACAACACCGACAACGGCAATCGCGCCCGTAATGCCAACGGCAATATGTCTCGTAACGCGAACGGTAATATGAGCCGCAACCGCAATACGAACGGCAACGAGAATACGAATGCAAACACAAACGACAACGGCAATACAAACGGGAATATGAATGGGAACGGGAATGGAAATATGAACGGGAACATGAATATGAACGGAAATATGAATATGAACGGCAACGGTAACGGCAATATGAATTCAAATGCAAATATGAATTCAAACGGCAACCGAAACACTAACACTAATTCAAATACTCCGCCGAACGTCAACGCTCGATAATTGCCGATAAAATTAAACGAGAAAAAAGGACGATTCGGTTATTCGTCCTTTTTTCTTTGCTTATTTAGTTCTTTAGACAAATAAAAGAGTAATTCTACCTGTCCGCAATTAATAGACTTATAAGTTACGCAGTTGAAATGAAAAATGGCAGAAACACGACCGTTAGGGAGTGTGTAAAATAAAGCACACTCCCTAACGGTCGTGTTTCTGCTGCCAATTGCGTTACTTCTATAGACTATTCGTCGTAATTACCTTTGAAACTGATAAGTCCCAATTCGACTTCTTTGATTGCGGTATAAGTATTTCTCGGATTTTTGTCAGGAACGTTGATATGCGGGGTTGCTCCGTTAACCAGTTGGCGACATCTTTGGGCGGCTAAAATAACAAGCTCGAAATTTGATTCGGTTAACTCACGCTTCTGCATCTTCGGCGAATTTGCATCGAGATTGTTGACGACCGCTTTAGTTTGATTGTTCATTGTTTTTGTTGTTTTTAATGTTAAATGCTTAAATTTTGAAATGAAGTTTTGCTGCGGCTGGTATATTCTTCACGGCGAAGACGGCTTGCCGTCTCGACAGCCTCGTAAATTGCTATTCGGTCTGATTCCGCGCCGCCTTGAAATCTGACGCCACCGGCTTTTAACTCCCAATTGCTATGACCTTTGTATTTGTGGCTATTAAATGTGTTGGCAGCCTCGAAGCCGTTGATTGCCGTAAACGATTTAAGAAGCGCCTCGACTCTGTTATGTTCCGTCGTAATATTTGTCACGGACGCGCGGATTTCTTTTCTGATATTTTCCACTTCTCCCGCCGGCAAAGGAGAATCTCGCAGATTAATTTCGGGCGCTCCGCGTAATTTATAAAGCTCTTCGCGGTATTTGGCTAATGTCGCCAGATATCTTTGGCAAAGCTCAACGACATTTTCGCTGGAAGCTGCATCGAGAAAAGATTTTGCATTTCGCATATTTTCTTCTAATTGTGGATATTTCATCAGTTGTTAATTTAAAAATCGTTGCTTTGCCGTTTTGTTAGAATTTTATCCCTGACCGAAAACAATTATCCAACCTCTGCCAATGCAAGTCGGGCAAGAGTCGAATTGATTGCGCCTGCCTGTGCCGAGACATTGATGGCAGCGCGCCGCAGGCTCAAGCGTCGTAAAACAGCCTTTTCCCGCGCAGACCACACATGAGACAACATAACTCGCCGATAAAGCTTTGTTTCCGGTTCCGCCGCACCATGCGCATTTTTGTGTATCCCGGCTTATTTCCTGCTCGTACATTTCATAGCAATCCACTTTCGGCAGCAGGCTGGCGCATTTGAGAATTTTCGGCGGGAGCTTTGAAGCTGTTAACTGCTTCGGACTCGCTGTCGTAAACGTCGAAAACCGTCAAAAGCTTTGTCATAAACATCAATTCGTGAACTCTTTTTGACAGGTGCAGCAAATTTATTTGCCCGCCGCTTCGCGTTACCGCGACATATCCCGCCACCAATTCGCCCAATCCGCTCGAATCTATAGACGTTACGTTTTCAAGATTGACGACGATATTTTTTCGCCCTTTTTCGACGAGCGTGCGAATCGCATTGTGAAATTCCTGACTGCCTTCGCCGAGTCTTAGTTTGCCGTCCAGGTCTAACACGCTGGTATTGTTAATCTGGCGCTCTCTGATGGTTAATTTAGACATAAAATTTGTTCTTATTTTCCTGTAAGCCGTGCAACATCAACATCATAAAAGCAGAAAATGATATTCCTCGCGGTTTTTAGGAGATTGCAGCAGAAAGATGATTTTGCTTTCTTTTGCTGAATTATGCTGTGGAACTTCAGTTAGTCCGGCAATTTCCAGAACAACTGAGAAGGGAGCGAGCTAAGCTCGATTCTCTATTTATTTTACATCGTGCTATGGTATATGTCAAATGTAGGATATATTTTAGATGTGTGGTATAAACATAGATTGCAAAAAGCGTTTATTGAAGTTAATAGCAAATGGAAATCACGAATGATGATTGAAATTAGAATTGATGAATTATTGGAAAGGCGCGAACGTTCTTTCTACTGGCTGTCGAAACAAAGCGGAATCAGCCATACCACTTTGTGGCGGCTTAAAAAAGGCAAAGCGCTGGGAATCAATTTCGCCACATTAGAAAAAATTTGCGAGATACTCGATTGCGAGCCGGGCGATTTATTAAAGTTCAGCAAAGCCGAGAAAAAAGAAATTACCGAATCCTCAAAATAAAAATGTCAGCCAAAGCCTGTGTTGACAGTAATCACTTAAAGGCGCACTCTGGTTATGGACGGAATTCAGCTTATTCTTTTCTCAGCTTCTCTGAAATCAATCAGTTTAACTGAAGTTAACGGCTCAACAATCAACAAATTCGCGCTTTGTTCAATCAGCGATTGATGAAGGCGGGTTGAAACGGCTGGTAACTTATATGACAAAGTTCGGGAAAACTCTGCAACAAAGTGTCTCACTCCGCTTTGCATTTCTAAAGCAATTTTTACTCTCATCGGACAAATTTCAAATGATGAAAAGGCGGTTTGATTTGCATTCGCTTCAAACAATTCCGCTTATGTGTTTCCCGCTCGGCGACGCAGCCGGCATGAAGCGGACGAACACACTCGCATCGAAATTTCATCGCTTCAACCAATAACCGATTGCGCGAACAATTAAAAACAACCGCAGCAATCAAAATAATTTAAGGAAAATAATGGATAACAAATCGAATATCGTCGAAACGGCGGAAACTCACGGAAAATTCAACACCTTTATCAAAGCTTTAAAAAGCACTGAGCTTTCAAACGAGCTTGGCAGCGAAGGTCCGTTTACCGTTTTTGCGCCGACCGACGCGGCTTTTGCAAAGCTTTCGGAAACAACTCTGAGTAATCTTTTCCTGCCGGCAAATGTTGACAAACTCAAAGCCCTGCTCAGATTTCACGTCGTTTCCGGCAAACTGATGTCAGCCGATATGGAAAAGCGAAGCGACAACGCCACTTTAAACGGTCAGAACATCAAAATTGACAGCACAAACGGCGTCCGCGTAAATAACGTGACGGTGCAAACTGCGGATATTGAAGCCAGCAACGGGGTTATTCATATAATTAACAACGTTCTAATGCCCGCAAAAGTGGCGGGCGCGACAAGATAATTTGCCGTTACGTAAAAAATTGCCGCCGAAAGATTGATCAATCTTTCGGCGGCTTTTGAATTTCGGAATAAAACTGATTTGCCCGTCAGCCAAACGTTTTGGGCAAGCAGGCTGCGAACAAAGTTTATTGATTCCTGCAAACTAGAGCGAATCAACATAGTATGTCCGTGTCAGTACCGCGAACGGTAGTGAGCGGGTTTGTTAATTGACCCGCTCACTACCGTTCGCGGTACTGACACGGATGCCTGACTTAACCATTCACTGATTCCATAACCGCTCTAGGCGGGAAGATTGTCGTATTCTGCTTTAACAACCGAGTAACAATTGCAGGCTGCCGCCTCTAAAGCCGCGCGATTAATGATTGAAACGATGCCTCGGCTGTATTCGATTAACTTTCGTTGTTGAAGATTTGCGGCGGATTTGCTGACGGCTTCGCGGCGAACGCCGAGCATCTTCGATAAAAACTCCTGCGTGATTTTGAATTTATCCGTTTGCATCCGGTCGTGCATTAACAAAAGCCAGCACATCAGACGCTCTTCAATCAGGTGAAAACGATTACACGCGACCGTTTGCGAGACTTGCGTTATGAGAGCGTGCGTGTATCGTCGAAGCAATTTCGGCAGAGAGACGCCGCGCCCGCATTCTTTGATAAAGTCTTCGGTCTTTATTCTTAAAGCTGCTCCGTCGCCTTGAACAATAAC
Source organism: Pyrinomonadaceae bacterium (assembly GCA_036387315.1). Taxonomy (GTDB): domain Bacteria; phylum Acidobacteriota; class Blastocatellia; order Pyrinomonadales; family Pyrinomonadaceae; genus JALZCH01. Next base: position 34,500 of record DASVTY010000142.1, read on the forward strand.
CTGATTGCGCGAGGTTTCCACACCGAGAAACACGGGAAGACCGATCATACCCTCATTACCGACAACTCCGACTTCCAATACCTCGCCTTTTGCGGCGTGCGTGAGCAGCGAAATCATTCCGCTATTGGGAAAATAGATGTAGCGAATAGCTTCGCCCTGTTCATAAATTGTTTCGGCGTATGTTAGGGGAATTTCTTCCAAATTCGGAAGCAGATGCTCGTATTCTTTGGCGGGTAAAGCGGCGAGCAGCCGGTTAGCTGGCTTGATAGTTTCGGACATTAATATCTCCTTGTATGTTGCAAAAAGCAGACGGCACAAAAAGAAGCTAGTCAGACCAATTCCGATGTCGAATGTTAATACTTAAAAAACTAAAACTGTTGACAAAAATAATAATAACAAATGAATGCGTTAATGTCGCCTGTTTCACCCGAAAGTTCTGGAAATGCCTCTGCCGAGCAGACGGTTATATTCGCCACTGACGACTGCGTAACACTCGCAGGCGGCTTCTTCCAATCCGCGCCGGTCAATTATCGTAATGGTTCCGCGAACACTTTTAATCAGTTTTTTCTTTGCCAGTTTTTGCGCAGCCAGCGTTATGCCTTCGCGGCGCACGCCGAGCATATTGGAAATAAGGTCGTGCGTCATTACCAGCGTATCCGTGTCTAAACGGTCGTGGCTCAAGAGCAGCCAACGGCAAAGCTGCTGCTCGACCGCATGGAGACGGTTGCAAACGGCGGTCTGTGAAATCTGCGTCATTAAGGCTTGGGTGAAGCGCAGCAGCATTGTTTGAAACGCGCCGCCGAGGGCAAATTCGCATTTCAAATCCTTTGCCTTCATTCTGACCGCCTCGCCCGCGCTCTGAATGATCGCGCGGCTTGTCGTCGAATCGCCGCCCATAAACAGCGAGCCTCCGACAATTCCGTCGTTGCCGATGACACCTATTTCGGCGGTCGCGCCGTTTTCCATTACATACAGCATTGAAATAATCGCAGTAGTCGGGAAATAGACGTAATCCAATTTATCGCCTGATTCGTAGAGAACCTCGCCGAGCTTAAAAGAAATCGGCTCTAACTTGGATTCGATACGCGCAAACTCACCGGCGGGAAGAGCGGCGAGCAGATAATTTCTGAGCGCGTTGTTTGTATTGGCAGAGACGGGCATTTCAACCTCTCGGTTATAGAAAATAATTAAGACACTATCAGTGAGCGAATATCCGAATACGAAACATTATAACAGAAAAAGAAATTTATATGTGCGGTAACACACAAAACCGTAAACATTAAAAACGCCGATTAAGGGGAAACTTAATTTGAATTTTACTATGCGCCAAATATATAAGCAACAGCAAAACATTGGCTTCAAATCCTTTTATACCTTGTCGTCCGAGTTTCAAAACGCAATTTTGTCCGATTCAACAATGAAGTCGGTTTGTTTTCCGTTTGTGTGCGAACGCACCGACCAAAAATTGAAAATTTGGTTAACTTAAATAAGTTAAAGCCATTAAATAAAATGAATGCATATCAAAGCAACACGCATTCAGGTAACGCTCCTGTGTTAACCAAACTCTAATGGTGAAGCTTTTTTGATAACTGTCGCTTCTTAATTGTAGCTAATGCTACGTTGAAGGACGGCTTTCCGCTTTAAGTTAGCCGTTCTTCGTTTTTTCAAATTACAGTTTGATTTTTAGAGTTTTGGAACAAGGGGTGTTTTGGATGAAGCTGATTTTATTTTTACTGTATTACTGCAAATTGAAATTGAGCGTTTTGCTCGGCTTTCATAAAACCTATCATCCGATGGATTTGAATTGGCGCTGGAATTATTGGCAGGACAAATATCGAAGACGGCGCAGCCGCTGATTTTCAGAAGCATTATATAAACGCGATTTATAGCGCTTTATACTATAAAAATTGATTGAACGAATTAGTCTTACCAAAATAAAAAGGCGCGGGAAAGCAAAAAGTCGTGAATAAAACCTCAATAAAAATTATCAAGCGAAAAGATGCGGAGGCGACGGCAAACGCCAAAATTCAAAACGCGCGCGAACCGAAACAAACCGCGACGCCGGACGAAGAAAAAATAAAACGCCGTTCGCACCGCGAAATCGTCGGCACGGTTTCAAATTGGATTTCCGAACGCAGAGAAAATAATCGCATTGAAAAAGATTCGGCAAACGGTGAGATTTTTGATAACAAAGATTTGTTGAAGGAAATTTAAACAAAAACTTACAAAGTGAAATCGTATGGCGACGAGAATTAATCCGGTATTTGTTGACGCCGACCAAAGCGACGGTGCGGATTTAATTCAACGCATATCAAATCACGACGAAGCCGCTTTAGCCCTACTTTATGATCGTTATCGAACGATTCTTTTCGGATTGTTGATGCGTATTTTACACAATAGCTCCGAAGCCGAAGACGTTTTGCAGGATGTTTTTGTGCAAGTCTGGCAGCAGGCGCAAAGCTTTAACGCAGAACGCGGAAAAGCTTTTACCTGGCTCGTAACAATCGCGCGCTGTCGAGCGATTGACCGATTACGCTATCTGAAAACGCGAACGCTGACGATTGAGAAGGTAAAAACGAGCAGCCCACTTTATACAGATTCTAAATTTGAGCAAAACCTGTTTTTGCGAGGGCGTCAAAAACATGTCCGAACAGCTTTAAGTCAACTACCTGAAAATCAAAGCAGCTTATTGTTAATGGCTTACTTTGAAGGCTATTCGCAACAGGAGATTGCCGAACGAACAAAGATTCCGCTTGGAACGGTCAAAACCCGAATGCGAGTAGGGATGACGAAATTACGTGAAACATTGACGGTGGATTCGAGCAATTGGTGATAACAGTCCTACTAAAATCACACAGTTAAAGAGGAGAAAACCATGAGACTTCCTGATCGTTATCGTATTCTCTATGCTGATGACAATAAAGACAGTTGCGCTTTGGTAAATATGATGTGTAAATCTTCAAATATTGAAGTCGTTACCATCAATACCGTTGCCGAAGCGTGGCAAATGGCGCAGTCGGAACGATTCGATTTGTATTTGTTGGATTCTAAATTTCCCGACGGCGACGGCTTGGAGCTGTGCCGCCGTCTGCGCGAATATGATTCACACACTCCGATTCTTATTTATTCCGGCAAAGCATTTGAAACCGACAAAAAAAACGGATTGGCGGCAGGCGCAAACGATTATCTGACCAAACCTTATCTCGGAGACCTGTGCGCAACTATACAAAAAAATATCGAAAAAACAAAAAAAACGGCGCGGCAACCGGAAACAATCAACGCGTAAAACTGCTAAATTTTATAAACTTTAACCTGTTTTGCCAGACCTAGCTTTTCAAACAATTTAATCGTCAGCCAATTCATATCAAACTCGTACCATTTTAAGCCGTGACGCGCCGAAACCGGATGCGCGTGATGATTGTTGTGCCAGCCTTCGCCGAAAGCTAAAAATCCAACTATCGGATTGTTGGTCGAATCGTCATTTGTTTCAAAACGTCTGGTTCCCCACAAATGCGTCGCCGAATTAACGAGCCAGGTTTCGTGCCAGCCGACGACCGTTCGCAAAAAGATTCCCCATAAAATCATCGTCCAACCACCCGCCGCGAACAAAATTAATCCGAGAACTATTGTAGGAACCGAGTAATAACGAGCGAGGGCGACGTGAAAACGGTCTTTGAGCAAATCCGGCACATAACGCGACAAAGTTGCGGCGTCGTGTTCCTGCGCCGTTCCGCGCATAATCCAACCGACGTGCGCCCAAACGCCTCCCAATCCGCGCGGGCTGTGTGGGTCTTTTTCGGTTTCAGTATGAGCGTGATGAATCCGGTGAGTCGCAACCCATTTAATCGCTCCGTCCTGAATTGCCAGAGAACCCAAAACGGTTAAACTGTATTCCAGCCATTTCGGAGTTTTAAAGCCGCGATGCGTCAGCAAGCGGTGAAAGCCGATGCCGATTCCAAGACTCGCCACCATCCAATTAAGAATTAATAAGACAATTAGATTCTGCCAGCTAAAATAAAACAAGGCGACAAATGCGAGCGCGTGAAAACTTAAGACAATCGCCGAATTTTTCAAATGTATTTTATTGCTTGTTTGATTGAGAGACGTTATTTCCTTCATTTAATCCTAATTTCACTGTGAAAACGTTAAGTTTAATTTTGACGTGAAAAAGGAAAAGCCATTGTAATACCATTGTAATAGTTGTGTCAGATTGCAGGTGAGATACTCGTGATCGCTTTTATCATTTTGCCGTTTTATTTTCTAATCACGCGAACAACTTCACCCGGTGCGCTTTCATTTCCCTGTGAATCAACGGCGCGGATGTAATAAAAATAAACTTCGCCCGATTCGACGCCTTCATCCTTAAATTCAGTAGTCTGTAGAGGTTCTCTGTTGCGGCGTTCCCACTTGTCTAACGGCACGTCTTTTTCGGCGGAGCGATAAATATTGTAACCGGCAAAATCAACGAGCGGATTTTGCTCGTAAGTGTTTCCGGCATGATCCGTAAAAGTGGTTTGCGGCGTTACGGGCGCGCTTTCGTTGCCAAGCGCATCAACCCGCGTTAGCTTGTAAAAATAACGCTGACCGACTTCGGCGGTCGGATCATTAAAACTGCCTTCTTTAATCGGTTTGTCCGTTAATCTTTCCCAAAATATAAAAGGCAGATGTTCATTTACCGAGCGATAAACGTGATAACCGACAATTTTCTTTTCAGTCCTTTGTGGCTTTTGTAAAAGACTCTTTTTCTTATTCCAGTTTTTGATTTTCATACTTGTATTTGATTACTAAAATTTTATACGAGTATCAAAATTAAGTGAAAAGATTCATTTAAAATTCTTGTCACAAATTTCAGGTAAGCGGTGTTTTCGAGTTAAGAAAACGATGGCGGAAGTCTGCTTTGTGAGTTCTGGAAAACGTACTGAATTACTGTCAACAAAATATTTCCAGATTCGCTGAAACCTTTTTCAATTCATTACGTTTTATTGCTGCGACAGAACCGTTTTTGCTTTTCTAAATAAAATTTCCCAAAACGAAAGGACACCCTAGCGATGAAAAGACGCGATTTTATGGTAAAAGGATCATTGGCGCTCGCGGCGATTGCGGCAAGCGACAAATGGATGAATCAAGTATTAGCAGGAGAATTGAATTTGCCGAAAAATGCACATCTCGATAATTATTTTCACGTCACACAGGCTGAAATTAACAAAGTTTTAACCGCTTGTCTGGCAAAAGGCGCTGATTTTGCCGATTTGTTTTTTGAATATCGAATTACTTCGGATTTGTCGTTTGAAGAAGATATTGTCAAATCCGCACGTCGCGGCATTGTTCAGGGCGTCGGAATTCGCGCGGTCAAAGGCGATCAAATCGGCTTTGCTTTTACCGAAGATTTATCGCTCGAAAAAATGCTCGAAGCCGCAAACGCCGCCAGCGCGATTGCCGCAGACAACACGGCGCGAACGCGGATTATGCCGGTCAGCTCGCTGAAACCCAAAAACCTTTATCCGATTAATGAGCTTGCGACGAGCGCAGACCTTTCCAAAAAACTTGCTTTTATCAAAGAAGCAAACGCGGCTGCAAAAGCCTACGATCCAAAAATCGTTCGCGTGTCGGTCGGGTTTAACGACGAAGTTAAACACATCGCTTACGCCAACAGCGACGGCGTTTACTGGGAAGATTCGCAGCCGCTCTTTATGTTCAACACGTCTTGCATCGCCGAACAAGGCAAGAGCCGCGAAACAGGTTATCAAGGCGGCGGCGGACGCATCGGTCTGGAATACTTCAACAAACGCAAAGCCGCCGATATTGCTCAAGGAGCCGCGCGTCTCGCAGTTTTGAACCTTTCGGCGCAGGAAGCCGAAGCCGGCGTGCAAACCGTCGTGATGGGAAATGCCGAAAGCGCGGTTTTGCTTCACGAAGCCGTCGGACACGGGCTTGAAGCCGATTTCAATTACAAGAAACTTTCAAATTATTCCGGTCGCGTCGGTCAAAAAGTCGCTTCCGAACATTGCACGGTCGTTGACGAAGGTTTGTTTACGAATATGCGGGGCACAATCAACGTTGATGACGAAGGCAACCAGCCGCAAAGCACGACTCTCATCGAAAACGGAATTCTACGGGGTTATATGACCGACCGCATTTCGGCGAAACAATTGGGCGTCAAGCCTTCGGGCAACGGTCGCCGTCAGGCTTACAATCATCCGCCGATGCCCAGAATGACGAACACTTATTTGCAGCCGGGCAAATATTCGGCTGAAGAAATCCTGAAAACAGTCAAAAAAGGCATTTACGCCAAAGGCTTTACCGGCGGAAACGTGGACATTACCAAAGGAGATTTCACGTTTAGCTGTTCTGAGTGTTACATGATTGAAGACGGCAAAATCACCGCGCCGCTCAAAGGCGTGACGCTCGTCGGAAACGGTCCCGATGTGATGACGAAAGTCACTATGGTCGGCAACGATTTGAAATTCACGGACGGCGGCTGGACTTGCGGCAAGAGCGGTCAAATGGTTCCCGTCGGAATGGGAACGCCGACCGTTAAAGTCTCGGAAATCACCGTCGGCGGAACGAAAGTCAAAGCTGCGGCACCGAAAGCCGAAGAAGAATAAAAACGAGGAAAGGAGCTAAAAAAAATGAACCAGGATTACAGAAGCTTAGCTGCCGAACTCGTTTCGGCTTTGAAAAAACAGGGCGCGGACGCCGCAGACGTTTATATCGTTTCGAGTTCGGGGTTTAACACGACCGTGCGGCTCGGAAAAATCGAAAGATTGCAGCAATCAACCAGTAAAGGTTTGGGAATGCGCGTGATCAAAAACGGCGCGATGGCTAACACTTTTACCACCGATTTTAACGGTAAAGCCGTGCAGGATTTGGCGCGCGAGACGATGGAAATCGTCAAAATTTCCAACGCCGACAAACACAACGGACTCGCGCCGAAAGAGCTTTTGGGCGTTTACGAAGGCAAGCTGATGATGTTTGACGAATCGCTCGCCAAAATCGCGCCGGAAAAGAAAATCGAAATCGCCAAAACCGCCGAAGACGCGGGGCTGAAGTTTGACAAGCGCGTCACAAACGGACGAGGCACAAGCTGGAACGATTCGCGCAATCAGATAACTCTGGCAAATTCCGACGGTTTCGTCGGGCAATATCAAACAACGAGCGCGAGTTTTTCCGTCGGTTTGATCGCCGAAGAAAACGGCGTCAAACAAAGCGACGGCTGGTATACCGTCGGGCGTTATTTCAACAAACTCGCGTCGCCGAAAGAAGTCGGCGAAGAAGCGGCGCGGCGCGCCGTCAGAAAGCTCGGCGGGCGGAAAGCCAAATCGCAGGTTGTCCCGGTCGTTGTTGATCCGCAGGTCGCAGGCGGTTTTGTCAGTATGATTTTCGGCGCGGCGGCGGGCGGGAGCATTTTCCGCCGTTCATCGTTTTTGGTTGATAAAATCGGTCAGGAAGTCGGCTCGCCGCTGGTCACGATTGTTGACGACGCGATAATGGCTGACGGCGTGGCTTCGCGCCCGTTCGATGCCGAAGGCGTCAAAACCTCGCAAATCACGATTCTCGAAAACGGCGTTTTAAAGAATTACATTTGCGATTCTTACGCCGCGCGTCGTTTGAATATGAAAGCGACCGGCAACGCTTCGCGCGGTTATCAATCAAATCCCAACGTCGGCAGCACGAATCTTTACATGAAAAACGGCACAACCGACCCGAAAGACATTATAAAATCCGTTAAAAACGGACTTTATTTGACGGATTTCTTCGGTTCGGGCGTTAATTATGTAAGCGGCGATTTTTCGCAGGGCGCGAGCGGTTTTTGGATTGAAAACGGCGAACTCACTTATCCGGTTCAGGAAATAACAATCGCCGGAAACGTTTTGAAAGCGCTCAAAGACGTAAAAATGGTAGGCAATGATTTGAGCTTCAAGCTCGGAAGCACTGCCGCGCCGACTCTGCTTGTCTCGGAATTAACCGTTGGCGGGGAGTAGAATTTTTACGACATTTTCAGTGTAAAAAATAAAGGGACGATTTTCAATCGTCCCTTTATTTTTTTGTGTTGTTTAAATGTTTATGCCGCAGGTGAGATTGCAATAGCTGTTTTAGCCTCTTTTTCTCTCGTTTCCTGAAAGTTTTTCTCTGCCGGTTCAACTCGCGGTGTTGCCAGCCCTAATTCGGTTGCGCGCCACAAAGCCGATAGCAACAGCTCGCGGATAAACGTTAATTCTTTCGGCAAACGGTCGTAGAGCTTAAAGAAAATCTCATCGTGCATTGCGATTTCCTTCACCCACAAATCGCGGTCAATGTCCATCACTTTCTCGAAATCTGCTTCGGTGAAGTTTTCCATTCCGCGCCAATCCAAATCTTCATAACGCGGCACCCAGCCGAGCGATGTTTCGATGCCGATTGATTTGCCCCGCGCGCGTTCGACAACCCATTTCAAAACGCGCATATTTTCGCCGTAACCAGCCCAAAGGAATTTGCCGTCTTCGCCTCGTCTGAACCAGTTGACGTTAAAAATGCGCGGCGGCTCGGGAATGTTGCGTCCGAAGTTGAGCCAGTGCGCGAAATAATCGCCCATGTGATAACCGCAGAACGGAAGCATCGCAAACGGGTCGCGGCGGACTTCGCCGATGTTGCCGAAAGCGGCGGCGGTCATCTCCGAACCCATCGTTGCCGCATTGTAAACGCCGAACGCCCAGTTAAACGATTGCAGAATCAGCGGAGCGACGTTTGAGCGACGACCGCCGAAGATAAACGCCGAAACCGGAACGCCTTGCGGATTGTCGAAATTTTCGTCAATCACCGGGCATTGAATTGACGACACCGTAAAACGCGAGTTCGGATGCGCGGCTTTTTTGTCCGAGTCCGACGTCCAATCGTTGCCTTGCCAATCAATCGCGTGCGCGGGCGGTTCACCATCCATTCCTTCCCACCAGACATCGCCGTCGTCCGTCAGCGCAACGTTTGTAAAAATCGTGTTTTCACGAATCGTTTCCATCGCGTTCGGATTGGTTTTGAAGTTTGTTCCGGGAGCGACGCCGAAAAATCCGGCTTCAGGGTTGATGGCGTGAAGTCTGCCGTTTTCATCCGGTTTTATCCAGGCGATGTCGTCGCCGACCGTCGTCACTTCCCAGCCTTCTTCCTGAAAAGGTTTCGGCGGAATCAGCATCGCAAAATTGGTTTTGCCGCAGGCGGACGGAAATGCGGCGCAGACGTAATCTTTTTTGCCGTCCGGCGATTTAACGCCGACAATCAGCATATGTTCGGCGAGCCAGCCTTGTTCCTGTCCGAGTTTCGAGGCGATTCTGAGAGCCAGACATTTTTTCCCCAAAAGAGCGTTTCCGCCATAACCCGAACCGTAGCTCCAGATCGAGCGTTCTTCGGGAAAATGAACGATGTATTTGTCTTTCGGATCGGGCGAACAAGCCCACGCAACGTCCGGCTGTCCGGGTTCGAGCGGCATTCCGACCGAATGGAGACAGTGTACAAACTCGCCGTCGCCGAGAGCCTCGAGAGCCTGATCTCCCATTCGCGTCATCAGTTTCATATTGACGACGACATACGCCGAATCGGAAAGCTGAACGCCGAACTGCGAAATCGGCGAGCCGATTGGTCCCATACAGAACGGAATCACATACATGGTGCGTCCGCGCATCGAGCCGTTGAATTTCGGCGTCAGCGTGGCTTTCATTTCGCGCGGCTGCATCCAGTTGTTGGTCGGACCGGCGTCGCTTTTGCTCAAAGTGCAAATATAAGTGCGGTCTTCGACGCGCGCCACGTCCGACGGATGCGAGCGCGCAAGAAAGCTGTTCGGGCGTTTTTCGGGATTGAGGCGAATAAAAGTGCCGCTTTGCACCATCTCTTCGCACAAACGGTCGTATTCTTCCTGCGAGCCGTCGCACCAGTAAACCGCTTCGGGCTGGCAAAGCTCTGCCATTTCATCAACCCAACGAATCAATTCGGCATTCTTGACGTTTGCCGGAGCTTCAAATTTAGCCATATCGTTTCTCCACAAAAAAATAAAATGTTTTGGAAAAATCCTTTTAAATAATGCTTTGGATAAAAAAATAACGGGTCTCTTCAACTCGTTTACTCAGCATTTTGAAAGTTTAACACAGAAACTATGCCGCGAGACATAACGGAACGGCTGAAAGCGCTTGTTTAATTAGGTCGCAGGCTCGATTTTCGGTTTTCCGGCATTAAAAATTGTGTGCGCGGCAACGGTTGCGATAATTACAACGCCGCCGATTATCGCCCAGTTTGAAGGTTTTTCCCCCAAAAGAAAGAAAACCCAAACCGGATTAAGCAGCGGTTCGATAAAACCGATAATGCTCGCATCGAGCGAGCGGACGCCTTTTGAAATCCCGTAAGTGAACAGAAAATAAGCCAGCCCGATTTGAAAAACACCGAGAAAGCCGACGCTCAAAATATCCTGTGTCGTCCAGACCGACGGATTCGGGATGATAAACGGCAGCATTATCAAAACGCCGAGCAGATTGCCGTAAAAAACCGAAACCGCCGGATTTTTTTTGAGCATTACGGGATGCCGCAAAACGGTGAAATAAAATCCGAAAAACACGCCCGACGCGAGAGCCAGCAAATTTCCGTTAAACTGCGATTCGACGGAAAGCTCCGCGCTGGGCACGGCGTCTAAAAAAAACAAAGACATTCCGGCGAGACAAAAAATGACCGTAAATAAATCGGTAAAACGAAACTTTTCTTTTAAAATCAGCGGCGCGAGCAACAGAATATAAATCGGCGCGGTGTATTGCAGAAAAATCGCGTTCGCGGCGGTCGTCATTTTCGTCGCAATCGCAAAACACGAAAGCGTTCCGGCATAAAAAAACGCGCTCAAAAGCGTAAAGCCGTCAAGCGGCAAGCCCTTTTTGTAAGTCAGCAAACCGATTGTCAAAGCTGCCAGCAAACAGCGTCCGGCGTTGACTTCAAAACCGGACACGGCGGTCATTTTGATAAAAAGCCCGCCCGTGCTCCACAGAAAAACCGCCGCCAAAACATAAATTGTCGGCGGCAGCGTGGAGAATTTTGAAGGCGTTTCGGTCACAAAAAATTATGAAACCACAGATAAACTCAGATAAATCAAATGAAACCCGTGTTTATCCGTGAACATCTGTGGTTTCTTTTCAATTTATAAAAGTTGATTTTTCTTCGATTCGTCTTGCACGATTGATCGCGTTTGTTTGGCGGTCGTCGTCGCCGGTTCGAGAATTTCTTCGGGCACGTTTTCTTTGTAAAGCTGTTTGCCGAAAACTCCGTTCCAAGGCGGAATGACAATGGAAACCGCGCCGGTTGCGCGCGCCTGGCACGAAAGGCGGATAAGCGGTTTCGGCTCGTCGGTGTAAAGATAACCGAAACGCCGCATTGATTTGGCTTCTTTGCGCTCGACCTCGGAGAGCTTTTCAGCGCCGCCTAAAACGCCGACCCAGCAAGTTCCGCAAGCCGCCGAGCGGCATTCGACCGGAATCACGCCTTCGATACAGCGCGCGTCTTTTTCCAGCCAATTCTGCGATTGATCGCGTTGCGCCGCCGAAGCGATTTCTTCTTCGCTGATCGCTTTAAATTTGGCGTTGTTCCGGTTTTCGTCCCACGTCACAGTCCACTGTTTGTCAATGGTTTTTAGAAAACCGAATAAACCTTGCGAATCGTCTTTGGCGCGTTTGTTTAAGACGGCTTGCGCCGATTTTTTGGCGTGTTGTTTGTCAATCGAAACAGTTCCGGGCGCGGATTTCAGTTTTTCCAAACCGACTTGAACGAGCGTCATCAATCCGACTGCCGTAATGCCGATTAGCACCGATCTATCAACCGCAATTTTGTCGGCAACCGATTTGGCGATTTGCCGAATTTCCGTTGCCAAATCCGAAATCGAGCCGTTCGCGTTTTGGGCGCGGGCGACAATTGCGTCTTTCGTCTCGCCCCAAAAGCGGTGACCGTAAAGAAAATGGTGCGACGAGTCAATTTGTTCCGCCAGCTCGAATTTGCCTTGCAGCAAAAACCTGCGGATTAATTCCTGTTTGTCTTCCGCCGCTTCGAGCGCGAGGAAAAGCGAGAGCGGGAAAAACTTAAACCAGATTTGCGCTGCCGCGCGATCAACTTCGTGAATTTCGGGAAGCAAATCGGTCAAGACTTTTCCCCAAGACTTTTCGTCATGTTTGTCTAAAAATTGTTCAAATGCTGTTTTCATAATATTAATGTTTAAGATTGTAATTTGAAATGAAAAGAAAACGTTAATTTAACAACTTTATTGGTTGACGCAAAGCCGGGAGAGCCAGATTGTGAAACTTTTATCAGGGCAGCTTGACAAGGTTTTTGCGAATTAGTATAGTCTTAAATTTCGGACAGCACGTCTGGAGTAAACAGTACAACGCTTAAAATTTCTGGAAAGCAGGGAAGCGTTGGGGATGACAATTATTGTGGCGTAAAACGGGCGCACCAACGCCCGGCGGCAAATTAGCCAAATCAAAAAGCAGCCTTTTCTTAATGAAAAAGAGCCACGCCACAGAAAAGTCAGGAAGTTTGAAGGTGTTTTCCTTCAAGTAGAAAGTTTTTAATTTAATAAGCGAGCAAAGCAAGCCGCTTGCGCTGACTGCCGAACGAGTTTCGGTAAGAGGCAGGTTAAAGGTTGCTTTTGTTTTTATTTCAAAAAACAGCAACGACATTTAAGAAATTATGCCGACTATTTCACAACTGGTTCGTAAAGGTCGCAAAGACGTTAAATACAAAACGGCGAGTCCCGCGCTGCAAGCCAATCCGCAAAAACGCGGCGTTTGCACGCGCGTTTATACGCAAACGCCGAAGAAACCGAACTCGGCGCTTCGTAAAGTCGCCCGCGTTCGTTTGACCAACGGAATCGAAGTCACGACTTATATTCCGGGCGTCGGACACAATTTGCAGGAACACTCGATTGTGTTGATTCGCGGCGGTCGCGTCAAAGATTTGCCGGGCGTGCGTTATCACGTTATTCGCGGAACGCTCGATTCGACCGGAGTTGCGAACCGCGCTCAAAGCCGCTCGAAATACGGAGCGAAACGCCCGAAAGCCGGCGGCAAAGGCGCCGCGCCAGCCAAAGGAAAGAAATAGTTATCAGTAATAAGTAATTAGTCATAAGCCGTTTTAAAACTGATTACTTATTACTAACTACTTATTACTAATTATTGAATTATGCCGAGAAGAAGAGTTGCCGCAAAAAGAGACGTTTTACCTGATCCGGTTTACAGCAATGTGCTGGTTACCAAATTTATTAACGGCGTAATGCTCCAGGGCAAGAAATCAACCGCCGAAAAGATTTTTTACAGCGCGATGACGCGCGTCGCCGAAAGACTCGGCGAAGAGCCGATGAAGATTTTCAAACGCGCGGTTGATAACGTTAAGCCGCAGGTCGAAGTGAAATCACGTCGTATCGGCGGCGCGACTTATCAAGTGCCGCTCGAAGTCAGCTCCGAGCGCCGCAACACGCTGGCGATTCGCTGGATTGTCAGTTACGCGCGCAATCGCGGCGAAAAATCAATGGAAGAAAAGCTGGTCGGCGAAATTATGGACGCCGCTTCAAATCGCGGCAACGCCGTTAAGAAAAAAGAAGATACGCACCGAATGGCGGAAGCCAACAAAGCGTTCGCGCATTACAGATTTTAGTTCACGGTTCGCCGTTCATTGCAATAGCAGTCGCAACGAACAACGAACAACGAACAACGAACAAAAATGGCTGAGAAACAGATTCCTTTAGATAAATTTAGAAACATCGGGATTATGGCGCACATTGACGCGGGTAAAACCACGACAACCGAGCGTGTGCTTTATTACACCGGCGTTTCGCACAAAATCGGAGAAGTTCACGAAGGCACAGCCACGATGGACTGGATGGAGCAGGAACAAGAGCGCGGCATTACGATTACCTCAGCCGCGACGACCTGCTTTTGGACGCGCAATAAAATCGAGCATCGCATTAATATTATTGACACGCCCGGACACGTTGATTTCACGATGGAAGTCGAACGCTCTTTGCGCGTTCTCGACGGTGCGGTTGCCGTTTTCGACGGCGTTGCCGGAGTCGAGCCGCAATCGGAAACCGTCTGGCGTCAAGCCGATAAATACGGCGTTCCGCGCATTTGCTTTATTAATAAGTTAGACCGCGCCGGAGCTTCGTTTTACCGCTCGTTCGATTCGATTTTAACCCGTCTCGGCGCAAACGCGGTCGCTTTGCAGCTTCCGATTGGCGAAGAAGATAAGTTTTTAGGCGTTGTTGACTTGATTACGATGAAGGCGCTGCTTTGGAAAGACGAAACCAAAGGTGCCGAGTATGAGGTCACCGACATTCCGGCTGATTTGCAGGATAAAGCCGCCGAGTGGCGCGACAAATTAGTCGAAGCCGTTTCATCTATTGACGACGATTTAATGATGAAGTATCTCGAAGGCGAAACGGTTTCGGAAGACGAAATTCGTAAAGCGCTTCGCCTGGGTACGATTGACCTTAAAATCGTCCCGGTCGTCACCGGCTCCGCCTTTAAAAACAAAGGTGTCCAAACGATGCTCGACGCGGTGGTTGATTATTTGCCGAGTCCTCTTGATGTTCCCCCAATTGAAGGCATTAATCCGAGAACCGAAGAAACCGAGCCGCGTCCGGCTGATCCGAAAGCGCCGTTTTCCGGTTTGGTTTTCAAGCTGATGGCTGACAAACACCTCGGACAGCTTTCATTTGTTCGTATTTACAGCGGCACGGTCGAATCCGGTTCTTACGTTTACAACACAATCAAGAATCAAAAAGAGCGCGTCGGACGCTTGATGCTGATGCACGCGAATAAACGCGAAGACATCGAATCGGCGAGCGCGGGCGAAATCGTCGCCATCGGCGGTATGAAAAACGTCACGACCGGCGACACGATTTCAGACGAAAAAGAACATATCGTTCTCGAAGCAATGGATTTCCCCGATCCGGTTATCCGCGTCGCGGTCGAACCGAAAACTCGTCAGGATCAAGACAAAATGGGCGTCGCGCTCAATCGTCTGGCTCAGGAAGACCCTTCATTCCGCGTTAACACGGACGACGAAACCGGGCAAACGATTATTGCCGGAATGGGCGAGCTGCACCTTGAGATTATCGTTGACCGGATGAAGCGCGAGTTCGGCGTTGAAGCAAACGTCGGCAAACCGCAAGTCGCTTACCGCGAAACAATTACCGGAAACGCGCCGGGCAAAGAAGTTTATAAGAAACAGACCGGCGGTCGCGGTAAATTCGGTCACGTCGAACTAACGGTCGAACCCGCGCCGGGCGAAGGCTTTGTCTTTGAAGACGAAATCAAGGGCGGCGTTATTCCGCAGCAGTTTATCAAGCCGACAATGGAAGGCGTCAGAGACGCAATGCAGCGCGGCTTTCTTGCGGGCTACGAAATGGTTGATATTCGCGTGCGCCTCGTTTTCGGTTCGTATCACGATGTTGACTCGGACGAAATTTCGTTCAAGATGGCTGGCTCACTCGCGTTTCAGGATGCGGTCAGAAAAGCGAAACCCGTTCTTCTCGAACCGATTATGCGAGTCGAAGTCGTTACGCCCGAAGAATATATGGGCGCGGTCAACGGCGACTTAAATCGTCGGCGCGGACAAATCGAAAAAATGGAGCCGCGAGCGGGCAACGTACAAGTTGTCACGGCTTATGTTCCGCTTTCGGAAATGTTCGGTTACACGACTGATCTGCGTTCAGCAACGCAGGGACGCGCCACTTCGACAATGCACTTTGAGCGTTATGACCAGGCACCGAAAAATGTCGCCGAAGAAGTCATCGCTAAAGTCAAAGGCGCAAGCAGCTAATTAATTTTTAGACTCAACAGTTTTTGGAGTGAAAAATGGCGAAAGAGAAATTTGATAGAAGTAAGCCGCACGTCAACATCGGAACCATCGGACACGTTGATCACGGCAAAACCACATTAACCGCGGCAATCACGAAAGTGATGAGCAAGAACAATCCGAAAATGGTGTTTCGCTCGTTCGACTCGATTGATAACGCGCCGGAAGAGCGCGCCAGAGGAATCACGATTGCGACCGCACACGTCGAGTACGAATCGCCGAACCGACATTACGCGCACGTTGATTGTCCGGGACACGCCGATTATGTCAAAAACATGATTACCGGCGCGGCTCAAATGGACGGAGCAATCTTAGTCGTTGCAGCAACGGACGGACCGATGCCGCAAACCAGAGAACATATTCTGCTCGGACGCCAGGTCGGCATTCCGTCGATGGTCGTCTTTATGAACAAAGTCGATATGGTTGACGACGCCGAACTTTTAGAATTAGTCGAATTGGAAGTCAGAGAATTGCTCTCTTCCTATGAATTTCCGGGAGATGATATTCCCGTCATTCAAGGCTCTGCCTTAGGAGCATTAAACGGAGAAGCCCAATGGGAAGCTAAAATTGACGAATTGATGGCGGCTGTTGACAGTTATATTCCGACTCCGGCACGTGAAACCGATAAACCTTTTCTGATGCCGGTCGAAGATATTTTTACGATTCAGGGACGCGGAACAGTTGCAACAGGCAGAATTGAACGCGGAATTGTAAAAGTGAACGAAACGGTGGAAATCATTGGAATCCGCGACACGAGAAGTACGGTTGTCACGGGAGTTGAAATGTTCAAGAAACTTCTGGATGAAGGAGTTGCCGGAGATAACGTCGGACTGCTCTTAAGAGGCGTTGACAGAAAAGACATCGAACGCGGACAAGTGATTGCAAAACCGGGTTCGATTACTCCGCACACGAAGTTTAAAGCCGAGGCTTATGTCTTAACGAAAGAAGAAGGCGGCAGACACACACCGTTTTTCACAGGTTACCGTCCGCAATTCTATTTCAGAACAACGGATGTAACGGGTGTCGCGCATCTTCCCGCGGGAGTAGAAATGGTAATGCCGGGAGATAACATTCAAATGGAGATTGAATTGATTGCTCCGATTGCAATGGAAAAAGGCTTGCGTTTTGCTATCAGAGAAGGCGGAAGAACAGTCGGAGCAGGTACTGTTACCGAAATCGTTGA
>DASVTY010000143.1:0-42305 GCA_036387315.1 Pyrinomonadaceae bacterium
TTTTGACCGGAGCGATTCACTTGAAAAGCAACGTTAATCTGCACGTTTCAAAAGACGCGGTTATTAAATTTTCACAGGATACAAAAAAATATCCGCTTGTTTTCTCGCGCTGGGAAGGAATGGAATTGATGAATTATTCGCCGTTCATCTACGCCTTTGAACAGCAAAATATTGCGGTTACGGGCGAAGGAACGCTCGACGGAAACAGCGATAACGAGCATTGGTGGTTTTGGAAAGGCAACAAACAGCACGGCTGGAAACAAGGTTTGCCGACTCAAAAGCCCGACCGCGACAAGCTTTATGAAATGGTCGAAAAAGGCGTCGGGGTCGAGCAGCGCATTTTCGGCGAAGGACATTACCTCAGACCGCAGTTCGTTCAGCCCTATCGCTGCAAAAACGTTTTGATCGAAGGCGTCAAAATCATCAACTCGCCGATGTGGGAATTAAATCCCGTGTTGTGCGAAAACGTCACAATCAACAAAGTCTGGATTTCAACGCACGGACCGAACAACGACGGCTGCGATCCCGAATCGTGCAAAGACGTTTTGATTAAGGATTGTTATTTCGACACGGGCGACGACTGCATCGCCATCAAATCGGGAAGAAACGCCGACGGGCGGCGACTGAAAACGCCGACCGAAAACGTCGTCATCACCGGCTGCACGATGAAGGAAGGACACGGCGGCATCACTATCGGAAGCGAGATTTCCGGCGGCGTACGCAATGTTTTCGCCGAAAATTGCAAACTCGACAGTCCGAATCTCGACCACGCTTTGCGCGTCAAAAACAACGCTTTGCGCGGCGGCATGTTGGAAAACTTCTATTTCCGCAACATCACCGTCGGGCAGGTAGCTCATGCCGTTATCACCATTGATTTCAATTACGAAGAAGGCAAAAAGGGCAATTTTACGCCCGTAATGCGAAATTTCGTGGTGGAAAATCTAAAGAGCGGCAAAAGCAAATACGCGGTTGATGTGCAGGGATTTGAAAACGCGCCGATTTACGGTCTGCAAATCAAGGATTCAACGTTTGATAACGTTGCTAACGGCGCGGTTATCGCCAATTTAAAAGATACAGAACTTGAAAACGTTCGCATCAACGGCAAAATTGTCGAAAACCTGAGCGAAATCGCCGTAAAGATTGAGCCTCGAAAAAACAGTTAAAACAAAGAATTGGAAATGTCTGAATCGAAAAATATAAATCGTCGTGATTTTGTCAAAGCTGCGAGCCTGACAGCCGCATCGGTCTTGTTGTCTAATCCTTCCTCCGTTTTGGCGCAGACAAACAAAAAACGTCGTTACGCGATTGTCGGAACGGGACATCGCGCGACCGGCATGTGGGGTAAGGATTTAGCCCAAAAATACTCGGAAAATGTTGAGTTTGTCGGGCTGTGCGACAAAAACGGGAAAAGAGTCGAAGCGGGAAAACAGCTTATCGGTGCGGATTGCCCGACTTTTACGAATTTCGACGAAATGTGCGCCAAAGTTAAACCTGATCTTTTGATGGTGACGACTGTTGATTCAACGCACGTCGAATTTATCACCAAAGCTCTCGCCAAAGGCATTGACGTTATCACCGAAAAGCCGATGGTAACGGACGAAAAGCAGTGTCAAGCGGTTCTCGATGCAGAGAAAAAACACAAGCGCAAAATCACGGTCGCTTTTAATTATCGTTACGCGCCGAAACATCAAAAAATCAAGGAAATCATTCAGGCGGGTGAAATCGGCGAAATCACGTCGGTTGATTTTAGCTGGTATCTCGACACGGCTCACGGCGCTGATTATTTTCGCCGCTGGCACGGTTTTAAATCAAAAGGCGGCAGTCTGTGGGTTCACAAAGCGACGCATCATTTTGATTTGATTAATTGGTGGCTTGGCGCAGACCCCGTAGAAGTTTCGGCTTACGGCGATTTGAATGTTTACGGGAAAAACAGTCCGTTTCGTTACACGAATTGCCGACCTTGCCCGCACAAAACGAAATGTCCGTTTTATTGGGATATGACCAAAAACGAGCGTTTGATGAAGCTCTACGCCGAGTGCGAGACGGAGGACGGATATTTGCGCGACGCTTGCGTTTTCCGCGAAAACATTGACATTTACGACACGATGTCGGCGATTGTGAAATATTCAAACGGCGTCAATATGAATTATTCGCTCAACGCTCACGAGCCGATTGAAGGTTATCGGCTGGCGTTTAACGGCACGCGCGGTCGGCTGGAAGTGCGCGATTACGAGCGCCAGCCGTGGAAGGTCGAAGAAAAGAGCGAAGCCTTTTTGATTAAAAATTTCACCGACAAACGCGAAAAAGTAGATATGCCGCAGATTGAAGGCGGGCACGCGGGCGGCGACGACCGCTTGCGCGACGTGATTTTTAAAGGCGCGAAAGTGCCGGATTATCTGCGCTTGCCGGATTCGCGCGCGGGCGCGATGTCCACTCTGACCGGAGTTGCGGCTCGAACGAGCGTCGAACAGAAACGCCCGGTTAAAATCTCGGAACTGATTCGGTTGTAAATCTATGAAATTATTCGGAATTTTAAGTCTAATTTTCGTTTTAAATGCTTTCGCTTTCGCGCAAAAGCAGCCGATCACGGTTTATCTCGCGGGCGATTCGACGATGGCTGGGAAAAAGCCGGAAAAACGACCGGAAACCGGCTGGGGCGAAATGCTGCAAGCATATTTTGACGCGGAAAAAGTCAAAATCGAAAATCACGCCCAAAACGGCAGAAGCACGCGCACTTTTATCAGCGAAAATCGGTGGCAAACAATCGTTGATAAATTGAAAAAGGGCGATTACGTTTTTATTCAATTCGGACATAACGACCAGTCGAAGGAAAAAGTTGACCGCTATACGCCGCCCGAAGATTACCGGAAAAATCTGATTAAATTTATCGAAGAAGTCAGAGCGAAAAACGCAAATCCGGTTTTGCTGACGCCCGTAATGCGCCGCAAATTCGACGCCGAAGGAAAATTCGTTGATCAGCATGGAGTTTATCCGGGAATCGTGCGCGAGGTGGCGCGAGAGTACAAAACGCCGCTGATTGATATGCACCGGACGAGCGAAAAAGTTCTCGTCAGCTACGGAGTTGAAGAATCGAAAAAACTGTTTCTGCAATTACAGGCGGGCGAAAATCCGAACTACCCGAACGGCGTCAATGATAATACGCATTTCAACCCGCGAGGCGCGGAAGAAATGGTGAAATTGGTGGTTGAAGGAATTAAAGAACAAAAAATCGGTTTGCGAAAATATTTGAAAAAGTAATTATGAAAATCATTTCTAGCTTCTTTCTTTTGTTGTTGATTTCGGCGGTTTTCGTTCAAGCCCAGACCAAACCGATTTCCGAGCGTTTGACAGACACTTTGATGAATAGAATCTGGACGGACGACAAAACTCCTCCGGGGATTCCCGCAAAGTGGAATTATGAACAGGGCGTTCAGTTAAAAGCCGTCGAGAACGTGTGGTATGCAACGGGCGATCCGAAATATTTTAATTTCATTAAAACGGGAATGGATTATTGGCTTCAGCCTGACGGAACGATTAAAGGTTATGAAATCGAGGAATACAACATTGACCATGTTACGCCCGGACGCGCGATGCTGACGCTTTATCGCGTCACAAACGATCAAAAATATAAAAAAGCGGTCGAATTATTGCGGTCACAGCTCAAAACTCAGCCGCGCACGAAGGAAGGCGGTTTCTGGCACAAGAAAATTTATCCAAATCAGATGTGGCTCGACGGGCTTTATATGGGCGAGCCTTTTTACGCCGAGTATTCGCAAGTTTTCGGCGAAGACAACTGGAATGACATAGCTAATCAATTCGTCTGGATGGAAAAACACGCCCGCGATCCGCGCACGGGATTGCTTTATCACGGGTGGGACGAATCAAAAGAGCAAAAATGGGCGAATAAAGAAACCGGATTGAGTCCGCACGTTTGGGGACGCGCGATGGGCTGGTACGCGATAGCGCTGGTTGACGTCTTGGATTATTTCCCGAAAAACCACCCGCGCCGCGCCGAACTCGTAGCGATTTTAAACCGTGAAGCCGAAGCGATTACGAAATATCAGGACAAAGACGGTCTTTGGTGGGACATCGTTGATTTGCAGGGAAAAGAGAAAAATTATCACGAATCCTCAGCTTCGGCGATGTTTGTCTATTCTCTGGCAAAAGGCGTTCGGCAGGGAAATCTGCCCGAAAAATATTTACAGACGGCAAACAAAGGCTGGGCTGGAATTAAGAAGGAATTTATCAAGGAAACCGCAGACGGAAATCTCGATTGGGAAGGAACGGTTTCGGTTTCAGGTCTTGGCGGAAAACCGTATCGCGACGGCAGTTACGATTATTATATGAGCGAAAAGCTCCGCACGAACGATGCGAAAGGCTTAGGTCCGGCGGTAATGGCTGCGATTGAAATGGAAAACCTCGAACGCGGCAGAATCGGCGCGGGCAAAGTCGTAATGCTGGATGATTATTTCAATCATGAAGTCCGCAAAGACGGCTCGGTTTGGCATTACAAATGGAACGAAAAAAATCATCCGGGTTATTACGCCTGGGGCAAGCAGTTTGAATCTTACGGCGCATCACTCGACACGCTTTCTGCCGCACCGACAGCGGCAAATCTAAAAAACGCGAGCGTTTACATCATTGTTGACCCGGACACGGAAAAAGAAACCGAAAAGCCTAATTTTATTTCACCGACGGATGCGAAAAACATCGCCGATTGGGTGAAATCGGGCGGCGTGCTGGTTTTGATGGGAAATGATTTCGGCAACGCCGAGTTTGATAATTGGAATAATCTCGCACGACAGTTCAGCGTCGAATTTAACAAGGACAGCAAGCTGCGAGTCCAAAACGATCAATACGAGCAAGGCAGAGTCATTGTCGCGGAAGGAAATCCGATTTTTAAAAGCGCGCGCGAGCTTTATTTGAAAGAAATCTCGACGCTGACGCTTTCCGGCAACGCGAAACCGATTCTCGAATGGAACGGCGATAAAGTTATGGCGGTTTCAAAACACGGCAAAGGAACGGTTTTCGCGCTCGGCGATCCCTGGCTTTACAACGAATATGTTGACGGGCGCAAAATGAACGGATTGTTTCAAAATCATCAGGCGGCGCGCGAATTAAGCGCGTGGCTGTTAAATCAAGCAAAAAAATAAACTTTAAAGCCGGAAAACCGGAAAGCCTGAAAAATCAGGCTTTTGTCCGGGCATCTTTCGCGTGTTTGGCGGTTAATCGGAATTTGAATTATGAAAAATTATAAACGCATCATCGGCGCGTTGATTTTGACCGGCATTTTATCTTTTGTTTCCTCCGCTCAAGTGCGCCAGCCGGCAACCCCGATTCGCCCGTTTATCGTAAAAACGGCGCAATCGCTTGCGGATTTGGAAAAATCTTTGCGAAACGAAAACAAAACGGAAGATTTAACCGGCGGAGAAGGCACGCAATTGCGCGTCGCGGTGCAGCACGACAAAAAACGAGACACGTCGGAAGCCGAATCGCACGATGATTCCGACGACGTTTATTACGTTCTTGAAGGCTCGGCGCAATTGACGCTCGGCGGAAAATTGGAAAATCCGCGCGAAGCTTCAACGGGCGAATGGCGCGCGGGGCGCATTGTCGGCGGGCAGACATTTGAAATCAAAAAAGGCGATTTGATCGTCGTCCCGCGCGGCACGCCGCATCACCGGGTTAATTCTCGCGGAAAAGAATTTTCTTTGATTTTAATCAAGATTTTCGCCGAACCGCTCCCCGCCGCGAACAAGAAACCTTAATTTCTGTGACTAAACGGGCGAAAAATAAAAAAACGAATTTCGGCAAATCTTGAATTGAGCAAACGGCTGCCGTATCTTTAAGATTGATCCTGACTTTTCAAAAACTGCTCAAACGAAATGTCCGAAACAAACATATTTAAATTTATCGAAGGCGAGCGACACGGCACGACCAGCGAAGAAGTCGTGCAGCAATTGCGCGAAATGATTCACAGAGGCGAGCTGCGACCGGGCGACCGCCTTCCGCCGGAACGAGATTTAGCGAAGCTTTTGGGAGTTTCGCGTCCGACTCTGCGCGCCGGAATCCGCACTTTGGCTGCCGTCGGCATTTTGCAATCGCGTCAGGGCGCGGGAACTTTTGTCGTCGAAGCCGATATTTCACCGGCGCTCGACGCCAATCCTTTGCGGATGATGGCGTCTCTGCACGGTTTTTCAAACGAAGAAATGTTTGAAGCCAGAATCGCGCTCGAAATGGCGATTGCCGGACTCGCCGCAGAACGCGCCACGGGCGATCAATTGGCTGCAATGAGTGAAGAAGTCGCCGAAATGTTTGCCGCGCTCAACGAGCCGGAAGAATATCTCGTCCACGATATGCGTTTTCACCAAACGATTGCCGCCGCTTCAGGTAATCGCATTTTGACCGCGCTGATGAATATGGTGGCGACGATTTTGTTTGAAACGCGCAGCAAAACCGTGCATCGCGCTTTGGATTTAAAAGAATCTGCCGATATGCACCGCCAAATTTACCGCTGCATTCGAGACCGCAACCCGGAATCCGCCCGCGACGCAATGCGCGAGCATCTTTTACACACGAAAAAGGCGCAGGAATCGGAGCTGATGAATCATCCGTCGGAAAATGAAAACAACTCAAATGGCGATGGAACAAAGGCGAAGGTCATCAAAAAGCTAAACAAAGAAAAATAAAAGCCATTTCAAAAATAATCAATCTTTGCGCTCTTTGCGTGAGTCTTTGCGACCTTTGCGGTTAAATTTTCCAGATTAAAAACGAAACCGCGAAGAACGCAAAGGTAAGCGCAAAGAGCGCAAAGTTTTTTTAGCTGGCTTTTAGTAAATTTTAAAATTTGTAACAATCACATCGTCTTTGCAGTTGTTTTTCCTCATTTAGACGCCGTAGAGAAAAAACGGTTGAGACAAATCGTTTGACCGGGTTAAGATGCTGTCAAATTTCCTTGAAGAGTTAAAGGCAAAACCCGAACGATGAAAAACTTTCAAATTTTGACGCTCGCCGTGTGGCTCGTTCTGCTCTCTTTTTCGTCAATCAAAGCGCAGGAAGACATTCCGCTTTTCACAACCGATTTTCCGCCGCAGGAATTTGCCGAGCGCCGTGCAAAAATTTTTGCTCAGCTCGGCGAAAGCGGCGTTGCTGTTTTGCAGGGCGCGCCGAGTCCTGCCGGTTATGTGCGCTTTCGTCAATCAAACGAATTTTATTACCTCTCAGGCATCGAAGTGCCGCACGCTTATTTGGTGCTCGACGGCGCTCAGCGCACGGCAACTCTTTTTCTTCCGCACC
Source organism: Pyrinomonadaceae bacterium (assembly GCA_036387315.1). GTDB lineage: Bacteria > Acidobacteriota > Blastocatellia > Pyrinomonadales > Pyrinomonadaceae > JALZCH01. The sequence continues at coordinate 7,297 of DASVTY010000143.1, forward strand.
GCAACGAAGGGCGCGAGCGTAGCGAAGGAAAGCTGCTTTCAGCCGAAGATGCGGAAACGGTCAAACAGCTTTCCGGCATTAACGCCGTTCTCGGCGTCGAAATGCTTTCCGAACATTTATCGCGTTACGCTCGCGGAAATCGGACAATTTACACTCCGTTTAGCCCGTCCGAAGGCTTCGCTATGAGCCGCGATCTGGCAGTTCGCGCTGTTGCGGACAGCACGACGGATGCTTGGGACGGAAGCGTCTCGCGCGAAAGTCGTTTTATCGAATTGCTCCGCTCGCGTTATCCGCAGCTTGAAATCAAGGATTTAACGCCGACGCTCGACAAAATGCGTTTGATCAAAAGCCCCCGTGAAATTGCTCTGATTACAAAAGCGACCAGGCTTTCCGGTTTGGCGCTGATGGAAGCGATGCGTTCGACTGTGCCCGGAATTACGGAATACGAATTGGACGCGATGGCGAAATACGTTTATTACCGCAATGGCGCGCAGGGCGACGCTTATTATTCGCTCGTCGCGTCGGGACGAAACGCCTGGTATCCACATTACAACACCGGAAAGCGCGTGATGAAGGACGGCGATTTTCTCTTGATGGATTATGCGCCGGATGTCGGCTATTACATGTCGGATGTGACGAGAATGATGCCGGTTAACGGCAGATTCAACAATTGGCAGCGCGAGTTGTACGGCTTTTATCTCGATTGCTACAACTCTATTTTGAAAAACATCAAGCCCGGTTTGACGGCTCAGGCTATCAAACGAGCGGCGGCAGGTGAAATGAAACAAACGCTGGCGCGCTCAAAGTTTTCCAAACCGATTTACGAAAAAGCCGCCCGCGAATTTGTCGAGAGCTACGAGCGTTCGGCAAACAATGCTCGCTCGATGCTCGGTCACTGGGTCGGAATGGCGACGCACGATGTCGGCGGTTACGACGGCGGCGCTTTGCAGCCGGGAATGGTTTTTACGATTGAACCGGCGCTGCGCGTCCCGGAAGAAAAAATCTACGTTCGACTCGAAGACGTGATTGTTATCACGCACAAAGGCGCTGATATTTTGACGACTTTTGTGCCTTCGGATATTGACGCAATCGAGAAATTAATGCGCGACGAAGGAATGCTTCAGAAATATCCGCGAGACAATAAATAATGCCCGGAGCAAACTTTCTATAAGCGCTTGCACAAAAACAGAAACCGCACGTTAGCAAAGACGGATTTACTCGATTAATAATTGCGCTTTTGCTATCGTGCGGGCTTCGGGTCTAAATTTTAACTCACTGCCGCTTCAATATTAGCCGGTTCGAGATTCGGCGCGAGCAAATGAATAATCAAGAGCGCCAACAAATAAGCCGAACCCGCGATGATGAAAACCGAAAGATAATTATTATTCGTGTATTGCAAAATTAAACCGACGGTGCTGGCAATAAGCATTCCGCCGACAGAACCTGCCATTCCGCCGATACCGACGACCGAACCTACGGCGCGGCGCGGAAACATATCCGAAGCCAAAGTGAAAATGTTTGCCGACCAGCCTTGATGCGCCGCCGCCGCAAGCCCGATGAGACAAACCGAAACCCATAAATTATCGGTTGTCGCTGCAAAAACAATCGGCACGACCGCCAGCGCACAAATCAGCATCGTCAGTTTGCGTCCCGCATTAACCGTCCAGCCGCGTTTGATAAGATGAGACGACAGCCAGCCGCCGCCGATTGAACCGACATCCGCGATCACGTAAATGACGACGAGCGGCGCGCCGAGTTCTAAAATGTTCAAACCGAATTTCGTGTTCAAAAATTTCGGCAGCCAGAATAGATAAACCCACCAAATCGGGTCGGTCAAAAACTTGCCGATGGCAAAAGCCCACGTTTGACGATGCGGCAATAAACGCCTCCAGGGAATTTTTGTCGTCGGTTCTTCGGCGTCGGATTGAATGTGCGCGAGTTCCGCTTTGGAAAGCTTCGGGTGTTCTTCCGGTTTGCGATAAACCGCCAGCCAAAATCCGAGCCAGATAAAACCCAGCGCGCCGGTAATCACAAAAGCCCATTGCCAGCCGTAATTTACCGCAATGAGCGGAACCGTGAGCGGCGCCAAAATCGCGCCGACGTTTGAACCGCTGTTAAAAATCCCGGTCGCAAAAGCGCGCTCTTTTTTCGGAAACCATTCGGCGACGGTTTTGATCGCGGCGGGAAAATTTCCGGCTTCGCCCAGTCCCAAAGCAAAGCGTGCTACGCCGAACCCGAAAGCGCTCCGGGCGAACGAATGGCACATCGCCGCAACGCTCCAAAAAACGATTGCGACGGAAAACCCTTTGCGCGTCCCGAATTTGTCCATCAAACTGCCGACAGCGAGCAAACCGATGGCGTATGCAGCCTGAAAAGCCGTATTGACAAAGCCGTATTCGGCTTCGTTCCAACCGATTTCTGCTTTGAACGTTTCGTCGGTGGCGAGAATCCCCAGAACTTGCCGGTCAATATAGTTGATTGTCGTCGCAAAAAACAGCAGCGCGCAAATCATCCAGCGATAACGCCCGATACGCCCCGTCGAGTTAGGGTCAACTGACGCCGTAACCGCCGTTTCAAATGCGCTGGTGCCCGGACCAATCGGGGCAGCTTTTGAATCGAATCTTTCTTTCATTTTTTTACTCGCGTTTTAATTTAGATAGACAAAATATCGGGCGAAAGATACTCGCGCCCGTCAATTTCAACCGAGATTTGCGCAAATTCCGGCGAAGCCGTGATTATTTCCGTTTCGTTTTCCAAAACAAGACAAGTTTCTTCGACTTTTGTCCCGGAAATTGAAGGATTCCACGCGAAGGCTTGATTCGTTTGGACGACTTCGTTCGATGAAGGATGCGCCACCCAATCGCGTGTTCTATATCCGGTTGACCCACCTTGATGATGTAAATTTATTTCTCCCGCAAAACCCGCTGCTTCGTAAGCGTCGGAGGCGATTTTATAAAGCTCCGCTCCGGTTGTTCCGGGTTTGGTCGCGGCTAAAAGTTGAGCGTTGACGCGGGCACAAGCGTGCGTTTTTTGCCTTAAATCTTCCGGCACTTTTCCGGCGCAAACGATTCGCGACAGAGACGAAATCAAACCTTCTCGCCTCGCGCAAACGACGATCATTACTGCTTTTTCCCAACGCTTTTCCGTTGGAACCGGATGTCGAAACTTCTGTAATCTTTCATCGGCGGCAGCAAGCGTCACAACCGAGCGAATATTTTTTTGAGCCAGAGCGTCAGCGGCTAAACGAGCTATTTCAAGTTCGGTTTGTCCCGGTCGGAGCGATTTTGCCAATTCGCCGATTATCGTTCCGGCGTCTTTGCCGAGCCGTCGGTATCTTTCGATTTCAGCTTCGGTCAGTTGATAACGGCAGCGAGCGATTGCGCCTTCAACGACTTTTGCGCCCAAAGGCAAATCCGCTCCGAGCGTTTCGCCGTTTTTCAGCAAACCGGAAGTCTTTTTAATCAAAAAATCCGGCGCGCCCTTTTCTTCTTCCCAGCCAAATTCAACCGGCTCGAAATCTTCTTTTGAAATTTCTTCGGCTAAAATGCGAGGCATTTCAATCCGGCTCGCTAAAACAAAACGCTTTCCGTCATTTCTGACGAGCAGCGAAGCCGCGCCGTTTTCACGGCTTTGGTCAATTCCGTTGTTTGCGCCGCCGGTTAACCAGGAAAAATTCGTTTGCGAATTAATCAGAACGCCGCCCAGATTTTCTGCGGCAAGCATTTTTACCAATCGTTCGGTTTTTTCCTGTAACTCTGAGCCGTTCACTCTTTTGTTCGATTTGCCAACTTAATTGCCAAAATTATTGATTAACGCCCGACGCCAAAAATCCGCCGTCAACCGTCAAAACTTCGCCTGTCACAAAGCTCGCCGCGTCCGAAGCCAGAAACACGGCTGCGCCAGCCAATTCTTCGACTTTTCCAAAACGGCGCATCGGAGTTCTCAATTGAAATTCGCGTCCGCGTTCGGATTCGTCCAGCAATTTTTGATTGAGCGCGGTGCGGAAAACTCCCGGCGCGATTGCGTTGACGCAGACGCCGCGCGAAGCCCATTCGATTGCGAGCGATTTGGTTAAACTCGCGACCGCCGCTTTTGAAGCCGAATACGCCGCGACTTCGTAAAGCGCAACAAATGTCGAAAGCGAAGCGATGTTGATAATTCGCCCGTAACCGCGTTCCAGCATATGGCGACCGAAAATCTGACAAGCGCGCAAAGTTCCGGTCAGATTCGTTTCCATAATCGCGTTCCAGTCTTCTTCGCTAAAATCCAGAGTCGGCGCGCGTTTTGTGCGTCCGGCGGAATTGACCAGAATGTCAACCTTGCCGAAGGCGGCAACGGTTTCATCCAAAACCGTTTGCAGCGAAGCGCGGTCGGAAACGTCCGAAATCAAGCGCAAGCTGCGTCGCCCGCGTTCTTCTATTTCGGTTGCCGCCGCTTCGACCTGCTCCATCCGGCGCGAGGTTGGCACGACATCCGCACCCGCCTCCGCCAAACCGTGCGCGATAGCGCGCCCGATGCCGCTCGTCCCACCGACGACCACCGCAGTTTTTCCGTTTAACTCCAAAAGCGAATAGCTCATTAATTAATATTAATCCTGCTTTAAGACAAATTTAGACGACAAATTAGGCTGATGCTGAAACGATTTAAAATTCGATGATTATCGAACGCCTAATTTTAAGATAAAATGGTAAAGGTAAAACCATTAATGTGTTGCTGTCTTATTATGTAACACCGCCCGCACGTTTGTGTCAAGCCGATTGAGCTAGTTTTATGACATTAAAGTGGCAAAATATGAACAAACCAAAGATTATTTGTGTTCTCGTTTTAAATGTGGTAAAAATAATTATGCTGTCGAATTGGTTAAACCAATTTTGTGTTTGTGACTAGGGTTTGCTAAAATCGTCTTACCGAAAACTGCTTTTGCCCGTTTTTAGAATGATAAGCTAATCAATATTTAGTCATCTTTAATTTTAGAGCGGAGAACTAAGGAAAACGTGATTGCTTCAACCCAAAAAGATATAACGCGCCGAATAATCGGGGAAAATGTTTGGCTCAACAAAGAGACGCCCGAAATTCAAAACATCTTTGCTCGCCAGGACATTTCGCCCTACAAATACGAAGTTCTGGAAACGGAAGCGGCTGTCGGTCGCGCAATGCTCGATGAATTGCAGTCGGTTGCCCGAAACAAAAAAGGCGACGTTGTGATGTTGCTGCTCGGCGGGCGCGGCGCGCAGGCGATGTATCACATAATTAATCAAAAAATACCGACCGGCGAGCTGGACGATTTGCTTTCCCGGCTTCACGTTTTTACGCAGGACGCGCTCGCGCCGATGCGGATGAACAACGGTTTTAGTTTTGTCCGCGATTTTGAAAGACTTTTGGGCGATGATTTTTTCAGCCGCGTTAAAAGCTTTACGCCGATGCAGACCGACACCGAAGATTTGGAAGGCGAGTTGATCAAATATTTGGAAAAGCTCGAATCGCTCGGTGGCATTGATATTTTCTTTCTCGGTTTAGGTCCTGAAGCTGAGGCGGCTTCGCATCTGGCTTACATCAAACCCGATTCCGGCGCGGTTTTCGGTGATTTAGCGGGAATTATTCCGATTTCGGAAACAATTTTGGAACATCACATCAGTAAATTTAAGGCGGGCGGGAGCAATGTGACGGAGACAGACGAGGCGGAATGCCGCGCGGCGACTCATATTTTAACTCTCGCTCCGGCGGCGATTTTGGGTGCGAGAAAAATCGTCCAGTCAATCGTTGACGCTTCAACCGCGCCGAATAAAAAACCGAGTTTTCGCCGAGTTTTGGAAACCGAAATTTCTAACGATTTAACCGAACGCGCGAAGCAAATGGACGAAAATCCGGGATTGTGGCTGCGGCTACATCCAAACGTGCGATCATTAGTTTTGCCTGATCTTTTAGAAAAGTAATTTTAAATAAGTTTAATAAAATGTTGACTACAGAAATAGAAACCGCCGCTGCAATCAGCGAATACGCGATTATTGTTAATCCGGAAGACAATGTGGCGGTTGTCAAAACTCAGACCGAACCGGGTTTGCAGGTTGTTTTGCCAGACGGAAAAGCGATTGAAATCAAAGCGGCAATTCCGCCGGGGCATCGTTTTGCCACCAGAGCGATTCCCGCAGGCGAATTCGTGCGCCAATACGATCAGCCAATCGGCACTTCGCTCGGAATCGAAGAAGGCGAATGGATTGCGCACGACAATATGACGAACGATGTTCCGGTCGTGCGCGATTTGCCCGACGATTTACACACGCCCGCGCCGGATTATATTCCCGAATTCGAGCGCGAAACTTTTATGGGTTTCCGCCGACCGGACGGGCGCGTCGGAACCAGAAATTTTATTTTGATCGTCCCGACCTCGATGTGCGCCAGCCACGAAGCGCAGCAGATTTCGATGATGTCGGAATTTATTCACTACAAACGCGAAAAGTTTCCGAATGTTGACGGCGTTGTCGCGATTCCGCACAACAAAGGCTGCGGCTGTCAGGACGGCTCGAATCTCGAAATTATGCTGCGGACGCTCGCCAATTACGCCGATCATCCGAACGTCGGCGGCGTGATTTTGATGGATTTGGGGTGCGAAAAAACGAATCTCGCCAAAGTCGAAAAATATCTTTTAAAACGCGAGCTTTCTTTTAATAAACCGTTCGCCAAAATCGGCATTCAGGAAATCGGCGGAACTCAGGCGGCGATTGAAAAAGGTTTGCAGCTTGTACAGGAAATGCTGCCGATTGTGAACCAAAACGTCCGCGAAGAATTTCCCGTCAGCGAGCTTGTTTTGGGCGTTAAATGCGGCTCAAGCGACGGTTTTTCGGGCATTTCGGCGAATCCGGCTCTCGGCAGCGCGGCGGATTTGCTCGTGCGTTCGGGCGGAACGGTTTTGATTACCGAGATACCGGAGTTTTGCGGCGCGGAGCATATCGTTGCCAACCGCGCGAAAGACGCCGAAACCGGGCGCGCGATTTATCGAATGATTGATTGGTACAAGGATTATGCTTCAAAATTCGGCGGAGTATTAAACAATAATCCCAGCCCCGGAAACATTGCGGGCGGGCTTTTAAATATCACAATCAAATCTCTCGGCGCGATGTCAAAGTCTGGAACAACGCGCGTCGAAGGCGTTTGCGAATATGCCGAAGCGCCGAAAAATCGGGGCTTAAATTTGATGCAAGGTCCCGGCTATGACCAGGAATCAACACCCGCGCTCGTCGCCGCAGGCGCGACGGTCGTCGTTTTCACGACCGGAAACGGCACGACCATCGGCAACGCGATTGCGCCCGTCATTAAACTAGCTTCAAACAACCGCGTTTTTGAGCGAATGAACCGCGACATTGACATTTCCGCCGGAGATATTATCGAAGGCACGGAAACGATTGAGGCTGTCGGCGAGCGGGTTTTTGAACATATTCGCAAAGTCGCCAGCGGCGAGATTTTGGCGAAAGCCGAAGAAAACAAACACCGCGAGTTTCAGTTCTGGGCGGAACAAACCGTTACTTTGTAAAGAAAACGCGGGCGTCAAATCGCGGAAGGATAATATTTTGAAAGAAGCCGGAATTTCTTTCGGACAATTCATTTTTTGAAAAGGAGTTTTTATCAATGACAGAGAATTTTAATATCCCTGCAATTACACCGGAAACTTGTTTTGTTCCCCAAACACATACACAAAAGGGACGCCGAATCAGCGTCAAACCGGGCGAAACCGCCGCGCGCCATCTTCATTACGGACGCATTATTTTAGAAAACGGTGACTCGCCCGTAAGCTTTAACAATCAGGATCACGAAACAGGATTCGTCTGTTTAAAAGGCTCGGCTACAATTTCCACCGGCGAACAAAGCTTTGAGCTTTCGCAATACGACGCCGTTTACATTCCGCGAGATTCCGAAATTAAAGTTACGGCAAACGGCGAAACGGGCTGCGATTTGGCGGAAATATCAGCGCCCGTCGAGAAAAAATATCCATTGCAGCTCGTTCGTTTCGCCGATGTGCGAAAAGATTCAACTCTGCATTTTATCGCCGGACAGCCGCCGACTCAGCGCGATTTGAACATTCTTCTAGGCAAAAACGTGGAAGCCGGAAGAATTATGGCTGGCGTTACATTCTCATCGCCGGGAAACTGGACGAGCTATCCGCCGCACGAACACGCAGAGATGCTCGAAGAAGCCTATCTCTACATTGATATGCCCGCGCCGCAATGGGGCGTGCAGTTTGTTTATACCGATTTCAACAACCCCGAACTTATCCAGGTCGTCCGCGAAGGTGATGTCGTTTTAATGCCGAAAGGTTATCACCCGAACGTCGCCGCACCGGGCGGACAAATCAATTTCCTGTGGATGATGGCGGCAAACCGCGAAGGCGTTGACCGGCAATTTGGCGTTGTCAACGTTCAGCCGGAATATGCAGAAGGCGGTTCCGGTCTTGAAGCAGCACACGGAAAGAAATAAAAATGTCTGTTTCGGCAAAAGATCAGTCCGATCAAAGTTCAAGTGCGCCGATGATTGTCGGCGCACAAATTCTTAATTGGGAAAACATTCCGTTTGAGCAAATTGCTGAGGGTATCGAGAGACAAATGATTGTCGGCGAAAAACTAATGATTTGCCGTATTCGTTTTGCTCCTTTCGTCGTCACGCCCGAACACGACCATCCGCACGAACAAATGACAATTGTTGAAAAAGGAAGAGTTCGATTTTTTATTGAAGGCGAAGAGAAAATTGCCGAACAAGGCGACGTGCTGCATTTCCCATCAAAATGTTGGCACGGGGCGACGATGCTCGACGAAGAAGTTATCCTAATAGATATTTTCACGCCGATTAGAGAAGATTTCCTGAGAAAATGAATTAGTTCGTTGTTCGTCGTTCGTTGATCGTTGCAAAAGCAATTAACAACGAACGACGAACAACGAACGACGAACAACGAACAACGAACAAATCTGTGATTTTGAACAAATTTAAGCTGGACGGAAAAGTTGCGCTTGTAACAGGCGCATCAGCCGGACTCGGCGCTGCGATGGCGATTGCTTTAGCAGAAGCCGGAGCGAGCGTTGTTTGTCACGGCAATTCGCGCTCGCCGGAAACGACCGTTTCGGCAATTCAAAAAGCAGGCGGGAAAGCCGCTGCTGTGATTGGCGATTTGAGCCGAAAAGATGCGCCGCAGGCGATTTTTAACGAAGCCGTGCGGCAGTTTGATCGCGTTGACATCCTCGTCAACAACGCCGGAACTATTCGACGCGCTCCCGCAGTTGATTATTCTGAAGACGATTGGACGACTGTTTTGGAAGTCAATTTGTCGAGCGTCTTTCGTCTTTCGCAAGCCGCAGGGCGACAAATGATTGAAAACGGCGGTGGAAAAATCATCAACATCGCCTCGCTTTTGTCTTTTCAAGGCGGGATTAACGTTCCGGCTTACGCGGCTTCAAAAGGCGGCGTGGCGCAATTGACAAAGGCTTTGGCGAATGAATGGGCGAAATTTTATGTGAACGTAAACGCCATCGCGCCCGGTTATATGCGAACCGACAACACGGCTGCTTTGCAGGCGGATGAAAACAGAAATCGCCAAATTTTGGAGCGAATTCCGGCGGGGCGCTGGGGCGAAACCGAAGATTTAGCCGGAGCTGCGGTTTTTCTTGCTTCCGGCGCAAGCGATTAACTAAACGGTCACATTTTAGTCGTTGACGGCGGCTGGTTGGCGAGATAGATTTCAAATTTCCGGTTTGAAATTTTAAATGAGCGAATTAATTATCAAATCAAAAACCAAATGCCGCTGGGACTCAATTTCACTGGGCGAAGTTTTGCTGCGTTTTGATTCGGGCGATGAGCGAATTCACACGGCGCGCGAGTTTCGCGTTTGGGACGGCGGCGGCGAGTACAACGTCGCGCGCGGACTGTCGACAGTTTTTCGGCAAAAAACCGCGATTGTGACGGCTTTGACTGACAATGCGCTCGGGCGTCTCGCCGAAGATTTGATTTGGCAAGCGGGCGTTGATTCTTCCGAAATTTTATGGCGACCGGCGACGGGCAACGCGCGGAATGGAATTTATTTTATCGAGCGCGGTTTCGGTTTGCGCGCTCCGGCTTCGTGTTTTGACCGTTCGGGAACCTCCGTTTCGAGGCTCGAAAAAGGCGAAATAAATTGGAGCGTAATATTTGGCGAACAAGGCGCGCGCTGGTTTCACACGGGCGGAGTTTTTGTCGGATTGTCGGAAACAACGCCCGATGTTGCCGCCGAAGCGATGCAGGCGGCGCACGCGGCGGGAACGCTTGTTTCCTACGATTTAAACTATCGCGATTCACTTTGGCGCGAGCGAGGCGGGCGCGAAGCGGCTAACGATTTAAACAAAAAATTATTACAGACGGCTGATGTCGCCTTCGGCGTGTTTGATTTCGACTCGAAATTGTCCAATTACAGCGAAAACGCTTTTCGGCAGTCGGCTGAAAGAATGCTCGCCGAATTTCCCAATCTCAGGGCAGTTGTTTCCACTCTCCGCGAAGTCCATACAGCCAGCCGCCACGATTTCAGCGCGGTTTGTTTTTTTGAGAACCAAATCTTCAAAGCGCGGGATTACAAAAATACGGATGTGCTTGACCGCGTCGGCAGCGGTGACGCTTTTGCGGCGGGTTTTATTTATGGTTTATTGAGCGGAAAAGGAACGCAATACGCCGTCGAATGCGGCGCGGCGCACGGCGTTTTGGCAATGACAACGCCCGGCGATAACTCAATGGCGACTCTGCCGGAAATCGAGCGATTAATGCAGGGCGCGGCGGCGCAGGTCAATCGTTAAGAAGCGACGTAAAAGCAAGATTAAAGCTGTCTCGGCAAAAAAATTATGGACAAAAGAGAAGTCATTCAAAAAATCGTTGAAATCGGGCTTGTGCCGGTGATCCGAGCGTCGTCGGAAGACGAAGCGATGCGCGTGATTGACGCGATTTTGAAAGGCGGCATTCCGGTTTTGGAAATTACGATGACTGTTCCGGGCGCGATGAAAGTGATGGAAACGCTCGCCGTGCGTTACGGCGGCGATGCCTTAATCGGAGCCGGAACGGTTTTGGATTCGGAAACGGCGCGCATGTGTATTTTATCCGGCGCGCAGTTTGTGATCAGCCCGGCGCTCAATTTGGAAACGATTCAGCTTTGCAAACGTTATTCGATTACGGTAATGCCCGGCGCTTTGACGCCGACCGAGGTTGTTACGGCATGGCAATCCGGCGCGGATTTCGTCAAAGTTTTCCCGTGCAGCGCAATGGGCGGAGCGAGCTATATCAAAGGCTTGAAAGCGCCTTTGCCGCAAATCGAACTGATTCCAACGGGCGGAGTCAACCTGAAAACAGCCGCCGATTTTATCAAAGCCGGTTCGAGCGCATTGGGAGTCGGCGCGGATTTAGTTGATGTGAAGGCGATTCGGGCAGGCGAAGCGAGCGTCATTACGGAAAGAGCGCGTCAGTTCCTCGAAATTGTTCAAGAGGCGCGTTCAGCTAATGCTTGATTTTCTAAAAATCTACTGTATGTTTCAGAAAGAAAGCGCGTGTTACACTCGCTTTCTTTTCTAATTTATGTGTTACAAACATTGCGGGATTCGGTTTGACTGTCTCAAGAGAATTTATTGAAATATCAAGCCGACGAATAAATTTTATGAAATCGAGCATTTTACTTTTGACATTATTTTTCTTTGTTTCAATCGCTAACGCGCAATGGCAAAAGCAAACGATTGACTCAAAAGCGAGCTTGCGCGGGCTTTCGGTCGTCAATGAAAAAATCGTTTGGGCGAGCGGCACGGGCGGAACTTTTTTAAGAACGACGGACGGCGGCAAAACCTGGAAAGTCGGCAAAGTGCCGGACGCCGAAAAGCTGGATTTCCGCGATGTCGAAGCCTTCGATGCAAACACGGCTTATCTGCTCAGCATCGGCGAAGGCGAGAATTCCCGGATTTATAAAACAACCGACGGCGGCGAAACATGGAAGCTGCAATTTAAAAATACTAATCCGAAAGCGTTTTTCGATGCCTTTGATTTCTGGGACGCAAACAACGGAATTGCGATGTCCGATCCGGTTGAAGGCAAGTATTTGCTGATTGCGACGACCGACGGCGGACAAAGCTGGAAACAGTTGCCAAATGACAAAATGCCCCCGGCGAAAGAAGGCGAAGCGGCTTTTGCCGCAAGCGGAACCTGCATCATCACAAACGGCAAATCCGACGTTTTTCTCGTTACGGGCGGACGAGCGGCGCGCGTTTTTCATTCGCGCAATCGCGGCGCAAGCTGGCTTGTCGCCGACACGCCGATTGTCAGCGGCACAAACGGGAGCGGCATTTTCTCGATTGCGATGTTCGATCAAAGACGCGGCGTTATTGTGGGCGGAAATTACGAAAAACCGAACGAGGCGGCAAATAATCTCGCTTTGACAAATGACACCGGACAGAACTGGACTTTGGGAAAAGGCTTGAACGGGTATCGTTCAGGCGTCGCATTTGTTGATAAAAACATTTTGATTGCCGTCGGCTCTTCAGGTTCGGACATTTCGCATGATGGCGGAAAAATCTGGACAAATCTCGATAAGGAAAATTACAACGCCGTTGTCGCCAAAGGCAGAAATGCAATTTGGGCGGTCGGCGCAAACGGACTCGTTGCCAGATATTTCATTCCCAAAAATAAATTCTGAAAAATTACAGAACTATTTCACCTGAACGGCATATTTAAATTAGCTTAACGGTGTTAATTTTTTTATGAGCGTTAAGCAGAGGCGAGAGCGGGAAAAGGAAAATTTGCGGCAGGAGATTCCTGGCGCGGCGCGAGAGATGTTTGCCGAAGAAGGCTACAAAATGTCTCGATGCGTAAAATCGCTGAAAAAATCGAATATTCTCCAACGACGATTTATCTTTCGAACTATTACTAAGTCAGTATGATCAATCCAGTTCGATTTCAATCGGATCGAAAAAGCTTTCCTCAATTTCTTCCGTTGAATAATACTTACTCTGAGCTTTCATTTCCTTAACCATTTTTGGCAATGGTACAGCGGTATCCTCTGATTCGCCGTGCTTGCCTTCCATTGTGGAGATGACGGTTTTCAATCTACCGGATTTATTTTTATCTTCGGATTTGTTTTTAAAACTGTTCCACAAAGATTTCGGCGTAGCGTTGCGGCTGCCGTGATGACCGACTTTGTACACAGTCGTGTCATTTAAAAGCTTCTGAAGCGTTGGATCTTTCTTGGCGGCATCAAGAGCAAATTGCCAGTTCTCAATTTGTGCATCGCCCGGAAAAAGCAGTTTTTCATTTCCTGCTTCGAAAAGCATAATTACGCTTGTGTTGTTCATGGCGTCGTCAACGAATTTCACGATTTCCAAAAGCTGGTTTGCCCGCAGGGCGCGAAGTCTGCGGATAAACCAACGCACATTAGCCGGTCTCTGTTTATCGTCATAAACTTTGTCTTTGTTAAAAAGCAGTTTTTTATCTTCAATTTGGGACTTCGTAACTTGACTTGTCGCAGCCTGCACGCCCCAAAAGTTTTTGGTTATCGCCTGTAGAGACCAGAATTCGGCGCTCTGCGTGGTTGCGCTGGTTATCTTTTCGCTGTCTTCCAGGGTAGGCGGACCGAGGATGTGAACTTTTACGCCCGGCAGAACAGTTTCCCAGTCAATCTTATCGTAGCCGAAATGAACGTAATGATTCTTTCCCATTTTTGCCAAATTATCTACAGCCGCCCGATTTTTTATTTTATTATCGTTGGCGGCGAAGACAATCCGCTCTTTCAGTTTTTCGTCAATCGTTTTAGTGTAATTATTCTTATTTCCGAGGTTTTCGACCTCTGCTTCGATTGATTCAGCCACGCGGTTCATATCGTGAAGCATCACTGCAAAGTTATAATTCGGATTGGTTTTGAATTCATCCGAGTTTAAAAGCGATTTTTTCTCGTTCAAATCACGGTTATCTTCCGGGTCTTCTGTCCAAGGCTGAATAACCACGTCCGGCTTGCAGTCTATAATTATCTTTCCGGCTTCCTTTAGCCCAAATCCGTAAATATGGTCTTTGTGGCGGTGTGTGGCGACGACGACATCGAGTTTTCCTTTGCATTTTTCCTGAATATCCTTGGCGACCTTTAACAATCGCTCTCCGGTCGTGTCTTTTTTCATTTCGTCCGACTCGTCAATTTCAATTTCGGCTTCGCCCTCCTTCTTATGCTTTCCCTTGCCGGTGCTGCCGAAATCAATGAGAACGGATTTCTGTGTATTGTCGGGGTATTTAAACAACATTAAAAAACAATCGCCGAAATAGACGTTGTATGCATAAATCTCGATTTTGTTTGGTTTGATCGCCATCGCTTAAAAGCCCTCCGTATAATCAATGTTCTGTGTTAAAACGCGGTTCAGGTGCATTTTGAAAAAGATATTTTCAGTAAAATCCGGGTTGGAAAAGTAACCGTATCGCCAGAGATATTTAATTCTTTCAGGCTGATTTGTCGTACTGAAAATACTATTTTGAATATGATATTTCAGTTTCCCGTATTCGTCGAAAATTAATGTCCCCCCGCCGTACAGCATAATTTCCATCTCGTCGGGAATTTCGGGGAGAATATTTATGCCTAATTCCGGCAATTCGTCGGCACGCAAAGTCGTCATCTGAACGTATTCGGCGACGGTTTCGCGAATGATGAAACCGTCGGGACCGATTCGCAAACAGGGACGAACCGATTGCACCTTCATATACGCCTTGCCGAAATACTCATCCGTTTCTAATTTCAGGTTAGCGCGATTGTCCCAGATGAAACGAAAAATTTCATTCGGTTCGCGGAGAAGTGATTCAAAATGCGTCCGGTCGTAGGAGAAATTTCCGTCAACCATATTCCAGTATCCGTCGCTATCAGCTTTCTCAGCAGGTTTAATACCGTATGCGGCAAAACTATCGCGTAGAATCTTTCGGTATTCGTATTTTGAATCATCCGGCACCGTTTCCCTATCGGACGTTAAAATAGCACTCAGGTAGTCGTGAAAACGAATATCGGTCGGCGGCATATAATCGAGAGCGCGAATCGCCATAGTAAGAAGATGGTCAGCGGCTGCAGCGCCCTCATCCACTACTATTGAAACATCTACTTCATTTCTATCCTCGACGTATTTTCCCAACCGTTTGAGCCAGACCTTCAAAAAAGCGTTCATCATTGCCGCAACCAGCAGTTCACCGCAACGATGGGGTTCTTGAAATTCTTTCCTTTTCAAGTACGGAACAGGTTTCTTCGCTTTAGACGGCTGTTTTTCTAAAGTCAGTAATTGAGCCGAGCGTCTCAAAGCGTTTCCGCGGACGCCGGAAAGCGCTTGTCCCATCTGTTCCGCGAGTCCGAATAGGGTAGAATCTCTCAGATGCGTTTCGGTCAAAACTTTAACCGGAACTCGGTTAGACTTGATTCCCAATTTGCTTTTATCTTTTGATTTTTTTATTAAAAGATTTCTAACTACATCCTTTAACGAAAAAACCGAGAGAAGCGCAACCACATCAGCGAATCCTTCGTGGAAACCGGCTTGTTCCGGCGAAGACGGTGTTGTGTAACGCTCGCGTAAACCGTCAAGAATGGCATGCGTCGTTTCGTGAGCCACGACATCGTGCGAAAGACAGGTAAATATTATTTCCGATTCGTCGCCTTCGGACGGAACGCGAAAATAGCCGAAAGCCAGAGCCTGATCGCTTTTGGAATAAAAAGCATTAGCATCGGCAAAAGCGTGCGGCGCTGCGTAAATTTGATGCCCCGGAAATCCCCAACCCACTCTTCTTCCCAAAGCGGATTCGAACCGCGCCAGCGTCCGCATCACAATCGCATAAACATTTTGCGCGTGAAACCCCGGTTCAGTGAGCAGTTCGCTAATCTTTTCTTTTTCAATTTCGGCATACGGGTCTATATAACAGCCGTCCTTTAAAGGCTTGTAGGGCTGCGGCTGGTAGAGCGTGCCGGTCGAAGTGTCGTAATCAACGACGTGGACGCGATAACCACGCGGACCGGGCGCGAGTTCCTCGGCGGGAATTTCAATCTCGGTGGTCAGAATGTTTCCGTCCGAATCCTTGATACTCGGATCCTGGGCGACGATTCTCAATTTTCGTGTGCGCGGCAAAGGCGTTGATTTCATCAGCGAGACTCCTCAAATTAATAAAAATCGAATTTTGCAATCTCTGTAAAACAAGGCGATTCGTTTTACGTGTAAAATTAGTTTCGCATTTTATCCGAATCCGACGCCGGATTTACAAACCGCATTTCAGATTGCCGAATTTTTTAAGAATAACCGAAATGTTCGGAAGAAGATTTTGCAAGAGAATATGGTTTTACAAAACTTGCTTTAAATCTTCCAAATTTTTGTTTTGAAATAAAAACCAGTGTTCCGCATGTTCAGCAGAATCTCCGGGCTGAACTTTTTGCAGCGGCGCGAGCGTTTCGACTTCGATAAAACCGCCCGCCGTATAAATTTCGGTGTTTGAATTCATATCCGGGTAAGCCGCGTTTAAAACAACATCGAATCTTTTCACAAACAGCAAATCCTGCCATTGATAGGCAATCCAGCCGCGCCGGTTAAAAACGCCGATTTTCTGCGGATGATGTAAACTTTCATCGGTTTTCAGGCGAATAAATTCTTTCTCGAACGTCCAGCGCGAATCTGTAAAATCCGTGTAAGACCAGACCGCAAACGAACGCACGGGCAGCAAAGTCTCCGGCGAATACGGCGCAAAAGGCTCGTTTGGAATTACGGCTTCGCCGCCCGCTCGCATAATCGTCAAAGCCCACGGCGCAAATTCGATTTCGCTCGCGCCGAGATTTGTGATTCGATGTTTGATGGAAAAGCCTTCCGCATCGGGCACGATTTCGATTTCCTTTTGCATTTCGGTCGCCGCTTCTTTCGGCGCGCGAAGCCGCACCGAATTGCTTGCTTCGTCGAAAAAATATTCGATTGGCGCGTTGTCAGGCGCGTAAGAAAGCGGCATATTTTCCGGCGCAATCCACAAACGATGTCCGCCGTAAGGCTTCCACGCGCCGATTCCCGTTTCGACTTTTGCGTCCGGGTGAAAACCTAAAATGTTTTCGCCGCCGGCTAACCCGAAAAACAAAATTCTCGGTCCGATATCGGTGGTCGCAATGATTTCAAGCCCGTTGTTTGCAAGACGAACGCAATTCGGAAAACCTTGATATTCGATTTTTTCCATATTCGATTTACCTAAAAATTACAATGTGAAACTTGTCTCAAAACGTCAGACAAGTATATTCTGGTTTTAATTTTTACTGAAATTTGTCAACTGGTTTGAGGAGAAATTATTAATGACTTATGTTGTGACGGAACCCTGCGTCGAATGCAAATACACCGATTGCGCGGCGGTTTGCCCGGTTGAAGCGTTTCACGAGCTGTCAGACCGGCTTTATATCAACCCCGACACCTGCATTGATTGCGACGCTTGCATCCCCGAATGCCCGGTCGAAGCGATTTACGCGGATATGTCTCTACCGCCGGAATACTCCGAATGGCTTGAAATGAACGCCGAAGCCGAAAACTACCCGATTATCAGCACCAAACAACCCGCGCTCTTTAATGCGGGCTGCAAAGGTCAGCCTGAATAAATTGCCCGAATAAAAAATTTTCGACAAATCCGTGACGAGCCGTGCTAAATTATCAAAGGCGCGGCTCTTTTTGATTTTTGCCCGCCGCAGCGATCTCTCACCAGAAAAATTACAGCTCCTTTTCAGTTCGACAAAAACACGGAAACCCCGTTTATTTAAACTTTTGTTTTTAAAGGACGACGTGACAAATTCCCGCCGCAAAAGAAAAATACTCAAAATCGCTCCCGCGACCGAATTTTCAATATGAAGCTGCCGCATTTAAAATCCGCCGATTTTGAACAAACCGTCTTTCCCGCGCCGGAAAAATCTCAAAGCGAGCTGCGTTTCGCCGACCGTCGAACGAGGCGAACGAAAGTTTTAGCGCTTTTCGGGACGCGCCCGGAAGTTATCAAGCTCGCGCCCGTCGTCCGGCAGTTAAAAGCGAATCGCAAAAAATTTGAAACAATTGTCGTTTCTTCGGGTCAGCACGCCGATTTAATCAAGCCTTTTGTCGAGCTTTTTAAAATCCGAATCAACCACGATTTGCGCGCGATGCGCCGGAATCAAAAACCGAATGATGTCGCGGCGCGCGTTATGACGGCTTTCGATAAAATTCTAGAACTCGAAAAGCCTGACGTTGTGCTTGTGCAGGGCGACACGACAACCGCGCTTGCCGGAGCAATGGCAGCGTTTCATCGTCAGATTGCGGTCGGTCACGTCGAAGCCGGTCTGCGCTCAGGCTGCGCCGACAGCCCGTTTCCCGAAGAGATGAACCGGCGTTTGATTTCGCAAATCGCCCGTTTTCATTTCGCCGCCACCGAATTTAACCGCGAAACTCTCATCAACGAGGGCATTAACGCGCGGAACATTTTCGTCACCGGAAATCCGGTCGTTGATGCGCTTCATTCAATCGGTAAAAAAACAAACGGGCAAGGCGAAATCGCCAGGCTGCTGGCGAAAACAAATGATTTAAAACGGATTTTGCTGACCACTCATCGCCGCGAAAGTTTCGGCGCGACGATGACCGAAAATCTGCGCGTTTTGCGCGATTTCGTCGCCAAACACACCGACACCGCTTTGTTTTTTCCGGTACATCCGAATCCGGCGGTGAAACAAGCCGCCGCTCAAATTTTTGAAGAAAATCCGCGCGTTTTCCTGCTTGAGCCGCTTTCCTACACGGATTTTGCGCGAATAATGGCAAATTCGTGGCTGGTCGTTTCCGATTCGGGCGGCGTGCAGGAAGAAGCGCCTTCTTTCGGAAAACCGCTCCTGGTTTTACGCGAAAACACCGAGCGACCGGAAGCGATTGCCGCTGGAGTCGCCAAGCTCGTCGGCGGTTCTCCGCAGCGTCTAAGCAAGCTATTGGAAGAAAATTATCTGGACGAAAGCTGGACAAATTCGGTCAAACAAATCGAAAATCCATTCGGTGACGGAAGCGCCGCCGCAAGAATCGTCAAAGTTCTTGAAACTCAATTTGCTGCGGTTAATTAAAGTTTTTGATGAGCGAAATTGCGACAAAAAAAGAATCAGCGACGAAACCGAATTTATTGACGGTTCTGCTCGAAGATTATTTTCAGGTCGGAGCGTTTGACCGCCTTATTCGTGAACAAACCTGGTCGCGCTTTGAGCCGCGTTATGTCCAAAATACGCTCAAAACTTTAGATTTACTCGATAAACACAACGTCAAAGCGACGTTTTTCGTTCTCGGATGGATTGCCGAAAACACGCCCGATTTGATTCGGGAGATTGCCGGTCGCGGTCACGAAATCGCTTCGCGCGGCTATAACCACTGCCCGCTTTCCAGAATGTCGCCCGCCGAGTTTCGCGCCGACGCCCGCCGAACGCGAGAAGTTTTGGAACGCGCGAGCGGGCAGAGAGTTTTCGGACATCGCGCGGCTGAAAAATTAAATTACACGCGCGATTTGTGGACGCTTGATGTTTTGGCGGAAGAAGGTTTTGTTTACGACGCTTCGTTTTTGCCGACCTGGAAGGGAATCAAAAACGCTCTTTTGCGCCGCGCCGCGCACGAACACCGCGCCGCCGGAAAGACAATCTGGGAAATTCCTTATTCGACCGCGCGAGTCGGGAATTATTTGCTCCCGATTTCCGGCGGAAATTATTTCCGCCAGCTTCCTTACACGCTGATGCGGCGTAAAGTCCAAAACTGGATTGAAACCGAAGACGCGCCGTTTGTTTTGTATTTCCACGTCTGGGAATTGGACGAAGAACAGCCGCGCATCAACGCCGCTTCGCGGATGACGCGCGTTCGGCATTATCGCAAATTGGATAAAATGGCTTGGATTTTAAACGAAAATCTGAGCCGCTACCGATTTACCAATTGTTCCGAGTTTCTTGGTTTAGCAGATGTTCACCGCCGAGACGCAGAGACGCAGAGAATTAGAAATAATGAGAAGTTTGAAGAATCAAATCTCGTTACACTCTCTTTAAAAAACTCTGCGTCTCTGCGTCTCGGCGGTGAAAAAAAGGAAAAAGTAACAATCGTCATCCCTTGCTACAACGAAGAAAAATCGCTGCCGTATCTGGCGAACACGCTGAGAAGTCTGGAAAACGCGCTCGATTACGACTTGTCTTTTATTTTCGTAGATGATTGCAGCAAGGACGCAACGTTTGAAAAATTAAAAGAGCTGTTCGGCGCGCGAACGAATGTCAGAATCATCCGCCACGATGAAAACAAAGGCGTCGCGGCTGGCATTATGACCGGATTGCGAGCGGCGGAAACCGAAATCGTTTGCTCGATTGACGCGGATTGCACTTACGATCCGCACGAATTGACGCAGATGATTCCGCTTTTAACCGAAGACGCGGCAATGGTTACGGCTTCGCCGTATCATCCGGCTGGCGGCGTGCGCAACGTTCCGGCTTGGCGTTTGAGCTTATCGAAAGGCGCATCTTTTCTTTACAAAACAGTTTTGCGCCAGAAACTTTCTACTTACACAAGCTGTTTCCGGGTTTATCGCCGCAGCCGGATTGAAAACGTCGAATTGCAGGAAAACGGATTTTTGGGCGTCGCGGAAATGCTCGGAAAATTGGTTTTGCGCGGCGAAAGAGTCGTCGAACATCCGGCAATTTTGGAAGTCCGATTGTTCGGTTTCTCAAAAATGAAAACCGCCAGAACAATCGCCGGACACATAAAATTACTAACCAAACTGGGCAGAATGCGTTTGCAGAACAAAAAATTGAACGAAACCGAAAAAATAGCGGTTAGCCCCGCAAAATTGGAAAATAAAAAAATATGAATCCTGTTTTAACTCAAGAATTAATGACCTTGCCTTCCGACCAGGACGCTTCGGGCAGAACCTTCGGCGCGGAAGAATTGGAACTGCTCGCCGAAGTTTTAAAAAGCGGCACTTTGACCACAACCAAAGGCAAATTCGGCAAAACACTGGAAAAGAAATTCGCCGAAAAAATGGGCGCGAAACACGCTTACGCCTGCACTTCAGGCACGGCTGCGATTCACTGCGCGATTGCCGCGATAAATCCGAATCCGGGCGACGAAATCGTCACGACTTCAATCACCGATATGGGCGCGCTGTCGCCGGTTGTTTATCAAGGCGCGATTCCGGTTTTCGCGGACGTTGATCCGGTGACTTGCAATGTCACGGCGGAAACGATTGAAAAAGTTTTGAGCGAGCGGACGAAAGCAATCATCGTCACGCATCTTTTCGGAAATCCGTGCGAAATGCAGCCGATTATGGAATTGGCGCGGGTGCGCAAAATTCCGGTCATCGAAGACACGGCGCAAGCGTTTTTAGCCGAAGAAAACGGAAAATTTGCCGGAGCAATCGGCGACATCGGCTGTTACAGCTTGCAGCAGGGCAAACACATCACGACCGGCGAAGGCGGAATGGTCGTGACAAACGACGATGCGCTCGCGCGACGGATGTTTCTGTTCATCAACAAAGCATGGGGCTACGGCGATCAGAATCCCGATCATTATTTTCTGGCTTTGAATTACCGCGTCAGCGAATTGCAGGCGGCGGTGGCGGTCGCGCAAATGGACAAGCTCGATTTCTCCGTCTCGAACCGCGTCAAAACCGCCGAGAAACTGACCGAAATGCTGCAAGGAATTGACGGAATCGAAACGCCCCACGTTGCCGAAGGCGCAAAGCACGTTTATTGGAAGTATTGTCTGCGGGTTGACGACACGAAAATCGAAGGCGGCGCGGTCGGAATGGCGAAGCTGCTCAAAGAGAAAAATATCTTTTCAGCGCCGCGCTACATCATCAAACCGGCTTTTGCGTGCGAGGTTTTCCGCGAGCAAAACACATTCGGCGACAGCCATTTCCCCTTCAATCTGGCAAGACCCGAAGCCGTTGACTATGCGCCGGAAAAATTCCCCGGAACTTTCAAAGGCTTGCACGACATTCTCGTTCTGCCCTGGAACGAGCGTTACACCGACGATCACGTTTCTTACATAGCCGCCGCCGTGCGCGAAGCCGCTGCGAAATTAAAAATGAATTAAACCACAGAGGACACAAAGGACACAGAGGATAAAACATAACATCTCTGTGTCCTTTGTGGTGAATTTTCATTATGACAAAATCTCTCAAATTCGGATTAATCGGCGCGGGCGGAATCGCGCAGACTTATGCTCAGGCGTTTCAAACGAGCGAATACTGCGAGCTTACGGCAGTAGCCGATACGCGCGTTGAAGCCGCAAATGCTTTAGCCGAAACATGCGGCGCGCGGGTTTACGAAAATTACAAAGATTTGGCGAAAAACGAAACCGGTTTAGACGCCTTGATCGTCGCTACGCCGCCCGCAACGCATCCCGAAATCGTCATTCATTTTCTGAATCGAGGCGCGAATGTTTTGTGCGAAAAGCCTTTGTGTTTGAACGCAAATGACGCGCGCGAGATGATTTCAGCCGCCGAGCGAGCCGGAACGGTTTTCACAATGGCGTCTAAATTTCGTTACGTTGAAGATGTAATAACAGCCAAATCTCTGTTAGCTTCGGGAATCCTGGGTGAGATTTTGCTTTTTGAAAACGCTTTCACCGCGCGCGTTGATATGACGCGGCGTTGGAATTCAGATATGAATCTGAGCGGCGGCGGCGTTTTGATTGATAACGGCACGCATTCGGTTGACATTGTTCGCTATTTCCTCGGCGCAATCTCGGAAGTTTTGACAATCGAAGGCGCGAAAGGTCAGAACATCGCGGTCGAAGACAACGTGCGGATGTTTTTGAAAACCGAAACGAACGTTCAGGCGACAATTGATCTGACCTGGAGCATCAACAAAGATTTGCCGTATTTCATCAGCATTTACGGCGCAAACGGCACTTTGCATGTCGGCTGGCGAGAATCGAAATACAAGCTGCATTCAAATCCCGATTGGACAATTTTCGGCAAAGGCTACGATAAAGTTCAGGCTTTCCGCTCGAAGATCGAAAACTTCGCGGGCGCAGTTGGCGGCAAAGACGAATTATTGATAAAGCCAACCGACGCTCTCGCATCGGTTCAAGTTATCGAAGCCGCTTACGCTTCGATGAACCAAAATCATTGGACTAAAGTTTCCTGAAATGAATCAATTAGCCACGAACAAACACGAAACTACACGAAAATTTTATTGAAATTATTTCGTGTAGTTTCGTGTTTGTTCGTGGCTAAAATCTTATGATTAAAATCCACCCGACGGCGATAATTGAAAAAGCGGTTGAAATCGGCGAAGGCACGAGCGTATGGGACAACGTCCACATTCGACACGGCGCACAAATTGGCGAGGAATGTATTGTCGGCGAAAAAACCTACATTGCTTACGACGTGAAAATCGGCAGCCGCGTCAAAATCAACGCTTCGGTTTACATCTGCGCGGCAGTGACGATTGAAGACGGCGTGATGATTTCCGCGCACACAGTATTTACCAACGACCGTTTTCCGCGCGCCACAATGCCGGATTTAAAATCTCTGCGCCCGTCCGAACCCGACGAACACACTTTGCCGACTCTGGTGCGCGAAGGCGCGACAATCGGCGCAAACTGCACAATCGGCAACGATTTGGAAATCGGACGGTGGGCGATGGTCGGAATGGGAAGCATTGTCACAAAATCCGTGCCGGATTTTCATCTTGTCTTAGGCTCGCCCGCGCGCTCAATCGGTGCGGTCTGCAAATGCGGGCAGCTTTTTCATAAATTCGACAACTCGACGCAAACAGAATTTGAGTGCGTTTGCGGTTTGAAATATAAAGTTGAAAACAGCGTCGTAAAAGAAATTAATTGAAAAATATGACGAAATACTTTTTCTTAAGCATAATTTTAGGTTTGTTGTTTTCTATTTCAGTCTTGGCGCAAAATTCCGATTTGACTTGGCAAGAATTGAAAAAACAACAAACAGAAGAAAGAGTTTCCCTCGAAAATATGCAAAAGGAAACTCTAAACAAAATGGTTGAAGTTCAAAAACTCCAATTAGATACAATGAAAGCAGAAAGCTCTGCAAATGCTAATGACATTTTGCTTTTAGTTGAAAAACAAACACTTGAAAGAAAAGAAATTGCAAAAGTTTATTCAGAAGAGCGAATAAAGCTGTTGCAAACTCACGCAGAAGAAAGAAAACTATTCTTAACAAACGAGCAAAAGAAATAGACTCAATGCCGCAAAACATTGCAATTGTTGGTTCGGGGTTTCTTGGCTTAACTCTAGCTTTAAGATTAGCTGAAACAAGCAAAAAAGTTACTATTTTTGAATCTGCAAGTGAAATCGGCGGGCTTGCTTCGGTTTGGAATTTGGGTGATATAATTTGGGACAAGCATTATCACGTCACTTTGCTTTCGGATTTGCGTTTAAGAAAAATACTTGCCGAAATCGGACTTGAAAACGAGCTTGAGTGGCGCGAAACGAAAACCGGGTTTTATACCGACGGCAAGCTCGTTTCAATGTCGAACACGCTCGAATTTCTGCGTTTTCCGCCGCTCGATTTGATTTCAAAATTCCGGCTTGGCGCGACAATCTTTTACGCCTCGCGCATTAACGATTGGAAAAAATTAGAACAAATTTTAGTCGCCGATTGGCTCGAAAAACTATCGGGTGGGAAAACCTTTCAAAAAATCTGGCTGCCGCTGCTGCGCGCAAAATTGGGCGAAAGTTACCGTGAAACGAGCGCGGCGTTTATCTGGGCGACGATTCAACGGATGTACGCCGCCAGAAAAAGCGGACTCAAAAAAGAAATGTTCGGCTATGTTCACGGTGGTTACGCGCGCGTTTTGGAAAAGCTCGGTAAGCATCTTCGGGAAAAAGGCGTTGAAATCAGATTAAATTCGCGCGTCGAAAAAATCGAAAAGAAATCTGACGGCGGCGTTCTAATTTATCAGAAAGATAACTGTAAAACAGTTGACAGTTCAAAGTTGACAGTTGACAGTTTTGATTCCGTTTTTATCACCGCGCCCACAAATGCTGCGGCGAAAATTTGTCCGCAATTGACCGAAATTGAGAAAGAACGATTGAATCAAATTCGTTATCAGGGAATCGTCTGCGCGTCGGTTTTGATGAAGAATTCGCTCTCGCCTTTTTATGTGACCAACATTACGGACGACGCGCCGTTTACAGCCGTGATTGAGATGTCTGCGCTGGTTGATAAATCGGAATTCGGCGGAAACTCGCTTGTCTATTTGCCGAAATATGTCGCGCCGGACGACGCGATGTTTGAGAAAACTGACGACGAAATCAAGGAAACGTTTCTTGCGGCGCTCGAAAAAATGTACGCGCATTTCCGGCGCGCCGATGTTTTGGAATTTAAAATATCGCGCGTTCGACAGGTTTTTGCGCTTTCGACTTTGAATTATTCCGCCAATCTTCCTTCAATGAAAACCTCGCTCGAAAACGTTTTTATTGTTAATTCGGCTCAAATTACGAACGGCACTTTAAACGTCAACGAAACCATTGCGCTTGCGGAACGCGCGCTGTTTGATTTAAAACAGATTGCGTGAATCCGGCAGTCGAAAACTACATTTCTCCGCTAAAGACCAAAAACCTTGATTGGAAGGCGTGGATCGGATGCGCGTTTGTCGTCGCATTATGGGTTGGTTTAATCGCCGCCGCACCAATTTTAAAAGCGGGCGGTTCGGAGATTGCCCACTACATTTACGCGCCTTTTTCGTTTCTTTGTCACCAGATTTCCGAACGCTCGCCGCATCTGGCGGGCGAGCCGCTTGCGGTTTGTTCGCGCTGTTTCGGTGTTTATGCGGGCTTGGCGATTGGAATTGCCGCGTTTCCGTTTGTGCGCTCAATTAGCGATACAAACGCGCCGCCGCGCATTGTTTTGTTTCTTGCGCCCGTTCCGACCGCAATTGATTTTGCTTTGGGATTTTTCGGGATTTGGGAAAATACGCATTTTTCCAGATTTGTGACCGGCGCGATTTTGGGCGCGGTTTGCGCGTTTTTCGTCGTTCCCGGAATTGTTGAAATTAACCGTTTTTTGTGGCTTAAAAATAAAAAGAAAGCTCCGGTAAAAACTGTTTCGCCGAAGTCGAATTCCGCGCCGAGCGATTACAGCCGACCGGATTTGCGAATTTGAATTTTATTGAACCAACTGAATGAATCGAATTATTACTGCGATTGTCGCGTTGCCCGGTTTGATTGCGGCAATCGTTTTGCCTTATTTTTTCCCGCAGAGACAAGAGTTTAACTTGTTTTTCGTGGCGATTGCGGCTGCTGCCATTATTTTGGCTTTGTTTGAATATTTTAAATTCACCAAAACGATGCAGCTCAGAGCGGACGCCGCGCTCGGTTTCTTAGGTTCGGCGGCGATTTTTATCGCGTTTTTGTTTGACGCGCCGACCAAAGCGCCGGATTTGCTGGTGATGACGCTGGCGATTTTCATTATCGCGGCGGTAGCTTCACAGGCGTTTCGGTTTCAGCGAGCGCGCGATTTTTCCAAAATGCTGGCGGCAATCGGCGTGACCGTTTTGGGTGTTTTTTATATCGCTTTTCTGGGCGGTTATTTCGTCGCTCTGCGCGTCGGATTTGAAAATCACCCGCATCTTTCGACCAAGCTGCTCGCATTTTTGTTTTTGATTTTAATGGGCGCGGACATCGCCGCGCTTTACACCGGAAAGCTCGTGGGCAAACACAAGCTCGCGCCCGTTATTTCGCCGGGTAAAACCTGGGAAGGAGCAATCGGCGCGCTCGCGGTGAGTTTGCTGCTCGCCGCTGCCGCCAGCTTTACGTTTTTTACAGAGCTGAAATGGTTTGTCGCTCTGCCGCTTGCGGCGGTGATGATGGTTGTCGGCGTCATCGGCGATCTGGCGGAAAGCGCGATCAAACGCGGCGCGGGCAGCAAAGACGCAGCCAACCTTCTGCCCGGTCACGGCGGACTGCTCGACCGAATGGACAGTTTGCTTTTCAACGCTCCGCTTCTTTACTATTTCGCTAGATTCTATTTTCAATAATTTATGAGCAAGCGGGGAATTTCAATTTTAGGTTCGACCGGTTCAATCGGCTGCAACGCGCTGAAAGTCGTCGAATTTCTGAAAGAGCCTGAGTTTCGCGTCGTTGCGCTCGGCGCCGGGAAAAACGTCGAAAAACTGAGCGAGCAAATCAGGCGTTTTCAGCCCGAATTGGTTTCGGTCGAAACCGAAGAATGCGCCGAATTGCTGCTCGAAAAAATCTCGAATTTCAAATCTGAAATCTCCAGAATTCCAAAAATCGAAATCAGCGAAAAAGGCTTGATTGCCGCCGCGACTCACGAACAAGCCGACACAATCGTTTCCGCAACGGTCGGCGCAATCGGTTTTGTCCCGACTCTGCGCGCGCTCGAAGCCGGAAAGCGTGTCGCGCTTGCCAACAAAGAAACGCTCGTTATCGCGGGTGAATTGATGACGAAAGCGGCGCGGGAAAATGGTGCGGAAATTCTGCCGGTTGATTCGGAACATAACGCGATTCATCAATGTTTGCGCGGCGAAAAGCGCGCGGAAGTTCGGCGACTGATTTTAACCGCTTCGGGCGGACCTTTTCGCACGAAAACAAAAGAAGAAATTGAAAATGCGACTGTAGCTGAAGCCTTAAATCATCCGAGTTGGAAAATGGGCGTTAAAAATACGATTGATTCTGCGACGCTGATGAACAAAGGTTTGGAAGTTATCGAAGCCGAAAGGTTGTTCGGTTTTGGCGCTGATGAAATTTCGGTTGTCGTGCATCCGCAATCAATCGTGCATTCGATGATTGAAATGGTTGACGGCTCGATTATCGCGCAAATGGGCGTTACGGATATGCGCCACGCGATTCAATATGCGCTGACTTTCCCGGAAAGAAAATCGTGTCAGCTTGAGCCTCTAAATTTTTCAAAACTCTCGCAATTGACTTTTGAAGAACCTGACACCGAGCGTTTTCCGTGTTTGAATTTGGCTTATCGAGCTTTAAAAATGGGCGGAACGCTGCCCGCTGCGATGAATGCCGCCAATGAGATTGCGGTTCAAGCATTTCTAGATGGCAAAATTCGCCTTTCGGAAATCGCGCGAATTATCGAAGCCGTGATGAATCAGCACGAAACGAAAGTCGTAGAAAATCTCGAAATTATTTTAAAAGTTGACCGCGAATCAAGAATGCAGGCGGAACTGGAAATCGAAAAACAATCCGCGCCGCGTGCAAAGTTTGTTTGACTGTCCGAAGCGGTTGGACTTAAACTTTTTAGCAACGCTTTTTGCAAGTTGTGATTCTAAGATTTCGACAAATCATTCATAATTACCTGAAACGCTTGCTACCGCAGCAGAAAGAACTTTCCCGATGGACATATTACTTTATTACGTTCTAGTACCGCTTTTTATTCTCGGCGTCGCCATTAATATTCACGAATTGGGGCATTTTCTCGTCGCCAAATTTTTCGGAATGCGCGTCGAAGCCTACTCTTTTTTCGGACTCGGACCGCGACTTTTCGGTTTTAAATGGGGACACACCGATTACCGGATTTCGGCGATTCCGCTCGGCGCTTACGTGAAATTGTACGGCGACGAATCGAACGTCGGATTGGAAGGCGCGGACGATTCGACGGAAACCGTTCCGGCTTCGGAATTGTACGAGCTGCGCCCCCGCTGGCAAAAGTTTTTCGTGATGATCGGCGGACCGTTTATGAACGTCGTTCTGGCGCTGGCGATTCCGTTTGCGGCGGCGTTAATGTACGGCGTTCCGGCGATGCCGACGCCGATTGTCGGCGCGATGAAGACGGACGGCGCGACGGCGCAAGCCGGAATTAAACCGGGCGACCGGATTGTCGCGTTTAACGGAACGGAAAATCCGACGTGGCGAAACATTGAAGTTGATGCCGCATTGCGTCCCGGACAGGAAATTCCGATTGTTGTCGAGCGCGCCGGACAGCGCATTCCTTTAACGGTCACGCCGTCGAAGGTTGAAATGAGCGGGCAAAATTTCGGAGTTCTCGACGCTGAACCCGACGCAGGCGTAAAACCGGTTGTGATCGGGCAAGTTGAATCGGGTTCGCCTGCCGCCGAAGCCGGTTTACAACCCGGTGACCGCGTTATTGCAATCAATGGCACGAATATTCGCAACTGGCAGCAGCTTGTCAGTTTTGTGCAGGAAAACAAAGCCGCGCCGCTCAAAGTTCAAGTTGAACGCGGCGGTCAAAACGTTGATTTAACCGCCAATGTTCGCAAACTTTCCGATGGTAAAGAACGGCTCGGAATTGGACCGGCGCAAATCAGCGTCCCGCGCGAACCTGCAAGCATCGGCACCGCGTTCAGCCACGCGGTCAACACAAATCTGGAAATTTTATCAATGACCGGAACGGCTTTAGGACAAGTTTTCACTGGAAATCGCTCGGCGCGCGACACCGTTTCGGGTCCGGTTGGAATCTTCCAGCAATCGGCGCAAGCCGCGCAGGCAATGGGCTGGGAAGGCATTTTTGCGATGCTGATGGCAATCAGCCTGAGTTTGGGAATCTTCAATCTGCTGCCGATTCCGATGCTCGACGGCGGACAGATTATGGTTCTCGGAATCGAAGGTGTTTTGGCTCTCTTCGGAAAGCAGCTTTCGCTCCTCGTGCGCGAACGGATTCAAATGGCTGGTCTGGCAATTATTTTGCTGTTGATGGTGACGGTGATGTTTGTTGACATTTCGCGCATTGTCGGACGATGAATTTAGTGAATCGTAAATAGTAAATCGTGAATCGCGAAAGATAAGTTCCGATTCACGATTTACTATTTACGATTCACTATTTACGATTCACTAAATTTATGAGACGTGAAACAAAAGCGGTAAGAGTCGGAAGCGTTCAAATCGGCGGCGGCGCGCCGGTCGCAATTCAATCAATGACGAAAACCGACACGACCGATGTTGACGGAACAGTCAGACAAATCGAAGAAATGGTCGCGGCGGGGTGCGAAATCGTCCGTATTGCCGCGCCGACCAAAGACGACGCGCTCGCGCTCAAAGAGATTCGCAAACGAGTAGCAATTCCTATCGTCGCCGACATTCATTTTCATTACAAATTGGCTTTAATCGCGCTCGAAGCCGGAATTGACAAGCTGCGGATAAATCCGGGCAACATCGGCTCGATTGACCGCGTGCGCGAAGTCGTACGCGCCGCCGAAGCGCAAAAAGTGCCGATTAGAATCGGCGTCAACGGCGGTTCTCTGGAAAAAGACCTTTTGCGAAAATACGGCACGGCGACGCCCGAAGCGATGGTCGAATCCGGTTTGCGGCACATTCAAATTTTGGAAGATTTGGGATTTTCCGACATTATCATTTCTCTGAAAGCGTCGGACGTTCATCGCACGGTGGCGGCTTATCGTTTGATGTCGCAAAAGGTTAATTATCCTTTGCATCTCGGCGTCACCGAAGCCGGAACGCCTTTTGGCGGAACGATTAAATCGTCAATCGGTTTGGGGATTTTGCTGCACGAAGGCATCGGCGACACGATTCGCGTTTCACTGACCGCCGAGCCGCACGAAGAAGTGCGCGTCGGCTGGGAAATTTTAAAATCACTCGGTTTGCGCCAGCGCGGAGTGACGATTGTTGCTTGCCCGACCTGCGGGCGTCTGGATATTGATAATTTCGTCGAAATCGTGACCGAAGTCGAACGCCGTCTGGCGCACGTCGAAGAACCGCTTGAGCTTTCGATTATGGGCTGCGCCGTCAACGGTCCCGGCGAAGCGCACGATTCGCAGCTCGGCATTACTTTCGGCAGAAACGTCGGAATGATTTTCAAAAACGGCGTTCCGATGCGCCGCGTTGCTGGCGAAAATATTGTCGAAGAGTTTGTCAAAGAAGTCGAAATCCTGCGGCTAGAAGGCAAAGACGCCAAACCGCTCGGAGCGGAAAAACCGCTTGTTCAGATTACTTAAAAAACGCTAAACAAATCGCGCTTTTTATGTCTGTAGCAAATTCCAATTAGTCGAAAGATAAAAACAGCAATTTAACAGGAATAAAAAGGATGAATGGGATAATTCAAACCAAAAAATATCCCTTTCATCCCTGTTAATTCTTTGTCTTTCACTTTTATGAAATCTGATTTAGTCTAACGATACTTGTCCAAAAGCGTTTTCAGCTTTTCGGATTTTTTGGCAATGCCGAGCCGGATTGTGCCGTCGCCGATTGTCATAACTTTGATATTGACTCCGAAAACTTCCCCGGTCTGGATCGAGCAGACGGGACTTCCGCTGTTTCCGGGCATCAGCGTTAAATCGGCGTAAATGTCTTCGTTTTTATCAATCATCGAAACCGCGCCGAGCGAGCTAAACGGCATTTCATAATCGCCGTAATAACCGATTGAAACAACTTCTTCGCTGATTGCGGGCAAACGGTCGGCGAGTTTTAAAATCGGCGTTTTGCGTCCTTTCAATTTTGCCGGGTCGAAGCGATAAATCGCCAAATCCGAATCGTCGTCTTTCCCGACAAATTCAAGCGGCAAATTGATTGTTTCGCCGTTTGGCAGTTTCTTCCACGCAATCAGTTCGCGCCTGCTTTTCGGCGAAAAATTTATCATTTTTTCGACTTCCGATTGAACGTGAGCGGCGGAAGCTATCAGGTTTTCACCGACCAGAAAACCCGTCCCGGAAGTCACGCGCTTTTCCGCGCCTTCTAATTTGTAAACTACGGAAATGGCAAAAACCGAATTGTTTAGCTCGGCAATGCGTTGTTCTTTGCCGACTTGAGAGCAGGAAAAATTGAGGAACAAAAACAGAATTGCGACAATCGTTTTGCTTTTCATTTTTACGGCGCGAGGATTGTAAACGGATAAAACGGCAAATTTCGCAGCACGCCGAAAACAAGCAAAATAATCGCAAACGCCCAGATTCCGGCGGGCGGCAGTTTCCCGATTCCGAGAGTCCGCCCGCGCGCGGCAACCGAAACAAGATTCAGCACGAAATAAATTATCATCGGCACGAACAGAACGAGCAAAGCGTTGTAATCGAGCGCCGCCAGCCAGTCGCCGTTTAAAAGCCGGTGCATTCCGCGCGTCGCGCCGCAGCCCGGACAGCTTAAACCTGTCAGCGCGTAAAAAGGACATTGCGGAAACCAGCCGGACGAAGTCGGATTGATTGTTTTAACTAAAAATAAAATTCCGCCTGCCGCCGCTAAACCGGCAACTGCCAGACCGCGCTCGATAATCGAGCGTGTCGGCTGAAGAGCTTTAAATTTATTTTGTTTACTTTCCAAGCGTACCAAAAATTTTACCAAACGCCTCGACCATCAGTTTGATCGAATCGTTGCCGGTGATGTCTGATTTATCGGCAAGCGCGGCGAACGGTTTGATTGCGTCCAGAACGGCGGGCGAAGAATCCGGCGGCGGGGCGGTCGCTAAATCGCGGATTTTTAGCAAATGAGTTCTTAAAACGGTTTCATCCGGCGTTCGTTCACGCTTCGTTCTCGGCTCGCGTATTTGCAGCATGGCGGCGGCGATATTTTCGCCCAATTCAAAGTGCCAGGCTTCGGTGCCGGACAATTTGGTTTTCAGCGAACCCGTTAAAATGCTCATCACACGGCGTTTTTCACTTTCGTCTTTTGGCAGAGCCGAAAGCCTGGCGCGTTCGTCGGTAAGCTCGGCAGCCATTTCCTTGCTCAAATTGCCCAGCACACTGTCGGATTCTGCATCCGAATTTTCGGTTTGCAGCGTACGCAGCATTGTTCCGAGCAGCATATAAATCTGAGCCTTATATTTGGAATCGCCCGAGACAAAATTATAAACAACGACACCCGTAACTTTTACCGGCGTGCCGGAAAGCAGCGTCGGTGCAAATTTCGACTCTCGCGCCGCCTGCACCGATGCATCGCGCAATAACGGGTGTCCGCTTACAGCCGCAGCCGAGATGACATCGCCGTTTTCGTCAATCGTAACCTGAACGCTGACCGCGCCTTCGGCGTTGACGGCTTTTGCCGCCGCCGGATACACGGGTTTCACTAAATTTGTCGCCTTGCTGTTGACGACCCCGCCGCTAATGGTTTTCGGCAGAGCGCGGTTTTCCTGAGCCGAGACTAAAACGACCGAAAACAAGACTGCGAAAAGAAGGCTGAAAAGCCGCTGCGATTGTTTGTTCATAAGATTTTCCTCCGAGTTGACAAAATTTACACTATCTTTGACACCGGAGCAAAGTTTTTGTTCCCAAAAAATTAAGCGTTTGCCATTTTGAGAAAAAGCGCGTCGGTTGCGATTTTGCGGTTGATGTTGACGGCAAACTGCTCGCGCAGAGTTTCTATTTCGGCGAGCCACGTTTGAGCGCGGCGCGAATCGGTGTTTTCGGCAAATCGGGCGAGTTTTGGTTCCAAATCGGCGTTGATTAAATCCGTCGCGCCGAGCTTTAAAGTCCAAACGTCGTGAATCAGGTTTTCCAAAACTTCGAGCCGCTGTTCGTATTCGTCTTTGAGCTTGGCTTCGTTCATTTCTTCGGCGATTTTCAGAAGCCGGGCGCGGTCTTTGGAAACCGTTATCGCGTCCAGAACGTTGAGCATCATTTCGCGCTGCGTTTTGTAAACGTCTAGGTTTAAAGAAAGCGCGTTGCCGAGACTGCCTCTGGAAAGACGCGAAATCAGTTTGGCTTCCACAGGCGAAACTTTTTTCGTCGCTTGCAGATATTTTTCGATTTCTTCAGCAGCGATTGGCGCAAAACGAATCATCTGGCAGCGCGAAAGAATGGTTTGCAGCAGCGAATCGGCGCGCGAGGTGAGCAAAAACAAATGCGTCGTCGCGGGCGGTTCTTCGAGCGTTTTCAGCAGAGCGTTTGCCGCTTCTCCCTGTCCTGCACTTAATTTTTCGGCGTTTTCAATGAGAAAAAATCTGGCTTTTCCCTCGTAAGGAGTCAGATTCGCCTGTTCCGTTAAATCTCGAATCGCATCAACCAAAATGCTGTTTTTATACGGAACAATTCTACCTACGTCGGAGTGTTCGCTCCAAAAAACTTTCTTGTATTCGTCTTTATGCTCGCTGTCATGCGGCGGAAGAGCGGCGAATTTTACGGCGCGCGAACAGGCAGCGCATTTATCGCACGCTTCGCCCGATTGCAGATTTCGGCACAAAACCGTTTTTGCCAGTTCGAGCGCAAAAAGCTGTTTCCCGACGCCCGCGTCTCCGGCAAAGATAAAAGCGTTCGGAATCCGGCGATTGCTGACCATTCGCCCAAGCAGTTCTTTGATTTGATTGTTTCCGATTAACTTGTCGAACACAAATAGATTTTACTTGCGATTCCGTGATTCGAGAAATTGCGCCACAATTTGCAAAGCCTTTTGGTGAATTTCATCAATCGAACCGCGCGCGTCAACGACTCGGAAACGCTCCGGTTCGGCGTCGGCAATTTCGAGATAAGCGACGCGGACGCGCTCGAAAAAGTCAATTGTTTCTTTGTCCAGACGATTCAATTCTTCGGGGCGGCTGTTTGCGCGCGCCAGAGCGGTTTCCGCCGGCAAATCGAAAAAGAGCGTCAAATCCGGTTTGAAACCGCCGGTCGCCAACTCGATTGTTTGACGAATTTTTTCCGCCGGAAAACCGCGCCCCGCGCCTTGATAAGCGGCGGTGGCGTCGGCATAGCGATCTGAAATGACGATTTTACCGGCAGCGAGCGCCGGTCGTATGAGCGTTTCGAGATGCTGGGCGCGGTCGGCGGCAAACAACAGTAACTCGGCAAGCGGCGCGGGCGCGTCCTCAATTTCAAGAACAAGCGCGCGAATTCGCTTTCCGAGAACGGTTCCGCCCGGTTCGCGCGTCGTGACGACATCGAAACCTTGCGCTGCAAGAGCGTCGGCAAGCAAGCGAAGCTGGGTGGTTTTGCCGCTTCCGTCCAAACCTTCAAAAGTTAGAAAAATGCCGCTCAAGATTGATTAAGCCGAAGGTTCTTGCTGTTGCTGCGGCGGTCTGTTTTCCTGCCTGTATTGCTGCGGTTCGCGGCGTTGATGTGTGACGGTCGCAATCGCGTGTTTGAAGATTAAAAATTCCTGACCGCTGGCGTCGAGCAAAACCGAAAATTTATC
>DASVTY010000144.1:0-10032 GCA_036387315.1 Pyrinomonadaceae bacterium
CGAGATAGTTCGGCGTTGGCGCGGCGTCGTATTGTCGCGTTTCAAATCTGCTTTTCGAGTTGCGCGAAACAATTGAAACAACTTCGGAATTATGCGCGGCGACGGCGATTTCAACGCGCCCGTCGCGGTTTAAATCCAAAACCGCGAGCGAACGCGGGCTTTCGCCGATTTCCGCAATTGTTCGCGTCCTTGCAAATGTTCCGGCTCGGCTGCCGAAAAGCACGGTTAAATCGTTTGAATTTTGATTTGCCGAAATCAAATCCGAAATGCCGTCGTCGTTTAAATCGGCGGCTGCGAGAGCAATCGGATTTGCGCCGGTCGTGAAAGTTCTGGCTGGTGATAACCTCGAATTTGTTCTGCCGAAAAGAACGGAAACCGTGTTGTCGTCGGCATTTGCGACGGCTAAATCAATTCGCTTGTCGTGGTTGAAGTCGGCGGCAATAAGGGCGCGCGGATTTCGCCCGACCGGATAAAAACCGATTGGTCGGAGCGAAATAAAAACGCCGCTCGTTAAAATGACGACGCTGTTCGCATCGGACAAAGCCGCAGCCACGTCGTCAAAACCGTCGCGGTTAAAATCAGCCACGACAAGAGCCGAAGGTGCGCCTGAGACGGCGATATTTGCCGTATTTTGAAAATCGCCCGCGCCGTTTCCGGTCAAAATTGAAAACGTGCGGTCGCCGCCGTTGGCTGTAATTAAATCGAGATTGCCGTCGCGGTTAAAATCTCCGGCGGCAATCGCCTGCGGGTTTAAACCAATCGCAATGACGCGCTCCGCCCCAAATCCCGCTTTGCCGTCGCCGAGCAAAATGTTGATATTGCTCGAATAACCGTCAATAATAGCGGCGTCGGCTTTGCCGTCACGGTTGAAATCTCCGACAGCGGCTGCAACCAGCAATTCGCCGACGCGAAAACGCCGCGACGCCGAAAAATCCTGATTTGCGCAGCCGTCTTCAGCCGTTGCGGGAACGCAAACGGCGAAACACAAACAAACCGCAAAAAGATAAATTTTTAAACAAGATTTCAACATAAAAATTATAAGGATTCGAGAATTTAAAAGGTGCGGCGATTTAAAAGTTTAACCGATTTGCGGATGAAATTTGAAATTGCCGCCGGGAAACGCCCCGCGTTTTTGTCATTTGCCGCGAGATGTGGCTTAATTTTTAGCCGAATCGATTGTCGGATTCGCCGCTTGGATTTATGTTTTTCGCTCTAACTTTAATTTTATTATTAACAATTTCATCAATCGCTTTGACCTATCTTTTCGACCGCCAAGCGCCGCTCTGGGCGCGTGCCGCAATGGGCGCGGCGGTCGGGCAGGCTTTGTTCGGCACGGCGGGTTTTATCGTCGGCTCGTTTGCCGGAATGAACATCGGGACAATCTTGATTTCGGCTTTGATTGCCTGTCTGCCGCTCGTATTGTTTCGCCAAAAAAACATTCGCAGTCGGTTTGATGCGGATTTGGCAGCTTTCAAAGGCGAGGTTAAATTTTTTTTCGCTGAACTCCCGCTCGAAAAAGCGGCGGGAGCGGCGCTTTACATTGCTTTGTTCGCGCTGCTCTGGTTTTTCTTTGAGCGCGCGATGATCGTTAAGCCGGACGGAATTTTTATCGGTTCGTCAAACAATCTGGGCGATTTGCCGTTTCATCTGCAAGGCATTTACGGATTTACCGACGGACAAAACTTTCCGCCGCAAAATCCGTCTTACGCCGGTTCAAAATTTACTTACCCGTTTATTGTCAACCTCGCCGCTGCGATGTATATCAAACTGGGCGCGGCGGTCGAAAACGCGCTTTTTTGGCAAAACATCACGCTGATCGTTTCGTTTGTCGGTTTGCTGCATTATTTTACTTTTCGCCTGACGGGCAGCCGCATCGCCGCGCACATCGCGCCGCTGCTTTTTTTATTTAGCGGCGGTCTGGGTTTTATCGGTTTTTTTCAAGATGCCGTCAAAACCGAAAAAGGCATTTTCGGTTTGATAATGGATTTGCAAAACGATTACAGCCTGCGCCACGAAACGACTTGGCGCTGGGGAAACACGCTAACGGTTTTGCTCATCACGCAGCGCAGTATGCTCATCGGTCTGCCGTTCTCGCTCGTGATTCTGAATGGTCTTTGGGAAATTTTTACCACAGAAACACGAAGAAACGGAGAAGAAAAAACGAATTTAAATTCTCTATTAATTCGCTTTTTTCCGGCTATTGCTTTGGGATTTCTCGCCGGATTGCTGCCGCTTGTTCACGCGCACAGTTATGCCGTTTTGATGGGAATGGCGGGTTTGCTCGCATTACTGAATCTCAGAAATTGGAAGCAATGGGTGGCGTTTTTGATTTCGGGCACCGTGTTCGGCGCGTTTGAGCTGCTTTGGGCGATGACCGGAACAGCCAACCGCGCGGAGAGCTTCGTCGCGTATCAATTCGGCTGGGATAAAGGCGATGAAAATTTCTTCTGGTTCTGGTTCAAAAACACAGGGCTTTTCATTCCGCTTCTGTTTGCTGCCATTACTCTTTTATTGAGGTCAATGTTTAATGCAAGCGATTCAAACCGGGATGAAGAAATCCAAAATCCAAAATCCAAAATCCAAAATCCAAAATTGCTCCTATTCTGGCTGCCGTTCGCATTGTGTTTTATTGTTCCGAATTTTGTCCGGCTCGCGCCCTGGATTTGGGACAATATCAAAGTTTTGATTTACTGGTTTTTGCTGTCGGTTCCGCTGGTCGCGTGGCTGTTGGGTTTGATTTGGCGGCGCGGAGATGTCGGCAAAGCTGCTGTTGTCGGACTGATTTTTGTTTTGACTTTCGCTGGTTTTCTGGATGTTTGGCGCGTCGCTTCGCGGGCGTTTGAACATCAGGTTTTCACTAAAGACGCTGTCCAAATTGCCGAGCAGATTCGCAGCAGAACCGCCCCGCATTCTTTGATAATGACCGCGCCGACTTACAACACGCCCGCTGTTTTAACCGGCAGACGCTGGTTTATGGGCTTTACCGGACATCTGGTTTCGCACGGCATTGACATCACCGAGCGCGAAAACGCGCTGCGCCGAATTTACGCCGGAACGCCCGACGCGATGAATTTAATTAAAAAATACGGGATTGATTACATAGTCGTCAGCAATCAGGAACGCGAGACGATTGACGTGAACGAACCTTTTTTTCAGCGTTTTCCGGTCGTTGCACAAGTGGGCGCGTATCGTGTTTATCAAGTAAAATAGAAACTTAAAACAGTTTTGTTTATGGCGAAGAAACCGAAAAAACAGCTCGATGAAATCGAAGAAACGGGCGAGCAAATAGTAAACAACGAAACCTCAAATCGTTATTGGCTTCCCGGCAGCCTGTTTGTCGTTTTTGTGGCGGCGGTTTTGCGGCTCATTTGGCTGCCTTTCAAACCGTTTCACCACGACGAAGGCGTCAACGGATGGTTTATGACGAATCTCGTCCGGCAAGGCGTTTTCAAATACGATCCGCAAAATTATCACGGTCCGACGCTTTATTATTTCACGCTCGTTTCGACTTATCTGTTTGGGCTGACGGATTTCGCCGTTCGTTTTGTGCCTGCATTTTTCGGTATTTTGCTGGTCGTTTTAATTCTTTATCTGCGCCGATATATCGGCACCGTCGGCGCGCTAGCCGCCGCAATGCTGGTAGCGCTCTCGCCGGGAATGTCGTTTATCTCGCGTTATTATATTCACGAGATTTTATTCGTTTTTTTCACGCTCGCAGTGGTCGTCGCGGTTCTGAAATTTATGGAACGCGAGCGCACGGGACAAGCGGCGATTGGTTTAATGAGCCTGCTACTGCTCATTTGCCTACTGCCCGGAACGATTAATTTTGCCAATGCGGTTGGCGGCGCAAATCAATTGGTCAAAATCGGAGCGGGGCTGGCGTTTTTCGCGGGCGAGGTCGTTATTGTTTATTTTCTGATGCGCTCGCTCGCCGCTTGGAACGAAGGACGACCGATTTATCTGCTGCTCGCCGCCGCATCGGCTTCTTTAACTTTTGCGACCAAAGAAACCGCTTTTATCTCGTTCGGAACAATTGCGATTGCGATTTTCTGCGTCTTTTTGTGGCGCAAATTATGGGCTGAGGACAAAAACGGGTGGAGCGAGCCGATTGAATTCAGCTTTAAGAATTTCATCGCAGCGTTTGGCGACCGGCAGAGCCGGATTGTTCTCATCGCTCTCTGCATCGTCGTTTTCGCTTACGTCTGGGTTTTGTTTTTCACCTCGTTTTTCACTTATCCCGAAGGCGTCAAGGCATCTTTCAAGGCTTACGATTTATGGGCGAAAACCGGCACGAAAGACCACGCCGACAACGGTTTATTGGCTTATTTGCGATGGGGAATGAAAGTCGAAGCGCCTATTTTTATTTTGGGCGCGCTCGGCGCGGCGCTCGCATTTTGGAAAGCCAGACACCGTTTTGCAATGTTCGCCGCCCTTTGGGGTTTTGGAGTGTTTGCGGCTTACACTCTGATTCCTTATAAAACGCCGTGGCTCGCGCTCAATTTTCTGCTTCCAATTGCAATCGCGGCGGGTTATGGAATCAACGAATTAGCCGTTTCGCGTCAAATGTGGCAGCGCGCTGCGGCGGCGTTTCTGGCGGCAATCGCGTTCGGCGTCTGCGCTTATCAAGCGATTGATCTTAATTTTTACCGCTACGACGATGATTCGATGCCTTACGTTTACGCGCACACGCGCCGCGCTTACAACGAAATGCTGGTGGAAATTGATCGCATCGCAGAAAAATCGGGTAAAAACAACGAAACAAGCATCATCGTCGCATCGCCCGATTATTGGGGATTGCCGTGGAGCCTGCGCAATTACCCGAACGCCGGTTTTTACGGGCAAATTACTCCGACTTCGACCGCCGAAATCGTCATCGGCAAAACCGATCAGCAAGCCGAATTGGAAGAAGAATACGGTCGCCATTATCAATACACCGGAACTTACGCCCTGCGCCCGGGCGTTGATCTCGTGCTGTATGTCAAAAAGGATTTGGCGAAATAATATTTATTCGCGGCAAGTAACGTCAGTTTTGTTGTCTTGACAACAGGATTTTTACATTTAAGTCCGCGCCTATTCAAAGACTAAAATTTAGCTTGAATAAATAACTCCAAACAAATAGATTATTAGGACTGATTTCCAAAACAAAGGAATACTTTAAGGAGGATTCAATGACTAAGAATTTAGTTTTATGTGTAGTGTTTTTTTGCACTCTAATGTGTTTTTCCGGCAAAAACACCTTCGCGCAAGTGGTTTCGTCAGGAAGTTTGCTGATTGCCGAAGTACAGCCTAATTCGGCGGGAAGCAATGCCTCAACGGGCGAGTATTTTATTCTTTGTAATAGAACGGCGCAAACAATAAACTTACAGGGATTAACCGCCAGCGATGCCAGCGG
This sequence comes from Pyrinomonadaceae bacterium, assembly GCA_036387315.1. GTDB lineage: Bacteria > Acidobacteriota > Blastocatellia > Pyrinomonadales > Pyrinomonadaceae > JALZCH01. The sequence continues at coordinate 5,393 of DASVTY010000144.1, forward strand.
CGGCGGAACGGTTACGCTTCCCAATTATTTTCTTGCGTCAGGAGCGTGCGTTGCTTTTGTGAACAACGCTACAACGGCTTACACGAATTTCGGCTGCGCTCAACCGGTGAATGCTCTTAATTACAGCGGTTTTGCACTTAATGATACCGGCGGTGATCGGCTCGTTATTGCTAACAGTGCCGCAAACGGCGGCGCTCCTATTGACGCCGTATCTTATGGCACGGACACTACAATTGCTTCCCCCCCGCCGGTTCCCGGTGACGGAATATCTTTGAGGCGCTCCGGTTATCCGGGCGGTTCTCTTGTTGATACGGATACCGGCTCGGATTTCACGGCGACCGCAGCCAATCCCTGTACAATCGGAACAGTCATGGCGGCTCCGTCGGCAGCTTCGGTAACAGTTACAGGGCGTGTTATAAGCGCGAACGGCAGAGGAATCAGAAACGTTATGGTCAGCTTGGTTGACGCAAGCGGAGAAAGCAGAACAGTTGTGACTTCTACTTTAGGTTACTTCCGTTTTACGGACGTTCCCGCCGGTCAAACCTACACTCTCAGCGCTTTCGCTAAGAGATACACGTTTTCCCGACAGTCACAAGCGCTTTCAATCTTTGAGGATACGGCGGACGTAATCTTTGTCGCTGAAAACTAGAGCGGTTATGGAATCAGTTTCCGGTTAAGTCAGGCATCAGATTCAGTACCGCGAACGGTAGTGAGCGGGTCAATTAACAAACCCGCTCACTACCGTTCGCGGTACTGACACGGACATACTGTGTAAATTCGCTCTAAAGAAATCTTTTCATAATAAAAAAAGGCATTCTATATTCAGAATGCCTTTTTTTATTTCAAAACGGCGTTTTAAGATTTGCAAATCGCTAAGGCTTGCAATATCTTCGCCGGAAATCAGCCGCCGAAGCCGACATCAGCTAAGCGCATTTTCCGTAAACAGCTCACCCGTTGGAAGATCGAGCAGTTCGTCTTCTTCCATAACGACCTTTTCTTCATGTTCTTCAACGGGCGGCAAACAAACGCGGTTGCGTCCTTCGCGTTTGGCGCAATAAAGCGCGCGGTCGGCGAGGATTCGCAAATCGCCGCCGGTCGAAGCGTGGTCTGGAAAAGTTGCTGCGCCGAGTGAAATCGTGACGCTGCCGCAGTCAGAGAATTCCGCCTCGGCAACCGTTTTGCGTAAGCGTTCGGCGACGATTAAAGCCGTTTCCGTATTTGTTCGCGGCAAAATGATGAAAAATTCTTCGCCGCCGTAACGCGCAAGAGTGTCGAAATTTCTGAGTCTGGATTTCATTCGCCGCGCGATAGTCCGCAAAACATCGTCGCCCGCACTGTGCCCGTAATTGTCGTTGACGCTTTTGAAATGGTCGAGGTCAACGACGAGGAGGGATAAAGGCTGGTCGGTGCGCTCGGCGAGATTCATTTCGCGCTCGAACTGCATCTCGAAATAACGGCGATTGAAAACCCCGGTCAACGAATCGCGCAAAGCCTCGCGCTGCGATTTAACGTAGAGGCGCGAGTGATTGATGGCAATCGCCACCTGATCGGCGACCGTTTCGAGCAGCATAATTTCGTTTTCCTGCCAAACCCGAGTCGGTTTATCGTCGCGCGCGAAGAGAACGCCCACAAATTGCTCAAGAAAAACGAGCGGAATCACGACCATCGGTTTATCGCCCCATTCGGCTTGATTGCGGTTGGTCGCTTGCGCCACACCGTCGCGGATGTATGGCTGCGGATTATTTTTGAGACGTTTGCGGTAAGCCGATAAATCGCTGTCAATCGTATCCATTTCTTCGATTGCCAGCCGCTGGCGGAAATAATTAACCGCCATAATTTCTTCGTCCGGCGTCGCCGGTTCAATCAACAAAGTGCAGCAATCAACATTGAGCGTCGCGCCGACTTCGTTGACGGCGGTTTGCAAAACTTCGTCCAGTTCGAGCGAGCGACGAATCGCGGTCGCAATGCGATTAACTGCGATTTCGCGCCCGGTTTGTTCCTGCCAGAGTCCGGCGAGCTTCGTCGTGACCGACAGCGTTAAATGCAAAGAAGTGATTTTCGGCTGCGATTCGCGGATGGCTTCGGTTAGCAAAGCGGCGTGTTCGCGGTGTTCGACCGTAACGCGCGCCTGCAAATATTCGAGCGCGGTGTAAACCACATCCGGGTCGCAAGAGCAAATCGCGTAGTTTTTATCAGCGGGCAGCGCGCTGCCTGCTGGAGCGATTCGGGCTGCGCAAAGAACTGCGGAAAATTGCGAATCCGAAATAATCAAAAAATGCTCGTCGTAAATTTCATAAGGCGAGCGCGGCAGCAAAATCAAATTTCCGCTTTTCGCATCTTCGGTTTCCGATTTTTCCTGCGCCTGAAACCAGCGCGTCAATTCATCATCCGGCGCAACGATAAAAAACGGATAACGCGCGGTTCGCCCCATTTGCCGCATCCGCTCGACTTCGCGCCACTGCCGCTCGCGCCGCTGCGGCAAACTTTCAATGACGAGCGCCGGAAGATTATTTTCCAGCACGACCAATTCAAAAAAGGCTTGGAGCTGCTGCGTCATCTGCTCGGTATGCAAGACGGGCTGAAGCGTGCGCGAATGTTGAGAAATCAGGGCTTCGTAGAGCGTGGACATATTGAACGGTTTGAATGAAAAGAGGAAGAAAAGATATTCCGGTTTTGACGCGAAAGGCGTTTTCGGTGAGAACGCCGAATTCATTATGACTGAAACAGTTGAATCGTTCAAGCAAAAAATGCAAAACGAAATTTAACGCTTGGGGATAATCTTGCTGTAAGTTGTCAAAGCGGAAGCGGCAAGCTCGCCTTTATCATCAAAAACTTCGGCGGAAAGCGTGACTATCCGTTTTCCGGCGCGCAAAACTTTTGCCCGCGCCGTTACCGCGCCGCGAAAAATCGGACGCAGAAAATGAACTGTTAAATCAACCGTGACCGAGTTTTCGCCCGGCTGCAAATGAGTTGCAACCGCAAGCGCCGTGACCGTATCAATGAGCGAAGCCGTCACGCCGCCGTGAACAAAACCGCCGCGCCGCTCGTGTCTTTCTCCGATTTCTAGCCGGCAAACGGCTTCGCCGAGTTCCAATTCGACCAGCTCGATTCCGAGCATTTCGACAAACGGATTTTCCGATAAAATTTGACGCGCAAACTGTTTATGCTCATCTGTGATTTTGATTTCGCTCATTTGTAAGTCGGATTATCTTCGGTCGGTTCAACGATGACGGCGGTTCCGTAAGCCAAAACTTCGGTCGCGCCGCTGCCCATTTCCGAAGCGTCGTAGCGCGCCCCGACGACCGCGTTGGCACCGATTTCCGTCGCGTGTTGAATCATAATATCAAACGCTTCCTTGCGCGTTTCTTCGCAGAGCTTCGACCAAGCTTTGATATTCCCGCCCACGAGTGTTTGCAAACCGGCGCCGATGTTAACGAAAACGTTGCGCGAGCGAACGACAATTCCGCGCACCACGCCCAGATTTTGTTTAATTCGATAAACCCGGCAATTCAAAAGCAGTCGTGACCATGCTTTCCGAAACGGAGAAACGCGGCTGACTGACCTGATACGGAACGTTTGAAGCGGGCATTCTGTTTTCCATATTTTTCAATCTCCAAATAAACTGGGCTGTTTTTCATTTTCCTCACTTGAATCCGGCTGCCAGCGATATTTTTTTAAATCGCAGCGTCCTTTTTCATTGAAAACAACGCCTTCGGATTCGAGCATTTGCTGCTGCAAATTAACGGGCAAAATTATATGTCCGGTCGAGCAAGCGCCCTGAGCGTTGATAACTCGCTGCCACGGCAAGTCTTTTTCCGCCGAATTCATTACAAAACCGACGGTTCGCGGCGTGTAATTGTCGCCCAAAATTTCGGCAATCTGACCGTAAGTCATCACGCGCCCGGAGGGAATCTGCCGGACAATCTCAAATACGCGCTCGCGGTAGTTTTTATCTTTAACTTTGTCTGGAATTTCCATCAGTCCAAAATTCTTTCTTCAATTGACGTAATCGCCGATTTATTTATCGCGCCGTAAATGTGCGGAAAATCTTCATTGCCGCGCGATTTTTCGACGACAAGTTTAGAAGTTAGTAAATCCGAATCTATCGTCAAAAGCAAAACTTGCGCGACATTTTTATAATGAATTTTTAAAGTCTCTTCAAGCTGTCCGGCAAAACTCGCGTGAATAAAGCCCTCGGTTTGCAAGCTTTCAGCCTCGTAAAAATCTTTATCTCTAAATTTCGCCCATTGTTCGGGCGTCGTAATGTGATAAAAAGTCAATTTTTAAGTTTCCTTCTATTCAAACGTTTCTTAAATTTTCCTTCGCGTTCTTTGAGCCAAACGCGCCATTCTTCGATTGCTTTTTCGCGTTCCTGCGGCGAACTCGCCGGTTGAAAGTTAAGTCAGACGCTCGTCGCGTCGCGCAAACACATTTCGGCGAAAAATCTGGTTTGCAAATCACGGCTTTCGAGCAAATCAATCAGTTCATCAATCGAATTTTCCGCCATTGCGCGGCGTTTCCTGGCAAATTCTTCCTGTTTCATAATTCCCGCAAGACAACGCGCGCCGGAGCGCCGTCGCCGGTTTCGCTGTCAATTTTGAGCGGCAGGCAAACCAGCTCGTAATCGCCCGCCGTAACCT
>DASVTY010000145.1:0-25233 GCA_036387315.1 Pyrinomonadaceae bacterium
CGGGTTTGCCGTCGGTCATTTCGACTTTGCAACACTCCTTCGGAAAAATGGGCGTTTCGCGCAGTTTCAAGACTCTGCTCAAAGTCAATCAAAAAGACGGTTTTGATTGTCCTTCGTGCGCCTGGGCTGACCCGGACGATGAGCGCAAAATCTCCGAATTCTGCGAAAACGGCGCGAAAGCCGTCGCCGACGAAGCGATGACTAAACGAGTGACGCCCGAATTTTTTCAAAAATATTCGGTCGCAGAGCTTTCCCAAAAGTCCGATTATTGGCTCAACGCGCAAGGTCGAATCGCCGAGCCGATGATTTTGCGAAAAAACGCGGCGCATTATGAGCCGATTTCGTGGCAGGACGCTTTTCGATTGCTTGCATTTGAATTGAATTCTCTTGCTTCGCCCGATGAAGCGCTTTTTTACACGTCGGGCAGAACATCGAACGAAGCCGCGTTTTTGTATCAGCTTTTCGTTCGCCAATTCGGGACAAACAATTTGCCCGACTGTTCAAATATGTGTCACGAATCGAGCGGCACGGCTTTGACCGAATCAATCGGAATCGGCAAAGGAACTGTCACGCTCGAAGATTTTGAAAAAACGGATTTGATTCTGATTATGGGACAAAATCCCGGCACGAATCATCCGCGAATGATGTCTTCGCTCGAACACGCCAAACGCAGCGGAGCGAAAATCGTTTCGATAAATCCTTTGCCCGAAGCCGGTTTGATGTCGGTCGTCAATCCGAATCCGCAGGAATATAAAAATCCGCTCAAATTTCCTTTTAAAATGCTGGCGCACAAAGGCACGCCGCTTTCCGATTTGCATCTGCCGATCAAAATCGGCGGCGATATGGCGTTTTTGAAAGGGCTGATGAGAATTCTTTTGGAAGAATTTCCCGCCTCGCTCGACCGCGAGTTTTTGGAAAACAAAACCGCCGGATTCGATGAATTTCAGGCAAATCTCAAACAGGTTTCGTGGTCGGATGTTGAAGAACAAAGCGGTTTGCGCCGCGAACAAATCAGACAAGTCGCCGAAATGTATGCAAAAGCAAATCGCGTGATAGCTTGCTGGGCGATGGGCTTGACGCAGCACAAACACGCGGTCGGGACGATTCAGGAAATTGCGAATCTGCATTTTTTGCGCGGACAAATCGGCAAACCGGGCGCGGGACTTTGCCCCGTTCGCGGTCATTCAAACGTGCAGGGCGACCGCACGGTCGGAATTTGGGAACGACCGCGTGAAGAGTTTTTAAAAGCTCTCGATCAGGAATTCAATTTCACCGCGCCGCGTCATCACGGTTTCGATACGGTTGAAAGCATCAAGGCGATGCACGCTGGAAAAGCGAAAGTTTTTTTCGCAATGGGCGGCAATTTTCTCTCTGCGACGCCCGACACCGAATACACCGCCGAAGCTCTCAGAAAAACAAAACTGACAGCGCAGGTCGTCACGAAGCTAAATCGCACGGCTCTGATTTGCGGCGAGCAGAGTCTGATTTTGCCTTGTTTGGGGCGCACGGAAATTGATGTGCAGGCGTCGGGCGAGCAGTTTGTCTCGTGCGAAAACTCGATGGGCGTCGTGCAAAAATCGGAAGGCGTTTTAAAACCCGCTTCCGAACATTTACGGAGCGAGACTTGGATTGTTTGCGAATTGGCGAAAACGGTTTTAGGCTCGAAATCAACTGTTGATTGGGACAAATTCGCCGCCGATTACGATGGAATTCGCAACGCAATCGAACGCACGATTCCCGGTTTTGACAATTACAACGAGCGCGTACGGCAAGGCGGCGGTTTTTATCTGCCGAACAAACCGCGCGTAGGAGAGTTTCCGACCGCGACGGGACGAGCAAATTTTACCTGTCACACGCTGCCGCTTTTCAAGTTAAAGGAAAACGAGCTGATTATGATGAGCATTCGCTCGCACGATCAATTTAATACGACGATTTACGGTTTAAACGACCGTTATCGCGGAATTAAAAACGGGCGGCGAGTTGTTTTGTTGAATCCGCAGGACATTGAAAGATTGGGTTTGGAAAACGGTCAAATTGTAGATTTAACCAGTCATTTTGAAGACGGCGAACGAACGGCTAGAAAATTCGTCGTTGTCGAATACGATATACCCGGAAAATGCGCGGCAACTTATTTTCCCGAAACCAACGTCCTTGTGCCAATTGGCAGCGCGGCTGAACGAAGCAACACGCCGACTTCAAAATTCGTGATTATTACCATTGCGCCGCATCTTTGATCTTTTGATCTAAGGATAAAAGAAACCACAGAGGACACGGAGGATTTTATTGTTTACTAAACCTCTGTGTCCTTCGTGTCCTCTGTGGTTTCTTCTCTTAAACTTTAATAAAAATGCGTTTGCGGTAAAGCAGCCACATCAAAAACAGCCACAGGAAAATATACGAAACGGCGTAAATCAGCGAAGCGTTAATCGGCGAGGCGAGCGGGGCGAAAAAGGTGTCGAAAATCCATTTTTGGAGATGAATTTGTTTGCCTTCGGCATTTGCAAATTTAATGTTAATCAGAACACGCGCCAGCAAACTCGATAAAAAGTAAAGCGCGAGCGCGTTTGTGCCGAAAATGACAAAGGGTTTTGTCCAGCGGCGGTAATTTTTGATGTCAATCAGCCAGTAGCAAAACGCCAGAAAACAAAGCGCGAGTCCGGCGGTGTAAACGACGTAAGAGCTTGTCCAGAGCGGTTTGTTGATGGGAAAAAAGAAATTCCAGCACCAGCCGAGCGCGGTTAAAACGACGCCGAAGAAAAACAGCGCCGAGACTTTATCCAGATCGGCGCGTTTGGTTTTAAGCCACGTTCCGGCTAAAACTCCGGCAAGAGCGGTCGAAATTGCGGGCAGAGTACTTAAAATGCCTTCGGGATCGTAAAATTTAGACGCTTTCCAAATATGATTTTCGCCGATCACAACGCGGTCAATATAACCTGCGAGATTGCATTCGATTGACAAATCGCCCGCGCCGCAGCCGGGAACCGGAACGAGCATCATCAGCGCCCAGTAAACGAAAAGCAGCGCGGCGGCAATAATGGTTTGCTGTTTCCAATTTGTGTGGAGAAAAATCAGCGACGCGACGAGATAACAAACCGCAATGCGCTGCAAAACGCCGGGAATCCGCAGATTCGCCAGATCGAAAAACGGAAACGCCATTTGAATCAGACCGAGCAGAAAAATCAATCCGGCGCGGCGAAAGATTTTTAGATAAACATCCGACGTTATCCCACCCTGCTCGACTCGTTTTCCCAGAGCGAGCGGAATCGCGATACCGACGATAAAGACGAAAAACGGAAAGATAAAATCCGTCGGCGTCCAGCCGTGCCACGGCGCGTGCGCGAGCGGCGAATAAACGGCGCTCCAGGTGCCGGGATTATTGACTAAAACCATTCCCGCGACGGTCATGCCGCGAAAAACATCGAGAGAAATTAAACGTCCGCTTGTTTCCGCCGACATAGCGTTTTCGACTCCTTTTTTCCAGCGTGAAATTAACACATTACGATTCGGTTGTTAAATTTAGCGCAGAATAAATTTCTTGCAATTATTATTTAAACTAAACTATGCTTAACACGGTTGTTTAACTCAGAACCAACCGACTCATCTCGCTTTAGCTCCTGAAAATTCTCAGCTTCTCTTTTCAAATAGAATATGAACCACATCCCAACTCTCTTTCCTGTTCGCAGCTTTGCTGTGCAGCAGTTTAATTATGTTTACCGTTTCACTGCAATTTGCGGTTTTATGCTGGCAATCGCAATCGGTGTTTCGGCTCAAACCTCAAATGCTGAAAACTCTTCGATCCAAAGCGTTTTAAATTCGGATGGAACAATCAAAACCGACCGCGCGGGCAATTTTAACCCTCAAGGTTTTGAAATGACCACGGATGCGGACGGCAAACCGCGTTTTGCTCTTGCCGAAAAACACGATTTTTCTCTTAATGACGAGCGGAAGACCGCTTCGCCCGCCGCCGCTGTTTGTTCGGATAACTGGGATAGCCGTTTTATCTTCCCCGGCGTTTCCGGAACAGTCAATGCGGTCGCTACCGACGCGAACGGCAACATTTATATCGGCGGCGACTTTGTAAATATCGGTGACGTTGTCGTCAATCACGTCGCAAAATGGAACGGGACAAACTGGGAAGCAATGGGTGGCGGAACCAGCTCACAAGTAAGCAGCATCGCCGTTTACAACAATAAAGTTTATATTGCGGGCGGTTTTGGCACGGCGGGAGGAGTGGCGGTTAACGGAGTCGCGGTGTGGGACGGAGCAGTCTGGTCTCCGCTCGGCAGCGGTTTTACCGGCTATTCGCTAACTCTCAGTGCTATCGTCGTCAACCCGGCAAACGGAGATGTTTATGTCGGCGGTTCATTCAACTCTTTTAATGGAGTTCAAGCAACAAATATCGCTAAATGGGACGGCACAAATTGGACGGGTCTTAATAACGCCGCTGCGACTTCCACAGACGGCACGGTTAACGCGATTGCCATCTCGGGGAACAACGTTTATGCGGTCGGCAGTTTTTCAAAAATCGGCGGCGTGGCAGCTAAACAAGTCGCTAAATGGGATGGTACGACATGGACTGCGATGGGGACGGGTTTTAACAGCACCGTCCGCACAGTCGCCGTAGATTCAAATGGCGTGGTTTATGTCGGCGGAGATTTTTCTACAGCCGGTTTCAATACTGCCAATAAAATTGCCAAATGGAATGGCAGCGGATGGTCGGCATTAATTGCAGGATCTACAAACGGTCTTTTAGGCGGCAACGTCAGCACCATCACAACTTCCGGGACAAACGTTTATGTCGGCGGAAGCTTCACTTATATAAACACCAATTTCGGTACAACAAACGTTTACCGCATCGCTCGCTGGGATGGAAGCAGTTGGAAAACTGTCGGAACCGGCGCGAATAATGGAGTGGATCCCACCAATTTCGGCAGCGGCGTTAAAGGTATCGCTGTGAACGCTGATGGAAGTCAGGTTTACGTAGCCGGAAATTTTTTCAAAGCCGGTACGGTGAGCGCCAAAAATATCGGCAAATGGGATGGCACAAACTGGTCAAGTTTTGATACCGGACAAGATAACGGCGTTTTTGATACCGTCAAAACTATTGCCATTGACGCGAGCGGAAACGTTTATGTCGCCGGAGAGTTTGTCCAAATCGGAACAATAGCCGCAAATCGCATCGCCAAATGGGACGGAACCGCCTGGTCTCTGCTCGGCAGCGGTCCAACGAACGGAGTAAACGGCGAGGTCTATGAAATCGTCGTAGATGGAAATGATCTTTACGTCGTTGGGAATTTTACGACCGCCGGTGGCGTCACTGTTAACCGTGTAGCTAAGTGGAATGGCACGGCATGGGAAGCTCTCGGAGGCGGTATCAATACCCTTCCTTACTCGGTTGCGGTTATCGGTAACGAAGTTTTTGTCGCCGGATTTTTTAGCACTGTCAACGGTATGACCGTTAATAACATTGTTCGATTTAATAAAACTACCGGAGTCTGGTCGCCGCTCGGAGCGGGTATCGGCAACGGTTATTTGAAAAAAATAGCCGCCTCCGGCACAAACCTCTACGTCGGTGGCAGCTTTGAGAAGGCTGGCGGTTTGAATGCGAGGAACGTTGCCAAATGGGACACTTTGACCGAAACCTGGTCGGCACTAGGCAGCGGAGCAAACAATGGAACCACTGACGGCGTGTTCGCGCTTGCCGCTTTCGGCAATACGGTTTACGTCGGCGGCAGTTTCACTTCGGTTGCAAACTATACAGTCACTGCCAATCGCATTGCTAAATGGGATGGCACGTCGTGGTCTGCGCTGGGAAACGGGACGAGCAACGGCGTTGACGGTTTTGTCGAAGCGATTGCCGTCAGCGGCAGCGATGTCTACGTCGGCGGGCGTTTTAGCACAGCCGGAGGCGTCGCAAACAGGCACGTTGCGAAATGGAACGGAATGTCGTGGTCGGGCTTTAACGGCGGCGTTCATCAAACCATCAGCGGAACTAATTACGGCTGGGTTTACGCGGCGGCGGCTCGCGACGGCGACGTTTATTTCGGCGGCGATTTTATTACCGCCGGCTGCCGCCCGTCATATCGTTTCGGGCATTATTATTCGCAGGCTTGGATGGGCGGAACAAGCAGCGATTGGCATACGGCGACCAATTGGAATACCAACCAAGTTCCAGCCGACAACCAGAACGTGATGATTCCGCAAACGGGCAGCGATTTGAATATCGGTGTAGCCGATGTCAATGTTCTCGATTTGCAGCTCGGCACGGGGCGAACTTTAACCATCGAAGCGGGACGCACTTTGACCGTCAACGGCGCGCTCTCGCTTGCCGGAAACATAGCGGGCGGCGGCACGCTTGTCGTCACAAGCTGCAATCCGGCGGCGATTACCGGCGCGGGCGCGACTGGCTACGTCAAAACTAAGCTCACGCGCTGCGTCAACAACACCGGAAGCTTCTGGTTTCCGGTGGGAACCGACAACGGTTTTTCGCCCGTCCGGTTTTCAAACGTCGCGGGCAGCGGCAATTTCTCCGTCACGGCAAATCAAACCGCTCATTCAAACCCCGATTTACCCGCCAATCGTTTGGCGCGTTTCTGGAATTTGACTAACAACGGCGGGATCACTCAAACCGACGTGCAGTTTAATTATTTGCCCGGCGACATCGCCGCCGGAAACGAAGCCAATTACAAGATATTTCGCATCGAAGACAATGGAACGGCGACACTTGCGGGCGGAACGATCAACACAACCGCTCACACGGCGACGATTACCGGAGTAACCAATTTTTCGGATTGGACTCTCGCGGATACGTTCGCTCCATCAGCGGCTTCGGTTAACATAGCGGGCAAAGTAACGGACGCCAACGGAAACGCCGTCGGTCGGGCGCGCGTGACGCTTGTCGAACCGACCGCGGAAACCAGAACCGTGATCGCCAGCCCGTTCGGCTATTACCGTTTCAGCGATGTCGCGGTCGGAGCGACCTACATTTTTAACGCTTACTCAAAAAATCATACTTTCGCGGCGCGTCTTATTACGGTCACGGAAGAAACCGATAGCTTAAATTTAACCGCGCTGCCGTAAACTCAAACGAAAAGCGCAAAAATCGAGCGAAATCAAAACGAAAAAAGGCGAGGCTTGTCCTCGCCTTTTTTCGTGGGTAAACTACATCGGTTAAAAAAGCTCAAAATATTATGTCTTTAATGCTTCAAGAAATCGCCGAACAGCCTGCTGCGCTCGAACGCACGATTACCGGCGAACGAAACAAACACGAACAACTCGGAAAGTTTTTGCGAAAACGCGGAATTGATTTAATCGTTCTCGTGGCGCGCGGTAGCTCAGATAACGCCGCATTGTTCGGGCGTTATTTGCTTGAAATCACGACCGGAATTCCGGTTTCGCTCGCCGCGCCTTCGGTTTACACGCTGTACGGCGGAAAACCTGATTTGAGCCGCGCCGTCGTGGTTGGCGTTTCGCAATCGGGCGAAGGCACGGACATCAACGCCGTGCTTGAAACCGCCAAATCCTCGGGCGCATTTACGGTCGGAATCACGAACGAAGCCGATTCCGCGATGGCGCAAATTGCCGATGAAATTTTGCTGACGCACGCCGGAAAAGAAAAATCGGTTGCCGCGACGAAAACTTACACCGGGCAAATGCTGCATTTTTATCTGCTCGCCGCGGCTTTGTCGGACGGGAAAATCGAGTTTGAAAAGATTCCCGATTTCGCCGCTCTCGCGCTCGAAAAAGACGCGGAAATCAAAAGGCTCGTCGAACGCTATGTTTTTATGGAAAACTGCGTCGTCGTCGGGCGCGGGCTGAATTACGGAAATTCCTACGAGCTGGCTTTGAAATTGATGGAAACCTGCTACGTCGTCGCCGAGCGTTTTTCGAGCGCGGATTTCTTTCACGGTCCTTTAGCGGTCGTCGAACGCCGTTTTCCCGTGATTTTATTTGCTCCGGCTGGCGTCACGAAAACGGGAACGCTCGATTTGCTCAAAAAACTGCACGAAGCCGGAGCCGACACTTTTTCGATTACAAATGACGACGAAACGGCTTTTCTCTCGTCGAGGAATTTGCGAATGCCTGCGGAGATTGACGAATTTCTGTCGCCGATTCCGTTTGTCATTCCGGCGCAGCTTTTCGCGGCGCATCTGGCTTCCGCCAAAGGCTTGAACCCGGACAAACCGCGCTCACTGTCAAAAGTTACGCAAACGCTCTGAAAAATTATGTATAATAAATTCAATTTTTGGAGGAGGAGCGTTTATGAAAAAGTTTTATTTAACCGGAGCTTGTTTGTCCGCGCTGGTTCTGGCGGCGGGCTGTAATCAAGCGCCGACCACGACCGTAACGACAAACACAACCGCAAACACTGCGACCGCTAATACGGCAAATACAAATTCGGGAGCGACGAATGCAAATTCATCAACCGCTTCAACTGCAACAATCGAAGCGCGCGAGCCGGAACAATATCAGGCGACCGTCACATTGAAACTAGACACAACCGGCGCGCAAGGGCAAAACACAATGAATTTGCCGCCGCTGACCGCGCAAGTCGCCCGCAACGGCGCTGACAAGCGAATGGAGTTTTCAATGCCCGGCGGCGAAAAAGTCGTTTATCTCGACCGCGCCGACAAACGCTTACTGATTATGCCGAACCGCAAACAATATGCGGAAATCAACCGCGAGTCAGTCGGGATGGAAGTGCGCGATATTATGACGCCCGGACAGCTTGTCGAACGAGCGCGCGGATTGCGCGGCGTCGAGCGCGTCGGCGAAGAACAATTTAACGGGCGCGCCGCCGTCCGCTATCGCTACGGAGCGGTGACCGACACGAAATCGCAAGCCGGTCAGGTGCAAACCGAATCCTTCGTTTTAGTTGATAAAGAAACCGGATTGCCGGTGCGTTCGGAAACGGTTTCCGAAGCCGGCACGACAGCCAACGTGCAGGGAAATCAGGTCAAAGGTTTGCGGCTGTTGACCGAAATGAGCAACATTCAAACAACCGCGCCCGCCGAGCTTTTCGCCGAACCGACCGATTTTGCCAAGATTCCGCCCGAACAAGTGCGCAATCAGGTGATGGGAATTTTTCAAGCCGCAGGTTTGATTCTCGGTCAATTAATTAAAAGCGCGCCGGCAACTGTCGCAAGTCCCGGTGCCACTCCGCCGACTTTGAACACTCCGGCGAATACCGCGCCGCAGCATTAAATCAAAAACCGTGTGGAAACACGAAGAAACGCTTGATTAGAAACCGTTTCTTCGTGTTTTTTTGCGGTTGATTTTATTATGGGCAGAATTATTATTGGTTTTATCATCGGTTTGCTTTTGGGCGGCGCATTGACGTTTTTTCTTTTCGTCGGAACTCCGAAAACAATTAAAGCGCCCGGCGCGCCGATTAAAGCGCCGGATGCTGGCGGTCCGCCGCCCGGAACTGCGACGGTCGTTCTCAACCAACAATTTTTCGACACGATTTTGCAGACGATTTTCCGCGACCTCAATGCTCCTTCGTTTCCGGTAGGTTTGTCGGAAAACAAACCGCAAACGGGCGCAAATCAGACGAGCTTTGCGCTACAGCAAGGCTGCGACAACCAAATTACGCTCAAACCCGAAGGCAGCGGAACGACCACGAGCGTCAGGCTTGAAGACGGACGAATTATCGCGCCGCTCGCTTTCGGCGGCAAGGCAACCGTCCCGCTCGTCGGCTGCACCGATTTTAACGGTTGGGCGCAGGGAAATCTGGAACTGCGTTTTGACGAAGCGCAGCAAAACGTTTACGGGCAGATCAATGTCGAATCGGTTAATCTGGACGGCATCTCGCCGCTCGTCGGTCCCTTTATAACGCCGATTGTGCAGTCAACTTTGAACCAGCGCGTTAACCCGATTCAGATTTTGCGCGGCGAGCAAATCGCTCTTAATCTGCCGATTCAAGCCGCCAACGGGAATCTGCAAGCCCGCGTCAAAGACGTGCGTTCGGAAATCAAAGAAAACGCGCTTAATCTTTACATCACTTACGATTTCACGGGCGCAAAGGCGCAATAAAAAATTGTTTTTTATGAAAACTTAATGCGGGCGCTTTGCAGCGCCCGTTTTGTTTATTGAATAATGAGCAAATGTTTCGCTCGTTTTTTTCGCTTTTTCTCATTTTTTGTTTTTACGATTTTGTGAACGCCCAAAATACGCCCTGTCAATTCGATAAAGAAACTTTGCAGTTTGCCGGAACTCCGGTCGAACAAGCACGATGTTTGCTGCGTCCGGTTAAAATTGTCGGAAATCTCAGCGAACCGCTTCGACGTTTGCCCGCGCCGCTCGAAAAGTTAATCGGCAAGCAGTTTAAAATTAAAAAAGAAAAACTGCGCGCTTTTTTGCGGAAAAATAAAATCGAGGAAAGCACGATTGGCGGCTCGCTGGATCAATCGCTTTCAAAAGCCAAATTGCCGAAAGGTGCGGAAATCGAAGCGCTCTATTTTTTGATTCACGACACTTCGTCGCCTTATTTGAAAGACGAGCCGTTTCCGGCTGAAATCAACGACGCGCGTTGGCGCGGCAACGATTTATCAATTTGGAAAACGCAGCCCGTCGCGCACGTTTTCGTCAATCGCGCCGGAGAATCGTTGACAATTGTTGATTTCGGCGAGCCTGTCAAAAAGGGTTTCGGGACGAAATTTGCGCGCGATTTTCTGAAACAGGAAGCCAAAGGATTGCAAATTCACATCGAGCTAAATCAGCCGCGCCGGCGCGACCCGAACCGCCAGCCGGAAAACAACGACGCCATTGCGCCCGTGCCGGGATTTACCGAACAGCAATATGAAAAATTGGCTTTATTGTATGTAGCTGCGTCGGCGCGTCGCGGCAGTTGGCTGATACCCGCTTTTCACGCCGCAACCGACGCCGGAATCAAAGACGCGCACGACGACCCGCAAAATTTCGAGCTGGAAAGATTTGCCGGTAAATTAAAAATGATTTTAAAGAAGCTGTGAAAACTTTATAAATTCGGTTTGAAATTGAGGAAAACGAAACGCGAAATCATCAACTATAAACACTATGTTATCAACTGTTTTTTCCAGATAAGAGTGAACAGTTGACAGATGACAATTGAAAGTCGAGTTTCTCCGGCTTTAGCTCCGAAAATTCTTATGAAAAATTTCAACGGAATTTTATTGGGTTGTTAAAGTTAAACCTTATACATTTTAACATCAAGATTTTTATTGACTTGAAAGTTATTTAGGCTTATAAAAAAAATCGGCTTAAGCGAGTTATAATTCAGTACAAATCAAAGTTAGGTGCTTAACTTTACTCTGTATATGGGTGAGAACTTAGGTAGGAAAGGTATTTCCTCATGATGAAACGACATCTAAAAGTATTTTTATGTCATTCGTCCGTTGATAAAATAGCTGTACGTCACCTTTACTTCCGCTTACGGTCCGCCGCAATTTATATTGCGCCATGGCTTGATAGAGAGGACTTGCTACCTGGGCAAAGATGGGAAGATGAAATCTCGTTGGCGGTTCGTAATAGCGATATTGTTCTAGTGTGTCTCTCTAAAAACTCGATTAGAAAAACTGGCTACGTCCAGAAGGAAATTAAAGATGCACTCGATGTAGCCGATAGACAGCCTGAAGGGTCTATATTTCTGATTCCCGTTAAACTTGAGGAGTGCCAGATCCCATACAGGTTAAGCCATTTGCACTATGTTAATTTATTTGAGACAGAAGGTTTCAACAAGTTAATGCGTTCTCTTGTTTCACGCGCCAATGACCTTGGAATAGAGTTGGGTGGTCATGCGTATACCGTTGAAGAGAGAAGAGAATTTATTATACGGGTAATTGCAGAGGAGTTAGTGGTAAATGAATCTGACATTACTCCTCAAGTGACTTTAGAAAACCTTGGCGGGGATGGGTTTGATGCAATAGACATAGAGACAAGACTAGAGGACTTTGGGATTGAGCTTACAGATGAAGACGCTGAGGGCTTGTCAATCGTGAATGATATACGCGAAACACGTCCAGGAATTGGGGCTTAATCATTGGTTTTTTAGTTTTTTAGAATAAGGTTGTGATAGCGATACCAACCGCCGCGCCTAACAACGACATGCACCCGACCGCGAATCAGCGTGCCTTTCATCCGTTAGCTTGAATGCCTGCTGCGTTGTGCGCGCGTAGGGTGATGCCGGGCGTTACGCAAAACAATTAAAAATGCACAATGCTAAATTAAATAATCTGTGCTTTTCGCTTTCTCAAGTTTGCTTTATTTATTCTCGTAAATTTTTAAATCCGAAAATGCGACGACGGGCGTGCCGCTTGTGTAAAGTCCGACGATGCCTAAATTTGTGATGTTGTCGGTGATGCTCGTCACGAATTGCCCGTTGATATAAAACTCAAGCGTTTTTCCGTTTGAGCGCACTTCCAATTCGTTCGGCTGTGTTCCGGTGCGTATTTGTGGAGCGGATGTCCATTTTACGATGTCGGTTTCGGTTCTGTTATCGTGTTTGGCGATTCGATACGCAGGATCTTTGTCTGTACGAATGACAAAGGCGTAATCGCTCTTGAGAGCCACAGTATCGCTGTGAATGAGTAAGCCATAACCGAGATAAGGCGATGCTCCCGAAATGCTCCGCGCGGTGATTTTCGTAATCGCGTTTTTCGTCACATATTCGTCTTTGACCGTCGTACCGACAATTATAACGTAATAACTATCGGCTTTTTTACAATTAACCTGATATTCGCCCCCGATATATTCACCGTGTCCGAACGCCGAATCGAGCTTGCCCCAATCCATCGTGCTGTATTTCAAGCGTCCGAGCGTGGTTGAGGAATTAGAGTTCAGGTTAAGACCTGAATTTGAATTTACCGGGCGGTTCGCATTCGAGTTAACGTTAGAGTTTGAGCCGCGATTTGAATTGATGTTCGAGTTGTAATTAATCCGATTATTATTGTTGTTGTTATTGTCTGCCAGACTGCCGATCAGGGCTAACAACCCGAATAATCCAACGACGCCCAAAACGCCCACGACGCCCAAAATTCCCAGAATCCAAAGCCACGCTTTCGATTTTTTGCGCGGCGGCACGACGTTCTGAATTTGCGGCTGCCAGCTTTGGCTCGGTTGATTCTGCTGCGGCATCGAGCCGAAACCCGACGCGGCGGAAGCCACAAGCGTCGCGCCGTCTTCGAGACAAAAATTCTGGGTTTCGTCGGTATAAGTGCGATTGCAAACGGGACATCTTTTCATAACGGGGAAGGCTGCCTTTTTATCAGTATTTGCGCGTGGCGGCATTATTATACGTTAAGCGCGCGGCAATTCAAAAACTTAAATGCCGCTGCCGCACCGCCCGCAAAAACGCACTCCGGCAGGATAACGCGAGCCGCATTTGCGACAAACCGCTTCGGTCGCGGTCGGCATACTAGGCGCAACAGAATTGTGAAGCTGACCTGTGGAAGGAACATAACCGGCAAGATTTAAACCGCAGCCGCCGCAAAAACGCGCGTTTACGGGCAGAACTTTATTACAGCGCGGGCAGTTAAAATGAGTCGCTTGATTGGTATTGACGACGAAGCGGTGCGGCGGCGTGTTTAGCGGTTGATTTGACTGACTCTGATTGTTTAGCCGCGCTGATTCGTTTTCGGATTGCGGATGCAAAAAGCGAAAGCTCGCACTGCCGCAACGCCCGCAGAAACGGACTCCGGCGGCGAAACGCGAGCCGCAATTGGTGCAAACGACAACATCCGGCACCGATTCCGCGCCCGAACGCATTCCGCCGCTGCCCGCCTGCGACGGCGAAGACTGACTGCCGGTTTCCTGTTTCAAAACCGCTTGAATCACCTGTTCGGCGGAATCTTCGCGGATTTCAATGACGCGCTCGTCGTCGCGCTCGCCGCGCCGGGCGACGCGCAAAACGTGGCGACCGGGCGGAACCGAAGCCAGAATCATTCTGCCCGAACTGCCTATGCTTCCTTTTCGCTCGTCGTCAACATAAACTTCAGCACCGATGGGCGCGAGAATTACTAATCTGCCGCCGCCTTTGTTTTCTTCTTCGTCATCGGGATTGGCGCGGACGGCGGTTGATAATTCTTTGAGCCAATCCGAAACGGTTGTCGGTCGTTTTGCCGGCTCGCGTTCGAGCGCATGCATCACCGCTCGCTCGATTTCGGGCGCGAGATCGGTGCGAAGCTGCGAGAGCGGCGGCGGGTCTTGCGTAAATTTCGACGAAATAATTTTCATCAAATCGCCCGTAAACGGCACGCGCCCGCCGAGCATTAAATACGCGATTGTGCCGAGCGCGTAAACATCGGCGCGGGCGTCAACCGGATTTTCCGATTCCATTTGTTCGGGCGCCATAAATTCGGGCGTCCCGATTATTCCGCGCGAAGCCGGACCTTGTTTGGCGCTGATTTGCGAAACGGCTTGATCAACGATTTTCGCCAGACCGAAATCGCCGACTTTGATAAAACCGTCGTCTTCTTCGTTTCCGGTTTTTAAAAGAAAAATATTGGCTGGTTTTAAATCGCGGTGCAAAATGCTGCTTTGATGTGCGGCTTCAACACCATCGCCGATTTGTTTTAAAAGATTGAGCGCGCGTTTTGTCGTCAGAGTTCCTTCGCGGCGCAACAGATCGTGGAGCGTTTCGCCTTTGACGTATTCCATCACGAGATAGAAAACGCCTTCTTCGGTTTTGCCGAAATCGGTTGTGGCGACGACGTGCGGATGCTGAATTGAAGCCGCTGCTCGCGCTTCGCGTTCAAAACGCGCAATCGCTTCGCCTTCCTGCAAATCTTCGCTCGCCAGCAAATCCGGGCGAACTGTTTTTACGGCGACTTTGCGCGTGCCGAAATTTTCATCAGTTCCGACATAAACCTGCCCCATCGCGCCGCGTCCCAGACGGCTTTTGAGACAATAGCGTCCGGCGAGCAGAGGAGTTCCGGGCAAAGTTTGTTTGGTTTCGGCGGGATGATGCTCGCAGAAAAGAACCTTATCTTCGTAGCAAGTTCCGCATTTCGGGCATTCGCGCATCGTTTTGTTCGTTGTTCGTTGTTCGTTGTTCGTTGCAAAAGCGATCTGCAACGAACAAAAGTTACGAACTAATTAAATTTACAACGAACAACGAACAACGAACAACGAACAGTGAAAAAAAGACAAAAAAATGCCCGCCGAGTCCCTCATCTCGGCGGGCTTAGTCAACAGGAGGAATCGAAAGACTTTGAGCCGTGTTCCCGTTTTTTACGACTCAACCTTTAGCCCGATTTTGAGATGAGATGAATATTTAGAGCGTTGCCCGAAAAATCGGAAATTCGTTTTTCGTTCATAACAAAGTCGAATTTGCCCGGCAAAATCAGCGTTCGTATTTTAAAATCAATCCTTTACCGCCGACCGCCCAATTCGCTTTTTTTCCGGCGAAGAGCGCGAATAAATTATCTTTGGTTTGCGAATCCTGACGAATCCATGTCCGCCCGCCATCGTCCGAGCGCAAAACCACACCGGCGCGACCGACCGCCCAGCCGTTTTTATCATTGACGAACTCAACACTGAGCAATGAACCCGTCACGCCCGAAGGAGCTTTCGTCCAATTAACTCCGCCGTCGGTCGTCAGCAAAATCGTGCCTTTGCCGCCGACCGCCCAGCCTTTTTCGGAGTTTCTAAAATCAACGTGATAAAGCGTGACAGTTATGCCGGTCAATTGTTTGCGCCAACTTTCGCCGCCGTCATCGGTCATTAAAATCGTCCCGTTTGCGCCGACAATCCAGCCGCGTTCGTCATTAACGAAATCGAGATGAATCAATTCTTCGTTCGTCGGAACGCGCACTTTTCGCCAGAGCTGTCCGCCGTCCGAAGAATGCAGGACGAGACTTTCGACAACCGCGTCGCCTTCGCTGACCGAGCCGACAATCCAGCCGTTCTTTTTATTGGGAAAACGGATGCTGTAAAGCTCCGGTTTCGCTCGCCCGTAATCTGCGGCGCGCAAGATTCGCTCTTCGCGCCAACTTCCGCCGCCGTCCGTCGTCGAAAAAACGCGCTCGCCCGCAAGGGCGTAACCTTTTTCTTCGCCGCGAAAATAAACGTCATTGACGGCATCTTTTGTGCCGAGCGAAGTCTGCGTCCAGCTTCGCCCGCCGTCGGTTGTTCTGGCGATAAAACCGTTATCGCCGCCGATCCAGCCGTCGTCGTTATTGGCGAAAAAAACCGTGTTGTAATCGCCTTTCGATTTATTTTGCTGCGCGATCATCCAACCCGATTGCGCGAAAACGGCGAGCGTGGAAAAAACGCCGAAAACTAAAATTTGGAAAAACCGATTTATAATAAATTTGTACTGCATCGTTTTGCTTCAAAAAAGGAGAGCATAAATAAAGTAAACCGCGCGCCGCCGATTGTCACCTTTGCGCGTTACGGCAGTTTTTAGTTACGCTCTTGTTTTTGCATTTGTTCAGGAAAGGATTTTATGAGCACGGAACCAAACAAAGTTATTTATTCGATGGTCGGCGTGTCGAAGTTTTACGACAAAAAGCCGATTATAAAAGACATTTATCTTTCATATTTTTACGGCGCGAAAATCGGCGTCCTCGGTTTAAACGGATCGGGCAAATCAACTTTGCTCAAAATACTGGCGGGCGTTGACAAAGATTTTGTCGGTGAAACACACGTCTCTCCCGGTTTTACGATTGGATATTTGGAGCAGGAGCCGCAGCTTGACGAATCGAAAACCGTTCGTCAAACGGTAGAAGAAGCCGTCGCGGAAACCGTTAATCTGTTGCAGGAATACGACGAAATTAACGCCAAATTCGGCGAAGAAATGTCGGACGACGAAATGAACGCTCTGCTCGAACGGCAAGGCGAAGTTCAGGAGCGACTCGACGCGCTCGACGCCTGGGAATTGGATTCACGCCTTGAAATGGCAATGGACGCGCTGCGCTGCCCGCCCGGCGATACATCGGTAAAAGTTTTATCAGGCGGTGAAAAACGCCGCGTCGCGCTATGTCGTTTGCTGCTGCAAAAACCGGATATTTTATTGCTCGACGAGCCGACAAATCATTTGGACGCCGAAACCGTCGCGTGGCTCGAACATCATTTGCAGCAATACGAAGGCACGATTATCGCAGTCACGCACGACCGTTATTTTCTCGATAACGTCGCAGGCTGGATTTTAGAACTCGACCGCGGACAGGGAATCCCGTGGAAAGGCAATTATTCGTCGTGGCTCGAACAAAAAGAAGCGCGCTTGAAGCTCGAAGAAAAAGGCGAAGACAAACGCGCCAAAACTTTGCAGCGCGAACTGGAATGGATTCGGATGTCGCCGAAAGGTCGTCACGCGAAATCAAAAGCCCGCATTAACGATTATGAGCAGATGGTTTCGCAGGAATCGGAAAAACGCGCCGAAGATTTGGAGATCTACATTCCGCCGGGCGAACGGCTCGGAAATCTGGTGATTGAAGCCCAAAGCGTGGCGAAAGCCTACGACGACAAATTGTTGTTTGAAAATCTCGAATTCAGTTTGCCGCCGGGCGGCATTGTCGGCGTAATCGGTCCGAACGGCGCGGGAAAAACAACGCTTTTTCGGCTGATTACCAAACAGGAAACGCCCGACGCCGGAGATTTTCGCGTCGGCGAAACCGTGCAGCTCGGCTATGTTGACCAAAACCGCACGCTCAACGCCGATAAAACGATTTGGGAAGAAATCTCGGAAGGTTTGGATGTCGTGCAGCTCGGAAAACGCGAAGTGCAGTCGCGCGCTTACGTTGCGCGTTTTAATTTTTCGGGAACAGACCAGCAAAAGCGCGTCGGACAGCTTTCCGGCGGCGAGCGCAATCGCGTTCATCTGGCAAAAATGCTCAAAAGCGGCGCGAACGTAATTTTATTGGACGAACCGACTAACGATTTGGACGTAAACACGATGCGCGCATTGGAAGAAGCACTCGAAAATTTCGCCGGATGCGCCGTCGTCATCAGCCACGACCGCTGGTTTTTAGACCGCATTGCCACGCACATTCTCGCGTTTGAAGGCGATTCGCGCGTCATCTGGTTTGACGGAAACTATTCCGAATATGAAGCCGACCGCAAACGTCGTCTCGGCGCGGAAGCCGATCAGCCGCACCGGGTTAAATATCGCCATTTAACGCGAGCATAAAAACAATGCTTGAGCCACGAACAAACACGAAAGAACACAAAAAAATACCATAAAAATTTCGTGTTTGTTCGTGTTTGTTCGTGGCTGATCTCTGTAAAGTAGCGAGAAATTATGATTCCAACTTGGCTGGCAGCCGGATTGTGGGGGCTTCTGGCGGGCGGCGCGCTCGTTATCGGAGCGGCAATCGGTTATTTTTTCAAGATTCCGCAGCGCGTCGTCGCCACTGTGATGGCGTTCGGGAGCGGCGTTTTGATTTCGGCTTTGTCGTTTGAATTGATGGAAGAAGCGTACCGGCGCGGCGGTTTCGGCTCGACCGCGCTCGGTTTCATCGGCGGCGCGGCGGTTTTTACCGTCGCCAATATCATTCTCGCCAAACAAGGCGCAAAACACCGCAAGCGTTCCGGCGAACACCAAAAAGAGGAAAAAGAGGAAAACGAAGATTCGGGCGGAGGTTTGGCGATTGCCGTCGGCGCGCTGCTTGATGGAATTCCCGAATCAATTGTGATCGGTTTGAGCTTGATCGCAGGCGGCGGCGTATCGCTCGTAGCGGTGGTCGCAATTTTTCTCTCAAATCTGCCTGAAGGTCTTTCCAGTTCCGCCGGAATGAAAAAAGCCGGACGCTCCGCCGTTTATATTTTTGGCATTTGGACGAGCATCGCACTCGCTTCCGGCATTTCGGCAATCGTCGGCTACACCGTTTTTAGCGGGTTTTCCGAAAATGTGATTGCCGCGACCAATGCGGTTGCCGCCGGAGCGATTTTGGCAATGCTGGTTGACACGATGATTCCCGAAGCATTTGAGACCGCTCACAATTTCGCCGGATTGGCTACGGTTTTGGGTTTTCTAGCTGCCTTTGCGCTGGATAAATTAGGCGGTTGATTTACGAAATTGAGTGCCGACATTAATAAAAGCGAAGCCTGAAAACCCCGCTTTAAAAAATATCTTTGGACTTTGCAGCGCAAAGTCCTTGACAAAATCTAAAAACCGGCTATTATTCAAACTGTAAGCAACTTAGAGCGGCAAGCAATTGCCGGAAATCGAACGAAAACGCGAAAAATGTCGGTTCACCAATTTCCACTGCGAAACGAAGACGAAGAAACTGCGGATAATCCGCCGAGCCTGGGCGACCGGGCGATTGATAATTTGCGGTTTATCCGCGAGACGATGGAACGCGCCAATGCTTCGTTTACGGCGGTTCCGGGTTACGGCGGCGCTTTGATGGGCGCGACGGCAATCGGCGCGAGCATAGTTGCGGCAAATCAAAGCTCGACAAAATTTTGGTTAATAACCTGGATGGCGGAAGTTCTGTTAGCTTCCGCCATCGGTATTTTGGCGATGTGGCAGAAATCAAGATTGATGGAAGATTCGCTTTTTAGCGCGCCTGCCAGAAAATTTGCTTTCGGTTTTGCGCCGCCGCTGTTTGCCGGACTTGTGTTGACGGTGCTGCTTTATAAAACGAATCAAACAGAGACTTTGCCGGTCGTCTGGCTGCTTTTATACGGAGCGGCGATTGTCACGGGCGGAATGTTTTCGGTCAAGCCGGTGCCTTTGATGGGCATTGGCTTTTTGATTTTGGGCGCGATTGCGGCGATTTTTTCGCCCGCGTACGGCGATTATTTTATGGCAGCCGGTTTCGGCGTGATGCAAATCATTTTCGGAATAATCATTGCGAGAAAACACGGAGGGTGAAAATCAATTACGAATTTCAAATTACGAATTACGAATTGTAATTTGTCGTTCGCGGCTGATTGAAAAAGAAGTTAAAAATGGCGAGAAGAAATTTGGCTTTGGCGGAACAGCCTTTGGAAAACGAACCAAACGGAGATGTGAAACAACCGACGGCGCGGACTATAAAAAAGGTCGAGCGTGCGGCGGAATCGGTTTCCAACGATTTGGACAAAGTTATTCACGAGCGAATGCGGCTCGGAATTATCAGCGCGCTGGCGGCGAACGAGAGCCTGAGCTTTAACGATTTGAAAAAACTGTTGCAAACCACAGATGGCAACGTGAGCGTCCACGCCCGCAAGCTCGAAGACGCGGGCTATATTGAGTGCGTGAAATCATTTAAAGGCAGAACGCCGCTCACCGAATACAAAATCACCACCGATGGGCGCGCGTCTTTGGAAAAATATTTAAATCATATGGAAGCGCTGATAAAAGCTATGAAGGCTGTTTAGCAATTTTACGAAATTAAGGTGCAATTATGAGCGTTTTATTAATGCTTTTGACGATTGGCGGCTTGTTTTTGGCGATTTTGCTGATGATTGTGGCGGGCGTGACGCGGCAGGTTTGGCTGGCGAAATTTGTTTTCGGAGCGGTCGGAGTCTGGTTCGGCGTTTATGCTGTTTTGCTGGTTACAGTTTCGTTTTTTAGCGTGGAAAAAACTTTGAATTTGAATGAGCCGAAGGCGTTTTGCGGTTTTTATCTGGACTGTCATATCCGCGCGACTGTGACGGATGTGAGGAAAACCAAAACTTTTGGGAACAAAACCGCCGACGGCGAGTTTTATGTCGTGCGCGTGAAAATTTTCAGCGACGCGCGGCGAGCCGAACTCGGTTTGCACGCGCCGGAGCTTGAAGTTGTTGACGCTGACGGGCGCAGATTCAAACGACTTGCGGATTTGCAAAATCCCGAACCGTCGTGGGATACGAAAGTTCCGGCGGGCGGAATGTTTGAAAAAGAAACGGTTTTCGATTTACCCGAAAATGTGTCTAATCCGCGTCTCGATATTGCCGAAGGCGTCGGCGTGGACAAAGTTTTTGAAATGTTTTTAATCGGCGACGAAGACAGCCTCTGGCACAAACGCTCTTTGTTTAAGCTCTAACTTTGACCGTAACTTTAAACGGAAGGAATTAAAAGAATGCTCGCAAAATTCAGAAAAAATCAGTTCGGCGAAAACGCGACTTCGATGCAGTTCGTTTTCGATCTAATTTTCGGTATCGTTATGCCGCTTTTGTGTTTTTATCTTGACCCGGTTGTTTTTCAGACTAATAGCAATTTCGGTGAGCCTTTGCGGGCAGATATTAAAGCATTTGCTTACTCATTTAGTTTCGGTTCAATCGTTGTTTTCGCAGTTTGGCTTTGTTTCGGAAATCGGTTGAAGGCTCTCAACGCCGTTATTGCCGGTTTATTTTTTACCGGTGCGGCGTTTTGTTTTGTGATCGGTTTGCTGCTTTTTCCCTACAGCCTGCTCGGACTTTTGGTTCTCATCGGTGCATTGGGATTCACGCCGTTTTTCACCGGCATTGTTTATCTCCGAAACGGTTTTCGCGCTTATCGTTTGGCAAAGGAGAGTTTGAATTTCAGGCATTTTGTAAATGCGGTCGTTTTGAGCGCCGTTTTGAGTTTTGTTTTCCCGGCGATTTTAAATTTGAAAACTAATCAAGCGGTTACCGAGTTGATTTACAGCGATCCGCAAACAATCGAAGTCGCCGCCGACCGATTGAAATACCTTTCGTTTTTCATTAATTCAAATCAAATTGCACAGGCTTACAGCGACGCGCGAAATCCCGAACGGCAACAAGCCTTATCCGCCGCTTACAGGAAATTGTTCGGCAGGGAAATCGTGAAACGGGTTGATTAAAATACAAACATATTTCGGAGTTGAAAACGATGAACGAGAAAACTAAAACCGGACTCGAAATTTTGGAAGCGGCAATTCTTTTGGGAATTTTGGGAGACGCGCTGCTGCGCGCGACGCCCTGGGGCTTGAATCTTTTGCTCTGGATCGCCTCGCTCGTCGCCGCCTTGATTGCTTTAACGCTCAGAAGAAAACGGGCGCTTTTACAGCGCGAAAATCTTGCTTTGCATGCGGCGCTCGTAACGTTTGCGGCAATGTTTGTCTGGCGCGATTCGCTGACGCTGCAATTTTTGGACATTTTGATAATGCTGGCGATTTTATCAATTCTGTCTTTGCCATCCCTGGGAATTCAAACCAAAGTTGCCGGATTCCTTCATTATGCGTCGGGCGCGATTTCCAGCGGTTTGAATGCTGCTTTCGCACCATTTTTTCTGGTTTTCGGCGATATTGAATGGGCTAAATTGCCGCAGCGCGGATGGATGAAACACGCCGCCGCCGTTTTGCGCGGGCTGGCGATTGCCGCCCCGATTCTGCTGGTTTTTGGCGGGCTGTTTATGGCTGCCGACGCCGTTTTTGAAGGAATTGTCAAAAACACTTTCAATATTGAACCGGCAACTGTGTTCGGACATTTTCTTCTTTTCGGTTTTCTGGCGTGGATAACCGCAGGTTATTTGCGCGGTGCGCTATTCGAAAATCTTTTTGCTCAGAATTTTACAAACAACACGCCAACGCCGGAAATTTTGACAATCAAACCGGAAAAATCCGTGGTGGACATTTCCGAACAGCCGAACGCTGCTGAAGAAGCGAAAAGCGAAACAGCCGCAACGGAAAATGCGACAAGCGAAACTCCCAAAAATAGTATTTTTTCGCTCGGCGTAATCGAAACCGGCGTTGTTCTGGGTTTGATAAATCTGCTGTTTCTCGGTTTTGTCATTATTCAGTTGCGTTATTTTTTCGGCGGAATGGATTTCGTTCAAACGACAGAAAATTTCAAGCTCGCCGAATACGCCCGGCGTGGATTTTTCGAGTTGTGCTGGGTTGCCGGTTTGACTCTGCCGATTTTGCTGACCGCGCACTGGCTCTTGCGTAAAGACGAACCTTTTGGGGAAAAGCTTTTCCGCGTTCTCGCCGGAATCAACATAGCTCTGCTGTTCGTCATAATGTTTTCCGCCGTTCAAAGAATGCTGCTTTACACGGGAAATCTCGGTTACGGATTGACGACGATGCGGCTTTATCCGACGGCGTTTATGCTCTGGCTGGCGCTCGTTTTTCTGTGGTTCGGCGCGACGGTTTTGCGCGGGCAGCCGAAATTTTTCGCTTGGGGCGCATTATGGACTGCGCTTTTAGTTGTCGGCGGATTGCATGTTTTGAACCCGGATGATTTGATAGTCCGTCATAACGTCAAATTGTTGCAGCAAGGTCGCGCTTTTGACGTGAATTATTTAGCTCATAATTTAAGCGACGATGCGATTCCATCTTTAGCGGACGGTTTTTCGGAAATGACTTTCGAGCAGCAATGCATGGTCAAAAACGAGATTGTGAGGCGTTTGCAAAACAATCCGATGAATGACTTTCGCACGTTTAATTTATCGAGATGGAGTATGCGGCGAACTTTTACGAATTTGGACGGCAGCGCTCGTGTAGAATACGAATCGGTTTTTGATTTATCCGGCTGCCCGCCTGCGCCGCGAAGATATTACGACGATTTTTAAATTTAATGAGCGGAAAACAACGCGATTTTGTACGGGAATTTATCCATTATTTGCGCGTCGAAAAAGGTTTGGCGCGCAATTCGTGGGAAAGCTACGAGCGCGATTTAAACCGGCTGCAAATTTGGGCTGAGAAAAGCAATTTGGACATTTTGAATCTGACTCGCACTGAATTGCGCGAATGGCAGGTTTCGCTCGCGCGCGAAGGTTTGTCGCCGACTTCAATCGGGCGGATGATTTCGACGGCTCGCGGTTTTTACAAATTTTTGTTGCTTGACGGTCACCTCAAGAAAAATCCGGCGGAGGATTTGGTCGCGCCGCAAAAAGGTTTCTATCTGCCGCGTTTTCTGACCGAAAGCGAAATCGAGCTGCTTTTTTCGATTCCTGATGTAGAAATCGAAACCGGTTTGCGCGACCGGGCGATTTTAGAAGTTTTATATGCTTCGGGTTTGCGCGTCTCGGAAGCGATAAATTTAAAAGTTTCCGACGTTGATTTAGACGCCGGAATCTTAAACGCGCACGGCAAAGGCAGCAAAGAACGCCGCGTGCCTTTAGGGCGCGAGGCTGTTCATTTTCTGCAAAAATATTCGGCGGTTCGTGCGAAAAACGATAATCTCAAAAATCCTTTGCTTTTCGTCAGCAAAGCCGGAAAGCAACTGTCGAGACAGGAAGTTTATAATCTCGTGCAATCTTGCGCGGAAAAATGCGGACTCGAAGATGTTTCGCCGCACACTTTGCGGCACAGTTTCGCCACGCATTTGCTTCAGCGCGGCGCTGATTCGCGTTCGGTTCAAGCGATGCTCGGTCACGCGGATATTTCGACGACTCAGATTTACACGCACATTACCGACAATCATTTAAAAGCAACTTACGAGCAACATCATCCCCGCGCCCAGCGTCTCACGGTTCAAAAGAAAACGGATGCGCCCGACGAATTTTGAAAACACCATTTAGCGCGCTTGCAAAAGAGAAACCGAATCGGCTAATATCAGAGTTTTGCAACTGACAGCAGAGGTGTCAGTAGTAAGCAGTTGATAAAATTGCAGAGGTGGTCGAGTGGTTAAAGGCAACGGGCTGTAAACCCGTCGGGCTAACGCCCTACGTAGGTTCGAATCCTACCCTCTGCACCAGTCGGGCGGGAGTAGCTCAGTTGGTAGAGCGTCAGCCTTCCAAGCTGAATGTCGCGAGTTCGAGCCTCGTCTCCCGCTCCATAAAATTGTTCGTTGAAAAGTGGCTTCTAAGAATTCCGAAAATTTACGGGAGTATAATCGTCGCTATTATGAGCGTAATCGAGAGAAACTGCTCAGGAAGCAAGCCGATAAAAATAAGAGATTATACGAAAGCCGAAGAAAGTGGCTGATTAATTACAAGAAAACTTTGAAGTGCGCGCGTTGCGATGAATCGCATCCGGCAACGCTGACTTTTCATCATAAAAACAATTCAGAAAAAAGCTTTGAAATTGGCAATGCGCTTGGCATTGGAGTTAGTTTGAAAAGACTTTTAGCCGAGATCGAAAAATGCGAAGTTTTATGCGCTAATTGTCACGCTAAAGAGCATTTGTCATATTTGTTTGAATAATTTATTTGAGCCGATATAGCTCAGGGGTAGAGCGTTTCCTTGGTAAGGAAAAGGTCCTGGGTTCAAATCCCAGTATCGGCTCCATTTTAATTTTTAATCAGTAATTAAAAGAGGTTACTAATGGCGAAAGAGAAATTTGATAGAAGTAAGCCGCACGTCAACATCGGAACCATCGGACACGTTGATCACGGCAAAACCACATTAACCGCGGCAATCACGAAAGTGATGAGCAAGAACAACCCGAAAATGGTGTTTCGCTC
>DASVTY010000146.1:0-22849 GCA_036387315.1 Pyrinomonadaceae bacterium
CCGTTGAGGCGCGGCTTTTTTCGTCTTCGGAACTGTCTTCGGGTTTGTCGTTTGTTTGATTTGAATCTTGTTTTTCGAGATCGTGTTTGATCGCGTCCAAAATTCCGTTGATAAATTGCGTGGCTTCGTAAGTTGAAAATCTACGGGCGACTTCAAGCGCCTCGTTTATAATAACAGTGCGCGGAGTTTTTTCATACAAAAATTCGTAAACGGCGAGCCTTAACACGTTGCGGTCAACCACAGCCATTCTGGAAATCCGCCAGTTTTCCGCTCGCGAAGTGATTTTTTCGTCAATCGCTTTCAATTTAGAGCGCGTTCCGCGAACGAGATTTGTGGCAAATTCGCGGTTGGCTTCATCCAACTCGGCATCGTTTAGATTAGACCAGTAAACGCGAATTTGTTCTTCGACCGTTGCGCTCGAAACATCAATAGCAAATAACATTTGCAGGGCGCTTTCGCGCGCCTTACGTCTAGCTCCCATAACCCTTGTTCTCAAAACTAGCAAAGAACCGCCGCCGACTGCAATTTATTTATCGCCGATTTCCGACAAAAGGCGATAAAAATTTGCCATCTCGACAGCGACCATCGCCGCTTCGCTCCCCTTATTTCCGGCTTTAACTCCGGCGCGGTCAATCGCTTGTTCAAGCGTGTCAGCCGTGATAATTCCGTAAACAACCGGAATTCCGCTTTCGAGCGCGGCGCTTGTAATTCCCTTTGTCGCTTCGCCCGCGACGAAATCGAAATGCGGCGTCTGCCCGCGCAGAACCGCGCCGACGCAAATCACCGCGTCAAAACGCCCGCTTGTCGCAACTTTTTTCGCCGCCAGCGGAAATTCAAATGCGCCCGGTATTTTGAAAATCTCGATTGCGTCTTCGCTCGCACCGAGCCGTTCGAGCGTGTCAAGCGCGCCTTCGACAAGACGCGCGGTTAGAAATTCGTTCCAACGGCTGACAATAATCGCGTAGCGGAATCCTTCGGCTTTTAATTTTCCCTGATGAATTTTGGGCTGCAATTTGTTTCTCGATTCTAAATTTCGGCGGCGCGAAAACGCTCGCACATCAGTATAGAAGATGCCCGCAAATGCGACAAGCCGAATTGTTTTCAAACCGCCGCACAAAGAAAAATCGGATAATTCTTTATGACACAAAACAAGCGGGCGCGGTGTATCTTATTTAGAGGCGAAAAATAACTTTCCACGTACAAAAGACGCATTTCGGAGAACGGCTTATGAAAAAACCGCTATTTATTCTTTCTGTTTTGATTTTCACTAAAAATATACTGGTATTACTAATAATTTTGCTGCCGAGTCTGGCGTTTGCTCAGGCTAAGCCGATTTCGCTGACAAAATCTGTCCCGGCTGTTTCCAACAAAGAGTTGATTGCTCAATTGGAAAAAAGCATTCCTCAATTAATGAAAGACGGCGAAGTTCCGGGACTTTCGATAGCAATCATCAAAGATGCCAAAATCCTTTGGCAGCAAAGTTTCGGTGTCGCCAATTCCGCAACAAAACAGCCGGTCACTGAAAACACGATTTTTGAAGCCGCAAGCTTGAGCAAACCGGTTTTCGCTTATGCCGTTTTGAAATTGGTTGAAAAAGGCAAGCTCGATTTGGATGTGCCGCTCGTCAAATATCTTCCGAAACCTTACCTTGAAACGGACGAACGAGCCAATCTAATTACGGCTCGGATGGTTTTAAGTCATACGACCGGATTTCCGAATTGGGCGATGGGACAGCCTTTAAAAACGCAATTTAATCCCGGAGAAAGATTTAGCTATTCGGGCGAAGGCTTTGTTTATTTGCAAAAAGTCGTCGAGCATTTGACCGGACAGCCGCTCAACGCAGTAATGCAAAAGGAAGTTTTCGAGCCGCTCGGAATGCCGGACAGCAGTTTTGTCTGGATGGATAAATACGAAACACTGAAAGCGACCGGACACAATTCGGTTGGCGCGGCGAAACCGCTTAGAAAATATTCCGACGCAATTGCTGCTGGGAGTCTGCACACTACAACCGCCGATTACGCCAAATTTGTCATTGCCGTGATGAAAGGCGCGGGACTCAAAAAGGAAACTTTCAAGCAAATGCTCGGTCAGCAAACCAGGGTTGACGAAGGCTGTTCCAATTGCCTCGCCGGAAAACCGACGGGAAAGCTGTCCGACTCGATTTTCTGGGGACTAGGTTGGGGATTACAGCAAACCGCAGACGGAAAATCTTTTTGGCATTGGGGCGATAATAACGGCGACACGCATTGCTTCATTATTGCTTCGGAAAAACAAAAGTCAGGCGTTTTAATCTTTACCGACAGCGGCAACGGTCATTCGATAATTCCCGCGATTGTCGAACAAGTCATGGGCGGAAAACAACCGCTTACAACTTGGATAAATTACGAGCCGTATAATTCTCCGGCTAAAAATTTATTGCGCGCTATTTTGTCCGAAGGCATCGAAGCCCCGCTCAAGCACTATCTCCAGGAAAGAACGACAGAAGAATCAAAACGTTTGAACGAAGTACAGATAAACGCGCTCGGTTACGCATTGCTGGAAAGAAAAAGAACGGCGGAAGCAATCGAAATTTTTAAGTTAAACATCGCCGACTTCCCAAATTCGGGAAATACATACGACAGTCTGGCTGAAACTTATCTGGGAATCGGAGAAAAAGAGCTTGCGCTGAAACTTTATAAAAAAGCATTAGAGGTAAATCCGAATTATCCGAATGCGAAAGCAGCGACTGAGGTAGTGAAGAAACTCGAAGCTGAATTAAAGCCAAATTGAATCAATAATTAAAATGGACAGCAAAAAAAGTTTCTTTCGAGTTCTGCCTGTAAGCAGAACTCGAAAGAAACTTTTTTGATAGCTGCCGGAAAACAAGCAAACTAATAGCTGCCCGGTTTTGTTTCTTTTTTCGCCGGACTGGTTTGCGCGTTGGCGTTTGCCGGGTTTTTATTTTGATTTGAATCTGTCTTTCCGCTCGATTCCATCGGATAACCGGCGTTTTCCCAAGCCTGAGTTCCGCCGACGAGAGCCGCCGCATTCGTGATTCCTTTTTCGTTCAAGATTTGCACCGCACGGGCGCTGGTATGCTCGTTCGGTCAGGAACAATACGCGATAATTTGTTTATCCTTCGGAACTTCCGTATAGCGCGTTTGAAATTGTTCCGCCTGAATATTTAAAGCGCCTTTGATGTGTTTGGCTTCATAAGAAGCGGCGGCGCGCGTGTCAACAAAAACGGCGTTGCCGCTGTCAAAAGCCTTTTTCGCATCGGCGATTGAAATTCTGGCTGTGTTGTCTTCCGAATGCCCATGTCCGTCGTCGGTGGAATGTCCCGCGGCGGCAGTATTTCCCGCTTGATTCGCGCCGGCAGTGGAATTTGTGGTCTGAGCTTGCTGCCGATTGGATTGCTGCGCGGCGGAATTACACGCTGTCAAAACAGCCGCGCCGAGTGTTGCAATCGCCAGCAACGACAATAAATATCGCATCCTTACCTCCATCATTATCAAAACTTTTCTCGTTAAACTTTATCAACAAACGTTGGCGATGCAAAGCTCCACTTCCGATTTTTCCAATGGAATCGGGTATTTTGCAGTCCAACAGGCGGCACAGCCCGCATTCTGTTCGATTCCGGTCGCTTCGATCATACCTTCGAGCGAAAGATAACCGAGCGAATCGGCTTTGACGTATTCGCGGACTTGCTCCACCGTGAAATTCGCCGCAATCAATTCGTCCGTGTGCGGCGTATCAACGCCGTAATAACAGGGGCTGATTGTCGGCGGACACGAAATTCGCAGATGAACTTCCGTCGCGCCGGCTTCACGCACCATTTGGACGATTTTTTTCGAAGTCGTTCCGCGCACAATCGAATCGTCAACCAAAACGACGCGCCTGCCTTCAATTAAACTTTTAATCGGATTCAATTTCATTCTGACGCCCAAAGAGCGAATTGCCTGTGTAGGCTCGATAAACGTGCGCCCGATGTAATGATTGCGAATAATCGCCTGACGATAATTGATTCCCGATTGCCTGGCAAAACCGATTGCCGCCGCCACGCCCGAATCGGGCACGGGGACGACCAAATCAGCCGAAACAGGGTGTTCGACGGCGAGCCGTTTACCCATTTTGTGGCGCGATTCGTTGACCGAACGCCCAAAGACGACCGAATCGGGACGCGAAAAATAAACGTGTTCAAAAATGCACTGCGCCGTCTCGCGTTTTTCCAGCGGAAACGACGAATTTAAGCCGTTTTTATCAATCACCAGTATTTCGCCCGGCTCGACATCTCGGACATATTCGGCGTCTATCAAATCAAAAGCGCAGGTTTCGGAAGCAACGCACCACGCATCGCCCAATTTTCCGAGCGCAAGCGGACGAAATCCGCGCGGATCGCGCACCGCAATCAAACATTCGGGCGTTAAAAACAGGAGAGAAAAAGCCCCTTCGGTTTCCCGCAGCACATTCGTAATGGCTTCGTTCGCAGTCCGCGCGCCCATTCGAGCGACATTATGCAAAATCGTTTCGGTGTCGGAAGTAGAAGAAAAAATCGCCCCGGCATATTCGAGCCGCTCTCTTTCGCTTTTCGCAAACGGCAGATTTCCGTTGTGACAAACGGCAATTTTTCCGTGCTGGCAAGTAACGGAAAACGGCTGAACTTCCCGAATCGTATTCGCTCCGGCGGTCGAATAGCGCGTGTGACCGATTGCCGCCGCGCCGGGCAGATTTTTGATGTTGTTTTCGTTAAAAACTTCTGAAACCAAACCGATTCCGCGAAGCTGATAAAGCTCCGCCCCGTCGGTCGAAACAATCCCCGCAGCTTCCTGCCCGCGATGCTGCAAAGCGAACAGCCCAAGCTCGGTCAGGTGCGCCGCCTGCGCATGTCCGAAAATGCCGAAAATGCCGCATTCTTCTTTTAATTTGTCGGAAAAAATATCGTTCAATTTCTCTTTTTGCCTCTTGATTTCGGCAGTTGATTTTCTTTAACTATGACAGAATGAATCGTCAAAGGTAAGCCACAGCCATCGTCAAATTCGCAAGCCGCTCTAATTGCGATTTCTGCGATTTCTTCAGGTTCGCTGATTTTGTTATAAGTAGCAAACAAAGCCCCAAGTGCGTAGCTCTTACCTGAGCCTAATGCCCAAAATTTCTCAAATTCATAAACCTCTCGCCATGTGTACATTCCAAAAATTCCATTTGAGTTGGCAATTAGAGCATCAATTTGGCTTGACTCATATTCGTCACCTTCGTTTCCTTCACTTGTGTTTATAAAATACTCTTCCTTCAAAATCGTGTGAATATCCAAATAAGTTTGAAAAATCTCTTTTTTATTATCGAAAGAAATTTTTGTCTTATGGTTTTCAAGCAAATGCATCAACACATTTTCGTGTGCAGTTGCGCCAACGATACCAATGAAAGAATCTTTAAAATTCAAAATTTTAGATCGTTTGGTTAAATACTCTGCTTTGATAAGAGTTGAGCCATAACTGTAAGTCGTATCAGCAGCAATTACTGCTTTTCCCGCTTTTTTAACAACAACAACTATTGACATAATTTATTCCGCAGCCGGCAGAATTACGCCACGACATTCACCAAAACCGATTCGGCGGAAGCCTTCGCGCGCCGCGTAACCGCGCATAATAATTTCGTCGCCGTCTTCGAGAAAGCGGCGCTGCTCGCCCGAAGGCAATTCGATGGGTTCTTTGCCGCGCCACGTTAATTCCAAAAGACAGCCGCGTTCGGTTTTCTCGCGCCCGGAAACCGTGCCCGTTGCAATCAAATCACCGGTTTGTAAGTTGCAGCCATTCGAAGCGTGATGCGCGAGCATTTGCCCGATTGTCCAGTACAAATCTTTCATATTCGACCGGGAAAGCAAAAACGGCTCGATGTTTTCCTCTCGCATTTTTTCGGTTTGAATCAAAACTTCCAAATTTATGTCCAAACCGCCGCGCTTTTGATTTTCTTCCGAATGCAGATATTCGAGCGGCTGCGGATCGCCCTCCGGTCGCTCAAATGCCGAAGTGCGAAACGGCGCGAGAGCTTCCATCGTAACGACGAACGGCGAAATCGAAGTGGCGAAATTTTTCGCCAGAAACGGTCCGAGCGGCTGATATTCCCAAGCCTGAATATCGCGCGCAGACCAATCGTTGACGAGACATAAACCGAAAATATGTTCTTCCGCCTCTTCAATCGAAACGGGTTCGCCAAGCTCGTTTGATTTGCCGATGAAAAATCCGACTTCCATTTCGTAATCGAGATTTTTGCAGGGAACGAAAACCGGCGGCGCGTCCGCATCCGCGCGGTTCTGACCTTTCGGACGTGTAATTTCCGTTCCACTAATGACGATTGACGAAGCGCGCCCGTGATAACCAATCGGGATGTATTTGTAATTCTCCAAGAGCGGATTGTCCGGTCGAAACATCGAGCCGACGTTTGTCGCGTGAAAAATCGAACAATAGAAATCGGTGTAATCGGCGATGTGCGCGGGCAGCCAAAACTCGGCTTCGGCGAGCGGAACTAAATTTCTCTCCACTGTTTTGCGCGTTTTCTCGTCCGCCGTTTCAGCCAAAATCGCAACCAATTGTTTGCGAAAAGCCGCGCGAATCTCCGGTTTTTTCCGCATCACGGCGTGGTCGAGACAATATTCGTCCGCCGCGCACGCAATTCTCAAACTGTCGTCTTCAAAAAGTCCGGCTTGATAACAAGGATAAACGTCAAGAACGAAATCGCCGACGGCGACGCCGATTCTGACATCTTCGTAAGTTTCCGCGCGCCGAAACACGCAAAAAGGCAAATTCTGAATCGGAAAATCTGTTTCGGGCGAGTTGGCGGATTCAATCCAGCTTTTTAAATTAACGTCGTGCGTTTCGTTGATTTCGTAAATCATAAAAAAATAATAGACCGCAGATGACACGGATTAAGCAGATTTTGGCAGATAAAACTGAAAAAAGAAATCTGAGATTAACTAGTTAAATCCGCATTATCCGCAGTCTGTTCGAATTCTATAAAAGTCCAAGCTGCCGTAAATCTTCGATTGGTTCAATGAATGAACAAGAGCCGAACGAAATTGCATTTCGCTCGCGCATCAATCGAATTTGCTCTATCTCGACGCGGTTTCCGCTCCAGCCTAAGCCTTCGTCATCAAATTCAAATTGGCTCGCGTCCCGTTCGGTCGTCAGGCGATTGATAAACGGCGCGTTTAAGTTTTGGCGCAAAAAAGCCGCCGCCAAAAAGACGTTTAAAAAACCGTGCATCGTTCCCTGCGCGGCGTTTTCCTCGTAAGTCAAAGCGCGCTGGCAGCGCAAAGGATGATGCAGACCGGCGGTGGCTTTAAACGGCACGTTTGCGGCGATGCAGACGCGCAAAAATTTGACGATTTCATCAACGGGCGGAAACGCATCCTGCGTAACGCCGCCGGTGCGCACCTTTGCGCGCAGACGGCTGATGGCGACCGCCGCAACAAACTCGTTGATGCGCAGTTTGAGCGGAATCTCGAAATAAGTCGTGAGATTGCCGGACAAAAGTTTTTTCGCGGCGTAAATCTCTTCGGGATCGGCGGCTTTGATTTCGAGCGTGTCAATCGCCGCTTGCCCGGCGTGCGCCGCGTTAAATTCTTCTATTTTTTGTAAATCTTCCGCCAGACTTTCACCGGCGAGCGCGCTCAGACGCCAAACACGTTCACCATCCATAAACTTGCGGGCGTTTTCTCCGAATTCTTCGAGCCTGGAAACCGGACAAACGAACCTGCCGAGCATCCAGCGGTGTTCGCCGTTCAAATATTCGGCATAGTTTTCGACCGCTTGCCGCATCGGCAAAGCGGAAGGCGGAAACAAACCGGCGTAATCAACAATTTCGGATAAAAGGACGCGGAGAGACTGCTTGATGTTTTCGCTCATTGTTCGGAAGTTTCGTTAAAATAAAATGGATTCGGCGCGATTTCGGGGAAAGTGACGCCTTCGTAAACTTCCGTTAATTCCAGCTCACAATCAAGCGACGACAAATAAAATTTCATCTCTAAATCGTTAAACTCGCGCATCAGCCAATCGGTTTCGTTTTGTTTGATAAACTGCGCGACGTGCGGTCGGTCTTGTGCGATTAAAACGTATTCCGTAAAGCTCTCGATTGATTTGTAGTAAGTAAATTTATAACTACGGTCAAATCCGGCGGTCGAATCGGAGAGGATTTCGATTATCAAGCTAGGATTTACCAGCAATTCCTGTCGCCCCAAATTTTCAAACCGCGCCTCGCCGCACAATGCCGATAAATCCGGGTAACGATACGGCGGATAAGCCGGAACTTTCACACGCATATCCGAGGGAAAAACTTCGCAAGGCTTTCCGCGCAATTTAACGGTTAAAGCAGATAAAGTATTTCTCAGAACGCGATTATGATTTACGCTCGCTCCGGCAAGGGTAAAAACGTTTCCGTCCCAATACTCGATTTTTTCTTCGCTCAAATAATCAAGTTCGAGATATTCTTCGAGCGTGTAATGCGTTTTTTTGAGTTGCTGCATAACGATTTACATTTTAAAGTTTTTCGGTAAATCCTGCCAGACTTTAAAATAATCGGTTTGCAGCAACGCTTCGGTTTCGAGCGCAAAGCGCGTCGGGCGCAGAACGTACCGCGTTTCAAACATAAACGCGAGTGTGTCGGTTAATTTTTGCGGTTTCAAATCGGCGTTCGAGGCTTTTTCAAACGCTTCGCGGTCTGGTCCGTGCGCCGACATCTGATTGTGCAGCGAGCCTCCGCCCGGCACAAATCCTTCTTCTTTGGCGTCGTAAGCCCCGTAAATCAAGCCCATATATTCGCTCATCGTGTTGCGGTGATACCACGGCGGGCGAAAAGTGTTTTCCGCCACGAGCCAGCGATCCGGGAAAATCACAAAATCCAGATTTGCCACGCCAATTTCGTGCGACGGTGAGGTTAAAACCGTGAAAATCGAAGGGTCCGGGTGATCGAACGAAACCGAGCCGATGGTGTTAAATCGGCGCAAATCGTATTTGTACGGCGCATAATTGCCGTGCCACGCGACGGCATCGAGCGGCGAATGTCCGATTTCGCAGGCAAACAGATTACCGCCGAATTTGCAAACCATTTCAAACGCGCCTTCGCGGTCTTCAAACCAAGCGGCGGGCGTTTCAAAATCGCGCGGATTCGCCAAACCGTTCGCGCCAATCGGACCTAAATCCGGCAAACGCAGCAGCGCACCGTAATTTTCGCAAATGTAACCGCGCGCCTCGCCGTCGGGCAATTCGACTCGGAATTTTAAACCGCGCGGCAAAACCACGACTTCGCCCGCCGCGACTTCGACAATTCCGCATTCGGTCAAAATCTCAAGACGACCTTTTTCCGG
Source organism: Pyrinomonadaceae bacterium (assembly GCA_036387315.1). Taxonomy (GTDB): domain Bacteria; phylum Acidobacteriota; class Blastocatellia; order Pyrinomonadales; family Pyrinomonadaceae; genus JALZCH01. Next base: position 9,335 of record DASVTY010000146.1, read on the forward strand.
CACGACGAGCATTTCGCCGTCGGCGTTGTAGAAAAACCGCTCGCGCATCGGTTTGTTCGCGCGAAAAATGTGAACCGCAATTCCCGCTTGCGCAAAAAGATCGCCGCATCCGGCAATCGTCGTCAAACCGTCAACAAAATCGGTTCCTTCCTGCTGCATCGGCAGTGGATTCCAGCGCAATTGATTCGGCGTCGTCACGGCTTCGTCAAACGGCGTCGAACGCAGCAAATTATTGTCAATCTGCCGAAACGGTTTATGCATCACCGACGGGCGAATGCGATAAAACCAGGTGCGTTTGTTCAAAAGGCGCGGCGTCGTAAACGAAGTGCCGGAAAACTGCTCGGCGTAAAGCCCGAACGCCGGTTTTTGCGGTGAATTTTGTCCGACGGGCAACGCGCCCGCAATCGCTTCGGTCGCAAACTCATTGCCGAAGCCGCTGTTATAACGATATTCAATCGGTGCCGGTGCGCTCATATTTCAAAAATTTTAGCCACGAAATTTCACGAAAAAGCACGAACAAAAAAGAATTCAAATTTATCTTTTATATTTTCGTGACTTTTCGTGTTTGTTCGTGGCTAATAATATTACAAATTCCCGCGTTTCGCTTGCTCTTCTTCGATTGAAACGAACAGAGCTTTGAAATTGCCTTTGCCGAAGCCTTTGCAACCTTTGCGCTGCAAGATTTCGTAGAAAACCGTTGGGCGGTCTTCGACCGGCTTGGTGAAAATTTGCAGCAAATAGCCTTCTTCGTCGCGGTCAACGAGAATGCCGAGCCGTTTCAAATCCTCGATATTTTCGTCAATCTCGCCGATGCGCGCCGGGATTTCGCCGTAGTAAGTGTCCGGCACACGCAAAAATTCGATGCCGTTTGCCTGTAATTTCTCGACCGTCTGCAAAATGTCTTTGCAGAGCAGCGCGACGTGCTGGACGCCCGGCGTTTTGTAATAATCGAGATATTCTTCGATCTGACTTTTGCGTTTTCCCGCCGCCGGTTCGTTAATCGGAAACTTGATATTATGTCCGCCGTCGCTCATCACAATTGACATCAGAGCGGAATATTCGGTCGAAATATCTTTATCGTCAAACGTGATATAACGCTGAAAGCCCATCACGTCGCGGTAAAAATCGCACCAGTAATTCATTTTGCCCAGCTCTACGTTGCCGACCATATGGTCAACCAAAACGACGCCGACCGGCTCGCCTTCGACCTTTTGTTCGCTAAAACCGGGCAAAAACGGTCCCGAATAATTTTTATACGAGATAAGCGAGTGAATCGTGTCGCCGTAAGTATGAATCGCTGCGCGGCGAATCGTCCCGAAATCGTCGGAAACGTCGTGCGGCGGCATAAAAACTTTCGCGCCGCGCTTAACCGCTTCGTTAAAAGCCGCATCCGCGTCTTCGACCTGAAAAGCGATGTCGCGCACGCCGTCGCCGTGCTGCTTTATATGCTCCGACGCCGGATGTTCGGGCGAAAGCGGAGTCGAAAGCACAAAGTTGACGCGGTTTTGCGTCAAAACATACGAAGTCATTTCGCGGTTGCCCGTTTCCAAACCGGAATAAGCCGACCGCGAGAAACCGAACGCTTTGCGATAATAAAACTCGGCTTGCTTCGCATTGCCGACGTAAAACTCAACGTGATGAATCTTTTTCAAACCTAAAGGATTTTGTTCTGCCATAACGCCTCTCAATTATTTATCGAAAATTTAAATTTACTGTTTTGTAGTGCAACGAATCAATTCCCCTATTTCTTCCGAAAACTTTCAATGTATTTTCGCGTCGTATCTTTTAAATATGAGTAAGACGGAATGACGTACAAAATCGGCTGCATATCCGAGTAATCGTAAGGCGTGTTGATAACCCGCTCCAAATCAAACGGGCGGCGCTCGACATTATCAGTAAAAGCGTTCTCCAATTCGCCAAAACTCGACAGCAAACCTGCGCCGAAAGCTCTAATCTCTCCGTCTTCTTCAATCAAACCGAATTCGACCGTGAACCAGTAAAGACGCCCCAGTTCTTCCAATTGCTGATCGGTGCAAACGCGCGCGCCATGCCCGATGAATTGCGAAAAATCGGCAAAATCGCGGTTGGCGAACATCGGGATGTGACCGATTGATTCGTGAACGATGTCGGGTTCGGGCGTGTATTCCGGGCGCGAATGATGCCGGATGTATTGCGTGCAGAGCATTGTCCGGTATGACAGCCAGCTTAAAAATCCGCGTGTTTCGACCAACCCTTCAATCGGCGCGAGGCGAAAGCCCGAAAGCGCGCCGAGTTTTTTATTTAATTCGGAAAGCTGCGGAATACGTTCGTTGGAGATGCCTAATTTCCTTTTCGCTTCGAGATACAATTTTGAAGCGCGGCGGCTTTGAAGCTCTTCGAGCTTGCTTGAAACGTGCCGCCAGACGTTTTGCTCGCGTTCATCATAATCAACATCCGTTATGATGCCGGTTTCTCTGAATCTTTTGGCGAGAGAAGCGATGTAATTCCGGCGTTCGAGATATTCCTCGTCGCTTGCGCCCGGATGATCAAGATGAAGTTGATTGATGTTTTCAAACTTCATATCACGAAATTCGGGCATTTTTTCGGCGGTTGAATTATCAAACGTAAAATCGGGTTCGGCGGCTGTCGCGGCGGCTGTTTCGTTCAACATAATCGGCGTTCTCCTTGTTTAAGCAAAATTTCTGCTAATTTTAAATTTTACTCTCAACCCGTTTGATGCTAAATAACTTCTGTAAGTTTTTCCTCGCCAATTACCTTAGATTTTAAGTTAATTTATAAAAATGACTTTAGAAACTGAAAAGCTGCTAGACAAAATCGGTTGGAGCATTTTGCGCGAATTGCAGGAAGACGCCAGACTTTCTTACGCAGAGCTTGGCAGGCGCGTCGGATTGACGACTCCGGCGGTGATTGAAAGAGTGAAAAAGCTCGAAGAAAACGGAATCATCAACGGCTATCGCGCTGAAATAAATCCGGCGAAAATCGGTCTCCCGATTCTGGCTTTTATCCGAATGAGCATTACGGGCGTTGACTTTGCGCACATCGTCGAAGTAGCCGAAAATTCGCCCGCGGTTTTAGAATGTCACAGAGGCACGGGCGGCGATTCTTTTATTATGAAAGTCGCTGTCTCGGACGTTGAGCATCTGCAAAAAGTGATTGACGAACTGATTCCTTACGGCGTGACAACGACTTCGATTGTTCTTTCCTCGCCCGTCACGCGCCGCGTCATCGAGCGCGCTAAACCGGAATAAGTAATAAGTAATAAGTTAAAAAGCGATTACTTATTACTTATTACTTATTACTTATTACTTATTACTTATTACTCTAATCGAAATGCGCTTCTTCAAAACGGTCAAGCTCCAGGTCAGCCCACGAAGCCGGGTCGTCGAGCGATTCGAGATGCGTGAAAACAACGGCGTTTTTGATCGCGGCGCGGATGTCGTTTTCGATTTGCTCGCAGAGCTGGTGACCGCGCGTCACCGTCCATTCGCCCGGAACGACGACGTGCAGGCTGATAAATCTGCGGACGCCGGATTCTCTGGTTCGGAGCGCGTGATATTCGATTCCCTCGTTTTTGACGTATTTTTCCAGCACTTCCGTAATCGTCTTTTTCTCTTTCGGCGCGACCGCCGCGTCCATCAAACCGTTTGCCGAGCGCCGCATTAATTGAAATCCCGTCCAGGTAATATTAACGGCAACCAGCAGCGCGATGATCGGATCGAGAACAAACCAGCCGGTGACGGAAACGAGAAAAACGCCGGTGATTACGCCGACCGAAGTCCAAACGTCGGTCATCAAATGCCGCCCGTCAGATTCAAGCGTGATTGAACGATGCTCGCGTCCCGCGCGAATTAAAACGAATCCGACAAATAAATTGATGATTGAAGCGACGGCGGAAACCGCCAAACCGATTCCGACGGCTTCGAGCGGATGCGGAGCGAAAAGGCGCTGAACCGAAGTCCAGCCGATGGCGAAGGCGGCGATGAGAATCAAAGTCCCTTCGATTCCGCTGGCAAAATATTCGGCTTTGTCGTGCCCGAAAGCGTGTTCCTCATCGGGCGGCGCGGCAGCCGCGCGGAGCATCAGCAAAGCGATAATTCCCGCCGCCAAGTTGATTAGAGATTCGAGCGCGTCCGACAACAAACCGATTGAATTGGTCAGATAATACGCCGCCAATTTTAAGGCGATGGTCAAAGATGCGGCTAAAATCGAAAGCCACGCATATCTGGTCAGATTTTCGCGCTTCATTAAGAGTATTATTAAACTCTACTGCATTATATTGGATTTATGAAATACGCTTTAGGATTGTTTTTCTTTCTGTTTTTCGCCGCCGCGTGCGTCGCGCAAAACACTAACGAAGTTTGCGATTTGAAATCGAACGAAGCGCCCGCTTTGTTCAATCTACGGCTCGGAATGTCGCCCAAAGATGTGCAAACCGTTTTCGGGCGACATTTAAAAATTAAAATCAAGAAAAATGGCAATAAAGTGTTTTTTCAAAATTTCATCAACGAGCCTGCACCGCCCGTTTTAAGCGGCGTGCGCGCTTTGTATCTCAGATTTTTCGACCGCCGACTTTACGCCATTGAGATTTTTCTCGAAGACAAACCGGAAATAAAAACCCTTGAAGATTTTACCGATTATCTTTCGGCAACTTTGAGATTGCCGAATTCGTGGCGTGAGAAACTTAGCAAACAAACAATAAATTGTGCGGATTTTAGTATTTTCGCCGACAAAATCTTAAATCCGCGCGTCGAATTGATTGACAACGCAATTGCCGCCAAAGCCGAAGATTTTTTACTGGAACAGACGAAGAAAAATTAAATTCTTACCAAATCGAAGCGATTGCCGCTTCGTCAAATTCAATCGAATCGGTATCGGGCAAAATGTGGACGATTCGCGTCGCGCCTTTGGCTTTTAAGAGCGGCGACAGCAAACCGACGCGATGGCAATTTGCACGCGGCTGTTTGTGATTTGTCAGCGGCTGCGATTCGGAACACATAATCGCTGTTTTAACATCGGCTGCAAGCTCTAAAATCCGCTCGATTCCGCCAACCAAATCTTCCGGCTTGGCAATTGTTTTGCCGCCGCACTCCGGCAAATGCTCATATCCGATGCCGTTTTTCCGCAATTCTTCAGACAAAACCGCGCCGTTAAACTGCACCCAGCGCGAACGCGCCGCGCTTCGGACATCGCACAAAAACGCGATTTCGTATTTTTGCAAAAGCGCCAGAAAATCAGCGAAAGGGTGTCGCCCGTGACCGATTGTATAGACGATTATCGAATTATTTTCCATTCTTTTTCAAGCTTGATCTTTCCGGCACAGTCCACAAATAAACCGTGCGATACAGATTTTTCCAGGGAACTCTAACCGATTGTTCGGGCTGCCAATCGCCCATCCGAAAATCGTGCGAGACGATTCGAGAGCCGGGACGCAATTCTCTTAAAAGTTTTGGGAGCAGGCGTTCGTTCAAACTATCGGACAAATAAAGCGTGACGACGCTTGCATGGCGCAAATTCAAACGAAACAAATCGGCGTGGACGAAACGCGCCAGCTTCTCCAAGCCTTCGTCTTTCGCGCGCCGGTTGGCTTCTTCGACAAGATGCGGCTTGATTTCCACGCCGACGGCGCGAACGCCGTATTTGCGGGCGGCTTCAAAGACGACTCGCCCGTCGCCGCTGCCCAAATCGTACAAAACGTCGCCCTTTTTCAAATTCGCCAGTCGCAGCATTTCCGCGACGGTTTCCATCGGCGTCGGAATCGAAGCGACTTCGATAAACGTGCGTTTGCGTTTCGGTTTTGCTTTTCGTTTCGCAGCGATTCGTTTGCCGCGAATGGAAGAACGTTTTTTAAGTTGCGCAGAAACGGTTGATTCGGCAACAAACGATAACGCCAGCGACACCAGCAAAACGATTTTAATTACTTTTCCGATTGACATTGTTTTTCCGAATTGTCTTTGTTTTTGCCGGAAAACACAAAAAGCGACGAAAATTTCGCCGCCTTTCGAGTTTATTCTGTTGCCCGCTCATTATCTCAAAGCCGTCTGCATTTTTTCGAGCGCGCCCTGCAAAACCGAATCTTCGCGGGCGATGCACAAACGCATATACGAATCCCAATCGTCCGTATCGGCAAACGCGCTGCCCGGAACTGCGGCGACACCCGCTTTTTCCATCAGCATTTCGTTGAATTTAAGCGCATCGTCAAACTGTTCGGGAATGCGCGCCCAAATGTAGAAAGCCGAGCCGGAATTGTAAATTTCAAATCCAAGCTCGCGCAAAACTTGCGACGCGAAATGTCGTTTTTCGTCGAATTTTACGCGCAAGCGATTGTAATAATCTGCATCCGCCATCAAGACTTTGGAAAGAGCCGCTTGCAGCGGCGTAGCGGCGCAGACGTAAATCACGTTGGTCGCATTATTCAAAGGCGCGACGATTTTGCCGTCGCCGTAAGCGTAACCGAGCCGCCAGCCGGAGATGTTCCACGATTTTGAAAACGAATTGACGGTAATCGTCCGCTCCCACATTTCGGGCAGCGAAGCGATTGAAACGTGCGGCTGCTCGCCCGTCACGTAATGCTCGTAAACTTCGTCGGAAACGCAAAGCAAATCAAGCTCTTTGCAAATTTCGGCAATTCCTTCAAGCTCGGTCGTCGTCATCACTTTCCCGCTCGGATTTGCGGGTGTGCAAACGATGATCGCTTTTAAAGGAAACTCGCTGCGGTCTTTTAATTCGAGACAGCGAGCGCGCAAAGCGTCTTTGTCAAAACTCAAATCCGGCTGCAAATTAAACGTCTCGGTTTTGCCGCCGAATCTCTCGATGATTATTCGGTGATATGGGTAATACGGCTCGAAAACGAGCGCTGATTTGTCTTTTAAATAAGTTTGCGCAAAGGCGACGAGCGCGCCCGTTCCGCCGGATGTAATTAACAACTCAAGCTGTTTCGCTTCGAGATCAACTTCCAGATTGTTGTAAGTTTTGATTTTCTCGGCAACGGCTCGTCTCAATTCCTCGACGCCTTCCGCCGCGCCGTAATGATTTTGGCTGGCGGCGATGATTCGGGCGGCTTCGGCGGCAAGCTGCGGGTCAATCGGCAATTCGGATTGCCCCTGCACAAGATTTCCGCTCGGCGGCACAAGGCGCGTAATCGCGCGAATATCCGGTTTAACTTTCATTTTAATCGCTTCTTTCGGCTGCATAATAATATTTAAACTAACATTTTTTAAAAGAAAATGCTTGCCTCCGACAGTAAAAAATTCGTTCGAGAATCTTCTGTAGCATTTTAAACAAATGCTAATCTTAAACCAAATTCCGATTGTCCTTTAGATAGGAAATGCAAGATTTTTAAGGTTTTCCAACCTATCGGCTTTGATTTGTTTTCATCCATTCGGCGCGGAGCATAAAACTGCCACCCGTCGCAACTCGTTCGCCGACGTTTAAGCCTTCGAGAACCGGATACATCCCATTGCTTTCCGCTCCGACTCGCACCGGGCGCAGCTCGAAAACATTCGGCTGCGCTGTCGCCACGAAAACAATTTGACGATTGTTGATGTTTTGCACGGCTGTCGTGGGCACTGCGGACATCGTTCGCTCGGCGTCGCCGAGAGCGCCGAAAGCGACGCGGACATACATTCCGATTTTCAAAAGATTGTTCGGATTTTCAAGCTCCACACGCACCTGCGCCGTTCGCGTGGCTTCGTCCAGGCGCGGGTCAATGTAAGTCACCGTTCCGCGAAAAACGCGGTCTGGAAAAGCGTCGCTCGTCACGGTCGCGCCGCTTCCCGTCCGCAGACGCGCCAAATCCTGTTCAAAAACCTGCGCGACAACCCAGATGCTCGACAGATTCGTGATTCTGGCAAGCTCTTTGTTCGCTTCGATGACTTCGCCGAGATTGACGGCGCGGCTTGTCACCGTGCCGGAGACGGGCGCGGGCACGGCGATTTCGCCGGAAATTTGATTTGCCGAACGCAAAGCCGCAATGCGATTTGAAGGCATTCCGAGCAGCAGCAATCTTTGACGCGAAGAAGCGAGCTGGGCTTCGGCATTTTTAAATTTTGTCGTCGCCTGCTCAAATTCCGCGCGGGCGACAGGATTTATTTCGAGTAATTGTTCGGCTCGTGCAAAACGGCGGCGCGATTCGATTGCCTGCGCTTCGGCTATTTTGAGTTTCGTCGTCGCCTGCTCGAATTCTTCACGGCTTTCGGCGCCGATTTTTAAAAGTTTTTCCGTGCGCTCATGATGGCGGTGATGCTCGTCCAATTCGGCTTCGGCTATTTGCAAATCTCTGCGCGCCTGTTCAAGCTCGGTTCGCCCGGTTTGATTAATTCGGATGAGTTTTTCGGCGCGCTGTTGAGCAAGGCGCGATTCGTTTAACTGTGCCAGCAAATTTAAATAATTCGATTGCGCTTCGGCAAATTCGTTGCTGAAAACGACTGCGACTGTTTGCCCGTTTTGGACGTTTTCGCCCGCCTGAATTCCGATTTGCCGGACGACGCCGCCGACCAGCGAAATCACGGGCGTTTCGCGGTAAGCGTTTGCCTGCACGGTGCCGTTCGCCAAAACTCCGGTTTCCGCCGCATTGATTTGTTCGCCGACCGTTTCGATTTTAATATCGGCGTTTTTGAGCTGATCGGGTTCAATCGTAATAGTCTGTCCCGCAAACGTTTGATCGGTTGTTTCGGCAGTTTCAAAACTTCCCGAACGCGGCGCGGGAACGGGCTTTCCGGCTTGATTATTGCCCGAATTGGAAAAAGCCCAAATCAAAACGGATGCGACCGCGACGACAGCCAAAACAATTGCGGCAAACAATAAGTTTTTCGACTTTCGCCGCCCGGTTTGCGCCGCTTTTTTGGTTTCTTCCGATTCGATTTCTTTAACAGTTTCTTCGCTCATTTGTTTGTTAATTCGGGCGCGTTTGCGGCGCGTAAAATTTCGATTCGCGCCAGATAAGTCTCAAGCTGCGCGTCAATAAAACCGCTTTCGGTTTCGATAAAACGGCGCTGTTCGGCGATGTAATCGAACAAAGGCTTTGCGCCCAGCTCGTAAATTTGCCGGACGACGCCCAAGTTTTCAGCGGCTTGTTCGCGGACGCCGACCCGATAAATCTGCATCGCGCGCGCCGCGCTGTTAAAGCGAACGTAAGCGGCGGCGACTTCCCGGCGGACGGTCAATTCGCCGAACTGACGCCGGAGGCGCGCGGCTTCTTCTTCCGCAACGGCGGCGGCAATCATTCCCTGATTGCGATTGCGAACCGGCAGATTGAGCGTCACGCCGAACGTGAAAAAATTCATTCGATTTTCAATCGGCTGCAAATTCCCGGCTTCGTCAATTCCGCGCAAAGGAAACCCCGTCCGCATTCGCTGATAGCCGAGCATGGCGTCCGCATCTATCTTGCCCTCGGAGCGAGCCTGTTCGATTCTCGCCTGCGCGAGCTGTTCGACCGCGCGCGCTCCCTGCAAATCGGGACGCCGCGCCAGAGCGTTTTCTACCGAATCGGCTTGCGGCGGAGGCGTGACGAGCAAATCTTCAAAACTTCCGCTTACGCGCAAAGGCTCTTCCGGCGACATTCCGACGAGATTGCGAAGTTCAAGCAGACGAATTTCAACCGCCGCTTCGCCCGTTTCGCGAATTGCGCGGAGGCGATTCAGCTCGACCGTTTCCACGTTTTGTTCGAGCGGCGGACGACGACCTTCTTCGACGCGCGCGGCAACCAGAGTCAAATTTTCGCTTGCCAGCGCAAGCATTTCTTCGATAAACCGCAACTTGAAAACGGCTGCCAGAGATTCACCGAATTTCGCGCGCACTTCAGCGGCGAGTTGTCGTTCACGCTCGGCGACAGCCAATCTTCTAATTTCAAGCTCGCGTTCGGCGACTCGAATCCGCGCTCCGCGTCTGCCGCCGAGTTCGAGCGGCAGTGCGCCTTGAACCATCAAACTGTTGTCGCCCATTCCGCCGATTTGTCTCGTTCCGCTGACTTCCAAACTCGGATTCGGACGCAAACCGGCTTGCCTGACAAGAGCCTCCGCAGCGCTGGCTTCGCTCAGCATCGCGGCAAGCTCGGCGTTGTTAGCGAGCGCGTAAGAAACGAGTTCGTCAGCGGTTTTGCCGTTTTGCAAATCGAGATATTTTGGGATTGAAACGACTGTTTTCTTTTCCGAAATCCAAACCGTTCGCGCTTCCTGTGCAAAAATGTGAGGCGCAAACAAAGCGAACCAAATTAACACGACGGCAAATGGCTGTTTCGACGAGATTTTTATTTTCCTAAATAACATTTTATAAATTGCCTCCAGCTTTAGCTGGATGGTCAGGTAATTTAAAACAAACAGGCTTTAGCCGAATTTAAGAAAAACAATAAATTTCCTTTTCGCTTTAGCCCAAAGATTTGGCTAAAGCCGATGTTTATTAAAATTCGTCCACCACTAGCTAAAAGCTAGTGGCAACTTAGAAAGCAAAAATTCAATGCCTGTTTGAATCATCAAAAATCATTCTGAGCTTTTGCTTTCGCTTTTCAATTCCCACAAACGCAGCCAGTAAAAAATCACGGGTGTCACGATTAAAACGTGCAAAAGGCTCGACATCATTCCACCGAAAACCGGCGTTGCCAGCGGCTTCATCACTTCCGAACCCGCGCTTGTGCTCCACATAATCGGCAGCAAGCCGAAAACAATTGTCGTCACCGTCATCACTTTCGGGCGCAACCGCAGCAGCGCGCCTTCCGTCACGGCTTCGAGCAAAGTTTCTTTGTTCAATTTTCCGAGTTCTTTTCGCTTGCGCTCAACGGCTTCTTCCAAATACACGACCATCACGATTCCCGTTTGCACCGCTGCGCCGAACAGCGCGATAAAGCCGACCCAGACGGCGACGGAAAAGTTGTATTCGAGCAGCCAAATCAGATAAACGCCGCCCGTCAAAGCAAACGGCACTGCGAGCAGAACGTGCGCGGCTTCGAGAAATGAGCGATACGTCATATAAAGCGTGGCGAAAATAATCAGAATTACAATCGGCACAACGATCATTAATCGCTGCTGCGCCCGCTGCTGGTTTTCAAACTGCCCGCTCCAATTTATGTAATAACCCGCTGGAAGCTGAACTTTTTGCAAAATCGCCGTGTTCGCTTCTTCGACAAAACCGCCGATGTCGCGCCCGCGCACGCTTAAAAGAACCGTTCCGCGCAGCAAGCCGTTTTCGCTTTGAATCATCGCCGGACCTTCGACCGTGCGAATCGCAGCGATCTGCGCGAGCGGAACGGGAACGCCCGCTGGCGACGTGACGGGAATTTGTCCGATGGCTGCGGGCGAGCGGCGAAATTCTTCGGCATAGCGGACGCGAATCGGAAAACGGCGGCGACCTTCGATAGTCACGGTCAGATTCGTTTCGCCGATTCCCATTTCAATCGCGTTCTGTATCGTTCCCGCGTCTATTCCGTAACGCGCAGCCGCCTGACGATTGATGTCAATGTCAACGTAAGGCGCGCCGGTGATTTGTTCGGGATAAACATCCGCCGCGCCCGGAATTGCGCGCACGACATCGGCGATTTTTCTCGAATAATCTTCTAACGTTTTTAAATCATTGCCGAAAATCTTGATGCCAACTTGCGAGCGGATTCCCGTCGCCAGCATTTCAATTCGGTTGATAATCGGCTGCGTCCAAATGTTCGTCACGCCCGGCATTCGCAAAGCCGCGTCCATTTCCGCGACTAATTTTTCGCGCGTCATTTCCCCGCGCCATTGTTCTTCGGGTTTTAAATGAATAACCGTCTCATTCATATTAATCGGCGACGGGTCGGTCGAAGTTTCGGCGCGTCCGGCTTTGCCCACAGCCCATTCGACTTCGGGGAAAGTTTTAATAATCTCGTCCTGTTTTTGCATAATCCGCGTCGCTTCGTCGAGCGAAATCGCCGGATCGGTGACCGGCATATACATCAAATCGCCTTCATTCAAAGGCGGCATAAATTCCGTGCCGATTTTGGTTGCGACAAAAGCCGCGCCTAGAAAAAGAACCAGAGCTATCGAAACGGTTGCCGCTCGATGCTGCAAAGCCCAGATGAGCGCGGGTTTATAAATCCGGCGCAAAAAGCGCATAATCGGATTCCAATCTTCATCGTGTAATTTGCCGCCTAAAAAGTAAGTGCAGAGAACCGGAACGAGCGTGACAGCCATAAACGCCGCGCCGATCATCGCGAAAGTTTTGGTGAAAGCGAGCGGGTGAAACAGTTTTCCTTCCTGCCCGGTCAGCGCGAAAACCGGAACGAAAGCCAAAATAATAATCGCAATCGAAGAAAAAATCGGTCGCCCCACCATCTTTGTCGCCTCCAACACTTCGCGCCAGACAGCAGCTTTGTCTTTTGTATCAATTCCCTTGCTTTCAATCGCCCGATAAGCGTTTTCGGTCACTACAATACCGGCGTCAACAAGGTCTGAAATCGCAATCGCAATTCCGGCGAGCGACATAATGTTTGACGTAATTCCGGCAAAATACATAAACAAAAACGAAATCAAAACTGCGAGCGGAAGCGGAATCGTGACGATTAAAACCGAGCGAAAATGCGCCAGAAAAAGCAGATTTGCCAGCGTAACCAAAATCAACTCTTCGATGAGCGCGTCTTTGAGCGTGTCGGCGGTGCGATTTATCAATTGCGTGCGGTCGTAAAAGGGAACAATCTGAACGCCTTCGGGCAAACCGGGTTTGATTTCCTCGATTTTTCGCTTGACGTTTTCGATGACTTCCAGCGCGCTTGTCCCATAGCGCGAAATAACCACACCGCCGACCGCTTCTTTGCCATTTTTGTCCAGCGAGCCGGTGCGAAAAGCGTTGCCGAGCTTGACCTCGGCAATGTTTTTGACATAAATCGGCGTTCCGTTCTGCGAACCAATAACGGTATTTTCGACATCGGCGATTGATTCGACCAAACCGATTCCGCGCACAACAGCCCATTCGCCCGCCTGCTCGACGACGTTTCCGCCGACGTTGTTGTTTGAACGCCCGACCGCTTCGACAATTGTCGAAAGCGGCAGATTAAAGGCGCGCAGCTTGTTCGGATCAACGTTGATTTGATATTGCTGAACAAAACCGCCGACCGAAGCCACTTCCGCCACGCCCGAAACGGAATTGAGCTGGTAGCGCACGAACCAATCCTGAAGAGTCCGCAAATCGCGCAAATCCATCGAATCGGATTCGAGCGTGTACCAGAAAACCTGCCCGACGCCGGTCGCGTCAGGTCCAAGTGTCGGCGTCACGCCTGCGGGCAGTTGTTTGGTGACAAGATTGAGGCGTTCGAGAACGCGCGTGCGCGCCCAGTAAAGCTCAACGCCGTCTTCAAAAATGACATTGACCATCGAAAAGCTGAACGCCGAGCTTGCCCGGACGACGCGCACGCCCGGAAGCCCTTGCAGATTCGTCACGAGCGGATAAGTTATCTGGTCTTCGACTTCCTGCGGCGAGCGCCCAGCCCAATCGGTAAAAACGATTATCTGATTGTCCGAAAGGTCTGGAATCGCATCAATCGGCGTCCGCACCAAAGCCCAA
>DASVTY010000147.1:0-30133 GCA_036387315.1 Pyrinomonadaceae bacterium
GTCCCAGCGATTCGCTTTGCCCAGACAATAGCCGTATTTTTCAAACACTTCGGCGCGTTCTTCCTTCGGCGCTCCGGTGTTTTGAGCGATTGCTTTTTCGTAAGCGCCGTTGGCGTTGTCGAATTGTTTTAGCTGGCGGTAAGAATCGGCGAGCGCAAGATTCGTTTCCACGTCGCCGTTTAAAGCGGCGGCTTGTTTATAAGCGTCGGCTGATTCTGCATAACGCTCGCGGTTGTAATACGCAACGCCCAGGTTGTGCCAGGCGTCGGCATAATTCTGATTGATTTCGATAGCTTTGCGATAAGCTCCAATCGCTTCATCCAGTTGATTCAAACGGTCGTAAGATTCGCCCAGATTAAAATATGCTTCGGCGTAATCCGGTTTTAGCTGCGCCGCAAATTTGAACGCCTTAATGGCTTCCGCGTCGCGCTTGGAATTGGCATAAATCAGCCCGACGTAATTTCTCGTTTCGGCGTCGTCGGCGCGCCCCGGAAGAGCTTTGTTCAAATATTCTTCGGCTTTAGGATAATTTTTCGTTTCGTAATAAAGCACGCCGAGCGGGTAATAAACGTCAATGAGCGAAACGTCTAGCTGCAAAGCCTTTTCAAAATTTGCGACGGCTTTTTCGCGCTCGTCCATCGTGTCGTAAACCGCGCCGAGTCCGGCGTAAGCCGCCGTGTTTTCGCGGTCGTGTTTAAGAGCTTCTTCGTAATTGGCAATGGCTTGCGCGGCGTTTCCGGCTTCCGCTGCGCGGTCGCCTTTTGCCGCCAAAGCGTCGCTTAAACCGGCTGAGGCACGCGCATTTTTCGGACTGACGGCGAGCGCTTTTGTGTAAGACTGAATCGCGCCGGGCAAATCGCCTTGCGCAAGCGCGGCATCGGCTTTCGTCAGCAAAGGTTCGACATTTTTAAGCGACGGCGGAGCAGTACGACGATTGGAATTTCCCGTTCGGGCGGTTGTTCCCGAATTGTTTGCGCCGCGCGTTTTAGCTCGATTTTTCGCCAATGCGGTTTTAAGACGCGCTTTAATTGCGGCATATTGCGCGGCTTTTTGTCGCCGATTTCTGGCGGAAACATTGTTTTTCCCGAAGGTCTTTCTCGCGTGCGGCGCTTTTCTGCCTTTTCGGAAAACGAAAACGCTGGCGTTGCCGGAAATATCTTCAGCCGCGCCGCCGACCAAATCGCCGTCTGCACGAACCGGCAAAACTCCGCCGAAAGCCAAAACAAAAATCAAAGGAAAAATTATAACGCTTTTTAAATTCGGCTTTTTCATCTTGCAAATCTCCAGAACATCTCAAAAATGGAATAAAATTTTATCAAATCCAACTGATTAGACCGAATCGAAAACGATTTATTGCCTAAAAAGATAAAAGCCGCTCTAAAATCAGCGGCTTTTATCTTTTTTCGTCCAAACGAAATTTAAACGGTGATTGTCGTTCCGTCGAATTTAGTCAAAGTAAACCCGCTGAAAGGCTCGTTGTAGCAGGCTTTTTGGTCGCGCAAAACGCTGAGGGCGATTGCTTCGCCGAGCTTTAAAGATTCGGTCGCGTCCGAACGCCAGTGAACGCCAGCCATATTTCGTCCGAGGGCGACGTTTGAAGCGATTTTGTTTAGCTCGCCTCCGACCGTTAAATTTTCCGTTCCGGCGTAAGGAACTAAAACTGTTCCGGTCGCATCCGGCACGACCGGATTTTGAATCACGGTTGATTCGTCGAACCAGGCTTTTAAGATTGTCGTACAAGCGCCCGCGACCGTTGCGTGTCCCGCGCCGTAAGCCGGGTGCGTCGGCGAGCCTTCGGGAAAAGCCTGCGGCAGCAGAGCGTTTCCGGCTGGCATATATTTTCCGAGTCTGGTGCCGGTCAAAATTGAATTGAGAATCTCAGAATGCACCGGATAATTTGCGCTGTGATAAAGCGTTCTGTCAATCCGCCCGGCGAACGCCTCAGGACGCAAACGCCGATGAACAAACCACTTTTGATTCCAGACGGCTTTCAGCGCGCGCGTCGAAACTTCGCACAACATCGTGGCAATATGCGGTCCGCCGAAAGTGCCGAAACCAGCTTGCGTCGCTGAATCGCGATACGGATTTCCGGCGTCAACAGGCGCGTTCATTCCGGCGAGACACAGAAACGCCTGGAAATAACCTTGAAATAAAACGTCAACGTGTACCCATTCGCCGAGATCGCGCCCGTTTCGGATATAACGTGCGGTCGAATCAAAAATCTGGTTTTCCGACGGCGTGACGCCGTTTTGCGCCGAGAGCCACGAATTAAAATCCGTCAGATAATTGCGACCGCCGTCGGCTATTCCGCGCACTGTGCGAATGCGTTGATTGATTTCATTAGAGCCGAAGTTACAAGGCAAATACCAGAACTGGGACATCAGCGGACCGGCTTTGTCGCCCGGCGTCAAACCGCGAAACAAAAGGCTCGTCGTAACATCTCCGGCTTTGTCTTTCGGTGCTTTGAAATCCGCGCCGAAAAGCGTCAAATCTTCCGCCGCCACGTTCGCAATCGAATCGTTCGCGTAATCGGTAAAAGGCACGTCGCGAAGCAGCGCCATCCAGTAGTTTTCGGCGATTTCCGCCGCAATTTCGCGGCTCGCAAACGCAGGCGGCGGCGGCATTGCGCAGCTATACGGGTCGGAGCCTTCCAGATCAAAAGCCAGACCGGATTGCGGGTTGGTCAACTTACGGTCGCCGCCCATCGGAATCGCCTCGAAATCCGCGTGTTTTTTGCTGTTAACGGCGGCAATAAAAGCGTCGTAAGCTGACGGCGAGACTTCGCCGTTTGACTGATGCGGCAAGCCTTTCGAGTAATTGCCGATTCGGCTCGGGTAAAGCGATTCGTCTTTGTTGTCGGAACGCGAGCCGCTTAATTGCGCGTTTTTCAGATTCCACTGCGCCGCGCCGACGCGCAATTGATAACAGGCTATCGAACGCAAGCTAAAGGCGACAGGCGCGAGATTTTCGATATGTTCCTGCACGTCGCCTTTCGATTTTTGAGCCGAAACGGTTTCCGCGCCGATGGCTGCGACGGCGGCGGTAGAAATTGCGGCTTTGCCTAAATTACCTAAAAATGAGCGGCGGCTTCCGTTCGGCACCGACTCGGACGTAGTTGTATTTTCTGGTTTTTTCATACGGCTGAAGGGGTTTTAAATTGCCGCAAACGACATTCAACGACTTTCTGATTTAAAAGAATTTAATGGAAACGTGTTGACCGAAGCGGGCAAACAAATAAGGTTTTGAAATTAAATCACACGGCTCGTTGATAAACAAGTTTCATAGCGAGTTTTATTGAAAGAAATCAAAAACCGACAAAGACAGGTTCGGGTTTTAATTCAACTCCGAAAACTTCCCGAACGCGAAGTTGAATTTCCTTCGCCAAATCCAAAATGTCGGCGGCGCTTGCCGCGCCTCGATTAACGATTGCGAGCGTGTGGTTTGAAGAAATTCCGGCGCGATTGTTTTTCGTATAGCCCTTCTGAAAACCCGCTTTCTCAATTAGCCACGCAGCCGGAATTTTTACGGAATTTTCGCCCGCCGGAAAATGGGGTGGCAGTGATTTGTTTTCGATAAATCTCAAACGAAGGGCAGTTTCCGAGATTTGGGCAAATTTCCCGGTTTCGACAACCGGATTTTTAAAAAACGAACCTGCGCTCTGCGAATTCGGATCGTCAGCGGCGATAACCATTGATTTTGCGCGGCGGATTTGCAAAACGGCGTCGCGCGTTTCTTTTAAATTCGGTTTTTCGCCCGTGCCGAAAAACTGCTGCAAATCTTTGTAGCGAATCGCCGGTTCGCCGTCCGGTTGCAGAACAAAGCTGACGGCGAGAACAATGAAACGGTCGCGCTCGGTCGTGTTGAATATGCTTGTCCGGTAAGCGAAACGACAATCGGCATTGGTTAGATCAAAAATCTTCCCGCTCGCGCGGTCCAAAACTCTGACGCCGACGATTGTTTCCGCAACTTCCTGTCCGTAAGCGCCGACGTTCTGGACGGGCGTTCCACCGACGCTGCCCGGAATTCCGCTTAAACATTCGACGCCAGCCAGATTCCTTTCAACGCAAAACCTGACAAACTCATCCCAATCTTCACCGGCTTGCGCCGTCGCGCGCGCCTTGTTTTTTTCCCCAAAAACTTCGATTCCCCGATTCGCAATTTTTAAAATCAATCCGTCGAAACCTTTATCGGAAATTAAAACGTTGCTGCCTCCGCCCAAAATAAAAACTGGCAAATCGCGTTTTTGCGCGAAATCAACGGCTTCGGCAATTTCATTTTCATTTTCGGCGCGGACGAAAAAACGCGCCGCGCCGCCGACTTTTAAAGTCGTCAGCGGCGCGAGCGCGTAGTTTTCGATTACTTCAAAACCCACCGAAATTACTTGTTGCCGCGTTTTCTTTTCACGTCGCGGATAATGGCGGCAAGCTGCTGCGCGCGCCCTTTGTCCAAACGGCTGAGTTCTTTCATTTCGTTTTCGGCATCATTGATTTTGTCATCCAAAGCCAGCGAAACACCCAGATTAAAACGCGTTTCCGGCGATTCCGGTTTCAATTTCAAAGCCTTGCGATATTCCTCAATGGCAAGTTTGTGCTTGCCGGCAGTTGCGTAAGCATAACCGAGATTATTGTTTGCTTCCGCCCAATTTTTTCTTAATTTCAGAGCTTGATTATAGCTTTGAAACGCGGCTTGAAAATCCTTGCTTCGCGCCTGCGCGTTGCCGAGATTGTAATAAGCCGGAGCGAAATTCGGGTTCAAGCGAATCGCTTCCTGCGCGGCGCGTTTCGCTTCTTCAAACAAAGCCGGATTGCTCGTTGAAACGGCGGCGTTGTTATAAGCCCAGGCGAGATTTGTGTAATCGTCGGCGTTCGGTTCGAGCCGGACGGCTTCTTTGAGCGTCTCAACGGCGCGCGTCCAGTTTCTAGTTTTCCCCAAAGCGTAGCCGAAATCGCTGTAAACCTCTCCCTTTTTCATCAGGGGCGCGACAATTTGATATTGGTCAACCGCTTGCGTGTATTTTTCAAGCTGACGGTAGCTGTCGGCTAAATTGAGTCTGGCTTCGGCGTGCGAGGACTTGATTCGCAAAACTTCCTGAAAGTTTTGGGCAGCCTCGTTGTATTGCCGCTTGTTGTAAAGCAATGTTCCCAAATCAAAATATGCTTCGTCGTAATTTTTGTCCGCCTTTATCGCGCTTCGCAGCTCGGCGATTGCGTCGTCGGGGCGATTGTTCTGCGCGTGAATTTTCGCCAGATTGTAATGCGCCGCCGCGTTGCTTTGGTTTATTCGAATAGCTGCCTGAAAAGCGCGGGCGGCTTCTTCGGCGCGGTTTTGTTTGAGCAAAACTTCGCCGTAAAGATTTTGTAAATCGTCGTCGTTTGAATTGATTGCAGCGGCTTTCGCCAGATATTTTTGAGCGTTTGAAAAATCGCCTTTTTCGTAATAGAGCGTGCCGAGCGGCGCATTGATTTCGGTCAAGCTGTCATCGAGCTGCATTGCTTTCAAATACGCTTCGATTGCTTTGTCGTTTTGATCCTGCGCCTCATAGGCTTCGCCGAGAGCCGCATAAACATCCGCATTATTTGGATTAAGCGCGATTGATTGATTAAAGCTCAAGGCGGCGTTCCGGTAGCTTTTATCCGCATAAGCGGCGTCGCCTCGCACGGCGAAAACTTTGGCTAAACCGAGCTTGGCGGTTTGATTGTCAGGGCTTATCGCGCGGGCTTGAGCATAAAGATTTTCGGCTTCGTCCAAATCTTTATTATTGAAGGCGGTTTCAGCATTTTTGGCATATTCTTCGGCTGATTTTTCTTTGGCTGCGCGCGTTACGTCCGTTTTTATCGGTTTCGGAGTCGGTCGCGTAGCAACCGGGTTTTTCGGTCGCCGCGTGTCGCCGAGCAAACTGCTCTGCTTGACGCGGCGCTCGCGCGCTTCCATTTTTTTCTGGAGCGGGCGCGATTTCACAACCTGAGTGCGGAGAGCGCTTTTCGGCTGGCGCGACGAGGCGCGAAACACAAAAACGCTCGCGCCTTCTGAAATATCTTCACCCGCGCCGACTTGTGCATGCGCGGTTAAAACCGAGTTGAAAAATAATGAAAAAAGCGAGATTAAGGCTAAAAGAACGTTCGATTGTTTGCGTTTCATTTGAGATTTCCTTTCTTTAGCGGAGAAAAATCGTTTGTATTTTACTTTGTTTGCGAGCATATAACCAATTCGACAAAGCGTTTTTCGCTTTATTGGGACGCGAGCGGCTTCTGATTTTTGCCAAACAAAAACCTTGCCTGGTTTTCGTTTCCCTTTTTTGCCCGGTCAAAGTTGTCGGCGACTTCAGTTATCAGGCAAAATCGGTTTGTCGTTAATTTATTTGAGGAATTTTGATGTTCAGAACAAAATTAGTATTTTTCTTTTTATTCGCCGCGCTTAGCGGGCAAACCATCTTCGCGCAAATTGTTTCGCCGCGCGTTCGCACTTTCGATGCGGAGCATTATACGATTCGCACGAGCTTTGATCGAAAAACGAAAACCGTTTTCGGCGAAACGACAGTGGTCGTCAAACCGCTCAAAGATAATTTTCGCACTCTTTCGCTCGACGCCGTTAATTTGCGAGTCGAATCCGTGACGCCCGAAAACTCAGCCAAACCGCTCACGTTTCTAAACAATTCCGGCAAGCTCGATATTACGCTCGATAAAACTTACAACGCGAACGAGACGGTTTCGGTTCGGATAAAATACCGCGCCGTTAATCCGCGCGCCGGGGTTTATTTTGTCGAACCGCTCAGCAACAATGGAAAGCCTGTGCGCCCGGCGCAAATCTGGACGCAGGGCGAGCCGGAAGACAATCGAAACTGGTTTCCGTCATACGATTTTCCCGACGACAAAGCGACGACCGAGCAGTTTATTACCACGACCAGCGCGGATGAAACGGCAATCGGAAACGGCGAATTAATCGAAGTCAAAAACAATCCGAACAACACGAAAACTTTTCATTATCGAATGAATCAACCGCTCCCGACTTATCTGGTTTCGTTTGTCGTCGGCAAATATCAAAAATTTTCGGATAAATACGGTGCAATTCCGCTCGGCTATTTTCTTTATCCAGACCGCCAGGAATCCGAAAAAGTTCGCCCGCTCGCTTATGGGAAAACGCAGAAAATGCTTGCTTTGTTTGAAAAAACGACCGGCGTCAAATTCCCTTTCGCCAAATACGATCAAACTGTCGTCGGCAATTTCGACGCTTTCGCCGGAATGGAAAACGTCACGGCGACGACAATGGCTGATACCGAAATTTACGGCGCGCTCGAACCGGCAAATTTGCGCGACACGGAAAATCTGGTGACGCACGAACTCGCGCACTCGTGGTTCGGTAATCTCGTGACCTGCAAAAACTGGTCGGAGCTGTGGCTCAACGAAGGTTTTGCGACGTTTATGGAATCGGTTTTTATCGAAAACGAATACGGGCGAGCGGCGTATCTCGAAGAAATGCGCACAAACGCCGAGCAAGCCTTTGCGCAGGAAGACATAAATTTAAAACATCCGCTTGTAAACTTGCGCGCTCGCCCCGATCCGTTGCTGTTCGATTCGATCACTTACAAAAAAGGCGGTTTCGTCGTTCATATGCTCAGAGAAACGGTCGGCGACGAGATGTTCTGGAAATCAATCAACGCTTATTTAAACGCTCACCGATTTGGGAGCGTTGAAACAATTGATTTGCAGCGCGCTTTTGAGCAAACGACGGGCAAAGATTTGAACTGGTTTTTCGAGCAATGGACGCGCAAAGCGGGCTATCCGAAACTAAAAATCGAACCGGCTTACAGTCCGGCGGCGCGGCAATTACGGCTTGTCGTCAAACAAACTCAAAAAGCCGATTCGCAAACCCCGGCGTTTTTCCGACTCTCGGCTGAAATAGAAATCGAGACGCCTGATGGAAAGAAAACCGAACGAATCGAAATGAACCAGCGCGAGCAGACCTTTACGTTTTCCATTCCGAGAACACCAACGAAAATCGTTTTCGACAAGAACGAACAGATTTTGAAAAAAGCGGAAATCGAACCTCTCGCTAATTTTTAAAATTGAGCGCAGATGCATACGTCTGCGCTCAAAATTTTATTGTTTGCGATATTTTGCCAACAGATTTTCCCAGGTGCGGACGTTTTGTTGAAATTCGCTCGGGCAACGGACTGCGCGCGGTTCGGGTAGTGTTCCGTCCTTAACCAAAACCTCGTATTTATTCGGATTTGAGCCGAAAAGCTGGCACAGGATGTTGTAAAAACGCTGCTG
Source organism: Pyrinomonadaceae bacterium (assembly GCA_036387315.1). GTDB lineage: Bacteria > Acidobacteriota > Blastocatellia > Pyrinomonadales > Pyrinomonadaceae > JALZCH01. The sequence continues at coordinate 8,271 of DASVTY010000147.1, forward strand.
ATCGAGCGCGTGCTCGTCGTAAAAAGGCAAATCTTTGTTGCCTGTCATTTCCGATTGCATACCGAAAGCCTGCGCGGCAGCAATTGCAGCCCGCGCGCCGCCGCCGGATTCGCCCAATTCTTTGATATTGATGTACGAAGAAAGCTTGTCGGCGGCATCTTCCTCGTTTCCGGTGACGGGCAATTGATAAGCGTCAATCAATGCGTGTCCAAGCTCGTGCAGGAAAATAAATTGCAGCGCTTCCGCCATTTTTTGATTCGCTTCTTCCTGACTGTATTTTTGACCGAACAGTTTTGAGTAAAACTCCATCATCTCGTAACAAATCGTAATCGAGCGCTCCGACGGTTGATAAAATGCGTTAATTTGCCCGCAATCCTTCGTCACGAGCGTAATGTCGTAAGGCAGCGCGAGAGCTTTGTTTAAATCGCGCGAGGCGCTTTCCAAAATCTTTTCCTGCCGCATTTCCTGATTCAGGCGCTCATACGCCGGATTTTCGACATCAACGTATTCGACCTGAAAATCGCCTTTATCTTCTTCGGTGCTGCGCTTTGTCGTCGTCGTCTGCGTGTTGGCTTTGGTGCGTCCTTTATTGGATTGCTTGCCGGTTGTATTTGACTGTGTTTGGGGCGAATTGGTTAAATTTTTGCCGCGATTGCGGTCGTCATCGCCGAGACTCGAGCAAACACAGCCGAATCCGAAAATCAACATCACAAAAATCATTAGTAAATTAAAAGCGTTTTGACGTATTGAATGGGGAAGTTTTGACATATTTGAATTGAAACCTTTTTCAAAAGAAAAAATAGAAATGACGCGCCAGATTTTACCGCAGAAACTGTCAGTGTCAAATCAAAATCGAACGTTTTATGATATTCTCGAAAACGATATGGCAAAAGAAAATTCATTCGATATAGTCTCGAAAGTTGACTATGCCGAGGTCACGAACGCGATTAACCAAACGACTAAAGAAGTCGGTCAACGCTTTGATTTTAAAGGCAGTCGCGCAACCGTTGAACTCGAAGACAAAGACCTCGTTTTATCAGCCGAAGACGAAACCAAGCTGCGAAATATGAACGACGTTTTGCAGAGCAAACTGGTCAAAAGAAATGTTCCGCTGAAGGCTCTGACTTACGAAAAGATCGAACCCGCAGCAGGCAGTTCCGTGCGCCAGCGCGTCAAAATCCAGCAAGGTATTCCGGGCGACAAAGCCAAAGAAATCGTCAAATTTATCAAAGACGCGAAACTAAAAGTCCAAGCCGCGATTCAAGGCGACGTGGTTCGCATTTCCGGCAAAGATCGCGACACTTTGCAGGAAGTCATCGCCGCTTTGAAAAAGCAGGATTTCGGCATTGATATGCAGTTTGATAATTATCGCTCGAATTAAAAGCGCAAAAATGTCGCTTTCAGCGACGGAAATTTCAAGCTGAATTGCAAGCAATAAATTTGAAATGCAAACTTTTTCTCCCGCCTCCGCAGCACTTGATCCGCGATTGGCGGCGCGGCGAGTTTTTTCTTTGATTTCCGGCGAATTGGCGCTGGTCGAGCAGGAATTTGAGCGACAGGCGCGTTCAAATGTGCAGGTTATCGCTTATCTCGGCGATTATCTGCGCCAATCGGGCGGCAAGCGCGTGCGTCCGGCACTCAACATTTTGTCGAATTACGCGGTCGGCGGCGACGGTTCAAAACCGAACGCAATCAGATTGGCGACCGTAATGGAGTTTCTCCACACCGCGACATTGGTTCACGACGATATTATTGACAACGCCGACACGCGCCGCAATCGTCCGTCGGTCAACGCCCGTTTCGGCAATCAAACCGCCGTTTTGATGGGCGATTGGCTTTATATGTCTGCGTTTGAGACGAGCTTGCAGGAACGTTCTCTGGAAATCCTCGATATTTTAACTCGCCTGACCAGAAAAATGACCGAAGGCGAGTTGATTCAACTAACGATGCTCGGTCGGACGGACATTTCGGAAAAAGAATATTTCGACGTTTTGCAGCGCAAAACCGCGTTTCTGTTTAGCGCCTGCTGCGAAATCGGCGCGATTTTGGGCGGCGCAAACGAATTGCAAAAATCGGCGTTGCGCGATTTTGGGATGAATCTGGGAACGGCTTTTCAGCTTGCCGACGATTTGCTCGATTTCACTGCGGATAAAGACGTTTTGGGCAAAGCGGCGGGCGCGGATCTGCTGGAAGGAAAATTAACCTTGCCTTTGATTCTGCTTTTGAAAGATAATTCCGAATGGCGCGTCCGGCTTGAACAGGTGATGCACGACGGCGATTACCGGCGCGTCTCCCGCGAAAATTTGTTAAAAGAGCTGGAAACCGGCGGCTCTCTTGAAGCAACCAAAAAGCGAGCGCATTTTTACGCGACCGAAGCGCGACAAAATCTTGACCTTTTGCCCGAATCGAAGTACCGTAATGCTCTCACGGAAATTGCGGCGTATATTGTTGAAAGACAAAAATAAGTTTGTCGAGTTCTTCGAGTTTATAGAGTTTGTCGAGTGATTCTCACAACTCGATAAACCCGGCAAATTCGGTAAACTTAAATTTTATGGCGATAGATAATGAAAATTTGATTGCGACGCTTGAGCAGAGTCTGCGGCAAATGCGTCAATCGCGCAGCCAGAAGATGCGTCGCCTTCGTGAAATCGAAGGCGAAGTTGAAGGTTTGCGGCAGGAAATTCAGATGCTCGATGCGAGCGCCAAACAAATCGAGACGACGATGCACAGCTTGTTGTTTTCCTCGCGCGGAAACCGCAATGATGTCGTCGGCAACCAAAAATACTCGATGCAGGACGAAATGGCGGATTACGAGATGGACGATTTGGACGAAATGCCGCCGCGCAACTACGGATCAAAATCTCTCTCGCAAAACCCTTACGCAAATTCGCGTTCGGTCGTCCCGATGCGGAATCAAGGCGGCGGATCAAAGCACGTTACTCCGCCGATTAATCCCGATACCGAAATTCGCAGTCATCGTTTTGCCGATCGCACGATTACACAAGCCTGCACAATTTTAATGCGCGAGGCGGGACGCCCGCTTCACGTCAATGAGCTTTATAACCGGCTGCTCGAAAACGGTTTCAATTTCACCGGCAACAATCCGACTATCAGCATCGCAGTCTCTTTAAACCGCAATCGCCGGTTTCGCAAAGTCGCGCCCGGAACTTTCGACCTCGTGATGCGCGACGCTTCACAAGCGGTTTCATAACTCAATTTTACCGCGCTCTAAGCGTAGAATTTCGTAAAATCCCGATTTTACGGGCATCAACTTCATTGAAAAAGGCATCTCTTTTGATTATACTTGTTAAGTGTAACCACAAGGACTATCCGTAATTTTATAATTCCGAGGAAAAATAATGTTTAATAAACGCGGAGCAAATCTCATTTGGCTGGCGTTAGCAGTTTTAGCTTGTTTAGCCAACACCTCAAGCTCAATCGCACAAAATATCCGGCTGCGCGCGCACCGGGACCCGGCGACGGCAAGTTTTTCCGCCACAGCGAAATACGCTGACGTTACCGCCGACGGCAACATTGCTGTGATGGGCAGCTATTTTGCGCGCGGTGCCTGGATTTACGATGTTTCAAATCCCGATAACCCGGTTTTAAAAGCACATTATAATCCCGGCAATAACCAGCAATTTCTGGAAGCCGTCGTCGTCGGCAATCGCGCTTATTTCGGCAGCGGCAACAACGGCGGCAATAACGGCGGCGTGCATATCGTTGACATCAGCAATCCGTCGAATCCGGTTTTGCTCGGCAGATCATCCTCAGCCAACGGCGGTTACGACACGATTCACGAAATGTTTGTCGAGGGCAATTATCTCTACATCAATTCAAACACGACGGCGAACCGCATTTTAAAAGTCATCAACGTTTCCAATCCGGCTCAGCCGCAGCTTGCCCACGATATTACTCCGAACAATTCCGGTTGGGTTCACGGACTTTTCGTCAAAAACAATCGTCTGTATCTGTCCGGCTTTTCCGGTACCGGTTTGACCGAGATTTACGACGTGACCAATATCGGCACGGAAGCTCCGCAACTGCTCGGTCAGGTCGTTACGGGCGGCAGCACGCACAGCAATTGGGTCAGCGAAGACAACAACTGGATGTTTGTCTGCCGCGAGTTTTTCGACGGCGAATTGCGCGTTTACAACATTTCAAATCCGGCTCAACCACAGATCGTCAAAATCATCAAAGCCGCCGACATCGGCGTCAACGGAATCGCCCCGCACAATCCGGTTGTTAAAGGCGACCGACTTTACGTTTCGTGGTATCAAGCCGGAGTTCAGGTTTTTGACATCACCAATCCGGCGGAGCCAAAACGCATCGGGCAATACGACACTTATTCTGCTGCTTTGAGCGAAGAAGCCGCGCGCGAAAGCGCAGCCTCTTTGGGCGGCGAGTCCTGGGATGCGGTTTGCGGAGCGCAATCTCTGATCAACAATGTCCCCATGGGCTACGACGGCAACTGGACTGCGTATCCGCTGCTCGGACACGACAGAGTTATCGCTTCCGATCTGGCAACCGGCTTGTACATTCTTGATGCAAGCAAGATTGCGGGTCCGCGTAAAAACGAAGTTACAGATTTCGACGGCGACAGCCGCACCGATTTTTCGAGCTTTAATGCGTCAAACGGTTTATGGACAATCGAGAGAAGCAACGGCAGTTGGACTTCCAGCACGGCTTTTGGAGCAAACGGCGATCAGATGCGTCCCGGCGATTACGACGGCGACGGCAAATCTGACATCGCAGTCACGCGCGTTACGAACGGCTCTCTTTACTGGTATGTTTTAAACAGCAGCACCAACGCTTTCCGCGGCGAACAATTCGGTTCGGCTGGCGACATTCCGGTTTCAGCCGATTACGACAAAGACGGACGCACGGATTTAGCCGTTTTCCGCCCGTCGAACGGCTCCTGGTACATCCAGCAAACCACGCTCGGATTTAAAGGCATTCAATGGGGAGCCAACGGCGACCAGCCCGTCACCGGCGATTTTGACGCCGACGGCAAAACCGACTTCGCCGTCGTGCGCGCGGTTAACGGTTTTAAATATTGGTATGTTTTGCCAAGCTCGCAGAACAGTTTGCAAGCGACGCAATTCGGTGTGGCGACGGATAAAACCGTAATCGGCGATTTTGACGGTGATTTTAAAACCGATTTTGCGGTTTTTCGCCCAAGCAACGGCTTTTGGTACATCCAAAACAGCCGTATCAACCAGATGACTTCGATTCAATTCGGCGTCGCGGAAGACGTTCCGATTCCGGCTGATTACGACGCCGACGGCAAAGCTGACATCGCCGTTTTCCGTCCGTCAACAAACGGCTGGTACGGTTTAAAATCAACCGACGGCTCGTTTTTCGCCCGCGCCTTCGGAGAAAGCGGCGAGCTTCCAGCGCCTTCGGCAATGCAGCCGCGCTAAAACAAAGCAGAATCAAACGGAAAAAGGCAAAAGGTTAAAATATCTTTTGCCTTTTTCTTTTTGTCTTTATAATCGGATTATGGATTTCACATTCACCGAAGAGCAGCAAATGGCGCAAACCGCCGTGCGCGAATTTGCGAGCAAAGAAATCGCTCCGCGCGCCCGCGAGTACGACGAGCAGGAAAAATTTCCGCGCGAACAGATAAACGGTTTAGCCGAACTGGGGCTTTTGGGAATGATTATCCCCGAAGAATACGGCGGCGCTGGTTTCGACACGGTTTCTTACGCGCTCGCCCTGGAAGAAATTGCCAAAGCCGATCCGAGCGTTTGCGTAATTGTCGGCGTGACGAATTCGGTTTGCTGTTTTCCGATTTTAAATTTCGGTACTCAGGAACAAAAACAAAAATATCTCGCGCCTTTGGCGAAAGGCGAAAAGCTCGGCGCGTTTTGTCTTTCAGAGCCGCAAGCCGGTTCGGATGCGACGAATCTCAAATGCCGCGCCGATTTCAGCGACGGATTTTACATTTTAAACGGCACGAAATCGTGGGTCACAAACGGCGGAATCGCCGACGTTTATCTCGTAATGGCGGTGACGGGTGAACAGCCGGACGGGAAAAAAGAAATCACGGCGTTTCTGATTGATTGGAACGCGCCGGGTTTAACGCTTTCGTCAATCGAACACAAAATGGGACAGCGAGCTTCGCAAACCGCCGAGATGAGCTTGTCGGACGTTCGAGTTCCGCAGGAAAACGTGCTGGGAAAAGTCGGTGATGGAATGCGCGTCGCGCTGTCCAGCCTCGACAACGGCAGAATCGGAATCGCCGCGCTGTCGGTCGGAATCGCGCAAGCCGCGCTCGACGAATCAACCAAATACGCCAAAGACCGCACGGCATTCGGCAAACCGATTGCAGAATTTCAAGCGATTCAATTCAAATTGGCAGATATGGCTGTGCAAACCGAAGCCGCACGTCTTTTAACGCTGCGCGCGGCGGCGATGAAAGACGCCGGACACAAACAAACCGGAATTTACGCGGCGCAGGCAAAAGTTTTCGCATCGGAAACGGCAAACAAAGTCGCGGCGGACGCGGTTCAAATTCACGGCGGCAACGGCTATTCGCGGCATTACGCGGTCGAAAAACTTTACCGCGACGCGCGCATTACGACAATTTACGAAGGCACAAGCGAGATTCAGCGCATCGTAATTTCGAGAGGAATTTTAAGAGATTGACATAATGAATCTTTCATCGCATTTAGATAAGCTGCGCGAGATTTGCCGGAAAAATGACATTGTAATGCTCGGAGTTTTCGGCTCGGTCGCGCGCGGCGAAGACACGGATTCGAGCGATGTGGACTTACTCGTGCGTTTGGGAAAACCGATGGGACTTGAGTTTTTCGCGCTTGAATACGAATTTGAAGAAGCGCTCGGCAGAAAAGTTGATCTCGTAACCGAAGCGAGTCTGAGCAAATATATCCGCGACGATGTTCTGGCTGATTTGAGGATTTTGTATGAAGTTTAAAAGAGAATCATTTTACTTACTTCACATCCTTGATGCCTGCGATGCAATCGCAAGCTATTTTGACGGCATCGGCAAAGATGAATTTTTATCGAATCGAATGAGGCAGGACGCCGTTGTCAGACAAATTCAAATAATCGGCGAAGCCGTTAAAAATATTTCCCCGGAAACGCGAGCGCAATATCCTCAAATTATTTGGAAGGAGATTGCGGGAATGCGTAATCGCATCATTCACGCATATTTCGAGGTTGACTTGGAAATTGTTTGGACGGCGGCAACGAAAGACGTGCCGGAACTGAAGAACGAAATGCTAATAGTTTTATCGGAAATACAAAAAATCGAATCGTTAAAAGAAAAACAGTAAGAAATTCAAAAAGATAATGAATGATTTTCGGATCAATTTAAACGACACGGAAACGGCGTTTGCCGGCAAAACCAACACGGAGCTTGAGAGAAAATATTGGCTGTTTCGGATGATGAACTCGCCGTTTTTGACCGACATCGGGACAAAATCGGCAGCGTTCGGTTTATCGCTCGGACTGCCGATCAAATTTTTTGTCAAAGAAACCGTTTTCCGTCAATTCTGCGGCGGCGAAACGATTCAGGAATGTGAGCGGGTGATTCAGGAGTTGGCACGTTCAAATATCGGGACAATTCTCGATTATTCGATTGAAGGCAAAAAAGAAGAAGCCGTTTTCGAGCACACCAAAGCCGAGATTTTACGAACAATCAAACGAGCGGCAGGCGATCCGAAATTGCCGTTTTCGGTTTTTAAAATCACCGGAATCATTCGTTTCGATTTGCTTGAAAGAATCGGCGCAGGACGCGAGCTTGCCGAGACCGAGCGCGTCGAATGGAATCGGGCGCGCAGCCGCGTGCAGGAAATCTGCCAATCCGCCGCTTCGCTCGATCAGCCGATTTTTATTGACGCCGAAGAAAGCTGGATTCAAGACCCGATTGACGATTTAGTGCGGGAAATGATGCTGCTTTTTAATCGGGAAAAGCCGATTGTCTTCAACACGCTGCAAATGTACCGGCACGACCGTTTGGAATTTTTGAAAAAATCTCACGCCGACGCGCGCGCCGGCAATTATCATCTTGCAGTCAAATTCGTACGCGGCGCTTATATGGAAAAGGAACGCGAGCGAGCAGAGGAAATGAATTATCCCTCGCCGATTCAGCCCGATAAAGCATCAACCGACCGCGATTACGATACCGCAATCGAATATTGCGTCGAAAATGTTGAAGAAATCTCTTTCGTCAATGCCACACATAACGACGAAAGCGTTCAGCTTCTCGTCCGTCTGATGAAAGAAAAGAATTTACCGAACGACGACCATCGAATTCATTTTTCGCAACTTTACGGAATGAGCGACAATCTTTCGTACGTTTTGGCGAAAGAAGGCTATAACGTCACAAAATACGTCCCTTACGGTCCGGTGAAAGACGCTTTGCCGTATTTGATTCGGCGCGCCAAAGAAAATACGTCGGTCGTCGGACAAATGAGCCGCGAGCTGGAAATGATTGATCAGGAAATCAAACGCCGAAAATTTGCCAAACAACAGCCGGCGCTTGCTCGTAATCAAGAGAATGAAAATGTTTTGCCCGAAATGCGGAAAAGGTGAGCAGATGCCGGAAAGCTATTGTCGCGCGTGCGGCGAATGGCTGCCGGATCTGGCGAAACGCGGACGAAAAAGCTTTGGCGGCGATTCGCCCGAAGAAAGCCTGAACATTTCGCTTTTTTTGAGCGCGATTAGTTCAATTGTGGCGCTGCTGCTCGGCATTTGGCTTTACGCAACTTATCTCGGCAGACCGGGCGTTCCCGGAATAATTTATGTGACCGCCGCATTTTTACTGGCAATTGCCGGATGGCAGGCATCGAATTTTTACATCGGAATAAGGCTAAGCAAAAACCTTGCGCGGAGGCGGAAAGGAAATTTTGCAGACCGCTCAAATGAATTAAACAACGCTTCGCAGGAAAACGCGGGTTTGCCCGCAGCAGACAATTCGCAATTCGTTCGCCCTGTTTCAAGCGTGACCGAAAATACTACCGAGTTTTTGGAAGGGGTTCCGCGCAAGCGAATGGATTCTTAAAGTTTCAAAAAATCGTTTTTCAAACAATTGAAAGGCGAAAGTTAAAAAATGATAAGATATTCGCATTGCAACGGTTAAATTTTCCTTGCCGCTCTTTTTATCAGCGGATAATTTTTATGGCGGATTTGACTGCACAAAAACAAAAATTAGAAGTTTCGGGACAGCTCGATGTTTCCGAACGCCCGACCACAGCGCGCATAAAAAAAGAATTGCGCGGAGTCGTTAATCCCGAACTCGTCCGTATTATTTCGTTTGTCGTGATTACAATTTCGCTCGTCGCTTCGACTCTTTTGTGCATTCTGGCGATTTGGGATTTTACGAAATCCGACGCCATCTGGCGAGCGATTGCGACGTTTATCGTCGTCATTATTTCAACCGCGATTTTCACGGTCGTTAACGAAAAGCTCGGTTAAGAATTTATCTCGTCAAACCGTCCTGCAAAATCTGCGATAAACGCCAGAGCATTTTTAATCCCGGATTTTCCTGGTTGTAATGAACAACGGGCATTTCGTCAACGGTAATCGCCATTACAATTCGCCCGCGCCGGGTGTAAATGATTCCGACATCGCTTCTCAAGCGGTCGAGCGCGCCGGATTTTGAGGCAGCGGGCGTCGTGTCGAGCAGCCCGCGTCCGATTCCGTCGGTGTATTGCTGGCGTCTTAAAATCGCAATCATTTCCGCCGACGCTTGTTTTGAAACGACTTCGCCTTTTTCCAGCATTTCGAGCAATCTCGCCATTTCGCGCATCGTCGAAACGCCTATTCCGAACAGCCGATTAACGCCTTCGCCCGCAATTTTAGCGTCGCCTCCGCCGCCGATTTTTCTCAAAGATCGAATGTTTGCGAAACCGAGCTGCTCCATCCGCGCGTTTACCGCATCGCTCATAACCTTATCCAAAATCAGATTCGTCGCCGTGTTGTCGGAAACGACGATCATCAGATTAACGAGCGTTTTTAAATCAATCTCAGTCCCGTCGGAAAATTCTCCGAGAATGCCCGAACCGCTCTGTTTATTTTTCAAAACGAATTTATCAGTCCATTTTAATTTGCCTTCCGCAACCTGCGCGAAAACTTCGACCATAATCGCCAGCTTGATTGTGCTGGCTGTCCGCACGCGCTCATCGGCGCGAAATTCATACGTTTTGCCGTTGTCGAGATTTTTGGCGTAAATCCACGCGCTGCCTTGAAAATCAGCGAGCGCGGTTTTGATTCGCTCGTCCAATGTTTGCGGCTGCGCAATAGAAGAAATCGTTTTAATTTCCGTTTTCGGCGCGGGTTTTGCTGTCTTTCGTTGGGCTGAAATTGTAAAAGGCAGCGTAAAAAACAAAATCGAACAGACGAGGCGATTCAACAATTTAATTTTCATTTGGTGATAATTCGGAAACCTTTTTCGTCCTGGAAAATATAAAACAACGCCGATTGTTTTTCCGCCCGATTTTATTTCGGAACGTCGAGCGCGGGATTGCGGCTGAAAAATCCGCCGGGAATCATTTTGAAACCGACGTGCGTGACCGGCATCACAGCCCATTCTTCAGGTCGCGGAATGTGCGTCACGCCCAGAGTGTACCAGATGACGACATCAGTGTTTTCAATCGCTTCCCCGTTTGCGGCAAACTGCGGCAAGCCTTCGCCGCCGCGGCTCTGGTTCGGATAAACTCCGGCGGCGCTCGTTTCGAGCGAGTTGTAGCGCGTCGCCCAGAAATGATTGTTGATAAATCCGGCGCGTTTTCTGACCGAGCTTTCAGGCGCAATATACGGAAGCGAATTTGCGCCCGGAACTAAAATGTAACTTGTGCTGTGTCCGAGCGAATTTTTCGCCGTCGGATTATTCACCGTCCAGACGCGCGCCGCATGCATATCCATTTTGCGCTGCGCGTCGCGTTCGGTCTTGAAAACGCTTTCGCGCATCACGAAACCGTTCAGATAAGGATTGTTAGCTCCGGCTGGCATTGCCGATGTGTTCATTTCCGTAACCGAATTGTTTGTTCCGTCAACATCGAAATCGAGCCTGAAATTGAAAAAATGCTGGTGGTGCGGCGCGACGACGTATTCTGCGACAAGATGCCCGGTTGTGTCCGAAGAATGCTGTGAGCCGTGTTCGTCCGCGCGTTTTTCCTTGACGCCTTTAGCGAGCATAATTCCGGTCAGCGCGAGATCAACTTCGAGCGAGCCGTCCTGTTTGAAAATATAATTTACGGCGTAATCGTAATTGCCGATGGTGGCGATAAAAGACATCACCAATTCTCTGGCGCGGCGCGATTCGTTTTTGCCCAAAACTGTATCGAAATGTTTCCACAGCAGACCGCCGTCACGCTCGTAAATCGCCACGGCGCGTTCGAGCGTGTAAGGTTTTCCTTCGTCATCGGCAAACGCGGCGTCAATCAGCAAAGCGTTTTCCGGCGCATCCAATTTCGGTTCGAGCGGGCTTGCGAGACGCCCGACGCTGTATTCGCCGACATCAAACGCCGCGCGCCAACGCCAATTTTCGTCCGGGTCGCCGTAAGGCACGACCATTTCCGAAAGCGAAGCGCGATACAAAATCGGTCGCGTTTTTCCGCCGTCTTCATAACCGACGGTGTGCAAAACAAGCCCTTCGCGCGGATGCATCGCGTAACGAAAACGCCATTTTTGCCAGCTTACTTCCTGTCCTTTGATTTGAAAGCTCGCGCCGTCGGGCTGTGAAATCACGAGCGGTTTCGGTTTTTCGCGTAATTTGCCAACTGATTTTTCGTCGAAATCCTGACTCGTCTGAGAAATCGGAACGACGCCGGTATCGGTTACATCCACGACTTTTCCGGTGTTCATATTGACGATTGCGACGACGCCTTCAATCGGTCGCCCGTAATAATTTGCCGAGTCGCCTTTGAAATATGAGAGTCCGCGCAAAAGTCTGCCCGTAAATCTATCGGGAACTTGCCCGACCGCCCAGCCGTCAACCGCGATTTGTTCAAAATCCGTAATTCCGCGTTTACGCATCGCCGCCTGCCAGCGCGAATCGGCTTTGACCAATTCCTGGACAATCTCGTATTCGCCTTGAAAAACAAGCGGTTGAACTCCCGGAATCTCCTTCCACGAAACAACGCGGTTTGCTCGTAAATCAACAATCGCCTCGTAAGTTTTATTCTTTTCCCTATCTAAAACAATGGCAAAAGCCTCGCGGCGAAATGTCGCGCCGGTTTTAAAGCTCAAAACTTCTGATTTCGGCGGTTCATTAAGCTGAACGGTGGAAAAAAGCGCCGTTTTCGGGAAATTCGCCGCCGCTTGCAGAATTTTGACGGCGCTCGCAATTTCATCCGCGCTCAAAGAATCAAGCGGATGTTTCGTTTCGACGGTTTGCGAAAATGCCGTGAAACTCAGCAGCGACGCAGACAAAATAACGATTTGAAATAAATTTTTAAGACGTTTTTTTTTCATTTGAGATATACCAATTAAGCGAATCAAGGCAGAACTTGAGAATCATAAATCTTCTTTGCGTCCTTTGCGAAACACTTTGCGCTCTTTGCGGTTTAATTCGGAAAAAAGTTAACCGCAAAGGACGCGAAGGTTTTTCGCAAAGGACGCGAAGTTTTTTTTAAACTTTGACAGCAAACGAAAGAATCAAATCAATTCTGAGTTCGCGGTCGTCCGATCAAACCGATTTGTTCGGGCGGCGGAATCGTTCCGGTTTCGTTATATTGCGCGAGAGCTTCGTTGATTTGTCTGGATTTACCGATCCACATTTGAATCGCGTTGTCGTAACGCTGCAAAACGCTTTCGAGATGCGAAGGCTTGTTTTCCGACAGATAAAGCTCGCGATATTTTCTTTTCAGTTCAGCCGATTCTTCTCCCGCTTCGCGCAGCCAGTTGTAAATCGCGCCGGAAAACCAACTCAATTTTCTCACGCGGCGTCGGTCGGACATATTTAAATATCCGTCCCAATAGGTTTGACTGAGCTGATCAATCAGCGTTAAACGCCGCCCTAAATGATCGAAACGCTCGGCGGCAAACTGCATCGCCGGAATCATTTCTGAATTGCGTCTCGCTTTTTTGCCATTTTTGATTAAGTTTTCCTCAACCTCTTCGACTTGAACACGCAGATTTTTTGCTTTGTCGAGCGATGAAAACGCGCGGCGTTGAAACTGCGGCGTAAACGGGTCTTGCCAGAAAACGGCGTTTTGCGTGATGTTTTGCAAATCGAGCGTTTTGCTTGCCGCGCCCAGCGTCCGAATGTTTTTCGTAAAACCGGCGTTTTCAGCGCGGAAAAATGCCCAATCAAATTTCGAGTCGAAATCTTCGATGTTCAAAGGCGCGTTTTCCCAGCCTGCGGCTGCGCCGAGCGCGACGCCGTACCAGGTCATCTCAAACAGAGTTTCACCGTCGTCGTCCCAATTTGTGTTCATTATGCCGAGAGCGCCTGCGGCTTGCCCGTCGCGGACGAAGTTGCGAATGTTCACGGTTGCATTTTCGTTATTCGGAAAAATCAGATTGAAATTCCAGACGGATGGGCAGACAAACTGTTCGAGTCCCGCTTTTTGAAACGGCTCGATGCGGTTTTGATAAGATTCGCGCGCGCCGTATTGCCAGTTCATCACAATCACGTCTTTCGGAATCTCACCCAGCAATTCCGGGTGATTAAGCGCGATGTCGCCCCACATCATCAAACGGCGGTTGTAAGGTTTCAGAATGTCGCGGACACGGTTGATGTGGTTGAAATAGACTTTGCCGACGCCTTTTTCCTTAACTTCCTCGGCGCTCCTGCCTTGTCCGAGTTCAAAGGTTTCATCAGCGCCGATGTGGAAAAACCGCGACGGGAAAATTTGATCAATTTCCTTGTATAAATCAGCGACTAATTTGTAAGAATCTTCTTCCTGCGGAGTCAAAACGTCGCCGTAAGGAATTTCGGCGAGACGATTGTATTTTTCGTATTTTAAAACTTTATGCAGATGTCCGAACGCCTGTTGCTCCGGCACTATTTCGATGTGATATTTTCGGGCGTATTCGACAATTTCTTTGAGTTCGGCGGCGTCGAAACTGCCTTCTTCGGGCGCAAACAGCGGGTGCGATTCGCTTTTAAAACTGTGTTCCATATAAAGCGAATGCATATTCATTTTGAAAAACGCAAACGTGCGAATCTGCCGTTTGACGTATTCGACCGTCGGGACAAGCCCGCGCGAAACGTCGTCGGAAAATGCGCGATAACGCATCGTCGGATAATCAACAATCCGCGCGCCCTGCACAAATACGTTCGCGTCTTCGCCGCGAATCATTTGTTTTAAAGTCTGCAAACCGTAAAAAGTCCCGGCTTCCGATTTTCCGCCGATAATAATGCGGTCTTTCGTGACAACCAGGGCATAGCCTTCGGCGTTTAAATCGGCGGGAATTTCGAGCTTTAAGCGTTCAAATTCGTTTTGAATGCGGCGATTATCGAGCAAACCGATGAGAATCCGCCCGCCGCCGATTTTTAGATTGATGCCGGACGTTTTATTTACGTCTTCGATAAAATCTTCGGCGGCAAAACGGTCGTTTTCCGAGCGCGAATTTGCCAGTGAAATGCGCGCGCCGTTTTTGAGCGGAAAATTGTCGCCGGTAGCCTCCGCTTTTTTCGGCTGCGGGATTATTTCGAGCTGTGCGGCAAACACGCAGTTTGCGGCGAGAAATAAAACAATTATGCAAAAGAGTTGACGAATTAAAATTGACACTCTTTTCGTGTAACCGAAAACAAAAGCGGCTGTCAACTGATTTGAGCTGACACCCGCTTTCGGATTGAAATTATTCGGCGAATTAAAAATTAATTACCGGCGGATATGCCGGAATCGGTTCCGGCGGTCCTGGAAACGGCTGCGGACTCGGCATCGGATTCGGATCGGGCGCCGGGTTAGGATTCGGGTCGGGCATCGGCTCCGGCATTGGATCGGGCATCGGATCGGTCGGCGAAATCGGCGGTTGAATCACCGGCTCGATGTTCGGATTTTCAATTTGTAAATTCATCAAAATATTCTCCTTTTTTTAGATTCCGGTTGGAAATGTTTCCGGCGGGTCCTCGTGCTGCCAGCTCGAAACTTTGTCGAGCGGTTCGACGGCGCGCGTTTCGTCAAAATGAATCACGGCGTCGAATTGCACGGCGAGCCGCGCGTTAAAATAATGACTGACGCGCTCGGATTCTGGGCGATAAATAACGCCGATAGCGCGTTCGAGTCGCGGCTGCCGCAGGATTTTGCCCGCTTCATCGTCTCGCAAATTCAGATAAAATTGCGGCAAACCTGTTTCGTGAAAAAGCTGTTCGTAGCTGTTTTCCATCGCGGGACGCACTTTTTTGAGCTGCGGCGGTTCATCCCAATTTGTCGCTGCCGCGACGGTTCCGGTGTAAGTCGTAAATCCAAGCAAAAATGCCGCATCGTCGTATTTTTGCCTGACTAATTGCCCGACATTCCATTCGCCCTGTTCGCCCATTTCCGTCGCTCGCGCGTCGCCGAGATGCGAATTGTGCGCCCAAACAATTACTTTTCCGCTTTGCCCTGATTGTTCGAGATGAGCGGAAAGCGCGTGCAGAGTTTCCGCCATATGCCGGTCGCGCAAATTCCACGATGAAGCGCGCCCGCGAAACATCGAACGGTAATATTCTTCGGCGTTTTTAACGAGACGCGCGTTTTGCTCCGCGAAAAAATATTCGTCGCGGGCGACAAAGCCGTCGCGGTTGGCATATTCGGCGGCGCGGCGTTGAATTTCAATCAATTGATTGATGACTTCCTTTTCGCAGGACATCTGCATATCAAAGCCAGCCGCGTAACCATAACTTTGCGGGTCTTCGCCGAAATCTTCAAAACATCCGTAACGATAACGCGCCCGCCGTGCCGCATCCGGGTCAACTTTGTCCAAATATCCCAAAACGGCTTCAATCGAAGCGTGCAAACTGTATAAATCAATCCCGTAAAATCCGGCTTTTTGTTCCTGTTTTTGAAATTTATCGTTATGCGCGCGGAGCCAGCCGACCAAATCCAAAACATCGGCGTTGCGCCACATCCAAAGCGGAAATCTGGTGAAATCCGAAAGCGCCTCGTTTGCCGTCTGATCTTTGCCGACGGCGCGAATGTAACGATTTACGCGATAAGCATCGGGAAAATCGGCTTCGACGGCGACGGCTGAAAAATCTTTTTCGGCAATTAATCTTTTCGTGATTTCCGCCCGCGCTTTGTAAAACTCGTGCGTGCCGTGCGAAGCCTCGCCCATCAAGACAAAACGCCGTTCGCCGATGTCAGCCAGCAACTGGTCGAAATTACCGCTCGCGCCGTCGAGCGAAACGGCTTTTTCTCTGATTACATTTGTCAGACGCGAATCAACAGGCATATTAAAATTGTAGCCGAGCAAAATTTGAAAATTAGTACGCTTGCGTACTCGTAAAATTTGCAATACTGAAACTAAAAAAGTGCATCTAAAAGTCGAATATTAAAAGGGTTTATGCGATGTCTATTAATTGGATTGACGTTTTGCTGTTTTTAATTGTCGCTTTCAGCGTTTGGGGCGGCTGGATGCGCGGTTTTGTGATGGGCGCGCTCGATTTGCTGCGCTGGATTTGCAGTTTGCTGGCGGCGTTGTTTTTTTATCAAACGGTTGCCGAATGGCTCGGCAGCGTCAACGATTGGAAAGAAACTTGGAATCAGCCGTTCGCGTTCATTTTGATTATGCTCGGCGTCAGCGTGGTTTTTATGATTCTTTCCCATTTGCTGGTGCGAAAGCTCCCGCGAGAGATTCACCGAAAACAGCTCAACCGAATTCTCGGCACGATTCCCGGACTCTTGAACGGTTTGATCACGGCGGCAATTGTTTCGGCGCTTTTGTTCGCAGTCCCGCTCGCCGAAGGTGTTCACGAGGCGGCGCAGGAGAGCAGGCTTGCCAATAGTCTCGCAGCCATCACAGATGAAGCGGAAACCAGAATTGTTCCGATTTTCGGTGATGCGATCAAACAAACTTTTAACCGTTTGATGATCGAACCCGGCTCGAACGAAACGGTAGAACTGCCGTTCAAAGTCGCAAACGTGCGCCCGCGCCCGGATTTAGAAGCTCAAATGCTTGAATTAGTAAATCGTGAGCGCGCCGCCGCCGGACTTGCGCCGCTCGAAGCCGACGAAGAAATGAGGGGCGTCGCGCGCAAACATTCGGTTGATATGTTCGCGCGCGGTTATTTTTCGCACAACACGCCCGAACGCAAAAGCCCGTTTGACCGAATGCGCGACGACGGTGTACGTTTCGTGACAGCCGGAGAAAATCTGGCGCTCGCGCCGACTTTGCCGCTTGCGCACACCGGCTTGATGAACTCGCCCGGACACCGCGCCAACATTTTGCGCCCGCAATTCGGTCGCGTCGGAATCGGAATAATGGACGGCGGCAGACGTGGCTTGATGGTAACGCAAAACTTTAGAAACTAATTACGAACTAAGCAGCCGGACAAAATAATTTAAAAGAATGATTGCGCCGGGAGCGCGGATGTGGACATCCGCCGAGTTTGCGTCGGCAAACGAAATTTACAGTAGAATGCGCGAAGTGCGCTTTTTTTCGCATTTTGATAGATTTGTGATATGCGAGGAATATTACAAATTGAATTTCGCTTTACCCATCGCTCATAACCGCGCAAAAATATATGAACCCCGAACGCATTAGAAATTTTTCGATTATCGCGCACATTGACCACGGCAAATCTACGCTTGCCGACCGTATTCTGCAATTAACGGGCGCAGTTTCCGACCGCGATATGGAAGCGCAGGTTTTGGACGATATGGATTTGGAGCGCGAGCGCGGAATCACCATCAAAGCTCACGCCGTCCGCCTCGATTACAAAGCCAAAGACGGCAATGATTATGTTTTAAATCTCATTGACACGCCTGGTCACGTTGATTTTTCCTACGAAGTTTCGCGCTCGCTTTCGGCTTGCGAAGGCGCATTGCTCGTCGTTGACGCTTCGCAGGGCGTCGAAGCGCAAACGCTGGCGAACACTTATCTGGCGCTCGAAAACGACCTCGAACTTGTGCCTGTTCTCAACAAAATTGATTTGCCATCAGCCGAACCCGAACGAATCAAAGAGCAAATCGAAAACATTATCGGCTTGGACACAGCGGATGCGGTTTTGACTTCGGCGAAAACCGGCATCGGGATTGAAGATGTTTTGGAAGCGATTATCAGAAAAGTTCCCGCGCCGAAAGGCGACCCGAACGCGCCGCTCAAAGCTCTGATTTTCGATTCGTGGTACGACTCTTATCGCGGTGTGATTGTGCTGTTTCGGGTAATTGAAGGCACTTTGAAAAAAGGAACTAAAATCAGATTTTTCAATACCGGGCGCGAATATCTGGTCGAAACAATCGGAGTCAATCGCCCGCGTCCGACGCCGATTGATAAATTGAGCGTCGGCGAAGTGGGATTTTTAACCGCCTCAATCAAAACCGTCGCCGACGTGCAAATCGGCGACACGATCACCGAAGCCGCGCGCCCTGTAGCCGAGCCTTTTCCCGGTTTTCAGGAAGTCAAACCAATGGTTTTCGCCGGGCTTTATCCTACGGATACCGTGCAATACGAAGATTTGCGCGACGCGATGGACAAGCTCCGGCTTAACGATGCTTCGTTTTTCTACGAACCCGAAAGCTCGACCGCTCTGGGATTCGGTTTTCGCTGCGGATTTTTAGGGCTTCTGCATATGGAAATCGTGCAGGAACGCCTTGAGCGCGAATTTAATCTCGATTTGATTACAACCGCGCCCGGCGTGCGTTATCGCGTCACAACGACCGACGGCGAAGTTGCGGAAATTGATTCGCCCGCCAAAATGCCGGAAACGGGCAGAATCGTCAAAATCGAAGAACCGTACATCGAAGCGACGATTTTAACCGGCGACGCTTATCTCGGCGGCATTCTCCCGCTGCTGGAAGAAAAACGCGGCGTTCAGAAAAAGTTTGAATACGTCACCGATACGCGCGTGATGCTCGTTTACGAAGTTCCGCTCAACGAAATCGTGCTTGATTTTTACGACCGTCTGAAATCTGCTTCAAAAGGCTATGCCTCGCTCGATTATCATCTTTCCGGTTATCGGGAAAGCGATTTGGTCAAGCTCGACGTGCTGGTTTCGGGCGAGCCGGTTGACGCGCTCTCGCTGATTCTGCATCGCGACACCGCCGATAAAAAAGGTCGCGCCGTAACCGCGAAAATGAAAGAACTCATCCCGCGCCAGCTTTTTGAAGTCCCGATTCAAGCCGCCATCGGCAACAAAATCATCGCACGCGAAACCGTCAAATCAATGGGCAAAAACGTCATCGCCAAATGCTACGGCGGCGACATTTCGCGCAAACGCAAGCTGCTCGAAAAACAAAAAGAAGGCAAAAAACGGATGAAAAAAGTCGGGCGCGTAGAGATTCCGCAGGAAGCATTTCTTGCTGTTTTGAAAGTCAGCGAAGGCTAATATGAAACAGCTAAACATCTCGCTTACAAAAGAAGAAATTCGTATAATTCATCAAACTTTGAATGAGGTTTGTAATGGGATACATTTTGAGGAATCCGAATTTGAAACAAGAATTGGAACTGATAGAGATTCAGCAAGAAAAATGATGTCAAAATTGGAAACAGTTTATAAATTGGAAAGCACAAAGGAAGATGATTTCAGTTAAAGGGAAATTTCAAAACGGCGTTGCGCTTCCGCTTGAGCCTGTCAAAGAATCGCGCGAAGGGCAGATTGTTATCATTACGTTTCTTGAGGAAAACGGAGCGGAAATTCTGACGGAAAAAGCGAAAGGCGTTCAATCGTTGGAAGATTTGCTGGCTAAGTGTGAAGTTGATACCGGAATTTCCGATTTAGCCGAACAACACGATTATTATCTTTACGGCAAACCGAAGAAATAAAAATGCCGATTGTTTTTGTTGATACAGTCGCGTGGATTGCGCTCGTTAATACGCGCGATTCGCTGCACGACAAAGCAAAAGAAGTTTTCGCCCGCCTGCGCGCTCAAAATTATCAATTTGTGACGACCGAATTCGTTTTGCTTGAGTTTGCAAACGCGCTTTCCGCTCCGCTTTTTCGTAAAAATGCGGCAAACTTTATTGAAGGTTTGCAAAATATGCCGGAGGTCGAAATCATTGCAGCAAGTTCGGAATTATTCGCAAAAGGTTTCAAACTTTATCAAAATAGGCACGATAAAGAATGGAGCATAGTTGATTGTGCGAGTTTTGTGATTATGGAAGATAAACAGATAGTTGAAGCATTTACTTCCGACCATCATTTTGAGCAAGCCGGATTCACGATTTTGTTATAGTTGCAAAAGAAAAACTAGCAAAAAGCGAATGAAAAAAGTCGGGCGCGTCGAAATCCCGCAAGACGCATTTCTGGCTGTTTTGAAAGTCAGCGAATCGTAAGGAGAAACGAAAATGATTTTCCACGTTGTTTTGGAACAAGCCGAAGACGGCTGGATTGTCGCCGAATGCCCGGCTTTGCCCGGCTGCGTTTCGCAGGGCGAAACCGAACGAGAAGCAATCGAAAACATCAAAGAAGCAATTACGGCTTGGTTGTGGGCGGAAGACCAAAAAGCCGTCGCCGATTTGCCGCAATCAAACGGAAAACAACAAATCCTTGTAACGGTCTGAAATGAGCAGGCTTAATAATATTTCCGGCAAAGAAGCGGCAAAAGCATTTGAAAAAGCCGGCTGGCGCGTTGTCGGACAAGTGGGGAGCCATTTGGTTATGAGCAAAACAGGCGAACGCGCTAATCTTTCAATTCCGCAGCACAAAGAACTATCGGTGGGAACAATTCGCGCTTTGATACGCAACGCCGGAATGACTGTTGACGATTTTTTAAAGTTGATTTAATTTGATCGCGCCGAGATTTTGCGAAAATGTTTCCGGCTGTTTTGAAGGTTAGCGAAAGTTGATTATGAAACTAACGAAAAAGTTATTTCACGCTTTGATTTTTTAAATTCCGTTTTGGATCGGAAATATAAATACAACTTATCACTTCAATAATGTATCTTAATAATTTGGTGCTTACTCTCGCGTATCAACGGTGATGCGCTTCCCGCTTAGGAATTTTTAGCGGTTCGCGTTTTAGATGGTTCGAGAGCAGGTTTGATTTTTAACAATGGAAGCCGCTCGTTTGAGCATTTGAATCATAGTCCTTCGTTGCTACTACCGTTCCCTGAAGATTAACTTTGTCTGACGCTTCTTTTAACGCTCCTTTAAAAGGGAGAGAAACAACACAAAAATGAAATTATATATCGGAAACCTTGCTTTCCAAACAACTGATCAAGACTTAAGCGGTCTTTTTTCACAGGCGGGAACAGTTAATTCAGCGAACATCGTCACAGACCGTGATTCGGGTTTTTCGCGCGGATTTGGATTTATTGAAATGTCTTCTAAAGAGGAAGGCGAATCGGCTATCTCGATGTTTAACGGCAAAGACGTTGACGGACGCAGTCTGAAAGTTAACGAAGCCCGCCCGCGCGAAGATCGCGGCAACGGCGGCTTTAGCGGCGGAAATCGCAATGGCGGCAACTCGCGCTGGTAATCATAAAATAACCGGTGTTTCTTGACTAAAAGCGCGTTTGGTAAAAGATAAGCCTAACGCGCTTTTTCTTTTGGGTAAATTCATCTCTCTTTTGCTGGATTCACCCTGGAAAACAATCAGAATAAAAGGTAAAGGTTTTAAATGAAAGAAGATTTAATCGAAGCAGCCGGGGTTATTGTTGATAAACAACCCAACGCATTTTTCAAAGTACAGATTAACGACACCGAGCATATGGTGTTGGCACAAATCTCCGGCAAAATGCGTAAAAATCGGATTCGTATTTTAATCGGAGACCGAGTTGAAATTGAAATGTCGCCTTATGAT
>DASVTY010000148.1:0-6569 GCA_036387315.1 Pyrinomonadaceae bacterium
ACCAAGCTCAATCGCCCACCTTTCCAGTTCGGATAAAATACATTTTGCAATTCCGCGCCCGCGCCATTCCGCCCGGACAAACATCCGCTTAATTTCCGTCACGCTTTCCTCATACTCTTTAACCGCGCCGCAGCCAACCGCCACCTCGTCTTCGTAGGCGACTACAACGTGCCGGATTTTATCAACTTTATTAAACTGCGCGTAAAACGAATGGTCATCACCGTCACGAATTTGCAAATCTTCATCAAGCAGCCGAACGAGTTCCCGAAAATCTGAATTGTCCGAACTTGTTCTGACCAGATTTATTATCATTTTACGCAGTTCGCTTCATCGCTTGTGATTATCATCAAGGCATTGGCGGAAACCAACCAACTTCAATCCAAGCCAGACGAGCAGTTTTCTGCCAAATGCTGTTTATCTTTAAACTTTTTATAGTCGCGCGTCCGCAAGGCGTTTTCCCGATAATTTCCTCTCCGTCCTGACTAAATTCAAAGTGCTGTTTCCATCTTTGCCGGCGCGGATTGAAAAGCTTGACCGTTTTGTTTGTCAAAGGATCAACGGCTTTTATCTTTTTAGCTTTGTGACTGTTGCATTCCCGACAAGCCAGCCACAGATTTTCTTCGTCGCTTGTTCCGCCCAAAGCCTTCGGCAAAATATGTTCGATTTCCAATTTGTAAGGCATCAACTCCTGCGGATTCAGGCAATATCCGCAACGGTTTTTTGCCTGAATCCGAATTTTCTGTTCTAAATCCTTTTTAATCTTTGCCATTCAAACCGCGTCTGGCAATCTCGCGCAACGCAAAGGCTTTTTTTAAAGTCGTAAAACGATTCGTTTCCATCAATTCGGCTAATTCCTTTTGCTCTTTCGCCGTCAAATCCTTCTCGCCTTGTTTTTTCAGTAGAAAACTCAACCGATGGTCTTCTTTCGCGGGCATTTCCAAATTGGAAAGCTGCAAAATTTCCTTATTTGAACAAGCTGAAATCTGTTTTTCCAGAGCTTCGCCGTCAAGCGAAAATTCTTCTTCGATTTTTTCGGCAATTACCTCATCAATCCGCCGCCGCGTTTTCTTCGCCAGACTTGCGACATTTGAATAAATTTTGTCAGGTAAATTGATTGTAATCTCCATATGTTTCTTTGTTCAAAACCTAGATATTAAGAATTATTTATTCTCTTAATTCATTTTCTATAGTAAGCAAAAGCTTAGTATATTTTGCCGCTGTCCTGTTTTGTATTCTGTTAAGCTTGACAGGTCTCAAGCCAGGCGCTGATGAATTCTTTATAGTTGACTCGATTAAATTCGCCAATTTATGAAAAGTTTTCTTGTACTTTTCTGGTACTTCTGAACGTGGCAAAAGCAATATCTTAATAGCTTCGCTGGCGAGCCTCCTGTTTGCATCTCCCTCATGTATTGCCATTCGATAATTTATCTCTGACAATTTTGCAAAAAAAAACACTTTTAATCTTAAAAAGCCGGTTCTTCGTAAACGCCGTAAACATCGCGCAGGGCGACGCAGATTTCTTCGACTGTCGCATAAGCGCGCACGGCTTCGATAGTTGCGGGCATCGTGTTTTCATTGTTTTTCGCCGCTTGCCGCACTTTTTCGAGAGCCGTTTCGACCGCGCCTTTGTCGCGGCGGTCTTTGGTCATTTGCAGGCGTTCGAGTTGATGAGCGCGGACGTTTTCGTCAATCACTAAAAGGTCAATTTTCGACAATTCATTTTCCATCGCATATTTGTTGACGCCGACGATTGTTTGCTCTTTGCGCTCGACCGCTTTTTGATATTGATACGCCGATTCCTGCAATTCGCGTTGTGGAAAACCGGCTTCGATGGCTTCGACCATTCCGCCGAAACCGTCAATTTTGTCGAAATAATCGAAACAACCTTCTTCCATTTTCTTGGTCAGCGATTCCAGATACCAGCTTCCGCCGAGCGGGTCAACCGTATTTATGACGCCGGTTTCTTCGGCGATGATCTGCTGTGTTCTGAGAGCGATTAGCGCAGCATGATCCGTCGGCAAAGCCAGAGCTTCGTCATAAGCATCTGTGTGCAGCGATTGTGTTCCGCCCAAAACTGCGGCAAGTGCCTGAATCGCCACACGCGCAATATTGTTCAAAGGCTGCTGGACGGTTAAAGAAACTCCGGCGGTTTGCGTGTGGAAACGTAGCTGCATCGTTCTGGGATTTTTCGCGCCGAAACGGTCGCGCATTGTTTTCGCCCAGATGACGCGAGCAGCGCGATATTTGGCGATTTCCTCGAAAAAGTCGTTGTGCGCGTTAAAGAAAAACGACAGACGCGGGACAAATTCGTCAACGTCCAAACCGCGCTCGACGCCGTATTGAACGTATTCGACGCCGTCGCGCAACGTAAACGCCAATTCCTGCAAAGCGGTCGCGCCGGCTTCGCGTATGTGATAGCCGGAAACGGAAATCGGATTGTATTTCGGAACGTGCCTGGTGCAGAACTCGAAAGTGTCAATCACCAATTTCATCGCAGGCTTTATCGGGTAAATCCATTCTTTTTGCGCGATATATTCTTTTAGAATATCGTTTTGCAAAGTCCCGGAAATTTTCTTGAAATCCGCGCCCTGTTTTTCGGCGACGACTAGATACATTGCCAGAAAAATCGAAGCCGGAGCGTTGATTGTCTGCGAAACCGTCACGTCTTCGAGCGGGATTCCGTCAAACAAAGTTTCAAAATCGGCGAGCGAAGAAATCGCTACGCCGCATTTGCCTACTTCGCCTTCCGAAAGCGGTGAATCCGCGTCCAAACCCATTAGCGCGGGCAAATCGTAGGCGACGGAAAGCCCGGTTTGACCTTGCGACATCAAATATTTAAAACGCTGGTTGGTTTCTTCGGGCGAGCCGAAACCGGCAAACTGGCGCATCGTCCACAAACGTCCGCGATAGCCGGTCGGGTGAATCCCGCGTTTGTAGGGGAATTCTCCGGGAAACGCGATGTCGTTTTTTAAATCAATATTTTGCGTATCGGCGGGCGTGTAAAGCCGCTCGACAGGCTCTAAGGAAACACCTTCAAAGCTCTTTTTGCGTTCGGGAATTTTGTTTAAAACGGGATTTAAAGTTTCATTTTCCCAGCGTTCGACTTCGGCTTCGATTTCGGATGCGATTTGTTGTTTAACTTCCGGCATAATTTTCTGTGTAAATATTTGTTTTCGATGAATCTATGACAATAGATTAACAAAAAACTGCTGGTTGGTGAACGGCTGGATTTTATTGTTTTTCTAACACGCTGTGATAAAAGTTTTCGGTTTCCGAAACCATTTTTTCAAGCGAGAAACAATCTTCAACTCGCTTTCGACCATTTTCGCTTAGATTTTTTCGCTTTTCCGGCGAATTTAATAAATCCAATATCTCTTGAGCTAAAAGTCCCGCGTTTTCAATCGGAGTTAAAACGCCGCTGTGATTGTTTTCGATAATTTCTTGAGCGCCTTCGGTTTGTGTGGCGACAACCGGGACGCCGGAAGCCATCGCTTCGAGCAGAACCAAACCGAACGGTTCAGAGCGCGCCGCCGAAACGAACAAATCGAAATCACTCAGAATCTGAGGAATATCATCAATCCAGCCAATGAGCTTAATTTTTTCACCCAAATTTGATTTTGCGATTAAATCTTCAATTTGACGCCGATTCTCGCCCGCCTTTGATTTATCTTCTCCGACAATTACAAACTGCGCATTCTGTAGTTTTTCAACCGCGATTTTCGCCGCTTCGATAAAAATGTCGTGTCCTTTGATCGGCGCGAGGTGACCGATTGTCCCGATTTTTAAAACGCGATTCGGTTGTTTCGGGTTGAAGGAAAAGCGTTTGAGGTCAATGCCGTTATAAATTGTCGTTATTTTTTCAGGAAGAAAAGTTTTTTCCAGAACTCCGGCGACCGCATTTGAAACGGCAATAACTCCAACTGCGCCGCCCAGAAAAAAACTGTTTGCACGTTTCATCGGAAATAAAACGTGGCGCGTTAAAACGAAAGATTTTCCTGTCACTTTGGAACAGATTGCCGCTAATAAATAATCGCGCGCCGCATGAGCGTGAATGATTTCGATTTCCTTTTCTCGCACAAACTTTGCCAGCCGCCGCGCGCTCAAAACATCAAGCGCATTTCTCATTTGAGAGATTATTAGATTTTCAGGAGGCAAACAAAGCAGATTCCGGAGCGGCGAATCGGGCGACAAAGCCACGAAAACGTCGTGACCGCGCGCCGCCAGCAAATTAGACAAATCCGCAACGTGGCGCTCGCCGCCGCCAATCGTTTTCGCCGAGCAAATCTGCAAAATCCTCATCAGTCAATTACGAATTTCAAATTACGAATTACGAATGAAGGAATTTGTTTTAATTCGTAATTCGTAATTTGAAATTCGTAATTTAATGGATAAATGTGGAGCGGCTCAAACCTTTTTAAGATTTGAGCCGCAAAAATTGGAAGGAAAGCAGGGAAGGTACGCGGAGCGGGGCGTACTGTAGTTATTTCAAAGGTAGGCTGATTATCAAATTCTTGCAGGTCAAACTCTCCGCTTTGTTTAACGAGCGAGAACTAGAACTTGTTCATTCTTTCCGACCATCCCGAGACGTTCGCGCGCTGCGCGTTCGATGGTCGCCGGATCGCTTTGCAAACGACGAACTTCGTCGGCAAGAGCGGAATTAAAATTTTGTAATTGTTCAATTTCGGTATGCAATTGCTGTTGGTCTAACAGCTCTTTTTGCATCTCTGACCGGGTTTTGACATTCAATATAACACACAGTGCAAATGTAATTGCAACTACAAAAACGAAAATTATCCAATTCGGGATAAATTTATTTCGTCGCGCGGCGGCGCGCTTGGCGATTTGTTCGCGCGCTTCGGCACGTCCCGGCATAAAGACGGGCGTTTTGCGCTGAGACGTGCCGACGACCGGGCGCGCTGTATTTGCCGTAGCGGCAAGCGGCGAGGGACGTTGAGCGGCGAGACGATTATTGAGCGAGTATGTATTGACGACCTTGTTCAAGGAGCACCTCCAAATCGGATAAATTTTCAGTTTCGGCATAAACGCGGACGAGAGGTTCAGTCCCCGAAGGACGCATCAACACCCAGGAGCCGTCCGCGAAAATAAATTTCACGCCGTCCATCCGGTTGATTTCCGTCACCTGACGATTGCCGATTATCGCAGGTTCTTGCGAGAGCTTTTGCGCGAGCGACGCGGCGATTTCCGGCGTCAGACGAACGCCGATGCGACCGGATTCGAGTTTGCCGACGCGCGCGTAAATATCGTTTAACTGTTCGGTAAGGCTCGCGCCGCGCGCGGCAACCGCCTCGGCGGCAAGCAAACAAGCCAAAATTCCGTCTTTTTCGGGGTAATGACCTTTGATTGAAAGTCCGGCTGATTCTTCGCCGCCCAAAATAATCTGGTCATTAACGATCAGCTCGCCGATGTATTTGAAGCCGACCGGCGTTTCATAAAGTTTTAAGCCGCGATCTTTGGCAACCCTGTCAACCAAATGCGAAGTCGCCACCGAGCGCCCTACGCCGGTCGCCCATCCGCGCGATTCCGCCAGATAATCGGTTAAAATCGCAATCAATTCATTGGGCGTAATAAAGGTGCCGTCAGCGTCTAAAATTCCAAAACGGTCGCCGTCGCCGTCGGTCGCCAGACCGAGAATCGAGCCTTTTTCCGCGACCGCTTGCCGCAATTCCGAAACGTTTTCCGCCGAAGGCTCCGGCGCGCGTCCGCCGAAAGTGACATCGCGCCAATCGTGGAGCGTTGTGACATCCAAACCTTCCTGCCGAAGTATTTCGTTCAAATATCCGCGTCCCGTTCCCCACAGCGGATCGTAAACATAGGATTTTCCGGCTTGGCGAATCAAATCGAATCTGATTTTGCCGCGCAAATCTTCGAAATAAGTGTCGCGAGGGCTATAGTTTTCAATTGTTCCGATTGCATCGGAAACGGTTTCCGACAAATTCGCCGTCGTTACTAATTCTTCGATTCTCCGCGTGACGTTCGGCAAAGCCGGAGCGCCGTCCGCCGTTGAAAATTTGATTCCCTGGTATTGCGGCGGATTGTGCGAAGCGGTGAAATTTATTCCGCCGACCGCTTTTTCGTGCCGAATCGCGTGCGAGATAACCGGAGTCGGTGTCGGCGAACCGCACAACAGAACTTGAAATCCGTAGCTTTTAAGCACTTCCGCGCTGAGGGCTGCGAACTGCTCGCCCATAAATCTGGTGTCGCAACCAACAATAATTTTCGCGTTCGGCGCATTTTCCTGTTCTTTAATATGATTGGCAATGGCTTTGATAACGCGGCGTACATTATCGAATGTAAATTCATCCGCGATTATTGCCCTCCAACCTGATGTTCCGAAGCGAATTGCCATAACTGGATAGTTCACCTTTTGTTCGCCTAAAAATGCTTAAGAGTTTGTGCGTTGCTTGCCGGACTGCTTAAAAAGCTGAAACGTTTGTGAATCTAACACAGAGTTTTTGCTGTTGTAAAGTCTTTTTTTTATAACGACTTCTGGCGCTAACCTTAATATTTACTTGAAGTAGCGTTTTTCCTAGTGCTTAAGCAGTTCGCAT
>DASVTY010000149.1:0-8088 GCA_036387315.1 Pyrinomonadaceae bacterium
CGAAAATTTCTGTTTGCAGTTTTCCGGCTGGAAAAATGAGCGGCTGCGTAATCAGAAAAACGAAAACGCCGATGACAAACAAAAAGAAACCGAGAACTAAAAGCAGCCAGAAAATCATTTTTTTTCGAGCGCGTTTTTCAGCTTGTTTTGCTTCACCGCTAAAAATGCTCATTTAAACAACAATCCTATGTCCAGGTTGATGCGAGTCTAACGTAAACTTTTGCCCTGCTTGTAAAACTTCCTTGTAAAGAAACAATCGAGCGATAAGTCCTGATTTTGAGTCGAAGCCGAAACCGATCTTTCGACTCCCGAATAAGTTAAGAATCGTTCCGTCTCGGCAGCGCCCATCTCTGCCGGATGTCTTACATTGTGAAAGAAAATAGTATTGCCTAATCCAATAAACATAACCTTTCACAGCCTTATAACTGTAATGCCGAACTCGCATCAACTTCCGTACATTATCAAAGAGTTTTGAGATAACCAGAATAATTCCTATGAAAAATTTCAAAGGATTTTTTGGATCGCCGTAAAGATACGGCAGAGTCTTGATAAAATCAACTTTTGTTTGACTACCGAGTTAAAGCAGATTATAAAATTCCGTATAAGAAATCTACAATTCAGTAGAATTCAAAGTTATGCGTCTGACTGTGGAGTTACCAGTCTATAGATGGAAACTAAACTGAATTGGCATTCGGATCATAAATGACAGTATGAAGCAGAATACTTAAATGTCTTTTGAACTCTATCCTAAAGAAGCTTTGGTAAATGCCGCTCTCATGACGAAGCGTCCAGTGGCATTTCTCGTCGGCTCACCGCTATCGCTGAAAGACGGAACCGGCGTACCGGGAATAACGACGATGCTTGATTTTGTTCGAGCTGAGATTCTTGACCGCGCGTCTTTTACCTTGGCGCAATTTGAATCGGCGTTGAGTGGGAAGGACGGTGCCGACGCATACCAGACTGCAATGAAATGGCTCGGCGTGAACGCGGGTCAGGATGCTGTCAACGAAGTTATCGCGAAGGCAGTACTTCAAGCTCGCAAGCCTGCCTCAGGAGAATTCCCGGCAGGCTCGGACGGTCAGCCCGAAGACTGGAACATACCCGCCGGAACAGTCGGACTCGCTGAATTGGTTACCCGTGGGGAAGACAGATTTATTGGACCGATTCTCACAACGAATTTCGACCCGCTGCTTTCGCTCGCCATACGTCAGTCCGGAGGACGGGCGAGTCGTAGAGTTTTGACCGCCGACGGAACTCTTGCCGGTGCCGCCGAGGATGAGTCCGGCGTTTGCAGCGTTGTTCACCTTCACGGTTTTTGGCGTGATTCCGACACACTTCATACTCAGGCACAGTTGACCAACCCTCGACCCAAACTGAAAGCGTCACTGCAACGTTTGCTCGTTGCACAACGACGAACTTTGATTGTCGCGGCTTATGGAGGATGGGATGACGTCTTCACCCAGTCGCTCATTGAGCTTATGAACGACGAGCAGGCGCAGCTCGACGTTATCTGGTGTTTCTATGAGAATGATCCCGGTCAAGTTGAGCAGCGGTATGGAAAACTCCTTCACTCGGTGAACTCCGCGATTGTATTGAATCGCTTTCGTCCGTTTGGCGGAATCGACTGCCACAGCATCTTCACGGAAATTCTTTCGACCTTGCGGGGAATGACAGCACCTGCCGTCGTAGCTTCCTCCGTTTCGTCCCCGCTGGCGGGTTGGGAACACATCGACTCGGCATACCTCAATTCGTTGCCGGTTTTGAGTCCGAAAGAGATTGTTCGATATTTCGACGGTGCCGTCCCGACTTTGCGTCACGCAATGTCTGACGTTATTCCACGAAGGCAGGTCGTCTCGGAGGTAGCTGAAAATCTGGCGAAAGCGGCGAAAGAAAATACTGCCTGCTCGATGCATATCGTTCGCGCCGCCGGCGGCGAGGGAAAGTCCACCTTACTCCTACAAGTGGCTGTAGATATTGCTCATTCGGGTAACTGGTCAGTCCTGTGGCGTCCTTCGCCTAAGGCAGGCATCTCCCCGGAGCAAATCGCCAAGCTGGAGCCATCTCGACAATGGCTCATTGTCGTAGACGACGCTGATAGTATCGTTCAAGGTCTCGCCGACTGCGCCTTTCATCTCAACCGATTAGGGCGCACCGGAGTACACTTCCTTTTAGCTTCTCGCGATGCAGATTGGCGGAATGCACGCGGACCGCAAAAGCCCTGGGCGGAATGGCTCACTCATTTCCCTGACATTATTCTACGCGGCATCAGCCATAAAGACGCCAAAGCAGTGGTGTCCGCGTGGGAACAGCTCGGGAGCGACGGCTTGCGTGAACTCAGCTCTATTAGTGACACCGAACAACGTATTGCGACCTTCGAGTCTGCCGTCAGCAACGCTAAGGACAGCCAATCCAAGCAGCAGAAACAGCACCGTTTACAGGATGGCTCCTTCTTCGGCGGTCTACTAGCCGTGCGCTTCGGACAAAATGGGCTACAAGCTCATGTGAGAGACTTTCTTCGGCGGCTTCAGGAAGTGCATATCGAGCAGAGCACCAGCAGTTTGTTCGATGCGTTGCTCTATATCGCAGCGTGTCATGGCACGGACATTCCCGGAATTGACGAACGGGTGCTGGCTGACTTGGTAGACGTCCCGCGCGAGTGGGTGCAGCGCCGAGTCATCCGCCCCCTAGGCGAGGAAGCCGCCGGCGTCTACAATGCGGGTCATGTTCTAACCCGCCATAGCCAAGTTGCTGCCGCTATTCTTGTCGAAGCGGAGCAAACGTTTGGTATAGACCTCGCAGAGATTTGGGCGCAACTGGTTAGACAGACTGTGCAGACGACTAGAAGCGGCGGCGTCAGCCGTGAGACACACTCGAAAATTCTCCACGCAGGTTCGCGTCTTCAGCGTACCTTGCCGCAGCAGATTTCTGAGGATCGCCGCAAGTCCATCGCGATTGCAGCGGCAAAGGCTGATTATGAAGCACAACCAAAGCGCCTAGGACCTGTGATTGGATACGCCCAAACTCTGCGACTTACTGGTAATACTGTTGATGCGGCTAACCTATTTCGGCAGAATCTCTCGAAAGCTAATTCGCTGGATGATGCTGCTGAACGAATCCGCGGGTACTGGTATGAATGGAGCGTATGTGAAGGCGAAAAAGGCATTGCGAACGAGTCCGCCTTAACAGATGCATGGCTTGGAGGCATCTCCCTATCCGATTTCCTTAACCCCGCGGTAATTACGCCCGACCAGGGAAAACTTAGTTGCGCGGGTCTTGGCGTCGCTTTCGGTAAGCTGGCTCAGTCCGAACCCGATTGCCCTTATGCCAAAGCCCGACGCGCTGTCGCTTTTCTTGGTCGCCGTTTTGGATATGACCCCAAGTCTCACTTTTTCGACCGTTACGACCGCGAAGCCGACAAGCTCAAGACGCCGCATCCTCATGACTTATCTGAAGCCATTGCATGGCTTACCGCCGGAGTCGCCCAAGCCGGACGCGAGATCCAAGACCCTTTCTTAAAGGGTCTGCTCGAACCCGACCAAGTTTCCTTCAATATGCTTCAGACAACTATGAAACTAGATTCAACTCCGAAGGCTCCTAAGGTGCAGTCCCCTAAATCAAGCGCCCCACCAATCGCGCCGCCTTCGTATAGCAAACTGTTGCTACAACTCAGCAATCAGTATGAAGACAAGGTTCAAGCTGGCATCGAGCGAGTAATAAATGAAGCATGGAAGGCTGTCCCTCCCAATATGGCGCCGGAGGAGCGTCTCCGCTTCGTCATACAAAAGGCGAAGCAGAGCATTTCCCGGCTTTCTCCTCAAATTAAACGACAAGTCAACGCGCATTTTCAGACCAAAGACTGGGAGCCGCTGAAATCCGGCGCGCCAAAACCATAGTCTCGCAGTTGTCCTGTCTATGGTCAGAAATGTGAGCTGAGCCTGAATGAGTTTATATATGCGTTGGTTGAGCTTCAACCCCATGTTCGCAGAAAGTGCGGAAATGAGTAGCGAGACTGAGCCGCGCCGCATAACAACGGAATGCACCCGACCGCGAACAGCTCGGCTTTCATGCGCGAGACGCGCGCAAATCACAGGTTCGTCGCGGCGGGTGATGCCGGGCGTTAAACAACTATTGAATTTCCCGGTTGGCGCGGGTCGTAGCGAATCGAAACTTTTGCGCCCGGGGCGTAATCTTGAGTTCGCAAACGCTGCTCGGCGGTTAATAATTCTGAAGATTCGTAATCCGCGCCATTGATGCTGTAAATGTAAAAAACCTGCGTATTTTCGTCGTCGCAGTCGAGAATTCTGCCTTCGGTAATGCGTCCGCTTTTTAAGAGCCGTTCGCGCCGCTCAATTTCAGAATCGGGTTTTCTCTTTCGAGAAAATTTAAAAAGCGCCATAAATCGGGGGAAATAACACTTGTTTTTTCAAAATCTTTAATGCGCCGGCTGCGGCTCGGTTTTGCCTTTTTCGCGCCGCGCCGCTGCTTCGGACGTTTTTTCTTCCGCTTCGATTGCGCCCGTCGCGGCGCGTTCGATTCTTTCCAGTTCCGAAAAGGTATAAATCATCCGTTGAACGAATGTCCACAAATTGCCGATTGCCAAAATCCAAAGCACGGCAGGCATTCGATTGGCGAAAAAGCCGTCTGAACCCGGAACGTGCGTCAGCGCGCCGATAATTAGCAAAACGATTCTTTCCGGTCGGCGCAAAAATCCGACATCGTTTTTCGGAATCAGGCTTTCGGCGCGCGCGCTGGTGTAGCTGACCATCACGGAAAACATCAATCCGACGGCGGCTAAAAAGACGTTTGTCATCGAACGCTGCGGCGTGTTGGTCGCATAAAAAAATAAAATCCCGACAAACACGACCATATCCGACAGACGGTCGAGCGAAGAATCAAGAAATGCGCCGAATTTTGTGACTTGTCCGGTTTCGCGCGCGACGCGCCCGTCGAGCATATCGAACAAATTCGCCAGAATCATTACGATACCAGCCCAGAAAAAATGTCCGAGTCCGAAAAACAAAGCGCACAAAACATTGATGCCGACGCCGATGCACGTCAAAACGTTCGGATGCACGCCGCCGTTCACCAGCCAGTAAACCAGCGCGTCCAAAATCCGCTTCGCCCCGCGTCCGATGCTTGCTCCAACCATTTAGGTTTTTGTTTTCCTATACTTACCCTGTACCGCCGAGTATTGCCGGATGCAATCTCAATGCATTCTATCACTCAAAATGTTTCAGTGTAAGTCAGTTATAGATACATTTTTAGATACGGGTTGGAAAAAAGCAAAAGGCTCTGGGCAAAACCTTGAGACTTTTCGTTTGTTTTTGCAAATTTGTTCTGCCCTTTTCCGGGACGGATTTATAAGTTTTTTATTTTTCTTACGTAAACCGACGAACATTTAACCCGGTTCTGTTAAGGTTGAGCGTAGACTATAAGAGCATTTACGAGGGAACATTTTGAAAACTGTTAAATTAACGAAACTGATTGTCGCAATAACCATTTTTATAACACTTACTGCTTCGAGCAAAGTAATTTCCGCACAAACAACTTATTCAACCGGCTTTGAACCTCCTGTATTTACTCTCGGCGATGTAAACGGGCAAAACGGCTGGGGATATTTTTCCAACAGCCCGACAAAGGGCGTTATTGAATCTGCGCCAGCTGGAAGCTCAAGTTTTTTTGAAGCACAATCGCTTGCCATAAGGACAAATAATGTAGATTTCTTTGGAGTGGCAAACCATCTCTATTCAGCTACGGTTGATCCGGCAGGCGAACCGGGAAGCACTCTCGGCGGAACTGTTGTTGCTTCGCCTTACAATCATTTTGCTGCTTCATTTTATTACCAGGCGCCTTCGACTCCTGTCATCTCCACATTGGCAAACGGTCGCTTTGCCGAGCTTAATCCGAGCAGCAAAGGAACCGGAGCAGATGATTATCCAAACCGTTATGCGCAGGTTCGAGTCGTGAACGACACTAATACAGCAGCAGGCAAATTAAGATTTGAAATCGGCTGGTACACTTTTGCCGATCAAACTTTTATGGTTAGCACAGTTGCAGAAAATCTGAACTGGGGAGAATGGTACCGGCTCGATTACGACATTACTTTTTACCCCGGATTAAACGGCACAAGCCCCAATGATATTTTCAGGCTCTCGATTTATGATCTCAACAACAATTTGCTTGGCAGCGCTACGGGATCAACGTGGGAAACGGCATATAAAACAGGTAACTTCGGTGGCGGAAACACCGCAAGAGCGGTAAACGGCTTTGATTTTTGGAGCAGAACAGGACCCAATAACGCTCTTGTCGGATATTTAGACAACTTTTCCGGGTCTGTCAACAATACAGCGCCGACTGCCAGTTCAGTCACAGTTGCAGGGCGTGTGATAAAAGGAAAAAGGGGAATTTCTCAGGCGAGAGTTTCTCTGACAGATCAAAATGGAGAAACCAGAACAGTTCTGACCAACTCATTAGGTTATTACAGATTTGTAGATACGCCGGCTGGTCAAAGTTATACAATCAGCGTTTCAGCCAAGAAATATACATTTACTCAATCTGCGCAAGTCCTATCGCTTGTCGGCGAAACGGATGATATAAACTTTGTCGCTGATAATTAATGAATTTAGCTGGAATTCAATCGCCAAAAAGAGTCGCCGAAAACGCGCGGCTCTTTTTTGTCTTTCTTATACGAAAACAAAGCACACGCCCTAACAGAAAGTGTTTCTGCCTCCAACTGCGTTACTTCTACTTAATATCCTGCCTAATATTAAGTTCAACAAATTTTGATTTGCCTTCGCCCGCAGTAACGTTCCACTAACATACTTATCTCCATCAAGCATCAAAAGCGCTCCTATTTTTGTCTGTTACCGCACAAACAAGAAAAGTGTGGTCGTTTAAAATTCATTTAATGACAAACGCGCACAGGCGACGGCTAAAAGCGCGTTTTGAGTCAGAATTTTATTTTTGTAAAAGGCTGGGGAAGAAAAATGGCTAAAAATAATCACATTACGAGCGATCATTGGAAGGTCGGCGGAAGCGGGCATAACGGCGAGAACATTTTGCACGAAGTCAATAAACAGCAATATGCGCAAGCGGCAAAAGCACAGGAAGAAAATGCTTCCTTGATACCGAACCAGCAGGAACACAACGAAACGCCTGCCCCGAGAGGCGACCAGGATCGCGGCGGCAGCGCGACGCCTTCATCAAACTCGTCGAGCAACGATTACTAGAGCAATTCAGGCTTGGATGTCCGTATCAGTACCGCGAACGGTAGTGAGCGGGTCAATTAACAACCCCGCTCACTACCGTTCGCGGTACTGTTCATTTCGTTGCTGCCCGTACACTGATTCCATAACCGCTCTAAGCTGCGGGACGGCATTAGCATTTGTCGTTTTAAGAAATTTGGCTTACTGACGAAATTGATAGTTGTAGAGTTCAAATCTCTACCGACACATCTAAGATAAAATAAGAAACCGCTCGAAAGGGCGGTTTCTTATTTAGGAATTTGGAAGTAACTTTTCGCTCTTACGCATTGAGCTTTTGTTTTAATTTTAGTTGCATCAGCTCTTTAAAATAACGATTAAATACAATTAGATTCGGATTTCGCCTTCCATTTTGCCGAACTGGATTTTCGTCCCGACCGCGAGCGTGACGCTGCGAGTCGGTTCGACATCTTTGATTGTGCCATCCGTCGAAGCAATCACCCATTTGTTTTGAGAAACGTTTTTCAGCCCCCAAACGTTGGGATTCGTCGGATGAACAGCGACGGCGGCAACCGGCGCGGAAAAATCATAAAGCCGCGTATCGTCAACGTGATGCGGAAAAAGCTGCGAGTCATGATTGAGCATCACAACCGATTTTCCGATGCGGATTCGCGGCGGCAAACGTAATGCGGCGGCGCACGCCCAGCACAAACCCGGATTTCCGCCCGCCGCTTTCAACGCTTCGCCGTCATAAAAATTTTCGAGCGAGCAATGCGGACAATAAAAAATCGTGTCGCGCAAACGCACCATCGTCCCGCGCCATTCGCTTTCGCGCACTCGCGCGTGCGGATCGTTTAAGCCTGCGGTAAACGTCCGTATAAAAATA
>DASVTY010000150.1:0-3517 GCA_036387315.1 Pyrinomonadaceae bacterium
TTTGATTGAATTAATTCGGCTGCAAACCGAAATTTACACAACGCAATAAAATATGGAAATTATCCCGCTCAGACTTAACGGTTCCTACGAAATCCGACTTACGCCGAGAGGCGATCAACGGGGCTATTTTATGCGGACGTATGACCGTCAGATTTTTCTGGAAAACGGTTTGCAAACCGAATGGGCGCAAGAAAATCAATCGCTTTCGACGCAGCTACATACAATTAGAGGACTGCATTTTTTGCTTCCGCCGCATACGGAAACAAAGCTGGTGCGCGCGGCTCAAGGGAGAATTCTCGATGTTTTCTTAGACTTGCGGCGAAATTCCGAAACTTTCGGGCAGTGGGATTCGATTGAGCTTTCGGAGGACAATAATAAAGCGGTTTATATTCCGAAGGGATTTGCGCACGGGTTTTGTACTTTGACCGAACGCACGATTGTTCAATATAAAGTTGACAGCCCGTATGTCGCCGCGTCGGATAGCGGAATTCGTTGGAACGATCCCGCAATCGGCATTGATTGGGTCGCTCAAAATCCGATTCTGTCCGAACGGGATAAAAATTTACCACTCTTAAAGGATTTCGATTCCCCCTTTTAAGCCCGGAATTTGAGTGTGTTATGCTGATGTTTCTAATAAAAGGCTCTGGACAAGTTTAGCAAACAAGCAATTCTAAACTTCCAGAGCCTTTTGATTGAGAATAAGTTTATTAATTTAAAACGGTACGAAATCTGTTTTATGAAAAGTGTTTTACTAACCGGGGCGACGGGATTTATCGGTCGCTGGGCGATTGCTCCTCTTGTCGCAAAAGGCTATACCGTTCACGCGGTCACCTCAAAATCCGGCGCGCCGAAATCGGATGAAAATGTGATTTGGCATCGAGCCAATCTGCTCGATTCGGATGAAACCGAAAATTTGCTGAAAACAATTCGTCCGACTCATTTGCTTCATTTCGCCTGGTATGTCGAACACGGGAAATTTTGGAATTCGCCGGAGAATCTCAAATGGCTCAGAGCCAGCCTGCATCTGATTCAAAAGTTTGTTGAAAACGGCGGAGAAAGAATCGTCGCCGCCGGAACTCTTTCGGAATACGAAGCGTCGGACGACGGATTTATTTCCGAGGCGTCCAGATTAAACCCGCGCTCATTATATGCGGCGACAAAAACGGCTTTGTATCTGACTTTGGAAAAATATTCGGAAGTCGCCGACATCAGTTACGCTTGGGGAAGAGTTTTCTTTCTTTTCGGTAAATACGAAGCGCCGCAGCGATTAGCGGCTGCGGTTACACGGTCTTTGCTTTGTAATGAGGTTGCTAAAACTTCGCACGGCAATCAAATACGCGACTTTATCTGCACGGAGGAAGGCGCTCAAGCCTTTGTCGCCCTGCTTGATTCCGATGTCCGAGGCGCTGTTAACATCGCTTCGGGCGAACCGCGAACGATTAAAGAAGTCATCTTACAGATTGCAGATTTAACCGGCAACCGCGAAAATATTGAATTCGGGGCAATCATTCCGCCTCGCGACGAACCGAAAAGTCTTGTCGCCGATGTGACCAGACTTCGAGAAGAAGTAAAATGGAGACCTTCGAAAAGTTTTTCGCAGCAAATTGAAGAAACGGTAAACTGGTGGAAGAAGGAAATCGCACGCTAAACTCAAGAGACACAGCGAGAACAGGGCAATAGAGCGGTCTTCACTGATTTATAGAAAGTTGTCGGATGGATAATCGGCTGAAAAAAGCGTTTAAAACCGAGGTTGAT
This sequence comes from Pyrinomonadaceae bacterium, assembly GCA_036387315.1. Lineage (GTDB taxonomy): Bacteria > Acidobacteriota > Blastocatellia > Pyrinomonadales > Pyrinomonadaceae > JALZCH01. The sequence goes on from DASVTY010000150.1 coordinate 1,756, forward strand.
TGTCTGGTTTGCGGTCAAGCAAATACAAAAGTTCTCGGCGTGCGCGGCAACCGTGAATACACAGGCGCTGACGCGCAGGCTGAACCGCATCTTTTTACCAACGTCGTCGAGTGCCGCAACTGCGGTTTTATTTACACAAATCCGCAAATCAACGGCATCGAGTTTTTAGAAGCCGAACATTACAACAACCCGGAAACTTATCAATCGGACGCGGGCGAAAATGTGGCGCAGATGTATTTGCATCGCGTTGCTTTCATCAAAAATTTTGTTTCGCAAGGCTCGCTTCTGGATGTCGGCGCGGGCAAAGGCGAGTTTGTCGCGGCAGCCGCCGAGAACGGGTTTCAAGCCGTCGGCGTCGAGCCTTCGCCGCGTTTCTGCCAATTTGCCGAAGAACATTTTAACGCAACTGTTTACAACGGCTTGCTGGAAACCTGCGCCGAGTTGAAAGGACGTAAATTTGACGTAATTACCCTGCATCACGTTTTTGAACACGTCGAAAACCCGCACGAGCTTTTGGAAAATCTGAAGGATTTTTTGAATCAGGACGGGATTGTTTATCTCGAAGTTCCCAACACGCAATCGGCGACGACAAAATTAACGGATTTTTATTTCAGATTTCGCGGGAGAAATTGGTCTTGTCGGCTTTCTCCGCTTCATCCGCCGTTTCATAAATACGGTTATAATGTTCAATCTTTGAATTTTATTCTCAAAAAACACGGCTATAAAATCATCAAAGCAGCGACGTTTTCGGCTTTCTCAAGGGGCTTTAGCCGGAATCTGCAAACCGCCGGCTTGCGAAATTATGCGTTTAAGAGCGCCATTAGAACGTTTGATTTGCTGGGAAATCGAGATATGCTGGCTGTTGTCGCAAAAAAGTGATTTGGAATCCAAATCTTTAACGTTGCGTTTTTGAAGACTCAATCAAATTTGTTTTTGATTGAATGAGTTTTATTCGGATTCAATGAAAGTTTTAGCTATCGTTCCGTACCAACTGGATTATTGCGCCGGACAAAGATTTCGCATTGAATTGTGGGCGAAAGAGCTGTCGCGGCGCGGCATCCAAGTCGAGTATCTGTCTTTTACGGACAAAGATTTGACCGACGTTCTTCACAAGCGCGGATACGTTGTCAAAAAAGGCTCGATGATTTTGAGCGCCTTTGCCAAACAGCTTAAAAATACTCTGACTTCGGAAAAGCCCGATTTGGTTTTTATTTATCGTGAGGCGGCGATTATCGGTCCGGCGATTATCGAAAGAATTATTCGGCGGTGGAACGTTCCGATGGTTTATGATCTGGACGAACCGCTTTTTATTCCGCTTTACAGCGCCGCGAACGGAAGCTTTACCCGGCTTAGATTTGTCTCAAAGGTGAACAAGCTGTTTGAAATGAGCGATGCGGTTTTCGTTTCCAGTCAGGCATTAGCCGATTACGCCGGAAAATATAACGATAATGTCAAGATTGTCCCGATGACCGTTGACACAGAGCGATATAAACCGCTTGAGAATAAAAAGCAGAACGCCAAACCGATCATAACCTGGGTCGGCACGCGCACGAACCAGCTAAACGTCGCTCTGGCTGTTCCCGCTTTGCGAAAGCTGCGCGAAGAAACGGATTTTACTTTGAGAATAATCGCGGACGATCCGGTTGAATATGAAGGATTGGATGTGGAGTTTCACGAATGGAGTTATGACAAAGAAGTGCCGCTTTTGCAGGAAAGCGACATCGGAATCGTGCCGGTCAAGCATAACGATTGGGGACCTTAT
>DASVTY010000151.1:0-59908 GCA_036387315.1 Pyrinomonadaceae bacterium
TGCTCACAAATACGCATCTGAACTTTATAATAAAGTAGCTTTTTCTAATACACCACAAACTAGCTTAGATATTTTAAGAGCGGAAGTTGACAGTAAATTATTAGATTTAGCACCGGAAGCGGCAGAAAAGCTAATGATTGCTTTCAAATCTGTTTCAAGTAACAATTCAGAGGAGTGGTCACATGCGCTTACGAGTTGCCGCCGTCTTATTGAAGATTTAGCAGATGCTTTATATCCACCAAAAGATGAATTAGTTAATGGAAGAAAGGTTGGTAAAAATCAGTACAAAAATCGGCTTTGGGCATTTATGGACGCATCTATTGAGAGCGAATCGAATCGTGAGCTTGCCAAAACTCATGTTGATTATCTAGGAAATTATCTTGAGAATGTTCACAAGCTTAGTAATAAAGGAGTCCATGCAACCTTAACTAGAATTGAAGCTATTAAAGCTGTATTTCACACTTATTTAACTGTTGCTGACATTTTGAATTATCTAAATAAGGATTTATCTCAAAAAGATAAAAAATTAAACGTGCATACCGCAACATTAGATGAATTAGAAAGCGTTTTGGGAATTAGTCGGAATTTAGCTAAAGAAATAGTTAAGCTTAGAGTTGATTTTGGCATTTTGGATTTAAACCGCATAGCAACCATCAAAGGAATAGGTAAAAAAACGCTAACGCTTGCTGAACAAGTTTTGTCATTTGAGCCTGCTCAATAATTTCAAAACTGTTATAAAATACATTTTGAAAACTAAAGCTAAAGAAGAGCTTTGAAGACGATTGGATAACCAATTTAGTTTCGGTTAGCATCAAACTTTTACAATTTATTAGAAGGGAAAATTATAATAATGGCAAATATTCGAGAAGCAGTAATTATCAGCGCAACACGAACTCCGACCGGCAAATTCGGCGGCTCTTTGAAACCTTTTTCGACGACGGATTTGGGTTCGATTGTCGTTAAAGAAGCGGTCAAGCGCGCGGGCGTCAAACCGGAAGACGTTGACGAAGTGATTATGGGCTGCGTCGTGCAAGCCGGTTTGGGACAGGCTCCGGCGCGTCAGGCAGCTTTGAAAGCCGGTCTGCCGCATACGGTTTCGGCTCTGACGGTGAATATGGTTTGCGGTTCCGGATTGCGCGCCGTCGCTTTGGGAGCGCAAAACATTCAGCTCGGCGACGCGGAAATCGTCATTGCGGGCGGAATGGAATCAATGTCGAACATTCCTTACGCAATGCCCGGAGCGCGCGACGGTTTACGGATGGGCAACGCGAACATCGTGGATTTAATGATTCACGACGGACTGTGGTGTGCGTTTGAAAACTGGCATATGGGCAATACGGGCGAAGTCGTCGCCGAGACGTATTCAATCGGGCGCGACAAACAGGACGAATACGCGATGAATTCGCATTTGAAAGCCGCCGCCGCGCAAAAAGCCGGGAAATTTAAAGACGAAATCGTTCCCGTTTCGATTCCGCAGAAAAAAGGCGAGCCAATCGTTTTTGCCGAAGACGAAACAATTCGCGCGGACACGACTGCGGAATCTCTCGGAAAGCTCAAAGCGGCTTTCAAAAAAGAAGGCGGAACGGTCACGGCGGGAAACGCTTCGTCAATCAACGACGGCGCGACCGCTATGGTTTTGACCTCGATGGAAAAAGCCAATCAAATGGGCGCGGAAATTTTAGGTCGAGTCGTCGCGCACGCTTATTCGGGAATCGAGCCGCGAATGATTATGATGGCTCCGGTCGAAGCCGTGACCAGAGTCTTGAAAAAGGCGGGCTGGGCGATGTCGGAAGTTGATTTGTTTGAATTGAACGAAGCGTTTTCGGTGCAGGCAATCGGCGTAATGCAGGAATTAGGGCTTGATCCGGCGAAAGTCAATGTCAACGGCGGCGCTGTCGCTTTGGGACACGCCATCGGTCAATCGGGCGCGCGTGTTTTGACGACGATGCTTTATGAGATGAAGCGAACGGGCGCGAAACGAGGCGTGGCGGCGCTTTGCCTCGGCGGCGGCAACGCGATTGCAATGGCTGTCGAGCGATAAATAATCGGTTTCAAAAACTTGCCGAACAAAATCCGACGAAAAGCGTTTTGTTTTTTGTCGGATTTTTTTATACATTCTTGGCAGTTTAATTTCAGGAGGCAAATTTTATGACGGCAAAAGACCATAACAGGTTAATCGGTTTGTTTTTCTTAATCTGGGGCGGATTGCAGATTCTCGGTCTCGGCATTGCGATTTTAGTTATGCTCGGCGTTGGAGGCGCGGCTCTGTCCGGCGCACATTCGCGCGATGCGGCACCGATTGCCGCTGTGTTTGGATTTACAACGGTGATTCTGATAATTGCAATGATTCTTGCGATTCCGGCAATCATCGCGGGTTTGAAAATGCGGAAGGAAAACCCCGGAGCCAAAACCTGGATTTTGGTTGCCGCGATTCTGGCTCTGCTAAATTTCCCGCTCGGAACGGCGCTCGGCGTTTATGCGCTCTGGTTTATGTTCGGCGATCAGGGCAAATCGTTTTATTCGGGCGGCAGCACCGGAAACTCTTTTAATCAGCCACCGCCGCCCAACAATTGGCGATAAGCTGCACGCGATAGCCACGAATTTTAGGCAGTGTCCTAATTTTGTGGTGCTAGAAATTACTTTTATTCACCACCACAAAATTAGGACACTGCCGGCGTTTTCGTATCGGTTGAGGAAACTTTCTAATAAATCAGCGTCACGCTAAAATTATCGTTGTAATCGGTCATCGTTCCGCTCGTTTGTACTGCCAAGCCGACTGTGTGCTGTCCAGCGGTCAAAGTTGCCGGGAAAAAGGCGGGCACCAGAGTTTTATGCGATGACGGTTCGTTGGTGAAGCCGGATATCGTTCCAATCGGCTTGCCGTCCAAAGTAAGAAAAATTGAAATTGGGCTGCCCGCCGACGCCGACCACGCCGAACCTGCGACGTAGAAAACAACGTCGCCGTCTCCCTCGGCGGTAAAAGTATTCTTGAGCGGAAGCGGTCCGGCACCGGAAATCACTGTTTGTATTAATGCCATAGTCTTGTCCTTTTAGGGTTGGTTTTAATTTCAAAAAATCAATGCGGAATAGAAAATTCGCCGGACATCCGGTGGGAATTTTCCGAAAACAGTTTCGCCGCCGATTATTTTGTGGACAAACTTTAACACGGGCATCCATTTTTGAAAAGACAGGTGGATTATCTCCACAGGATTAGGACACTATCGAATTTTACGGTCGCTCGAAATTTTCGGCGAATTTGTGTAAATTCGTGGCTATAACTTTGTCTAAAAGGGAATTATCAAAAAATGAGCGAAATTATCGGTGTTATCGGCGCGGGAACTATGGGGAACGGAATCGCCCAAACCGCTGCCTCAAAAGGTTATGACGTTTTAATCTGCGACATCAAGGACGATTTCTTGCAGCGCGGCGTTGCGAATATTGATAAAAGTCTCGACCGTTTCGTCAAAAAAGAAACGATTACCGCCGATCAGAAAACTGAGATTTTAGGTCGAATTAAAACCACGACCAAGCTCGAAGATTTAAAAAACTGCTCTCTCATTGTCGAAGCCGCAACTGAAAATTTCGACATCAAAAAAGGCATTTTTCAAACTCTCGACGAAACTTGTCCGCCGGAAACGATTCTGTCGTCAAACACTTCTTCGATTTCGATTACAAAAATTGCAGGCGTTACAAAAAGACCGGAAAAAGTTATCGGAATGCATTTTTTCAATCCGGTTCCGCTGATGAAATTGGTCGAAGTTATTCGCGGCATCGCCACATCGGACGAAACTTACGCGCAGGTCAAAGAGCTTTCCGAAAAATTGGGCAAAACGCCGGTCGAATGCAACGATTTTCCCGGTTTTGTCTCGAACCGCGTTTTGATGCCGATGATTAACGAAGCCGTTTTCGCTTTGTACGAAGGCGTTGCTACGCGCGAGGCGATTGACGAAATTATGAAGCTCGGAATGAATCATCCGATGGGACCTTTAACATTGGCGGATTTTATCGGTTTGGACGTTTGTCTGGCGATTTTAAACGTTTTGCACGAAGGTTTGGGCGATCCGAAATATCGCCCGTGTCCGCTGTTGAAAAAATACGTTGACGCAGGTTGGCTCGGTCGCAAAACCGGCAAAGGCTTTTACGATTACGGCGAAAAATAAATTTTCTTTTTTATCAGGTAAAATTTGAATTAAAGGAGAATATGTCGAATGCTTGGAAATATATTTAAAAAGCTGGGTTTCGGAAACGCAAAAGTTGATGCGCGTTTGCACAACGCAGCGGTCGTGCAAGGCGGAGGTTTGAGCGGCGATGTTTATATTACAGGCAGCGACAGCGCCACAACTATTGACGAGCTTTATTTAAAAGTCGTTACACAGTTTAAAAAGGAAAACGACGAACACGAATCAACTCATGACTGCGTGTTGGCGCAGCATAAATTGTTTGACAGATTTCAAATTAACGCGAACGAGCAAAAATCAATTCCTTTTCAAATTCCGATTCCTTTTGAAACTCCTGTGACAACGACAGGTTATCAAAAGGTTTTCCTGCAAACCACGCTCGAAACGAGCGCGATTTTCGATCCGAGCGATACCGATTACATACAAGTTCAGCCGCATCCGCACCTTCAAAGAATGGTCGGAGCGATTCAAAATCTGGGATTTTCGCTGCACAAAGTTGATTGCGAGTACAATCGTAAATTCGGCGGGCAATATCCGTTTGTGCAGGAGTTTGAATTTAAGCCGCACGGCGAGTTTCGCGGTCGGATGAACGAGCTTGAAGCGTATTTCAAACCGCATCCGGGCGGAATCAACGTCACATTCCAGCTTGATAAACGCGGTTGGAGCCAGGTTTTCGGAATGAACGAATCTTACGCGCAATTGCAGCTCAATGTGCAGGATTTGCAGGGAAATAATCTCGAAAGCAATCTGCGGAATTATCTTTATCAGCGGCTAGGTTAGTATTTTGTTGTGAAATCGTTTGCTTGTTATTGCCAGAAATGTCGGAAGGCTAATCAGCCGGGCGAGGAAAATTGTGCGAATTGCGGCACGCCGCTGATGCTCGTCGTCGTGCCGCCTTCAACAAAGCACGAATCGGTCTGGGACAATTATTCGGAAGAACATTTGCTTGAGCGCATTTCGAATCTCGAACTGCGTCTGATGCAGGTAACAGACCGCTTGAGCAAAGTTCTGGATTTAATGCTCAGGCAATCGCAAACTCTTCAGCGCGAGCATTTATTGGTCGAAACTCTGGTCGAAGCGCTCGAAACAGCGAAAATTATTGAGGACGGGCAGGTCAGTCAAATCTGGAAAGATCGTCAAAAGGCTGAAGAAAAAAGATTTGCCGCAAACGAGCAGCGCGAACGAGCGCGCGATAACGCTCTGTCGAAAACCGGCGGAACAAAGCTCGATTTGTTCACGCATTTGGTCAAAGAAGGCTTTCATTTGATCGAACAGGGCGAAGAAGCCAACGGTTTGCGAACTCTCGAACGCGCGGCGGCGATGTCGCCGGAAAATTTTCCGCTTCTCGCCTTTATCGGCGAGCATTATTTTCGCGCGGACAAACGCCGCCAAGCAGCCGAATATTTGGAAAAAGCGTATCTGCTCGAACCGAAAGATGAGAAGACGGCGCTTCTGCTCGGTTTGATTTTAGCCGACGACGGCGAGCTTAAACGGGCGAAAATTTTGCTCGAAAATTGCAGCGATCATTTCGGTTTTGCCGCGAATTTTCCGCTCGGAATGATCTACGCGGCGGAAAACGATTTTCCAAACGCGGTTGCTGCGTTCAAACAAGCCGAAAACGTGAATTCTTCAGCCGAAACTTTTTATCTGGTCGGTTCCGCTTTTGCCGAAACCGGAGAGGCGAAAAACGCTTTGGAGAATCTGCAAAAAGCGGTTGAGACGGACGCCAATTTCGCCGACGCCTGGTTTATGCTCGGCGCGGTTTATTTGCGGCTCGATGATGAAAAAACGGCGCGCGAATCCTTCACCCGCGCTTTGTCGGCGAAAGACGCGGGCGCTCAGTGCCACGCGGTTTTGAAAAATCCAAATAAAAACGTTGATGCTTCGATAAATCTCCTTTTTTCGAGAATCGCTCAAACCAAAAAGAATCTGATCAACGGTTCGCCGCAGAGAATTGTTAAAATTCTGCGCGAAGAAATCGAGCGGATTTTGAATGAAAATAAATAGAACTTGGATTTATCCAAAATACATTCCTTATGGCTCTCGCCGGCTTATACCATTTAAAGTTAGCAGCAATAAGTGTATTGTAGCCCCAATTAAAATACAGTCATATAATTGCTCGATCATAAAGTTTTGTTTATGGCAATTTTTCTTCCAATTCGCCAACCAGATGTTTGACATCGGTTTCGCTCATCAACTGTTCGGCTTCCGTTTCGATAACGTCAACATCAACTCCGAAATGCTCGCATAATTTCTGCTGCATTCGCAGCATCATTGTCATTTCCTGTTCGGCGAGAATGCTGATTTGCAAATCCAGATGAGCGCGCCGGTCTGATTGCCTACTCATGCGATTTTGACCAATCAAAATGAAGATTGTGATAAAAACGCCTTCTGCTGAGACAATTAGTGTGAGTATCCCAAAAGGAAACGGGTCAAAAGCCGGAATTCCGGGTACAAAATTTAAATTGATGATTCCCCAACTGATAAATAATAAAATGTGAAAGACGACAAAAGCCATGCTGCCAATAAATCCGGTGATTGCATCACTGATTCGCTCTCCTAAAGAACGCTCGTGAAGAGCTTCACGCTCCATTTTTGCAATTGCTTCAACGTTATACGCCATCGGATCTGCGTCCGCGATAGAGTTATGAAATATGCCTCTGTTATTGGTTATATTGTTTCCTGTTTCCGTCATATTTACTACAGAACAAAATTTTTCACAGGAAAATGAAAATAGTTTGTTGATTTCCTATGAGCAATTATTGTTTGTTTTATATCAACATATGCAAAAGATATATTCTGTACTACTCTGAACAGAACAGCCTTTAAGTAACGGTTCGCCTCAAAAAATACCTTTTGAGATATAAGGAAATGCTTCTAATAAATTACAGAAACCTTCCTTTTATACTAAAACAGTCTTTTATTGTTCTATTTGGTTTAAAACAATAATAAAAGAAAAAAGTCTGTTAGGAATAAAGTCAATTCTATGAACAGTTAACATAAGTGGCACGCCTTTTGTATTAGCTCTCGCCGGGAAAACTAAATCACTCTCAAAGGAGATTTTTTATGAATATGACGAAATTAACTAACCGAATTGGAAGCCTAGCAATGGCGTTTGTATTCCTTTTTGGAATTTTCATCGTTTCGGGAACTGTTGCCGAAGCTCAATGGCGTGACCGGAATAATGACCGCAGAGAAGACCGAAGAAACAATCGTTGGGGCAATACCAACAAACGGGCGATTGAAAACCTCGTTCGTCGAGTCGAAGATCGGACTGATTCTTTTGTCCGGCAGTTTGACAGAGCGCTCGATAACAGCCGCGTAGACGGAACCCGGCGCGAAGACCGATTAAACGAGCTTGCCAGCGAACTCGAAAGAGCAACCAACCAATTACGCCGTGAGTTTGACCGGAGCGACAGTTTGCAGGAAAACCGCGATGAAGTCGAACGTTGCATCAGCATTGCTTCTCGAATTGATCGCGCGGTCAGTCGCGGACGAATAGGAAACGGTGTTCAGAATAGTTGGAGGACTTTAAGAAACGAATTGAACGCTCTGGCGCGCGCTTATAATGTTCGTTCTATCTAAAAAACTTAATGCGGCTAATTATATTTAGCTGAACAAAACAATAAAAAAGCGGTTGCCAAACCGCTTTTTTATTTTCTCCGCTTAGAATAAATTCCTTTTGTTAAAAACAATTATTTTCAGCATCGCATTATAAGAGGCTGCCTTTCGGCTTTGCTTGTTTGACATAAAATCATTGGAAGCTATAATTAAACTTTTTGTATTTAGGTTGGATTTTGAACCTTGATACATCGCAAAGAAGTGTTTGTTGATTTTAGTCATAACAACGAGACGGTAATCAATTTCGCCCACGTTTTCGAGCCGGGCGAAATTGATATTGACGACGAAACCGCTAGGGTCGCCGGAAAGCTTGAAATTTCGGGAACGGCGCGGAAAACAGAAGCGGTTGCGGATGTCGCGGGCAGAATTGTCGGAAGTTTGGAAATCGCTTGTCATCGTTGTTTAAAACCGCTCGAAGCCGCCATTGACATTGAGTTTAAAGACGATTTCGTGACGCTCGACGTTTACGAAAAATCGGGCGGGGAAAATCACGCAGTCGCCGGAGCGGATTTGGATGTTTCGATTTACGACGGCGAGCGAATTGATATTAACGAGCTTGCGCGCGAGCAGATTTTATTAAATTTACCGGCGCGCCAATTGTGCGAAGAAAATTGCGCCGGTTTGTGCGAAACATGCGGCGTGAACAAAAACACGGAAAATTGTTCGTGCGAAGCCGAAACAATTGATCCGCGCTGGAAAGCGCTTGAAGAATTAAGGAATAAGAATTGAGAACGTTTGAGAATCGAGAATCAGAGAATTTTGACAAATTCTCAATTCTCAATTCTCAATTATAAAAAAATGCCGAATCCAAAACGCAGACATTCAAAATCGAGAACCAGAATGCGCCGCGCTCATGACGCGCTCGTTACGCCGCAATATTTTATTGACCCGACGACCGGCGAGCCGGCTCAGCCGCACCGTATCAATCCGAAAACCGGAATGTACAAAGGTCGCCAAATCTTGAAAGTTAAAGAAGAAAAAGAATAACTGAGAACTGAAAACGGAAAACGGAGAACCGAAATTGCTCGTTTGTATTTCGGTTCTCCGTTCTCAGTTCTCCATTCTTCGTTTTGCCGTTGCTTTTTCGTTGGTTTTTGTGGCTAAATTGCAAAGCGGGCAATCAAAATGACACATAAAAACGCAGGCATCATCAGCACGGGACATTCCTATCCCGAAGGAATCTTAACCAACGCCGAGTTGGAAAAAATCGTTGACACGAGCGACGAATGGATTACGACTCGCACCGGGATTAAGCAGCGCCGCAAGGCTGCCGATGATGAATACACTTCGCAATTCGCCGTCCGAGCCGGGCGACAGGCGATGGAGCGCGCGGGAATTGATGCCAGCGAAATTGATTTGTTGATTTGTGCCACGACAACGCCCGATCAAATTCTGCCTTCGACCGGATGTTTGATTCAAGCCGAGCTTGGCGCAAACAATGCCGCCGCGTTCGACCTTTTCGCCGCTTGTTCGGGTTTTCTTTACGGTCTGACGGTCGCGGAAAGTATGATTCGCACGGGGCAAATTCGGCACGCGCTGATAATAGGCGCGGAGGTTTTGACGAAATACGTTGATTATACGGATCGCTCGACCTGCGTGATTTTCGGCGACGGCGCGGGCGCAGCGGTTCTTTCTCCGGTTGATGAGAAAAAAGGAATTTTAGCGACGAAAATTCGCTCGGACGGTCGTTTTGCCGAACAGCTTTATTCGCCCGGCGGCGGCACTAAAATGAAAACCACGCCGGAAACAATCGAGCAGGGAATGCACTATTTTAAAATGAAAGGCAATGAGCTTTTCAAAATAGCCGTGCGCTCGATGGCTGAAGTTTCGCAGGAAGTAATGGAAAAAGCGGGAGTTTCGACCAAAGATTTAAAATTGGTAATTCCGCATCAGGCGAATCAGCGAATTACGGATGCCGTTGCGAGTCGTCTCGGAATTGACGAAACAATCGTTTATTCAAACATCGCTTACCACGGCAACACATCATCGGCTTCGATTCCGATTGCGCTCGACGAATGCATTCAAAGCGGGAAAATTGTTGAAGGCGATCTGGTTTTAATGTGCGCTTTCGGCGGCGGAGTAACATGGGGCGCAACTTTGGTTCAATTTTAGATTTTGATTTTCAGTAAAAATAATGCAGGAAAAAGCAAATTCTTCGACAGAAAATCAGAAATCTAAAATCGTTTACATTTTTCCCGGTCAAGGCTCTCAAGCCGCAGGAATGGGAAAAGATTTATACGATCAGTTTCCGACTGCGCGGCAAGTTTTTGAAGAAGCCGACGACGCGCTCGGATTTCCGATTTCGCAAATGTGTTTTGCCGGAACTGCCGAAGAATTGGCTTTGACGGAAAATACTCAGCCCGCGATTTTAACCGTATCGGTCGCCGCGTTTCGCGCGATGAAAGCGGAGGGGTTTCCGCTGCCGAATTATGTCGCCGGTCACAGTTTGGGCGAATATTCGGCTTTGGTTGCGGCGGGAGCTTTAAATTTTGCGGACGCCGTGAGGCTTGTCCGAATGCGCGGGCGTTTTATGCAGGAAGCGGTTCCAATCGGAATCGGCGCGATGGCGGCGGTTTTGGGAGCGGATTTGGAAACAGTTGAAAAGGCTTGCGCCGAAGCCGCCGAAAATCAGATTTGCAGCGCGGCAAACATCAACGCGCCGATGCAAATCGTGATTGCCGGACACGCCGAAGCCGTTGACCGCGCAAGCGAGCTTTTAAAACAGCGAGGCGCAAGGAAAGCGATTAAATTAAATGTTTCCGCGCCGTTTCATTCGGCGTTGATGCAGCCGGCGCAAGACCGTTTGAGCGTCGAGCTTGAGAAAACCAGATTTTTTGATTTGACCGCGCCGTGCGTGACAAATGTCGAAGCGAAAGAAAACGACGAAGCCGAACGCGCGAAAGATTTGTTGATTCGACAAGTCGCCGCGCCCGTGAAATGGTCGCAGTCAGTCGAATATTTAAAGACGCGCGGCGTTACTAAATATGTCGAGATCGGCGCGGGTAAGGTTTTAAGCGGACTCGTCAGACAAATTGACCGCGAAGCGACTTGTTTGAATGTCGAAGACAGAGCAAGTCTTGAAGCGGCAAAAACAGCTTTGGTAGTTTAGATTTTAAAGAATAATAAATTTCAAGGAGCAACAATTAAATGGCATCAGAAGACGTACAAGGCAGAATTAAACAAATTATCGTTGACGAACTCGGCGTGGACGAGGCGGAAGTTACCGCAAACGCCCGTTTTATTGACGATCTCGGCGCGGATTCGCTCGATTTGGTCGAGCTGGTGATGCGTTTTGAAGAAGAGTTCGGAATCGAAATCCCGGACGAAGACGCCGAAAAGATTCAATCGGTCGGTGACGCTTACAGTTACGTCGAACAACATCAAAAAGGATAATCGTTCGTTGTTCGTTGTTCGTTGTTCGTCGTAAATTGCTTTTTGCAGCGAACAACGAACGACGAACAACGAACAAATTTTTATGAAACGTCGTGTTGTCGTTACTGGATTGGGATTGGTGACGCCTGTCGGAAATACGGTCGAAGCTGCCTGGGGCGCATTGATGCGCGGCGAGAGCGGCGCGGACTATATCAAAAAATTTGACACTGAAAAATTTCCGGTGAAATTCGCCGCCGAGGTCAAAAATTTTGACCCGCTCGAATTTATAGATAAAAGAGAAGCGCGTCGAATGGGCGCGTTTTCGCATTTCGCCATCGCCGCTTCGGATGAAGCCGTCAAAGACAGCGGTTTGCAGATTGACGCTTCGAACGACGAAATGGTCGGCACGTATATTTCGAGCGGCATCGGCGATTTCTGGGCTATCGAGCGCGAGCACGAAAAACTGCTTCATCAAGGTCCCGACCGCGTTTCGCCGTTTTTTATCGTTTCTGCGATTGTTAATCTCGCGGCTGGAAACGTCTCGATTCGTCACGGCGCGAAAGGTCCGAATTCGGCGACCGCCACGGCTTGCTCGGCGGGCGCTCACGCAATCGGCGACAGCTTTAAAATCATTCAGCGCGGCGACGCCGACGCGATGATTTGCGGCGGCGCGGAAAGCGCGATTACGCCGATGTCGTCGGCAGGATTTGCCTCGATGCGCGCGCTTTCAACCAGAAATGACGACCCGAAACACGCTTCGCGACCGTTTGACGCCGAACGTGACGGCTTCGTGATGGGCGAAGGCGCGGGGATTTTGATTCTCGAAGAATTGGAATTTGCCAAAGCGCGCGGTGCGAGAATTTACGCCGAATTAGTCGGTTACGGAATGTCGGGCGACGCTTTTCACGTCACGATGCCGGATGAAACCGGCAGCGGCGCGATTCGCGTGATGCAGAAAGCGATGAAAGACGCCGGAATCACGCCTGAGCAAATCGGCTACATCAACGCGCACGGAACTTCAACGCCGTACAATGACAAATTTGAAACTCTGGCGATCAAAAAGGCTTTCGGCGAACACGCTTACAAATTAGCCGTCAGCTCGACCAAATCAATGACCGGACACGCTCTCGGAGCGGCGGGCGGAATCGAAGCCGTGATTTCAGTTTTGGCGATTCACAACAATACTCTGCCGCCGACGACGAATTATACAACTCCAGACCCTGATTGCGATTTGGATTATATTCCGAACGAGCCGCGTCAGGCGACTGTTGGATATGCTTTGTCAAACAGTTTCGGATTCGGCGGCACGAACGCTTGTTTGATTTTCAAGCGTTTTAATGAATAAACCTAAATAAAAGTTGAGCCGCCGAAATCGCCCGATGATTGTATCTTCGCCCGGACGGCTGATTTGGAAAACCGGATTACGCCTTGTCAACAAGCTGGCAAGTTAAATAAAAAACAAATCAGAAAGATTTCAAAATGAATGAGTATTCATTCATTATCGGTGGAGTTTTTAGTTTGAAAACGATAAACTCATTGAATAATAATCTGGTTTCAAATTTATTAAAAATATGAAAATCGTTGTTTTAATGAAACAGGTTGCCAATAAGGACGCGGTTTTGCGGATTGGCAAAGACGAAAAATGGATTGATGAATCTGACGTGGCTTACGAGACGAACGAATCGGACGGCTATGCTTTGGAAGAAGCTCTGCGGATGAAAGAAGCCAAAGGCACGGGCGAGGTTATCGTTTGCTCGCTCGGACCGCAGCGCGTAAAAACCGTTATCAAAGACGCTCTGGCGCGCGGAGCGGATCGCGGGATTCACGTTGTCGCCGATGAAATGAACAAAATGTCGCCGTTTCAAATCGCCAAAGCTCTCGCCGGCGGAATCAAAGAAGAAAACCCGGATTTGGTGATGTGCGGTTTGCAATCGGACGATAACAGTTACGGTCAAATAGGCGTGATTTTAGCCGAGCTGTTAGGAATTCCGCACGCAACGCTCGTTATCGAAGTTGATCGCACGAGCATTAACGGCAAGATTCGTTTAAAAAGGGAATTGGAGAGCGGCTGGTATCAGTGGTACACGTATCAAACGCCTGCTTTGATGACAATCCAATCGGGCATTTCGCAAATTCGCTACGCTACTCTGAAAGGCATTATGGCTGCGAAGAAAAAAGAAATCCGCGAAGTCGCGCTCGCCGATGCCGGGTTTGATTCCGCGCAAAAAATCGAGAAAGTTTATTTCCCGCTCAAAATGAAGCAAACGCAGCTTCTCGGCGGCAATGATGCGAAAAAAGGCGCACAGGAATTAGTCGAAAAACTCAAAGCGGAAGTTCGCGTACTTTAAGGAGGCAATCGGAAAATGAGCAAAATTTTAGTTTTTATCGAACACAAAGACGGAAATTTAAATAAAGCGTCGCTTGAAGCGATTGCCGCCGCGCAAACTTTGGGCAAAGAATTGGGCTTGAGCGTTTCGGCGGTGATTCCCGCAAGCGACGGTGGTGAACTCGGTAATCTGACAAATCAAATTGCAGGTTACGATTTGGAAAAAGTTATAGTTGCTAACAACGAGAAACTTTCAATCTACACGCCCGACGGTTACACCAATGCTTTTGAGCAAATTATCAAAGCAAACAACCCGCAATACGTGATTGCCGCGCACACTTATCAGGTGCGCGACTTTTTCCCGAAATTAGCCGCGCGTTTCGGCAAAGAAATGGTCGGCGACTGCATTCGTCACAAAACTGAAAACGGAAAACCCTTTTTCACGCGCCGCATCTTTCTGGGCAAAATTGATTCGGATGTCAGAGTCGAAGGCGATGCGCCGTATTTTGTGACGTTTCAATCCGGCGCGTTTCGCGGCGATAATGCGGCGAAAGGCGGATCGGCACAAATCGAAACAATCGAAGCAGATGCAGGCGAAATCCGTATGCAGCCGGAAGAGCCGTTTCAGGAAGTCAAAGCGGCGGTTGATCTAACGAAATCGGAAATTGTTGTTGCGGTCGGTCGCGGAATCAAATCACAGGAAAACATTGCGCTGGCACAGCAATTAGCCGACGCGCTCGGCGCTGACCTTGCGGCTTCGCGTCCGATTTGCGATGCCGAGTGGCTGCCGCTTGACCGTCAAATCGGTTCTTCCGGGCAAACCGTAGCGCCAAAGCTTTATATCGCTTTGGGGATTTCCGGCGCGATTCAGCATATCGTCGGAATGAAAAACGCCGGAACAATCGTCGCCATCAACAAGGACGGCGAAGCGCCGATCTTCGACATCGCCGATTACGGAATTGTCGGTGATTTGTTTGAAGCCGTGCCGGTTTTGATAGAGGAAATCAAAAAGGCGAAAGGTTAAAACGGGGATTGAAAACAAATTTAAAAGGGCGGGATCAATCTCGCCCTTTTTGTTTTAAAATCGAGTGATGCAGGAAGAGAAAGAAAAGCCGGAATCTGAAGACGAAAATTGGGAAAACGACCAAAAGCGGCGCGGTTATTATTATGACGACGCGCACGGTTACGAAGTTTATAATCCTGACGAAGAGGACGACGAGGAAGAAGATGAAGATTAAATCACTGCATGATTGGAATTTGACGCCAGCCGAAGCCATCGAATTGCAGAAAAAATTGGCGGGCGAGATCATCGAAAAAGACGATTTCAAAGAACCGATTGAAACAGTCGCCGGAATTGATTTGGGTTACAGCGAAAAAACAAACACCTGCCGCGCTGTAGTTGTCGTATTGAGTTTTCCCGCGCTCGAATTAATTGAGTCAAGCGAAGCGATTTTGCCGATTCAGTTTCCGTATGTTCCGGGGCTTCTTTCGTTTCGTGAAACTCCGGTCGCACTCAAGGCTTTGGAAACGTTAAAAACGACGCCTGATTTGATTTTGTGCGACGGGCAGGGAAAAGCTCATCCGCGCAGATTCGGAATTGCCTGTCATCTCGGTTTGTTTACTGATGTGCCGACAATCGGCGTCGGCAAATCAATTCTGGTCGGAAAATTTGAAAATCTGGGAGAAACACGCGGTTCAATTGCCCCCTTGATTCACAAAAATGAACAAGTCGGCGTCGCGCTCAGAACAAAAGACGGCGTGCAGCCGGTTTATGTTTCAATTGGAAATCGAATCAGTCTAAAAACCGCGATTGATTATGTTTTGCGCTGCACGCCGAAATATCGCCTGCCGGAGACCACGAGATTAGCCGATAAAATGGCTTCTTACCGAAAATAACTTCTGCTGACAACTTGTTTTTAGCTCTGAGAGGGGCAGCGTATTTATCGTATTTAAAGATCAATGTGCGGGGTCTCTGTGTGTCTGAATACCGAGAATTTCAATCCGTTCTTTCGCTTCACGAAAATCTCCGAATTTATGTAACTGATTGGCAGCGAAAGATTTCCTTTATTTAGGAAAAGTCTAATCTAATTCTCATCTGTTTCTCAGCAATATTTATTTAACGCTTCGTATGGTCAACGACAGAGATGTTCAAGAAAGGATATATCAGTTTGTCCAACGAGCGTACAGGCATTTTTATGGGTAATAAAGAAAAACTAAATATCTTCGGTCGTTCGCTCGCGCGGCAAATTTCAAAAATAAATGAAACACTTCGCTCTTTTACGTTTGATAAAAATAATCATCATTAGCCAATGTTTTGTTGTTTCAGCCTACGCTGACACAACTTTTACAGCAGTTTTAAACGGCGCACAGCAAACACCATCGAATAATTCAACCGCAACCGGCGCTGGAAGCGTTGTTTTGAATGCGGCGCAAACACAGGTAATCGTAACGCTGAACTTTTCCGGTTTAACCGGAACACAAATCTCCGGGCAGATTCAGAATGGCGAACCGCGAACGACTGGTCCGATTGAAGTAAATTTGCCGAACGGCAATTTTTCGCAAACATTTTCAGTGTCTCCGGCGCAGGTAGAGGCATTAAGAGCCGGATTGTGGTATTTCAATGTACGTTCAACAGCATTTCCAAACGGCGAGATTCGCGGGCAGATTGAACCGCTCTGCGCACCTCCGACCACCGGAATTATCGCCTGGTATCGGAGCGAAAACAATGCTAACGATTCGATGAGCGGAAAAAACGGCACGCTCCAAAACGGAGCGAACTTTGCAGCCGGAAAAGTCGGTCAGGCTTTTAATTTCAACTTCACAAATGATTACGTCAATGTGGCGGACACGCCTTTACTGCACCCGACCAATTTAACAATTAACGGCTGGTTTAACTTTTACAACACACACGCGCAAGTTTTGGTCGCCAAGACTGCTGGTTTGGGGACGTTTGATTCGTTTGTTCTGTACTACGACGGCGCGTCTCTCGGCGCAGCGGTAGGCGGACCCGCAGGTATGGGCGAAGTAACTTCGTTTCCTTTTAATATCTCAGCGGGCGGATGGTATCACATCGCTTACACCTTCGACGATCTTTCAAACGCGCAGGCTTTGTACATCAATGGTGTTGCCGTTGCCGGTGGAGCGGCGACTGCTTCGATTGTTTATGACGCGCATCCGATAACAATCGGGGCGGAATATGAAAACGAATTTTTGAACTACTTCTTCAAAGGTAAAATAGACGAAGTACAAATCTTTAACCGCGCTCTCTCGGCGTCTGAAATTCAATCAATCTACCACGGAGGCAGCACGGGCGTTTGTACAAGCTCGGTTTTTACGAGCATTTATGGAAACGGCAAAATCGCTTTTTCCAGCAACCGCACCGGAATCAACCAGATTTTCACGATGAATTCGGATGGCTCAAATCAAATTAACGTTTCAAACAACTCTGCTAATCCAAGTTTTGAGCCTGCATTTTCGCCCGACGGAAGCAAGATTGCTTTTAGCCGAATTATAGACAATAACTACGAGGTTTATGTGATGAACTCTGACGGCGGCAATCAAACCAGATTAACCAACAATCCCGCTCTGGATGCGGTGCCGCATTGGTCGCCCGACGGCACAAAGATTGTTTTTTTCAGTGACCGCACCGGCGGAGACATTTACGTGATGAACGCCGACGGCACGAATCAAACCAGATTAACGACCGCCGCAGGGTTTGATCTGGCTCCGAAGTTCTCGCCGGACGGCTCGCGAATTGTGTTCGTCAGCAGCCGCGACGGAAACAGAGAAATTTACGTGATGAACTCTGACGGCACGAATCAAACCAGAGTAACTACAAATTCGGTAACTGACGAATTTCCGGCGTGGTCGCCCGACGGCTCGAAAATTGTTTTTCTAAGCACCCGAACCGGAAATCAGGAGATTTTTGTAATCAATGCCGACGGGAGTAATCCGGTTAATCTGTCAAATAATCCGGCGACGGATTCAATCCCGGCGTGGTCGCCCGACGGCTCTAAAATTGCTTTTGAAACAAACCGCGATAACGGCAATTATGAAATTTATGTGATGAATGCCGACGGCACAAATCAGACTCGCTTTACCAACAACGCGGCGTTTGATTCATATCCGGCGTGGCAGCCGGTCGGAAACGTAACTGTTTCACCCGCAATCAATGTCAGTTTGACTTTCCCAAACGTGACGAAGGCAGGTTACACCGTCGCCACGCCGCTCTTAAATACTCAGATTCCGCGTCTGACTCCAAATTTCTTTCTGCGATCCGGTTTTGCCTACGACATCCGAACTTCTGCTTTATACACCGGCGGCGTTAACGTTCAATTCACAGTGCCGAATGTTCACGACGCTCAGACTTGCTCGGACTTGCGAATCCTGCAAATCGTTGACGGGAATTGGGACATGTCGAATAATTCAACGCCGACATTTAGCCAGGGCGTTTGCATCCTACAGCAAACGGTTACATCGCTCTCGCCGTTTGTCGTCGTCGAAATAATTCCGGCGGCGGAAGGGCGTGCGTTGTCTGGAAACATAATTTACGGCACGACACCGGCTGGACAGCCCGCCAAATTCGTTCCCGGCGTTTCGATGGTCGCCTCCGGTCCAATCTCTCAAACGGCGACGACAGATTCAGCGGGCGGTTATCTGTTGAACAATTTAAATACTTCGGGCAGTTACACTGTTACTCCGCAAAAAACGGGAAGCGCCAACGGCATCACTCCATTTGACGCCACTCTAATTTTGCGTTGCATTGCCGCCGGAGCAAGCTGCTCTCTGTCAGAAAATCAACGAATTGCCGCCGATACAAACAACAGCAACTCGATTACGCCGTTTGACGCAACGCTGATTCTTCGCTTTGTTGCCGCTAGCGGACAAACAAACGGGACGGGACAAACCGGCACCTGGAAACTTATTCCAAATCTGCGCAGCTACAACGCGATGCTCAATTCGCTGTCAGGAGAAAACTACACCGCCATCTTAGTGGGCGAAGTCAACGGCAACTGGACTCCGCCAACCGGTTCTTTCGCCGAAAACGACGAAGACAAAAAACAGTGACAATCGGACAATAATAAATGCCGCCATTGTTAAAGCATCTGCGACTGTCGGAGTTCTGCATTCCGATTAGAGGCGCGCCTTGCGCCCGCTTCTAATCGGAAGCTCCTTTTTGTTTCAGTATTATTTTGCCGCTCTGCGTTTTGCAACAACAGGCAAAACTTTTCCTTTTGTTAAGGCTTGCCCGTTTTTAATGTCTGCGAGAGCGACAGCGAATTGTTGTTTTCCTTTGACAGACGCGAGCATTTTCCGCAGCGCGGCGTCGCTGATTTCATCCTGCTCGATTCCATAGCTTTCAAGCTGGGCGCGCAGTTTTTCCGCAGTATTTTTGTTATAGCCGTAAACATCAGGATAAATGCGCAAAACGCCCGCTTCGACAACCATTGTGTCGTAATAAATCTCTACGGGAATTGTGCTTGGCAAATTAACGAATCTTTGTTTTTTATCGCCGCGCGATTTCTCGATATTCGTGACGGGCAAATTATAAGCGACCGCAATTTTCTTTGACAGATCGAACAAATCCGCCAGCATTACGCGGACGCAGCCGTGTGAAACCAGACTGCCCAAATCGCCGATGCCTTTCGCTTGATGCAGCAGATAACCGTCGCCGAGCGGAATTTTGATTTTGCCGAGCGGATTTAGCGAGCTGCTGGCTTTGATAATTCTTCCGGGTTTGATTTTAGATTCGTGAACCCAGCTACTATCGGGCGGAATCCAGTCGGGATTGAGAACGATTTGATTTGCATTGCGCGGTCCGATGGCAATCGGATAATCTTTTTGCCCGACGCCGACATTGTAAACCGCAATTTCTTTATCGCCTTGCCACAATGTCATCACAAAAGCCGGAACATCAACCGTGATGCGAACATCGCCTTTACCCGGTTCGAGCTTGCCGCGCTCGATTCGCCCGCCGGTAAATTTGTCTTCGCGCTCGGATTCCGCGCTTGCGTAAGTTTGATAAAAAAGGTTTTCCGAAATCGGTAAATCGCTCGCTCCGGCGCTGATGTGAAACGTCAGGAGCAAAACAGGTAAAAACAAAGCCGCGAATTTCAGCCAAATAAATTTTCCCATACCAACAAACATAAAATCTCAGATGCAGCTAAACCGGAAACGATTTGATTGAAATTTTCTGTCTCAAAGGAAAATTATTTTTTCTCTTCGGTTTTACTGTTTACGTCGTAGCGCGTTTGCTCCGGCAGCAGCGCGAGACGAAATCCCGTCAAAGACCATTCTTCGCCTTCGACGACATCAATATAAGAAAAATCGCCGGGCGCGTTTGCTCCGACCGCAAAACATGAGGCGTTTCCGCGCTCGTCGCGGTAAAAACCTAGTTCGAGCGAAGGCGTTTCGCTCCATTCGGGGTGAAAAATCGTGCCTATAAGATTGAAAATCGCGGGCGGGCAAACCGTCGCGCGATAGCCTGCCGGCAATAAATTTCTGTTCTGCCAATCTTCATTGAGCAAATTAAAAAATCGGCGCAAAGTCGGATAATTTTGCTCGTAGCGCGTGCCGGTCGTAATTCCGGCGAGACCGAAATATTCCGATAACGGGTCTGCTGACGGATCGTGACCATAAGCCGTTCCGTAAAATTGCCGGTTGCGCGGCAGATAAACCGGCTTTTGCGTCGTTTCGACTCCGATCAGAAAACCTTGCTGTCTCCTGTGCCCGTTTGTTAAATGAAACTGAACGCTGCGTTCGTGCGAAGACGCGCGATGTTTTAAACGATGCGCCGTCGGATACATTCGAGCCAGATAAGCATCATCAAAGCGGATGACATCTTCCGACGGAACAAAGTGCCATTCGATATTGAAATGCCGCAAGCCTTCGGTCGCCAGGGAACTCAATTCAAAACCGGCGGCGTGCGCCGGAACAATCGGTGCATCGCTTGATAATCCAAAAAACTCTTGATATTTCGCGGCTCTCTCGTCAATCCAATTTGTCATAAATTTGTTTCACTTTATACTTTCAACAAATTCAATCCGTTTAACTTTAAAAATATATGAGTCCTGAAAAATATCAACAATTTATTCGGAGAATGGAAAAAGCGCAAGAGCTAAACGACAAGCTACTTGCCAATATGAAAGAAAATCAAACCGAAATTGAAAATTTAGATAACGCCTTTAAGAGTCTGGAACAAGATTACGTCTATCGTTTTTATCATCAAAGCTTCAAAGTTTTCGGCGCAGCGTCGCAGATAAAACAAGCCAAAGAATTATTTGAACGCCTCGCGCCGGATTCCTGCCCGCTCAACAATTCACTTAACGCAATCGCCGACAATGCAAACGGCAAAGAATCTGACGTCGCCCGAACAAATCAATTCCGGCAAGCAGAAACGCGCCCGAAACGAAGCATTCAGGCACTCGAAATATTTTCTCGAACAAATGCTTCGTTTCGGGCGCGAATTGGAAAAAAGCCCAAACATTTTACCAGGCGGATGGGCGGCGGTTTTATATCTTTACAATCTGCGATAATAACAGCAAAGATTTTTCTCTCCGTACTGTATTTGCCTACTTCTTCGGTCGCTCATTGGCTTTTAAATATCTTTTCCGCAAGCGAATTGATTTCGGCGTGACTTCGACCAATTCGTCGTCGGCGATAAATTCGAGAGCCTGTTCGAGCGTTAATTCTTTTGGCGGAACGAGGCGCATTGCGTCGTCCGAGCCGGAAGCGCGCATATTTGTCAGTTTCTTTTCTTTGATCGCGTTGACATCCAAATCAACCGCGCGGGCGTTTTCGCCGACGATCATTCCTTCGTAAACTTTGATTTGCGGGCGAATGAAAAGTGTGCCGCGTTCCTGTAAGTTGAAGAGCGCGTATGTCGTCGCTTCGCCCATTCGGTCGGCGACGAGCGAGCCGGTCGAGCGCGATTTCATCTCGCCCTGCCAGCGGTCGAAACGCAAAAACAGAGTGTTCAAAAGCCCCGTGCCTTTGGTTTCGGTCAAAAATTCGCCGCGAAAACCGATCAAACCGCGCGACGGAACTTCAAATTCGAGCCGGACGCGCCCCGAACCGTTGTTTATCATTTTGGTCATTTGACCTTTACGCCGCCCTAACGCTTCGGTGACTACGCCGATAAATTCTTCCGGCACGTCAATTACGACCAGTTCAATCGGTTCCTGCAATTCACCGTCGGCTCCGCGTTTGGTGATGACTTCGGGTTTGGACACCTGCAATTCAAAATTTTCTCGGCGCATCATCTCGATTAAAATTGCAAGCTGAAGCTCTCCGCGCCCGGAAACTTTGAAATTTTCCGGCTGCTCGGTTTCATCAACGCGCAAAGCGACGTTTGAGAGCAATTCGCGGTCAAGGCGTTCTTTAATCTGCCGCGAAGTTACGAATTTCCCGTCAATGCCGGAAAACGGGGAAGTATTGACGCCGAAAATCATTGCAATCGTCGGTTCGTCAACCGCAATCACCGGAAGCGATTTCGGATTATCGGCGAGCGTGACAGTTTCGCCGATTTCGATGTTGTCAAAACCCGCAATCGCGGCGATTTCGCCGACACTGGCGGTTTCTACCGGCGTTCGTTTTAAGCCTTCAAAAACGAACAATTCCTTGACGCGAGTTTTCGTCGTCGTTCCGTCGCGTTTGCAGACGGCGACTTCCTGATTTTTTGAAATCTCGCCGGAAAAAATGCGACCGATGGCGAGCCTGCCGACATATTCGCTGTAATCTAGATTCGCAATCAGCATTTGCAACGTATCTTTTCTGACCTCGTGCGGAGCCGGAATTGTTTCGAGAATCTGGTCGAAAAGCGGTTTGAGGCTTTTTGATTCGTCATCCAAAGACTTTTTTGCCACGCCTTCGCGCGAAATCGCGTAAAGAATCGGAAATTCGATTTGCTGGTCGTTCGCTCCCAAATCAATAAAAAGGTCGTAAATTTCGTCAACGACTTCTTCGGGGCGCGCGTCCTGCCGGTCAATTTTGTTGACGACGGCGATTGCGGGCAGTTTTGATTCGAGAGCTTTTCGCAACACAAAACGGGTTTGCGGCAGACAGCCTTCCGCCGCGTCAACGAGCAAAACGATGCCGTCAACCATTTTTAAAACTCGCTCGACTTCGCCGCCGAAATCAGCGTGTCCGGGCGTGTCAACGATGTTAATTTTGTAATCGCCGTATCTGACGCTGGTGTTTTTCGCCATAATCGTGATTCCGCGCTCGCGCTCCAAATCCATTGAATCCATCACGCGATCAACAACGGTTTCGTTGTCGCGGTAAGTTCCCGATTGTTGGAGCATCGCGTCAACGAGCGTCGTTTTGCCGTGGTCAACGTGAGCGATAATAGCGATGTTTCTAATTTTGTTGTTATTCATTATTAAATTTAAGAGTCAAAAAGGAAATTAAAATAGTTATCCTTTGCTAAAATAGTTTTTCTAAAACAACGCGACTGCAATTGGAATATTATTTGCAGTTACGGTTAAGATAATTATCGCCGAAGCGGCTTAAATTGCCAACGGCAGACGATTCAACAGATTCGAGCTATGATTTCGACAATCTGCCTTGACAGCAATTCAAAACAATTTACGCAGGATGTTCCGACGGCGGACATCAGCGATTATTGCCTGCGCGAGCAAAACGTCGTCTGGGTTGATGTCAACGATCCTTCGAGTCAGGATTTTTTGGATTTGGCGGAAGAATTTAATTTTCATCCGCTTTCAATCGAAGATGTTCGCCACGCGCATCAACGCCCGAAAATCGAGGAATACAAAGGATATTATTTTATCGTGCTTTACGAAGCGCAGCTCGCGGGTCCGATGGATCGGCTTGAACTGCGCGAGCTGAGCATCTTTCTCGGCGCAAATTTTGTCGTCACCGTTCACAGCAAGCCGATTCGAGCAATCGAAACCACCAAGAGGCTCTGGAGCGAATGGTCGGATCGTTCTGAACACGGCGCGGGGCTGCTGGCTTATTTGTTGTTCGATGCAATTGTTGACGATTATCTGCCGCTTTTGGACATTTTGAGCGAGCGCGTGGATGATTTGGGCGACGAGATTTTTACGGATTTTAAACCGGAAAGTCTGCAAAGTATTTTTCGCATCAAGAAACAACTTCTTCATCTGCGCCGTTCCGTAGCGCCGCTCAGAGAGGTTTTCAACGTGATGCTGCGGCGCGAGCAGCCAATCTTTGCCCGCGAGATTTATGTTTATTTTCAAGACGTTTTCGACCATTTGATTCGAGTCGCCGATTCGATTGACGCATTGCGAGAATTGCTCGGCTCAACGATGGATGCTTTTCTTTCCGTGTCGAGCAACCGGACGAATCTGGTGATGAAACGTTTGACATCGGTTGCCACGATTTTGATGTCCGTAACGCTGATTGCGGGCATTTACGGAATGAACTTTGACTATATGCCGGAACTCAAATGGCGTTTCGGGTATATTTTCGCTCTCTGCTCGATGGTTGCGGTCGGACTGGGAATTTATCTTTATTTAAAAAAATCGAAATGGATATAAAACACATTAAATCCCTTATAAAGTCTGCACGGAGAAACGGAACGAAAACCGAGCAAGCCGCCGACCGTTTGGCTCCGCTCGAAGAGCAGACTCAAGGCTTGATAATCGTCGGCGAGGAGGATTTCAAGGCTGCAAAAGATTTAATCGAAAAATCCGATGAAGTCGGATGGCGGGATTTATTGCGGCTTGAGCCGGTAGTTATCGTCATTTTGCTGGTGACGCTCGGTTTTATCGCTTTTATCGCCGGGCAAATTCAATCAATGCCGCTGGTAACAAAGTAAGCCATTTGCCTCGCAAAAAAGATCATTTCACTTTTATCTAAAAAGTAGAAAAGCCGGACTCGATTAAAAGTCCGGCTTTTTTGTTTGATTGTTATTTTTCCCGATTATCTGCGGCTTCTTTCGGTTCTCAGGTTATTGGTCACCGAGAAAACGCCCGGAATACCGTTGACCGCAAAAAACGCCAGGCGTTTGTCAGTTTCATTCGAAACCATGCCTTCGAGCGTTACGTGACCGTTTCTCACGATAATTCGAAGCGACGGATTTGTGCCGAGCAAATAACGGTATAAACCAGCTGTGTCGTTAACCGAGCGAACCGCCTGACTGCGAATCCGGTCGTCGAAACCGGAAAGCGGCAAAACTTCGATTTTGTTAATTACCTGCTCGATACCATTAACACCTTTGACGAATTTTTCGGCGCGCGAGCGGGTAATCGGACGATAAACCTGCCCGTAAAGAGTTACGGTGCTGCCGTTGACTTCAAAGGCGAGATTGTCAAAAACACCGTCCCACGAAGCGCTGATCAGCTCTTTGCGAACTTTCTTTTCAATATTGGACAATTGCGGCGTGTCGTTCTTAACCGGCGACGCGGCAAAAGCCCCTGAAGTTGTAATTGCAATGACTGCAATTAATGTAAAAATAAGATTTTTTATCCTGTTCATTGTTGTTCCTCCAACTGTGAGAAAATGACGATTATTGTTCATTTCTTTTGCATATTTAAGACGCCGAAAAGCAATGAAAAGATGCCAAAATTGAGTGCGGAATTGTTAGATTTCATTAGCGGGAAATAGGAATTATTCGACTGAAAAATTGTCGGTTTGACGTAGAGCTTCGTACAAAGCAATCCCGACGCTTGTGGCTAAATTCAGGCTGCGAACATTATCGTTGGGCATCGGAATCGTCAAACATCTTTCCCAATTGGCGCGAAGCAAATCATCCGGCAAACCGCGCGTTTCACGACCGAAAATCAGACAATCATTGTTTTCATATTTCCAATCGGTATAAATGCGTTCGGCTTTGGTCGTGAAAAAAAGAAAACGCGAATCTGGCAATGCTTCGCGGAGAGCTTCGATGCTGCGGTGCTTAAAAAGCCGCACTTCATCCCAATAATCAAGCCCGGCGCGTTTGACCGCGCGCTCGTCCATCCGAAAACCCGGAACACCCACAATATGTAGATTTGTAAATGTTGCAGCACATAGACGGGCAATATTACCTGTATTCGGCGGAATTTCGGGTTCGACTAGAGCAACGTGGAAACTCATTTGTAATAAAAAACGGCGGATTCGTAAACCCGCCGCCTTAATAAATTGTTGTTTTGATTTAGGAGTTGGGATTTGAAGTCAATAATTGATAATTGCCGATTTCGCGGTTGTGCGAATCGAGCGTGCCGATTGCGTCGCTCGTTGCGTCGAGCATTTGTTTAGTCATCGCAATCGAATCTGAAAGCTGTTCAAAATCGAGCGAAGAAACGCGCTCCGGCGTCGGCAGCGTAACAATTTGGTCGTTGACCAAACCGAAAAAGTTTTCGATTGACTGCAACTGCCCTTCGACCAATTTAACCGAGCGCTCAAGCTCTTCAAATGCACCGACGCGGCGTTTTAAAATTTCGACGTTGGCTTGCTGAATTCGGCGCGTGCGCTCGTCGGGCGCGTTTTCGGCGGCGTATTCGGCTTGCTTGAGCTGATTGCTGACGGCTTGGCGATTGATTGATTTCAAATGATGTTTGCGGCGGCGATAAACGTCCAGCAAATCAACAAAATCTTCCCACCGCTGGTCGAGTGTTTTGATATTCTGCGGCACATCTTTCGACGCCGTAAATTTTTTATAATTCGTGTAAATCTGTTCTTTCAGCCAGCGCAAATATTCGACCGCTTCGCGCTCGCGCGGGTCGAAGGCTTTGATTAATTTTTCGCGCTGAACGTCGCGCAGTTGACGAATGCGGTCTTTTTCGCGGTTGTCAACCAATTTTTTATAAAGCTTGTTTGCCGGAACCGAAGCCAGATAAACGCCTTCCATACCGAGCGCGACGGCAAGCGGAATAACCGACTGCGTATAAGCGGCGGCGACGGCAAAACCCGCCAAACCCCAAAAATTAACCGGCTCGATGACCGCTTCTTTTACATATTTCCAATTGTATTTCGCCAAATCCGCCATAAGATTATGAAAATAAAAACCTGAAAAAAAATCCGTCCGATTTCTTACATTTCAATCAAGATTCATTTGTTCCGCTCAACAAATTTTTGTTTGAATTTGCCGTGCCCGATCCATTTCCCGAAGAAAGCAAGTTATCGCCGGACGGAGCGCCGGGCAACATTCCCATTTGCGCTTTATATTCGAGCAATTTGTCCTGAAGCTGCATTTGCATCGCTTCGCGTTCAATATCCTGCATTTGCGCATCAACACTCGTTGAGCCAAGCTGCAATTTCGCTTCGGCGGCGGCAACCCGGCGGTCAACTTTCTCGCGCATTTCATTAAACGTCGCGGCATCGTCGCCGAGGTTGAAGGTTTCCATCGTTTGCGCGAGCTGTTCCTGCAATTTGGCTTGCTTCGAGGCGTTAATCAATTGCATCGCTTCCGAAGAACGGCGTTCGAGCTGCAATTTATAATTATCGCGCGCTTTCAACGCTTGTTTTGAAGCCTGCGTCGCTTGTTCGAGTTGTATGGTTGTTTTCTGCAAATCTAGCTGCGCCTGCGACAACTGACCGATATAAGCAGTGGCAATATCGTCGCGTCCCATTTTCACCGACGCCTTGATTTTTGAATCTAAATCCACGACTTGCGATTCGAGCTTTTCCTTGTTTCTCGCGAGCAGCCGCTCGGTCGCCATCACCGAAGCGACCGAATTGTTGAGTTCGGGAATGCGCTCGCGCATATCCTGAATCGTTTGCTGCAAAATCAATTCGGGGTCTTCAGTTCTTTCGACAATCCCGCCGAAAATTGCTCGCACCGAACGTTTTAATTTTCTCCAAACACCCATTATTAAACAGTCTCCTTAATGCCACAGCCGAAGCCAGATTTTCTTACGACAACTTGACAGATTTAGTTCCGAAAGCCAATCCGCATTATAGCAGGAAAAAAGATGATTTTTGAACGATAAACGATGGATTGAAAACGATATTTTCTTTTCGCCGAAAATCAACCCTTATTTTCCGATGTCGCGGCGATATTGCATTCCGTTCCACGAAATTTCATTTGTTGCCGAGTAAGCGTTTTGCAGAGCGTTTTCCAAATCTTTTCCGGTCGCTGTAACTCCCAAAACCCGCCCGCCTGCGGTAACAAAATCGCCGTTTTCGTTTCGCGCAGTTCCGGCGTGAAAAACAACCGCGTTTTCGCGGCTTTTCGCGTTTTCCAAACCTTGAATTAGATCGCCCGTTTCAGGTTTAGCAGGATAGTTGCGCGCCGCTAAAACAACGCAAGCCGAAGATTCGTCGGAAAACTCAACCGCAGTTTCGCTCAGTTTTCCTTCAACAATTGCCTGACAAATCTCCACGAAATCGCTGTTTAAGCGAATCAGAATTGATTGAGTTTCCGGGTCGCCGAAACGCACGTTGTATTCTAAAACCTGCGTGCCGCGTTCGGTCATCATCAAACCCAAAAACAAGATTCCGCGAAACGGAAAACCTTCCGCCGCAGCCCCGGAAAGCGTCGGTTTGACGATTTTTTCGATGATTTCTTGAATTTGATTTTCGCTTAAAAGGCTTTTATCGGTGATTGTTCCCATTCCGCCGGTGTTCGCGCCGGTGTCGCCTTCGCCGATGCGTTTGTGATCGCGCGCGGGCGGCATCAAGGCAAAATCTTTTCCGTCGGCGAAAAGCAGCAGGGAAACCTCGCGCCCGATTAATGTTTCCTCAAGCAAAATCCGGCTGGCAGCTTCCGCACCGACCAAATTATCCATTTCCGCAACTGCTTGTTCGGCTTCTTTCCTATTTTTTGCGACGACTACACCTTTTCCAGCCGCCAGACCGTCGGCTTTAACAACAACCGGCGCATCGGCGTCGCCGAATTCCCCGGATTGCAAAATCTTGAGTGCCTCGGCGGCTGAATCGGCGACTTTATATCCTGCGGTCGGAATTTTATGGCGCGTCATAAAATCTTTGGCGAATACTTTGCTCCCTTCAAGCCGGGCGGCTTTTTGACTTGCGCCGACGATTTTTAAGTTTTTGCTTTCAAATTCGTCAACGATTCCGGCGGCAAGCGAGGTTTCGCCGCCGACAATCGTCAAATCAATCGAGTTTTCAACGGCAAACTCGGCGAGCTTTTGGATTTCTGTCGCGGAAATATTAACGCACCGAGCGATTTCGGCGATTCCGGCGTTTCCCGGTGCGCAATAAATCTGCGGATTGTGCCGACTTTTTTTGATTGCCCAACAAATGGCGTGTTCTCGCCCGCCCGAACCGACGACTAGAATTTTCATTTATTTATCCTAATTTGTTATACTCAAATTTGCTGGCTTGACAGCACGAATACCGAAGTTATAACTTCCCCTAGTACGATTACTTTAAGTAATTTCGCTCTTCACCTTCATTTGACTCAAGCGCATTTTGTTCCCCTGTTCCGAGTTCGCTGCTTACTCGGCAGACGTTTGTTGTGTTGGATAATGCGCCAAAGGGGTTTAAAATTATGTCAACGACAAATTTTGAACATTCAAACAACGGGTTTTATGTTCAAATGAATTCTAATAAAAAAGAATTTACAGACACCTTAATCAACTGCATAGACTGCCGACTGGATTTTGTTTGGACGGTCGGCGAACAGCAGTTTTTCTACGACAAAGGGCTGCAAAACCCGCCGAAACGATGTAAGCCCTGCAAACAAGCCAAAAATGAACGAATTGCCGCCGCACAAGCGGCTCAAACCTCAGGCGTCAAACAAAAAATCGAAGTCGCCGTCAATTGCGCTCAATGCGGAGCGACAACGACAGTGCCATTTTATCCGTCACAAGGTCGCCCGGTCTTTTGCCGCTCCTGCTTTCTCGCAATGCAAAACCCCTAGTCTATTACGAATTTCAAATTACGAATTACGAATGTCGGAATTTTATCTTTAAAAAATATTCCTAAATTCGTAATTCGTAATTGATTTTAGCCTCCGACGTGAACATTGGGACGCCGTTCCGGGTCAGGTTCGGCTTGACGCAAAATTTCTCTCGTGACGGGCGCAGTGTCGCCTTCACCGAATAAAATATAGCGAAATAAATACATTGCCGGATTGCCTTCGCTCCAGCCGAAATAAACATGCGGGATTTTCCCGGTTTTGTCGCGCAAATACATCAAAAATGCGGCAATAGCATTCGGAACGGCTGGGCTGTTTGTTCTTAAAACTCTGTAACCGTCAACGTCAACTCCTCGAATTTTCAATTTACCTTTAAATTCCGAAGCGTCGCCCAATTCGACTTCGTAAAATAAAAACGGATCTCCCGATGGGATGTGATTATCCAGTCTTTTCTCGTGTTCTTTAAAACTATATTCCGCAACATCGCCGATTTCACGGCGATTGGCGACAAGGCGGACTTCGCCTTTTTTGAGTTCGTCAATAAATTTATTCGCCAGCGGATCAAGCTCAATCGAATCAATCCGCAACTCGGTTGAACGCATCGCACGGGAAACAAAGCTCGCCAAAACAATCGCCGCGATAAAAAACGAGGCGATTTTAATTCCGTCGGGGCGCTCAAAAATATTGGTAACCGTGGTATAGCCGAAAACAAATGAGATTGCTAAAAAAGCCCAGCGCATTTTTTCGAGCTTGCGCCAAGCGGAAATTGTGACGGCGACTGCGGCGCTCGTCATCAAAACCAGAACTCCCGTTGCATAAGCTCCGCCCTGAGCTTCGACGTTGGCTCGGAAAATAATCGTTACGGCAAAGCAAATTAAAATAAAAACCAGTACCAGCGGGCGTGTCGCGCGCGCCCATTCGGGCGCCATTCCGTAACGCGGCAGATAACGCGGAACGATGTTCAGCAGCCCTGCCATTGCCGACGCTCCGGCAAACCAGAGAATTAAAATTGTCGAAATGTCGTACATTGTCCCAAAAACGTTACCCACAGTTGCGCCGAAAAGTTCGCCGAATTTTTCGTGGGCGATAAAAGCCAGCGCGCGCCCCGAAGCTTTCCCGGCTTCCTGTCCGCACGGGCAATCGGGGTATTCTTTAATAGCGTGTTGATCTTCGCAAGCCACAGCCGGACAGAATTCGTGTGCCGGAATCAAAGTCGAAGTGACAAAACTGCTGCTGATGAGAAAAAAGCTCATAATCAGTGCTGCTATCAACAGCAGCTTGCGCGTATTTTCAATGCGCTTCGGACTTTTGACGAGCGGCATCACCGCCACGCCAGTTTCAAAACCGGAAAGTCCGAGCGCGAGCTTTGGAAAAACAATCAGAGACAAGCCGATGACCAGCCAAATGCTGCGCGTTCCGCCGCCCTGCGCCCTAAAAAGCGCTTCCCACCATTGAGGAAACTTGTCGGCGTGCGTAAAAAGTTCGAAAAAACCAACTCCGATGACGATTAAATTTAAAAACAAATAAACGAAAACCAGAACAACCGCGATTCCGATAGCTTCTTTAAAACCTTTGAGAAAAACCGCGCCGAGAACCGAGATTAAGATGAGCGTCACAATTATCGGATGTTCGAGAAACGAAAGATTGCCCTGAACAAATGGATTTTCCATTACGTGCGCGGTCGCGTCCGCCGCCGAAAGCGTAATGGTGATAACAAAATCCGTAGCAACGAAACCGAGCAAAACCAAGACGAACAATTTGCCTTTCCAGCGTGAAAGAAGCTGTTCGAGCATCGAAATCGAGCCTTGCCCGTGCGGACTTTCAGCCGCCACGCGGGCATAAATCGGATATGCGCCCAAAAGAGTAAGTAAAATAAGTATAAAAGTCGCAATCGGCGAAAGCGCGCCTGCCGCTAGAAAAGCGATTCCGGGTTGATAACCGAGAGTCGAGAAATAATCAACTCCGGTCAAACACATCACTTTCCACCAAGGCTGTTGATGATGATGCGAATGCTCTTTTTCGTAAGGACCTTCCGGTTCCTGCACGCCTTCCAAAAGCCATCTCCCAAACCGATTGTCGTTTGAATTCCCCTTTTCGCTCATAAAAATAAAAAAGCCACAAACGCAAGTCACTTGCGCTTGTGGCTACAAAAAAATGTAGCATTTAGCTGTTAATGGCTTGGCTCTCCCATTACGTCTACGAGGTTAGCTGACGGGCTGGAACTATGGAAGTGTTCTACAATTTAACAATCGAACTCATTAAATCGTTTCGCCCCTAAAGATTTGGGTCCCCCGCGCCGCTGACCGAAATGCTGAAACCGGAAAGCGACTTCGACAACAAATTTTCTAAAAAATATTACGACTAAACAGTTACGAATTTCAAATTACGCATTGTGGAATTTTATCTTTAAAAAATATTCCTTCATTCGTAATTCGTAATTTGAAATTCGTAATTGATTTTAACCTCCGACGTGAACGTTTGGACGACGTTCGGGGTCCGGTTCGGCTTGCCGGAGAATTTCTCTGGTCACCGGCGCGGTATCGCCTTCGCCGAAGAGCACATAACGAATCAGATAAATCGCCGGATTGCCTTCGCTCCAACCGAAATAAACATGCGGGATTTTTCCGGTTTTGTCGCGCAGATGCAGCAACAATCCGGCAATCGCATTGGGAACAGCCGGAGCCTGCGTCCGCAGAACTCTGTAACCTTCAACCTCAACTCCGCGAATTTTCAATTTTCCTTTAAACTCGGAAGCGTCGCCCAGATCGACTTCGTAAAATAGAACCGGATCGCCCGACGGGATATGATTGTCAAGCCGTTTTTCGTGTTCTTTAAAACGATATTCCGCGACATCGCCCAATTCGCGCCGATTGGTGACAATTCGGATTTCGCCTCTTTTCAAATCATCAACAAATTCCAGCGCTTGACGGTCAAACTCGATTGTGTCAATTCGTACTTCCGTCGAACGCAGCGCGCGGGAAACGAGCGACGTTAAAATAATTCCGAAAACAAAAAACGAAGCGAAAGCCAAACCTTCGGGGCGCTCCATAATGTTGACCACAATCGTAAAAATAAAAACAATCGAAATAACGAGAAAAGCCCATTTGACCGTTTGATTTCTTCGCCAAGCGGAGATCGTGACGGCGATTGCGGCGCTCGTCATCAACGCCAAAACTCCGGTCGCGTAAACGCCCGCTTGCGCGTTAACGTCGGCGCGAAAGAAAATTGTCACGGCAAAACAAACAAGCGTAAAAACGATTGTCAGCGGACGAGTCGCGCGCGCCCATTCGGGTGCCATTCCGTAACGCGGCAGATAACGCGGAACGATGTTCAGCAGCCCGGCAAGCGCCGACGCTCCGGCAAACCAGAGAATCGCAATTGTGCTCACATCGTAAACGGTTCCGAAAATGTCTCCTAAATATTCGTGCGCTAAAAAGGCGAGCGCGCGCCCGTAAGCCTTTCCCGCGGGTTGTAAAATTTCTCCGCCCGCTCCCAAAACCTGCGGTTGAAATTCATTGCCGGGAATCAAAACGGTGGTTACAACGCTGCTCGCAATAAGCATAAAGCTCATAATAATAGCTGCCGTTGCGAGCATCTTGCGCGTGTTCTCAATTCGATTCGGACTTTTGATCAAAGGCATTACGACGACGCCGGTTTCAAACCCGGAAAGTCCCAAAGCGAGCTTCGGAAAAACAAACAGCGCGAGTCCAACCATAAAAATCGGATTGCCCGATACGCCCGGATAAGTCATAAGCGCGTTTTTCCAGTTGTAGAGATAATCGGGATGCGTGAAAACTTCGTAAAGCCCGCATCCGACAACCACCAAATTCAACGCGATATAAATAGCGACAACGAACATCGCGATTCCGATTGCTTCTTTAAAGCCTTTGAGAAAAACCGCGCCCAAACCGGCGATCAAAAGAAGCGTTATTATCACTTCGCTCGAAGTTTTTTCCAGAAAGGGTAATGTGTGATGAACAAAAGGATTTTCGACAATATGAGCCGTCGCGTCGGCTGCCGAGAGAGTTATTGTGACGATAAAACCTGTCGCTGCAAAACCGAGTAACGCCAAAACAAACAATTTGCCCTTCCAGCGAGAAAGAAGCTGTTCGAGCATCGAAATCGAACCGTCGCCGTGCGGGCTTTCCGCTGCCACGCGGTTATACATCGGCAGCGCGCCGAAAAGCGTAACGATAACCAGAACGAGAGTTGCAATCGGCGAGAGAGCGCCCGCTGCTATAAAAGCGATACCGGGTTGATAACCGAGCGTTGAAAAATAATCAACTCCGGTCAAACACATCACTTTCCACCAGGGCTGTTGATGATGGTGCGAATGCTCTTTTTCGTAAGGACCTTCAGGTTCCTGCACGCCTTGCAAAAGCCATTTTTTAAATCTGCTTTCGCTCTTCTGTTCGGTTTTCGTATCCGGCATATTTCTCCTCAAAATAAAAAAAGACCCAAAGGCAAAACAATTTGCCCAAGTGGTCTTGTTTGATTATTTAACGCGCTCAAAGCACCAATCTTGTCTGACAAACACCGAAAATATCAACGTTTCGTCAATCTTCAAGAATAAAAAAAACGCCTTTGATTTTCACGCTTATTAAATGTTTGGTCAAGCCCTAAAACAAAAAAAAAGAAAGCGGACGACTTTTTTGTCGCCCGCTTTCTTTCGCTTCACTAATCTGCAAAAGGAGAAAAAATCAGCCCGTTGAAGAAAGTTTTTTAGAGCGGAGTCTCCCACGCCCCCGCAGTGCGGTCACGAGTCCTCACCCCTCGTAACCAGCTGTGTTCACCGGGGAGGTGAACGCCTTGAATTATGCACAACTCGCCCAAAACTTGCAAATGCTGAAAGCGAATTTTTTCAATTTACCTTAAAATCCTTTCGCATTGGCATCCGCCGCGCTGCCGACATCCTCTGTGCTTTCGCGTCTGCCGCCGATTTTTTCGGAAACGAGCTTTGCCTGCAAGAATAATCCGAGATAATCGCGTCCGCCCGCTTTTGAATTCGTTCCGCTCATATTAAAACCGCCGAACGGATGCACGCCGACGAGCGCGCCCGTGCATTTGCGGTTGAAATAAAGATTCCCTGCTTGAAATTCGCGCCGCGCTTTTTCCAACCGTTCTTCACTCTGGGAATAAACCGCGCCCGTCAAACCGAATTCGGTGTCGTTGGCGATTTCCAAAGCGTGATCGAAATCTCTGGCTTTGATGACAGCTAAAACGGGAGCGAAAACTTCTTCCTGCTCGATTGTCGCCCCGGGTTTTACATCGTCAATAATTGTCGGCTCGATAAAAAAGCCCTGTTCTCCGTCGCCTCCGCCGCCGAGAACCAGCTTGCCGCCTTCGGCTTGCCCGATTTCGATGTATCTCAAAGTGTTATCAAACGAGCGCTGATTAATCACCGCCGAAAGATTGGTTTCGGGTTTTTCCGGCGCGTCGAGCTTTAGTTTCCTCGTTAATTCGACCACTTTTTCCAAAACTTCGCCGTGAACTTTTTCGTCGACAATAAGGCGCGAACAAGCCGAGCATTTCTGACCTTGATAACCGAACGCCGCTTGCGTCACGCCGAGCGCGGCGGAATCCAAATCGGCGTCGTCGGCAACAATAATCGCGTCTTTGCCGCCCATTTCGGCAATCACGCGCTTGATCCAAATCTGCCCTTCGCGCGTTTTCGCCGCCTGTTCGTTGATGTGCAGCCCGACTTGTTTCGAGCCGGTGAAAGCGATAAAACGGGTTTTCGGATGCGTGACCATTGCTTCGCCGACATCTGCGCCGCCCGTGACAAAATTTACGACGCCCGCCGGAAGACCGACTTCTTCCAAAACTTCGACAAATTTCGCGGCAATCGTCGGCGCATCGGACGAAGGTTTTAAAACAACGGTGTTTCCCGTCACAACCGATGCGACAGTCATTCCAGCCATAATTGCCAGCGGGAAATTCCAAGGCGGTATCACCGCGCCGACGCCGAGCGGAATATATTCGAGACGATTGTCCTCGCCTTCGATTTTGGTCAAAGGCTGTTCTCCGGCGTAACGCAGCATTTCGCGCCCGTAAAATTCGAGAAAATCAATCGCCTCAGCCGTGTCGCCGTCGGCTTCCGACCAGGTTTTGCCGACTTCGTGAATCATCCACGCCGAATAATAATGTTTTCGCTCGCGCAAAATCGCGGCTGCACGGAACAAATAATCGGCTCTTTCGGCAGCCGGAACGTTTTTCCAGCTTTTAAAAGTCTCATTCGCCGTCTCAACCGCACGGTTGACGATTTCCTCATTCGCTTCCGAAAAACGTCCGACAACTTCGGTTTTGCGCGCGGGATTGATGCTTTCAAATTTTTTCTCGGTTTCGACTCGCTCGCCGCCGATAATTATCGGATATTCTCGTCCAAGCTCTGATTTCACCTGTTCAATCGCCGCGCGCATCGCTGCCGCGTTTTCTTCATTTGTGAAATCTGTAAAAGGCTCGTTTTTAAATTCGTCTAAAGCTCTTTCTGCTTTCATTTTTAATCCCATTCTCCAGTTTGTTGTAATTTTTTAATCTTGCGTTTGGCAAACTCGCGTCTAAGCGGCGTCATTCGGTCCAAAAAAACGATTCCGTCGCAGTGGTCTGTTTCGTGCAGCAGACAGCGCGCGGTTAATTCCATTCCGTCAATCTCGATTTCACTGCCGAAAACATCTTTTCCCTTTACGACGGCTCGCATATTGCGGCGTATTTTCTGGTAAATTCCGGGAAAAGAAAGACAGCCTTCGTCGCCCGTCTGCTCGCCTTCAACAAACAAAACTTCGGGATTGATGATTGCCAGCTTTTGCTTCGGGTCATCTTTAAACGAACAATCCATCACGAAAACACGCTGCGAAACGCCGATCTGCGGCGCAGCCAGTCCGACGCCGCCCGCTTCGTACATCGTCTCAAACATATCCTCGACAAGACGGCGCAGCTCATCATTAAAATCCTCGACCGGTTTCCCGACAGTATGCAGAACAGGCTCAGGATATTTGACAATTTTGAGCAATGACATAAAACTATTCTGCCACAACTCTTGTTTACCAAACAAAATGCTGTGTTTTCCCGCCGATTCTCAACCAAACTGCAACGCTCGGTTTTCTTTGCGCCTGTACGCCATTGAGCGAAATTTCTTTGATATTAAAATTAAACCGCCGCAACAAAAACTTTTTCCCGAAACCGTTAAAACTTAAGTTCGCCTGCTCGTAGCGAATCAAATCTTTTAACCAAGCAGATTTCAATTCTTGTTTTAATAAAAAATCTGCAAATTGAACGGCGTCTTCCAAATGCTTTTTGATAGCGGCGGGCAGAAATCCGTTTGAAAATTCGCGGAAATATTTCTCGAAATCTTCGGACAATATTTCTTTCGTGCGGGGCAACAGTTTTTCGACTTCGCGCAGGCGTTTATAGAAAAGCGATTCGGCGAAAAAGTTTAATTCTTCGGGCAGGATTTGCGCGATTTGTTCAATTTCGCTCCCGATCAAATCGTTTTCAGCGCAGACTTTTTCCGGTTCAAGCAAAAAACGTTCGCGCAGCTTGGCATCGGTGTAGAGCCGCGCGAGCAGAGCTTGTATTTTAGCCAGACTCATTTATGTTTTTTTTATTTTCTTAACGTACAGCGCTTCGGTCGTGTGTTCGGTTATGCTGGCTGGGTTCGCCGGTTCAAACGGTTTTTCGTCAATCAGTTTTTCCCGCTCTTGCGGAGGCAATTCATCTTCCCGATAACGCGAATTTGCCGGATTATTTTGCAAAAACAAATATGAGTAACCGTAAAAAAACACCGCCAGCAGAGCGAATAAGATAAATGCCGCAAGCGCGCACGCCATTAATAATTTTTCGCCGAAAATGAGAAATTTGTATTGAATAACCTGGTAAACGAAAAAACTGAAACCGATCAGCACAACAGAAACGAGCGAAACGAGTCCGAGTTTTTCAAAAAGCACTTTTCGAGTGTGCAATTTCGCAAAGGCGTTTGAAGGTTTTTGTTTGATCAAGGTTTCGGTGATTGTTTCCAAAGACAATCCGCAAGTGCGGCAGAATTTCTGAGAGAACTGGGCGGGCGCGGCACAATTTGGACAGAACATAAATTAAACTCCGAAATAGCTTTACGATAAACGTCTGTTTGAGAGTTTAGCTTTTCGCCCAAACAGGGACAAAAATTTTTGTTGCAAATCCATATCGGTATAAAGCCGTGCCGGAAGGTTTTGCCTTTCAGCTAAGCTCATCGGTGATTTTTCGCTTTTCAACGTAAAACAAATCGGTCGTTCCTTCTGTGACGCTTGTCGGAACAATCTCAAATGGTTTGTCTTCGAGTAGTTTTGCCGTGTTTTTCTTTTCTAATTCGCGGTTGAAAACCGGCTTTGCTTTTGCTTTTTTCTCTTTTAACGACTCATTGAGAAAAACATACGTCAAAGTAAGTACGGCAAAAATAATGAAAGAAAGCAACAGTAAACCGAAAATTACATTTTCGCCGGAAAGAACCATTTTATTAAAAATGGTAAAAACCAAAATCGAAATGCCGAGCAGAAGGACTGTGGCAAATCCGCCGAAAGCAAAATTACCGTATTTTTCCAGCAGTTTTGTTTGCTTGAGAAGGTTGGCGCTTTCAGCCGTCGGAAGCTGTTCGAGAAGCGATTCGATTGATTTTTCCAAATTCAAGCCGCACGAACGACAGAACTTCTGCTCGCTCGAATTTCTCGTTCCGCAATTCGGACAAAACATAACGACTTCCTTTCTGAAATTTCATACGACGGCGAGAGACGCAGAGTTTTTACCTTTTTGAAAAGTCTCCCGCGCGATTTGCAATTCGGTGATTATTTCTTCAAAGGGCGGAAAATTTTCGTCACGCTCCAAAATCGCCCCTTTCACGTCTGCCCGGCGGCAAACTTCCCTAAAAACTTCCCAGATTTCGTTTTCCGTGCGGTCGGCGTGGGCGTCAATCAAACGATTTTCGTATCGGTGCGAACCGACGAAATGTAGCTGCACGATTCTTTCGGGCGGCAATCCGTTTAAAAAAACGCGCCAATCGAAATTGTGATTTTTTGAATTGATATAAAGATTCGTCACATCGAGCAGCAAGCCGCAATCGGTTTCTTCGAGAACAATTTTGACGAATTCGGCTTCGTCCAATTCTGACGATGGGAAACGAATATTATAGGTGATGTTTTCCAGAATCAGCGGCGTTTTAACAATTGATTTTACTTTTTCAATGTTCCGAATCAATGTTTCGACAGCTTCGGCGGTGAAGGGAAGCGACGCCAGATGTCCGATGTCCACGCCATTTGAGCGAGTAAAACAAATATGCTCGCTCCACCATGCGGGTTGAATCTTTTCAATCAAAACGGCGAGCTTTTCCAGATATTTTTCATCAATTCCTTCGGCGCTTCCGAGAGAAAGATTCAAACCGTGCGGAATCAAAGCGAAATTCTCGGCGAGCAAATCCAGTTCAGCGAGCTTTTTCGGCGGCGCATCGAGATAATGATCGGCGGTGATTTCGAGAAAATCAATTTCCGTTCGGTGCAAAAAAGTTTCTGCGCGATAAATTTCGCGGAAACCCATTCCGACGCCTAATTTCGGTAAATCTTTCATTTCCGTTTATCCACAACCGCCGCATCCGCCGCCGCAACCGCCGCCGCAACCGCCTCCGCCGTCGCCGCCCGAAGAACAACTGCTGGAATCAGAGCTTGTGCCGCATCCCGAACCGCAGCTTGAGCCGCCGGAAGTGGATTGCGCATTCTGTGATTTATGAAAAGCCTGATTGTAGCTGTCATAAGCGGTTCCGGCGAGCGCGGCTGTGCCGAAAACTCCGACGGTCAACAGCAGCGGGTCAACCGAAGCGAAAGTTATTGCGGTTTGTTGATTTTGAATTTGGATTTTCGGTTTCGAAGCATATCTGAATTTTTCAAAGGCGAGCTGTAATCGTTCGAGATAATTTTTTCCGTGTTCGGTCAATCGCGGCGCATTGCTCATTGCCAGCAAAACGAAGCTGCCGATTGCTCCGATTACGATTAAATACCAAACGTTTGAATAACCATTGAGCAGCGCGGCAATTACTTTATAACCGCCGAGACCGGCAACAACTGCCGCAAAAGCCAAACTGTATTTGCCGATTAGAGATTTTGTCCCCGCGTTAATCAAAAAATGCTGCGCCGCCAGACGCGCTTCATAGGTCGTGGCGAACGGCTGCAAAATTTCCTTTAAACCGTTCTTTTGAAACAATTCTTTCGGTTTGCGCGGCTCCGAGTAATAATTAAAAACCGCGCGTTCGATTGGATTCAGACGAAGCGGATTCGCCGTTGCAGTTTGTTGAATCCAGATGTCTTTGCCGTTTTGCGAGATTTCAATCAAGTCTTTTTGATTTAAAGCAAAAGTCGCGGCGCGCGCCAATTCGTTCGCGCCGCCGCGCAGATAAGCGATTTCAAACGGGTCAGGCTCGACGGGAATCGGCGGTAAAGGCATTTTGCCGGTAAAATCAAGTTTCGATTTGACGATTTTAAAGGCGATTATCGCCGATACAATCACAAATCCGTAAAAAACTAAAAAATAAGGTCCCGGAAGATTTGCGAGCGGATTATCGAACAACCAATTCATATTTTCTCCTTTAGAAATTGTCGCCCGGCGAGTTCTGTCATATAAATTCTACTCAATTTCTCATACGATGGATGAAGAAAAATTTAATGTTAAATTTTAGTAACATTTTGTTTGTTCGACATAAGAAGCGAAATTCCGCAGCATTTCTCCGAGACTGTCGCCGCCGAACTTTTGGCGAAAAGCGTCGGCTAAAACAATCGCAACCATTGCTTCGCCGATAACTCCGGCTGCCGGAACAGCCGTCACATCCGAACGCTCGAAAGCGGCTTTCGATTCTTCTTTGGTTTCGATGTCAACTGATGAAAGCGGAGTTTTTAACGTCGAAATCGGTTTTAGAAAACCGCGCACGCGAACTTCTTCGCCGTTCGTGATTCCGCCTTCGAGACCGCCCGCCCGATTTGTCGGGCGCGTAAATCTGCGGTTTTCAGCTTCATAACCGATTTCGTCGTGAACTTCAGAGCCGAAAAGATTGGCATTTCGCACGCCTTCGCCGATTTCCGCAGCTTTGACAGCCGGAACCGAAACAATCGCCTGCGCGAGTCTCCCGTCCAATTTCTCGCGCCAGGAAACGTGCGAGCCTAAACCTGCAATCACGTTTTTCGCCACGACTTCAAAAATTCCGCCGAGCGTGTCGCCCGCTTTTTTTGTCCGGTCAATTTTTTCAATCATCGCCGCTTCCGCCTGTTTGTCGGCGCAGCGGAGCGGCGAGTCTTCGGGAATGTTTGAGATTGTTTCCCAATCCGCGTTGATCGGATTTTCGGGAAGCCCGCCGAGCTGAATGACGTGCGAG
Source organism: Pyrinomonadaceae bacterium (assembly GCA_036387315.1). Classification (GTDB taxonomy): domain Bacteria; phylum Acidobacteriota; class Blastocatellia; order Pyrinomonadales; family Pyrinomonadaceae; genus JALZCH01. Next base: position 40,662 of record DASVTY010000151.1, read on the forward strand.
AGAATTTCGACGCTAAAGTTTTCCAAAAGCTGTTTGGCAAACGCGCCGCAGGCGACGCGCGCGGCTGATTCGCGCGCCGAAGCGCGTTCGAGAATGTCGCGCATATCGCGCGTGTTGTATTTCAAACCGCCCGCCAAATCAGCGTGTCCGGGACGCGGGCGCGTCACACGGCGCAGATTTTTCGGTTCAACTTCCGGTTTTTCAACCGACATTATTTCCGTCCAATTACGCCAATCTTTGTTTTCGATCAAAAGCGCGACGGGCGATCCGAGCGTTTTGCCGTGACGAACGCCGGAGAGAATTTCAACCGAATCGGTTTCGATTTTCTGGCGAGCGCCGCGCCCGTAGCCTTGCTGTCGGCGCCATAATTCGTAATTGATTTTCTCAATATCAACCGGAACGCCTGCGGGCAAACCTTCGACAATTGCGACGAGCGATTTTCCGTGCGATTCTCCGGCTGTCGTAAAATTAAAAAACATTAGTTTTTACCACAGAGACACAGAGTTTTTAAATAATTTGTTCGGCTTTATTTTCCAAATCATTTGCCTTGATTTTTTCTCTGTGCCTCTGTGTCTCTGTGGTTAATCTTTTCTTAAATAAAACCAGCGCTACGCTCGCCAAAACCAATGCGCCGCCGAGCGCGGTTTGTGCCGGAAGCTGTTCGCCGAGCGCGAGCCAGCCGATGATGACGGCGATAATCGGCGTGACAAAAGCAATCATCATCGCTTTGGTCGCTTCAATTCTATTTAAAACCCAGTAATAAAGCCAAAACGCGAGAATCGAACCGACTATTGCCAGATAAACGACGCAAACGACGGCGCGCCATGTCCAATTAAAATTTAAAGGATTTCCTTCCGTAATAAAACCTGCCAGGCAAAGCGGCAAAAGTCCGACAATCATTTGCCCCGCCGTTAAGCTCAACGGATGAACATCCACAGCGTAAGTTTTAATCAAAACATTTGCAAAAGCGGCGCTTGCCGCGCTGACAACCAGCGCGACACACCCCATTAAAGCCCAAAAACCGGAAATCTGTAGCTGCTCATAAAAAATTGCGCCGACGCCAGCCAATCCTAAGAAAATCGCAAAAACTTTTTGAGCTGTAATCTGCTCCTCCGGCAAATAAAATTTAGCGAAAATGAGTCCGAAAACCGGAATCGTGGATTGCAGAACGGCTGCCAAACCCGAAGAAATCTGAGTTTCGCCCCAGAACACGAGCGCGTAATTCAAGCCGAAAGTCAGCAATCCGGTCGGCAGAATTAAAAACCATTCCTGTTTCGTTTTAGGAAAAGAAATTCCGAGCGCCGCGAGCATCAGCAGAATCACGAGCGAAGCGACGAGAAATCGCAAACCCGCAAAGCTCAATGGCGGCAAATCCGCCAGCCCGATTTTGATAAAAACCCAGGTCGTTCCCCAAATAAAACAGCAAACGAGCCAGGCTAAGACGGTTTTCATTTAATTTCTTTCGTAAAAGCTGAGCGCCGTATCGCCCTGTTTTAAAATTCGCCAGCGCCGCAAATCCCAGATCAAATCGGGCAGCTCGTTTTTGTGATGATGCTCGACGACGAGAATCCCTTCATCGCGCAAAATTTTTGAATCGGTTAATGCAAACTGATCCAAAACCGGGCGATATTCCGACTGATACGGCGGATCGAAATAAACGATGTCGAAACCGTTTTCTTCGTTTCCATTTTTATTCAAACGCCGCAAATATTCTTCGGCGTCCGCCAATACGACTTCGGTCTGGTCTTCGGGAATTGACAAAAGATCGAGATTTGCTTCAATCAAGCCGCAGGATTTGCGTGATTTATCAACAAACACGGCAAAATCCGCCCCGCGCGACAGCGCTTCGATTCCGATTGCGCCCGTCCCGGCGCACAAATCCAGAAATCTGGTCGTTTCGTCAATTCGCGGCGTGAGAACGTTAAAAAGCGTTTCCCGCAGACGGTCCGAAGTCGGGCGAGTCCGCAAATCCGGCGGATTTTTCAAATTTCTCCCTCGATAATGTCCGGCGATAATTCGCATAGAACAAAATTAACAAAGGAGATTCATAATGTCGCCTTAAAAAAAAGATGAATGCAAAAAACAAATAAAATATTTTCTTTTTCCAAATTACCGTAAACAATCGAAGACTTTTTTGCCTTGTCGGTTAGAGTCGAGGAATTCTGTTTTTGCAGTCACTGCAGAATAATGGATAAGTCAATAAAAGGGAAAAACACAAACTAAGTAAACGGCATGTAAAAAGAGCCGCGCATTTTCGGCGGCTCTTTTATCTCAATTGAATTTAACCAAATCCTTTAATTATAATCGGCAAAATTTATATCATCAGTTTCGCCTTTTAGTGAAAGCATTTGTGTCTTCTATGGATTCCAATCTCCATTAACTTCCCCAACAAGAATTGCCGTGTAATTTTCATTAGACATAGAACCGTTTAAAGGAGAATAAGGACGAGGAACCGGATCGAACTTCCAATTACCGACTTGTCCGGTATTGGCATTTTGTGCCCCGGCAGCTATATAGCGCAGAATCAGCGTTGCATCGAACGGAGTGATGTTTCCATCGCCGTTTGTATCTGCGGCAATTCGTTGATTTGCATTAAAGGCATTCGGTCCCGTTCCGTTAGCTGCGACGTATCGAAGAACCATAGTCGCGTCAAATGGAGAGATTCCATTGGCGTTTCCGATTTTTGATGGCGTAACCGTGTAATTGCCGCCTGTTGTTAACCCGGAAAGCTGATAAAAACCGGAATTGCCGCTTATAGCAGACATCTGCGCCGTTCCGGTTGTGGAGAGATTGACGCCGGAAACAAACTTCGTCGCTTGATTCGCCGTTGTTATTGCATAACTGATCGTTCCCGACAATGTTGCCGAAGTATTGCCGACTTGCTGATTATCCGTCGCTTGAAACGCGTAAAGATAGCTGTATTCGTCCGAAACACTATAGGTGGCAAGACTCATCCCGACATAAACGGTTGAGCCGTCTCGCGAAAATTCTGGACGCGCGCTCGGACGAATGAAACCGCCGTTTTCTTCCGGCAGAGTGACCGTCCAGAGCAATTGACCATTGTTTGCGCCGATGCTATGCACATACCCGGGAAAGCCGATGTCATAGCCGCCGATAGTGAGAACGCTATTTTGCGGGTTAACCGTTGGATCGCCTAAAATACCGCTTCCGGTAAACTGCCATTTTTGGGAGCCGTTCTGATTAAGCGCATTTACAAAATTAAGATTGCGTCCAATGTAAATCGTGCCGTCCGCTCCGACATCGGGACTAGTCAAATAATTCGTGTTTGCACCGAAAAGTACTCCCAACACATTGCCGTTCGGGTCATACGCCTGTAGATTGATATTGCTGACAGAGCTTGAGTTGGTAACAGCGTAAACCGTGCCGTCGGGAGCGACCGCCGGGTTAGCTTCCCGTAATGCGGGGCGCCCGAAAAGAAACTCGCCGCCGATTTGATGAACCGAAAGATAGACGTGAGATGCATTCAGCTTGCCCAGCGTATGATAAGCCCGATTAGAGCTGAAAAAGATTTCGCGGGCGAAAAACTTGCTTCCTCTTTCCCATTCGCCAAAACCCGGCGTATTGCTTAAAATCTGTCCGGCGGGCGAGATGACGACAAAACCGAGACCGCCGGCGAAACCGTCCAGAGTCGCGGCGTAGACGTTGCCGTCAGGTCCGACATTGGGACCTGACTCAAAAGCCTGGTAGCTGATTTCATCGGCTACGCGCCATTTTTGCGTGCCGTTCGGGTTGACCGCATAGAGCACGTTTCCACTGGCAAAATAAATTGTCCCGTCTGCGCCGACATCAACCGACTGTCGCCCCGGACCAGGCGCGCGGTTAAAAATCCATTTTAACCCGCCGTCGGGCGTTAAAGCATAGAGATGTCCGTTCACGTCTAATGTGTAAATCGTGCCGTCGGCGCCGATTCCCGGACGACCGCTGATGTATTGCGCGTCAACCGGAAAACGCCAGAGCACGCGCCCATTGGCAGTCGGGCGTAAAGTAACATTAAGCGGAAAGGAATTGCTGTTGCCGGTCGTCGCCGACACCTGCACATTGACAATGCCGGTTCCCGTCGTCTCCCCGACATAAGCTGTAATGGAGGTATCCGACCAAGTGCTGACTGGCGCGGTAACACCGCCGATGCGTACCATTCCCGGAGTGGTGCCAAAGCTGCTGCCGGTAATTTTCAAACGCCCGGAACGAGTCAGCGTATCAGCCGAAAGTGAAGTGATGGTTTGCGCCTCCGCATTTGTCAAAGTAGCCAGTGAAATATAAATTGCAGTAATTAGAAAAGTGAAAGTATTTTTAATTTTCATGAGGTTTTTCTACACATTACAGCTTTGGAAAAGTATAAAGCTGCGAATTTCCGAGTCTTTGTTACACAGTGCGGTCAGGTAAGGAAAAAGGCAAAATTGTTTAGTAATCGTTCGCTTACAAAAAATCCTTCAATAAAGCATTTTCGCTTTCTCGTCTAACAACTCATTTGATGTGTGATTACTGCTTGTTTGATGTGTGATTACTGCTTGTCGTTGCTTCCTAGACTTTTCATTTATTGTTTGAATTGGCACCATAATCGGCGCTTTCGGAGACTTTTTCGGAGCCGTTTTCTTTTATTTAAAGAATTTTGGTGTAAATGGTTTAAAGGTGTAGCAAGCTACACCTTTAAACCATTTATTCTATTGATGCTCCCGGCGCGATTCGAACGCGCGACCTTTCGCTTAGGAGGCGAACGCTCTATCCAACTGAGCTACGGGAGCGGCTACGTTTTGCAATTTTAGATTTTAGAGTTTTGAATGTCCAGCTTTACTCTTGATATTTCAAAAGCGAGCGCACGTCGTAACCTTCGAGCTTTTGGCGACCGGGCAGAAATTCCAATTCGACCACAAAAGCAAGACCGACCACTTTGCCGCCCAAAGATTCGACTAGATTGCAGACGGCTTTGGCAGTTCCGCCGGTTGCGAGCAAATCGTCGGCAATTAAAACTTTGCAGCCTTCGCCGATGGCGTCGCGGTGAATTTCCAAAGTGTCCTGCCCGTATTCCAAATCGTAGGAAATGCTGGCGCATTCGGCGGGCAGTTTTTTCGGTTTGCGAACCGGAACGAATCCTGCGCCGAAGTTATAAGCGAGCGCCGGAGCGAAAATAAAACCGCGCGCTTCGATGCCGATTACCGTATCAATCTGCACGCCGGAAAACGATTCGGAAAGCGCGTCAATCGTCTGCCGAAATCCTTGCGGATGTTTTAAAAGCGTGGTGATGTCGTAAAAATTGATGCCGGGCTTCGGGAAATCCGGCACTTCGCGGATAAGTTGTTTTAAAGTTTCCACTTTCCAGTTATCAGTTATCAGTTATCAGTTATCAGTTTCTGTTGACTGATAACTGATAACTGATAACTGTAATTACCTCTCGATTCTGAATGATGAATAAATGTTTGTCGGCTCAACAACGATTTCTTCGATTTGTTCGACGTTTGAATAAGCCGGACCGGCAGCCAATTCGATTTTAAAGGCTTCGACAGAACGTGCAGAACCTTGCGCCCAGGATTCGACTCGCCCGTCGGGTAAATTTTTGACGTAGCCTAAAACCTGATGTTTAGCGGCGGCTCGCTGGGCGAAAAAGCGATAACCGACGCCTTGAACCTCGCCGCTGATGATTAATTTTCGTGCTTCCATTTCACGTTTTAACCCAAAGCGTCGAGACATTCCGTCAAAGTGCGCTGGCGGCAAGAGTACATCGGCGTATCGCGTAGAGTGTAGCGGCTTGCGGAGGTAAAGCGCAATTCTTCGACCAGATCGAGAAAATCCTGCGGCTCATCGGTTTCAAAAGCGACCACAAATTCCTGATCGTCAAGCCCGAACGAATAAGTCGTATGCAGACGAACCGATTGATATTTCATCCCGACGCGAATGTGTTCGTCCATCATCGTTTGCCGCTCTTCGGGCGAGCGCATATACCAATCTCTGGTTTTGACAAATGGATAAACAAATAAATATTTGCCTTTGCCGGGAATTACGTGCAAGCGGTCTTCGTCGTGTTCCGGGTTGTATTTGTCAATATACATCGAGCGTTTGGTCATCGAAAGAAAGCTTTCCGTGACTTCCAAATATCGCCCCAAAACGGTTTTTTTCAGGTTGACGGTCATTTCCTGAAAAGCGTCGAGGTCATAACCGATTCGCCAAATCATAAAATCGGCGTTGCGGCGCAAACCCGCGAGCGAATAGCTGTGAATTATCAATCCGGCTTTGGCGTGCGCTTCTTCGCAGACGGCGGCAAATTCCGTAATCGCATTTTGCTTTGCGGCTTCGTCCAGAGAAAGCCATTCCGGGCGCGCTTTGTAAAATGTAAAATTGACAAATTGCCGTTTGATTTGCGGAGCATTCTCCGTGTGCTGCTGGCGCTTCGAGCCGAAACGCAAAACGGCAGCCGGTTCGTTTTTTTTAATTTCTTCCAAACTCATATTTCAAAATCTCTCGCGGACAGGTTATCTTTATTTTGTAGCGCGCGGTGCATTTTTGGCAAATTAGACGTTGAAAGAAAAGTCGAAACCGGAGTATTTTTGAGCCGGATAATAAATCACGGACAAATGATAAATAATTTGCTGTGGATTTTAAACTTGGGCGGTTTGCTGCTGATTGTTTTCGCGGTTTTTCGTTTTATGTCTGATTTGGAGACCGGAGTTTCGCTTTTGTTTTTGGGAATTGTTTTGTTTTGCGCCGGAGAAATTGGGCGCAGAATTTGGCGCAAATAAATTTATGAATTTTTTGAAAGCGTTTTTTGCAATTTTGTTTTTTTGCATTTATCTGAATGCGCAGCAGCGTCCGCTGATTACCGAAGATGTTGATATTATCGAATCGGGCGCGGTCAGAATCGGCACGGGCGTTGAGTTTCTGCAAAACGCCAAGTTCCCGCTCTCCGGTTTAAAAGGCGATTTGACGCGCCTCGGCGTGATTGATTTGGAAATCGGTTTTGCGCCGAATGTCCAATTTGAAGTCAATGGCACAATTCAAAATTTTCTCGCCATCAATTCGCAAACAAGACCCGCGAGGATTCCACTCGACGTATCGCCGACGGGAAATTCGAGCAATGACATCGGCGATTTTTCCGTCGCAGCCAAAATCAAATTGAGAAATGAAACCGAAAATCTCCCGTCACTCGGTTTCAAAGTCGGTTTTCAAATTGCGAACACCGATCAAGCGCGCGGCATCGGGACAAATCAAAACAACATTTTCGGACTAATTCTCGTCGGCAAAAAATTCGGCAAAACATTCCCGGATCGCGGGCGGCGCTTTAACGTTTTCGGCAACATCGGCATCGGAATTTTGCCCGCGCCGCTCGAAGCCTTTACGCAAAACGACGTTCTGCTTTACGGTTTTGCCGGAAGTTACCGCGTTAACAATCGTTTCAACATCGTTTCCGAAGTAAACGGCAGACTCAACACTCGTTCCGGTCGCGCGCCGCTAGGAACTGAAAGTCTGGGTGAATTTCGTCTGGGAACGCAAATCCGCGCTTCGGGATTGAAATTCGACGCGGCGGCTATTTTGGGATTGACTCGTTACAGCCCGCGTTCCGGCGTCACGTTCGGCGTAACTTATGAAAGTCCGAGCATTTTTACTCCGGCTAAATAATCCAATGAGAGCTGTAGTTCAAAGAGTTTCGCGGGCTTCAGTGACGGTTGACGGCGAAATCACCGGAAAAATCGGAAAAGGCTTGCTGGTTCTGCTCGGCGTTTCGACGGACGACGAAGAATCGGACGCGGTTTATTTGCTTGATAAAATCATCAATCTCAGAATTTTTGAGGACGCGGCTGGCAAAATGAATTTGTCGCTTGCAGAAACGAGCGGAGAATTGCTCGTCGTTTCGCAATTTACGCTTTACGGAGACACGCGGCGCGGTCGTCGCCCGTCCTACATCGAAGCCGCTGCGCCGGAAAAAGCCAATCAGTTATATGAGTTTTTCGTCAGGGAGGCGCGCAAACAAATCGGAGGAGTCGAAACCGGACGTTTTCAAGCGATGATGGATGTCGAATTAGTAAACGACGGTCCGGTTACGATTCTGCTTGACAGCCGCAAACTTTTTTGAAAAATACATATTTTGAGTTTTCAACCAATATGAACCGTAAACTTTTGTTTTTATTTTTATCTTTGTCGCTTTTCGGTTTTGCTTGCAATAGCGCAAACACAAACACAAACACAAATTCAACTCAGGCGAAAAAGACAAATTCCAATTCCCAATTTCCATATACCGAAAATGCAAAACCCGTCGCGGACGGCGAAGCCGCTGTGATCGAAACCGATTACGGAACTTTCAAAATGGAGCTTTATTCAAACGTTGCGCCGAAAATGGTGGCTCGTTTTAAAGACCTAGCTAAAAAAGGCGTTTATAACGGCACAACCTTCCACCGCGTTAATCTAAAATTTGGAATCATTCAAGGCGGCGACCCGCTTTCAAAAGACAACGATCCGAGAAACGACGGAACGGGTAATTCAGGAATGCCGAATGTGCCATCCGAATTCAGCGATATTCCGTTTGATAAAGGAATTGTCGGTGCGGCTCGAACTAATGAATCTCCGGACACTGCGAATTGCCAGTTTTTTATTATGACCAAACGCTTTGCCGACTTTGACAAGCTATACACGGTTTTTGGGAAAGTTTATGAAGACCCGAGCGGCGCGGTCGGTTTGATCGCGGGAGCACCGACCGCACCCGGCACTGAGCGACCATCGGAAAATATAAAAATCAAAGACATTACTTTTCAGCCGCGTTAAGATTATGGGAAAATAAATTATGCCGATGAAATCGGGAGTTTAAGAAAATTTTTCTGAATTTTTGGAAAAGATTGTTCAATAGAAATTTTCTTAAAACATCGGAAGGAAAGCAGGTAGGTCGGGCGAAGCGGCAGGCAGGATGGCAAACCCGGCAGGGCAAGCGAATTTTTCCGAAAGTCTCAGTGTTCTTCTCCTTAAAAAGTAATCTTCGCCGCGTTTGGCAGAACGCGGCTTTTTTATTGTTTTCAATTTCCGCCGTTTCCATTTAACATTTAAAAGTTATGCAAAAAGTTCTAACCGCCGCAGAAATGCGCGAAATTGACCGTTTGACGACCGAAAAATACGGCATTCCGTCTCTGCTTTTAATGGAAAACGCCGCTCACGCCGCCGCGCGAGTTATTACCGAAAAACTCGGCGGCTCGGTCGAAGGAAAATCATTTTTAATTTTATGCGGCAAAGGCAACAACGGCGGCGACGGCGCAGCTTTGGCTCGAATTTTATTTACGCAGGGCGCACAGGTTGAAGTTGTTTTGTTCGGAAAAGTCGAGGATACGAAAGGTAACGCCAGAATCAATTTTGAGATTTGTCGAAAAAGAGAATCGGAGCCGTTCATCACAAAAACGATTCAAGCAGATTTATTAGGCATTGAACATTTCCCGTTTTATGAATGTAATTCACAGGAGGAATGGGACGATCTCTTATTTAAACAGCTTGATCAAGGTTGGGATTGCGTCGTTGACGCAATTTTTGGAACGGGAATGACACGCTCGTTTGACGTTTGGCTTGGAAATATCGTTCATCACATAAATATCCATAATGAAATGAATAAAATCGAAGACGACAACAATCGGCTGCTGGTTTCGATTGATGTTCCTTCAGGTTTAAACGCCGATTCGGGTGAGATTATCGGAACAACATTTCAAGCGGATTTAACAATCACTTTTACTTCACCGAAATCCGCAAATGTGTTGCCGCCTGCCACACGCTTTAATGGCGATATAATTTCCGTAAATATTGGCATACCGCGAGCGTTGGCGGATGTTTCCGATTCGCAATTTTTCGTTTCCGATAAAACAGACGCTCTCGAATGGCTCGAACAAACAAAGTTTACGCCCGACTCGCACAAAACAAAACGCGGGCGGGCTTTGATTATCGCAGGTTCGCGCGATATGGCGGGCGCAGCGGTATTGGCGGCGAATGCGGCGATGTCGAGCGGGCTTGGATTGGTGCGAGTTGCGACGCCGAAATCGGCGCAGACGGCTGTGGCGACAAGAACCGCGCCCGAATGTCTGGTCGCCGGAGTCGCCGAAACCGAAGCGGGCGCAATGTCGCACGAGGCGCTCGAAGAGCTTTTGGAATTAACCGAAAAAGCTGATGTCGCTGCAATCGGCAGTGGTTTGACTTCGGATGAGGAAACGACGAAAAGGCTCGTCCGCGAGTTTGTGGAAAAACGCAAATTTCCGGTTGTAATTGACGCCGACGGTTTAAACGCGCTCTCACCATTTGATTTGCAGGGCAGCGACGAGCGTCCGTTGATTTTGACGCCGCACATCGGAGAAATGCGGCGGTTGTTCGGCGACGAAGCGGCGGATTTCTCCGACGCTGTGAAAATCGCCCGCGAGTTTGCTCAAAAACATCACATAATTCTGGTTTTAAAAGGCGAGCGTAGTCTGATTGCCGCGCCTGACGGTCGAGTCGTCGTCAATCCGACCGGCAATAGTGCGCTCGGAAAAGCGGGTGCTGGCGATAACCTCTGCGGAATTATTACCGGATTTTTGGCTCAAAGCTATGGCGCAATGGGCGAAAAGGCGGACGCTTTTCTGGCGGTCGTCGCCGCGCTTTTCATTTCAGGAATGGCTGGGGACATTGCCGCCGATAAAATCGGCAAACGTACGATGACCGCGACCGACGTGCGCGAATGTTTGGCGGACGCCTTTCGTGAATTGGAGAAATGAACAGTCCAAAGTCCAAAGCCCAAAATCCAAAGCCCGTTTTTGGCGAGTTTGTTTGCGCTTCGCCAGAGGAAACTTTTGCGCTCGGCGAAAAGTTTGCCGGAAGTTTGCAGGGCGGCGAAACGATTTTGCTCCGGGGCGGGCTTGGCGCGGGCAAGACGCTTTTTGTCAAAGGCGCGATGAACGCGCTTGATTTTGACATTGACGAAGTGACAAGTCCGAGCTTTACATTAGTTAATCTTTATCGAGCAAAATTTGATGTTTATCACATTGACTTGTATCGAATCGAGCGCAATGCGGCTTTTGCAGTCGGGCTTGATGAAATTGTGGAAAACGAAAACGCCGTGGTTTTTATTGAATGGGCTGAAAGGCTGGGAGATTTTTCGCTTCCTGAAAAGACAATTGAAATCTCGATTGCGGGAGACGGCGATGAACCTCGCCGAATCACACTCAAATATTTAAATGAATGATAAATAGATGTTTTTTCGGCGTAAAAATCCTGCTCTGCCTGAACTGAAAAATCCGCAAATCGTGATCCGAAAAAGAGAGCGAAAACTTTTTCTTTTTGACGGCGAGCGATTAATCAAAAGCTGCCGAATTGCGCTCGGTTTTGAGGCGGTCGGCGACAAAGAACGCAAAGGCGACGGGAAAACGCCCGAAGGCGCGTTTTTCATTGCCGTCAAAAATCCGAAAAGCAAATATTTTTTATCACTCGGTTTGAGCTATCCGACTGTAAAACACGCGGCAAGCGGTTTGGGGGCAGACTGCATTTCTCAAAACGAATACGAAGAAATTATCAAAGCACATCGAGAAAACCGTTTGCCGAATCAGAAAACCCAACTAGGCGGGGAGATTTACATACACGGCGGCGGGACGCTCTGGGATTGGACGGAAGGCTGCGTAGCGCTCGAAAATGGTGACGTTGAGGAGATTTTTGCAGCATTGCAAATCGGGACAAAGGTTTTAATCGAGCCTTGAACTTGACGAAAAAACAAAGAAACTGAATACTTGAAATTAAAATAATGATTGAAAATTTGAGATTTCAGAAACAAGAAAAAAGGAAATAAAATTATGCCATATCCCGAAATTATGATTCACGGAATGCGTCAGGAACTGGCGCGACTCGGTATTGAAGAAACAAAATCGCCTGAACAAGTCAAAGATGCGGTTGAAAATACCGATGGAACTTTGATGGTCGTAGTCAATTCGGTTTGCGGATGCGCCGCGGGCGGCGTTCGTCCCGGAATTGCGATGGCTTTGCAGAACGAAGCCAAACCCGACCGCGCGATCACGGTTTTTGCAGGCGCGGACATTGACGCGACGGATGTTGCGCGCGACTATTTCACAGGTTACGCGCCGTCGTCGCCCGCGATTGCCTTGATCAAGAACGGCGAATTAGTGCAGATGTTCGAGCGCCGCAATCTCGAAGGTCGTCACCCGCAGCAAATCGCTCAGGAATTAATTGCGGCTTTTAATCAACATTGCAGCACCAACGCAAACGCGGCAAACAATTAAACAAATAAACCGAGTTGAACTAACCAGGAAACGCTCCCGGAATGAAAAGAAATAAATTCCGGGCGCGTTTCTATTTCTTTTTTTGACTAATTTTTTTTTCTCAGTTAATTTTCTCTGCGGTTTTATCGTTTAAAGAATTCATAAAAGCCTTAGATTTTAGTCCCAAGCCGGGAGAAGTTTTTTGGAAACAAATACAAAAGTAAAATCCAACAACTATCGTTATTACGATTTAATCACGGCAGCGTTTGTCACAGTGCTGCTTTGCTCGAATTTAATCGGCGTTCATAAAGTCACGACTGTCAGCGGCTTTACGTTTGGCGCAGGTGTTCTGTTTTTTCCGATTAGCTATCTTTTCGGCGATATTTTGACCGAAGTTTATGGTTATGCGCGCTCGCGCCGCGTGATTTGGGCTGGTTTCGGCGCTTTGATTTTCGCCTCGCTGATGTCGTTCGTCGTCGTCAATTTGCCTGCGGCGGCGACGATGAATCCGCAGCAGCAAGCCGCTCTGGAAACAATTTTCGGGCAAACGCCGCGCATCGTCGCCGCTTCGCTCGTCGCTTTTTTCGTCGGTGAATTTGCCAACTCGTTTGTTTTGGCGAAAATGAAACTGAAAACAGGCGGGAAATTTTTGTGGCTGCGGACAATCGGCTCGACCATTGTCGGCGAAGCGTTCGATTCGTTGATATTTTATCCTTTAGCTTTTTTGGGCGTTTGGTCAACCGAGCAGGTTATTCTGGTGATGTGGAGCAATTATCTGCTGAAAGTCGGCTGGGAAGTTCTGGCGACGCCCGCGACTTACCCGATTGTGAATTATTTAAAACGAGTCGAACGCGAAGATTATTTTGACCGCAACACGGATTTTAACCCGTTTACTTTGGAAGCCTAAAAAAGAGTGGCGAGCAGCGAAAAAATCAAATTACAAACTCCGGTCTTTGAATTTAAAAAGCTCGGCGTTGCCAATTTAAGCGAAGCGATGGCGCGAAAGCTCGCGCTCGCCGTTGCGACGTTTGCCAACAAAACCGACGCGGGCGAAGCGACCGTCGAGGATTTATTAAATTATTTGCCGATGCGCTGGGAAGACCGTTCAAATCTGACGCAAATCGGCGAGCTTTACGACGGTTTGGAAACTGCGGTCGAATTGTTTGCGCGAGTTTCAGGCGGCTTTCAGGTCGGCAAAAACCGTTCGTATAAAGCTCCGCCGCTCTGGATTTTTGAAATTACTGCTTCGGACGCCGAACGCACGCACAAACCTGTCGTCGTCTTCTGGTTTGTAGCCGGAAAACAGGCGTTCCGAATTGTCCAATATCATCAAAATCGTTTTCCGCGCGGCACTCGTTTCGTCGCTTTCGGCAAGTGGGAATGGGACTCGCGCCGCAACACTTTTGCTTTGCGTTTGAACAAACCCGACGAGCTGGAAATCTTGCCTGACGATGTTGATTTTGATGCTTACGGATTGCTCAAAGAATTTTCCAACGCAGAGACGCAGAGTCGTCGAGAAGAAGAAACAACAAACGACGAACAACTAACGACTGACGAAATCGAAGATTTCAAAGAACAATTTCCGGCAATTCACGTCGGGCGGCGCGTTCCGGTTTATCGCAAATTAGGACAGTTTCAGACTAAGCGTTTGCGCGAAATAATCTTCGATGTCGTTAATCGGCTCGATGAAAATTCGGTCGCCGAAACTTTGCCGCCGGATTTGATTAAGCGACAAGATTTGATTTCGCGTTTTGACGCTCTGCGTGAAATTCACTTTCCGCCCGAAAATTCAAACATTTCCGATTATGAACGAGCGCGCAGCCAGGCGCATTTGCGGCTGATTTTTGAAGAATTTTTCTGGAACAGCTTTGCGCTCGCTTTCCGTCGCAGCGAGCGAACCAGAGAGCCGAAAGGCGCGGTGATTGAGATTACGCCGAAAATCCGCGAGCGCGTTTTCTCAGTTTTGCCTTTTGAATTAACCAATGCGCAACGGCGAGTGGTCGAACGCATTTTTGAGGATATGCAATCTGACGCGCCGATGAACCGATTGGTTCAAGGCGATGTCGGGAGCGGCAAAACGATTGTCGCCGTCCTCGCAGGACTTGCGGCGATGGAAAACGGTTATCAATTCGCGCTGATGGCACCGACCGAGATTCTCGCCGAACAGCACGCGCGCAACGTCAAAAAACTGCTGGCGAAAACGCCGTTTCGAGTCGAGGTTTTAACCGGAAGCATCAAGGCGGCGGAGAAAAGAAAGCTGCATAAAGATTTGGCGGCAGGCGAAATTCACGCGGCAATTGGAACGCACGCCTTGATTCAGGAAACCGTCGAATTTCACAAGCTCGGACTTGTCGTGATTGACGAACAGCATCGTTTCGGCGTGATGCAGCGCGCCGCGCTGCGTGAGCGCGGTTATAACCCCGATGTTTTGGTGATGACCGCGACGCCGATTCCGCGCAGTCTGGCGATGACGGTTTACGGCGATTTGGATGTTTCGGTGATTGATGAATTGCCGCCCGGACGGACGCCGATTAAAACCGTCGTTGTCGGTGAGGACAAACGCGAAGGCGTTTATAAGGGAATCGTCCGCGAAATCAATCTGGGGAGACAGGTTTACGTCGTTTATCCGCTCGTTGAAGAATCGGAAAAGATGGATTTGAAAGCTGCGACCGCGATGGTTGAAGAATTGCGGAAGATTTTTCCGCAATACGCGGTCGGGTTGGTTCACGGCAAAATGAAGGCGGGAGAAAAAGAAGAACAAATGAGAATGTTTGTTTCGGGAGGGACGAACATTTTGGTTTCGACGACCGTAATAGAAGTCGGAGTTGATGTGCCGAACGCTTCTTTGATGATTATCGAACACGCCGAACGGTTTGGTCTGTCGCAGCTTCACCAGTTGCGCGGGCGGGTCGGGCGCGGAGCAGAGCAATCATTTTGCGTTCTTTTAACCGGCGATAAGCAAACTTTTGTTGCCCGCCAGCGTTTGGGGATTATGGAAGAAACCTCTGACGGTTTTCGAATTGCTGAAAAAGATTTGGAAATTCGCGGTCCCGGCGAGGTTCTGGGAACGAGACAATCGGGCGTTGCAATTTTCAGAATCGGAAATTTGGTCAGGGATTTGGAAATTTTAGAAAAAGCGCGCGATGAAGCGGAATTTTACTTGACAAATAAACGTCTGACGCGCGAAACTTCTTTGCTTATTGAACAAGTCGAGCAAAATCCGCGTTTTCGTCTTGCGGAAATCGGTTGACATTGCGCGTTTCTCGATTCTGTTGTAAATATTTATATCTTCCTCGCCAGACGTTTTATTTTTGAAACTAAAGGAAACTTATCTTATATGATTGATGTCAGAGCCCCGCATTTACGTCCCAGAGTTTACCGCCGTCCCGATGACGAACGCCCCTATCAACAACGCGGCGGACCGCGAAACAACCCTTATTCCCGCGACCGGCGCGAAATGCCGCAGCGCGGATTTCAGAAAAAGAACAATTTCTTTAAACCCGAAATCAAAATCACCAATGATATGCAAGTGACAGACGGCAAGCACAAAGGCGTTCAGCTTCGCAGCACCGAATCGCCGAAAGTGCGCCCAACGGCTCGCCGCATCCGCGAGGCGCTTTTTAAGGTTTTAAATCGGCGCGTGAAATTTGCCAGATTTCTCGATTTATGCGCCGGCTGCGGCGCGGTCGGAGTCGAAGCGATTTCGCGCGGTGCGCTGCTTTCCACCTTCGTCGAGCGTTCGGCTAAAATGTGCAGTTTTATCAAGCAAAATCTTGATACTTGTGAGATTTGCCCGACCGGACACGGCGAAATCGTGCAGTTGGAATGTCTGCCGTTTATCAGGCGGATGAAACAGCGCAAACGCTGCTGGGACATCATTTTCTTCGACCCGCCGTATGACGCCAATTATGATGAAGTTATCGAGTTAATCAGTCGAGGCGCGTGCATTAAAGCACAAGGCGGCATTTTGGTCGTCGAGCATCCGGCGGAAATGTTTTTCCCGCAAACAATCGGTTTTCTGACCAGACGCAAAGTCGTCAAAGAAGGCGACACGGCGCTGACGTTTTACGAGTGCTGGAAATAGCTGCAAGGCAAAAGTAAAAAGTAAAAGGGCAAAAGTGAAGATTTTGATTTTTCGCTTTTGCCTTTTTACTTTTTACTTTTTACTTTATAAGCGATGTCTGATGAAAAAAAGAAAAGCGTAAATTATTCGACCGCATGGCAGGAAGCACGTAGCTTGATGTGGGCGGCGCGCGGGCGTCTCGCGCTCGGAGCGCTGCTGATGATACCGAGCCAACTAAGCAGCTTTGTGCTGCCCGGCTCGACGCAGTTTTTGATTGACGACGTTTTCCCCAACAAACGCTTTGATTTGCTTTACTGGTTTGCTTTGGCGGTGGCAGTTTCAACCGCTTTGGGAGCGATTTCGACTTTTGCTCTCTCGCAGGTTTTGGGCGTCGCCGCGCAGCGCGCGATTACCGATATGCGAAAGCGTGTGCAATCGCAAATCGAGCGGCTGCCCGTCAATTATTTCGATTCGACGCAAACGGGGCAATTGATTTCCCGGATTATGTCCGACGCCGAAGGCATTAGAAATCTGGTCGGCACCGGCTTGGTTCAACTCGTCGGCAGTTTTTTAACCGCCGCAGTTGCCGTCGTGGTTTTGTTTTATCTCAATTGGTTATTAACGACGATTACTTTAATCGTTCTGGCGGCTTTCGGCGGCGTGCTGGCTTTCGCTTTTAATCGCCTCAGACCGATTTTCCGCGAGCGCAATCAAATCTCGGCGGAAGTGCAGGGAAGACTCGGTGAGAGCTTGGGCGGAATCCGCATTGTCAAAGCGTACACGGCGGAAAAACGCGAAGAATTGATTTTCGCGCGCGGCGCGCATCGTCTTTTTCGCAACGTCGCAAAATCAATGACCGGCGTTTCGGCGGTTTCCTCCTTCTCGACGATTATCGTCGGAGCAATCGGCGTTGTAGTTATTTTGGTCGGCGGAAATTCGGTAATGGCTGATCGAATGACGACCGGACAGCTTTTTCAATACGTTTTCTTTACGAGTCTTCTCGCATTGCCGATTATCAATTTGAGCAACATCGGCACTCAAATCACTGAAGCTCTCGCCGGTTTAGACCGTATTCGGGAGATTATGCGAAAAGCGACCGAGGACGAAGAAGATCAAACGAAACAATCTTTACCCGACGTGCGCGGCGAAATCGAATTTCAAAACGTTTCGTTTGAATACGAAGAAAACGTGCCGATTTTAAAGAACATTTCGTTTCTCGCTCCCGCCGGAACAACCACGGCGCTCGTCGGTTCTTCAGGATCGGGCAAATCTACGATTTTAAATCTCGTTTTAAATTTTATTCAGCCGCAAATTGGACGGATTTTGATTGACGGAAAAGATTTGCAAGCCGTTAAACTGCGAGATTATCGAGGATTTTTGGGAGTGGTCTTGCAAGACAATTTCCTGTTCGATGGCACGATTCTGGAAAACATTCGTTTTTCCAGACCTCACGCAACGCTTGAAGAAATTAAAGCAGTTTGCCGCCTCGCCAACGCCGATGAATTCATTGAAAAGTTTCCCGAAAAATACGACACCATTGTCGGCGAGCGCGGGGTGAAACTGTCGGGCGGACAGCGGCAGAGAATCGCCATTGCGCGCGCTTTGCTGGCAAATCCGAAGATTTTGATTCTCGATGAAGCGACTTCGAGCCTTGATTCTGAAAGCGAGGCTTTGATTCAGGAAGGCTTGCGGCGTCTGCGTGAAGGGCGCACGACTTTTGTCATCGCGCACCGACTTTCGACAATTCGGAGCGCCGACCAGATTCTCGTCGTCGAAGCCGGAGAAATCGTCGAGCGCGGAACGCACGAAGAATTGCTCGCGTGCGCCGGTCGTTACAAACAGCTTTACGACAAACAATATAATTTCGAGAAAAATTTATTTATCAATCCCGGTGAAGATTTTACGCCGGAAAAACCTAAACCCGAAAAACCTGCGCGTCTCGGTTCGCTGTAAAAAAGCGGCGACAGTTAAAGGTTCTCTTTAACTGTCGCCATTCAGACACTTAAAAAAAAACTTTAACTTTATTTTCCGGTTATCAAAGCCATTGCCTCAGCGCGTGTGCGCTGGTCTTTGCGAAAATTTCCAAGAACGGCTGACGTAATTGTTTTCGCGCCCGGTTTTTTGACGCCGCGCAGCGTCATACAAGTATGCTCGGCTTCGATGACGACCATCACGCCGCGCGGCTGCAAATTATCGAAAAGCGTGTTGGCGATTTCGGCGGTCAATCTTTCCTGAACTTGCAGACGGCGGGCGAATGTTTCGGCAATTCGCGCGAGTTTTGACAGCCCGACGATTCGACCGTCTTTCGGAATGTAAGCGATGTGGCAAACGCCCACAAACGGCGCGAGATGATGTTCGCAGATCGAAGCGATTTGAATGTCTTTGATCAACACCATTTCGTCGTGCGAATCTCCCGGCAAGGCGACAACGTGTTCGGTCGCGTTTTCCCACATTCCGGCGGTCAGCTCGGCGTAAAAATCGGCGACTCTTTCCGGCGTCCGCTGCAAACCGTCGCGCTCAGGGTCTTCGCCGATGCCTTCTAAAATGAGGCGAACGCCCGCCGCAATTTTTTCCAAATCAACTTTACTTTCGTTCATTAAATTTCACCGCGTTTACGCATAAATTTCGTTAGTAATTTCTTTCAATTTATTTCCCACAATTTCCTGAATCTGCCGGAGCGCATTTTCGTCAACCGCTTCAAAACGCAGAACCAAAATCGCCTGCGTATTTGAGGCGCGAACCAAGCCCCAGCCGTTTTCAAAGATGATTCTCGCGCCGTCAACGTCAATCACCTCGTTTGTCTTTTTAAATTCTTCGGTGACGCGCCGGACGACTTCAAATTTCTTTTCTTCCGGGCAATCAACGCGAATTTCCGGCGTGTTGATCGCCTTTGGCAAATCCGACAAAAATTCGGAAAGCGGTTTTTCGGAATTCGACAGAATTTCGAGCAGCCGCGCGCCCGAATAAAT
>DASVTY010000152.1:0-8057 GCA_036387315.1 Pyrinomonadaceae bacterium
CGTTTTGCCAGCCGAAACCACATTTCAAAATCCTGCCCGCGCCGAAAAATCGGCGATTCGTCGAACAAACCGGCTGCGACGACGACTTCTCGGCGCGCGATTGTGCCGGATGTAATCACGTTGCAATCCCAACTAATCAAACTTTCGGTAGTTACCGCGCCGTTTGATTTGGAAAACTGCATATAAGTGTTCCCTGCGGGAACGTCTTCACCGAAAAACTCGGCATCGGCGTAAACCAAATCAAAATCGTTCTTTTCCAGATATTCGATTTGCGATTGGAGAAATTCGGGCAGCCATAAATCGTCGCCGTCCAAAAAAGCCAAAATCTCGCCGCTTGCCGCCCTGATAGCGGCGTTTCGAGCGGCGGCTGCACCGCAATTTTCCTGTTTGATGTAAACGATTCGATCAAGAAACGGTTCGATTGCGCGTTCAAATTCGACAGTATCCGGCGAGCCGTCGTTCACTACAACAATTTCAAAATTCGTGAAAGTTTGCGCGAAAACCGAATGAAGCGCTTCGCCGATATAATCGGCAATTTTATAAGCCGGAATAATAACGCTCACCTTCGGAGAAGCGGAGAAGGAGAGAAGAGGAGAAGAGGAATAATTTCGATTGTTCGTTTCGCTCAATTTTTCCGGTATCTTGATTGCGGTTTCGTTTCTCATAAAATCTCCTCAATTTGTCTCTCCTCTTCTCCTCTTCTCCTCTTCTCTCCTTCTTCGCGGATAGGCTGCCACGAGGCAAAGCGCTCGCCGCGCAAAAATTTGTAAAAAGCAATCACGACCGCCGCGTTTGCCAGGACGAAATAAAGCGGGAGCGATAAAAGCTTGAAAGAAATTCCAGCCCGGTCAAGCAGCCAAGCCGCAGCCGCTAAAACGTAAAAAAGAAGTTGGAAAAGTAGAAAAAAATCAAAGAACGGCGCGCTAAAAGCCAGTGCGAGGTTGGAAAAATACAGCGAAAGCAAAAACAGCGGAACCGCGTAGCGCAAAACTTTGTGCGAAAAAAGCTCAACCGCATAAAAACCCGCCCGAAAAGGATTTAACATCCGCCGATGCCGCCACAAATCGGTAAAAGTCTGGGCGATAACGCGCACTCGCATTTTCAACTCTTTGTCCGTTCGGTTATTCGTTTCCTCAACCGCGACGGCTTCAGGCTCGTAAACGGTACGCAAATTCTGCTCGCGGATTTTTGTCGCAATCAAAAAATCCGAGCACGCTTCCGCGTACATCGGAACGTAATTTTTGCGGCGCGCGGCGTACAAACAACCCGAAACTCCGATCAACGAGCACGCAAGACTTTCCGCTTGTTTGATAAAAGTTTCGTAATTCCAATAAGTACGCGCGCCGTCGCCGACGCTCGAATCGTTCGGATCAATGTAAATCAGTTTTCCGGCGACACAGCCAACCGATTCGTCAGCAAAATTTCTGACCACGCGGCGCAAAACATCGGTTTTGTAAATCGTGGTGGCGTCGGAGAAAAGTATGATTTCACCCGTTGCAGTTTCAACCGCGCGATTCTGCGCAACAGTTTTGCCTAGCCTGCCTTCGACACGCAGAAGGCGGACTCCGCGTCCCGCAAATTCTTTAACTATTTCATCCGTCCGGTCGGTCGAGCCATCGGAAGAGACGATAATTTCGAGTTTTTCTTTCGGATAATCGAGCACCAAAGTGTTTTCGAGCTTGCGAGCTAAATCTTTTTCTTCGTTGTAGGCGGTGATAACAAAAGAAACGGTCGGTTCAATGTCGTTTTGACGAACCGGATTCGGACGCAAAAAACTGTAAATCCAGACCAGCAGAGGATAACCGGCGTAGGTGTACAAAAGCGCCGCCGCGCTCACCCAAAAAACCAATTTTGCCGCCAATACCAACATCGAACCTCACCACAGAGACACAGAGACACTGAGAGTTAAAAACAATATTATTATTGTATTATCTCTGTGTCTCTGTGTCTCTGTGGTTCATTTTTCCCTTGAACGGTTTGATAAACGCGGCGCAAGCACACCGCGTAAGCTACAAGATAATACAAAAACCATTGATACGCCGCCGAATCAAAGAAACTGGCGACGGCGAAGCCCGCAATCGAAGCCTGCAAACCGATTGTCAGATAATAAATCCAGCCGCGCTGCCCGTCTTCGTAAAGCTCACGCTCAATCAATAAAAGCCGCTTGAAAGGCGTCACAATCAACATTAAATAACAAACCAAAGCCAAAATGCCCATTTCGGCGGAAACCTGCGTATAAGAATTGTGCGTGACAAGCCCGCGCGGATTAGCCAGCGGGAAATTCATCATTCCGATTCCCCACGGATTTCTCAAAGTAACGATTACGGAAGTCCAAAGCAAATCTTTGCGCTGGTCTGAAGAACCGACCGGATCGAGCGCGGGAATAAAAATCGAAAGAATGCGCAAACCGTAATTTCCAGGCGCAACTGCAATAAAAATCAAACCGACAACCGCGCTCGCGAGCATCACTTTAAAGCGCGATTCGCGACCGATTTTCCAAGCCAGAACCAGCCCGACGACAATCAAACCCAAAAATCCGCCGCGAGAAAACGTGAATATGTTTCCGGCGATGAACAAAACCGTCAATGCAATGTAAACCAGCTTGCCCAAAAAATTTCTGGCGGCGAAGCAGAGCGCGACGGCAATCGGCGTAATCGAAACAAAGTGCATCGCCTGCGCGTTCGGATTGCCGAACATTCCTTTCACGTCAGCCATTGCGCGATAACCTTCGACCGAAAAATTGCCGGTCGCGTAATTTTTGATGACCTCGAACGAGAGCATCACGCCGACCGCCATCGCCAGCCAAATCAAGCCTTTTAAACGAGCTTCGGTTCGGACGACGTTAATCATTACGACAAACATCAAGACGACTTTGACGAACGGATCGTTAAACGCTTCCCAAGCCGTGCCGGGGCTGCGCGCAATCGGAATTGTAATGATGCCGAACAAGGTCAGCAGCAAAACCCAATTAACCTCCGCCGGGCGCGCCGTTAGCGAGCCTTCTGCGGCAAGCTGTGACGGCAAAAAAACTGCGAGCGTCGCCAAAGCGAAGTAAAGCGCGATTGAGGAAAACGATTCGAGACCGGGAATCAGCTCATACGGGCGAAAATATAAAACAAAAGTAAAAGCGAAAAGCAGCGCGTAAGTCACGGCGTGTCCGCGCCGCGCGAGCCATTTATCGGCGGATTTCGCTTTCCTTTCGCGTTTTTCCGCCTTCGTTTCGGATGAATTTTGAATTGGCGCAGTTACTGCGGCTTTTGCGGTTTGAACCGAATTTTTATCAACAATTTCGGCAGCCGACTTTTTTTGTTCGACAATTTTTAATTCGGATTGATTTTTTGAAACAACAAAACTTTTGTTATTTGGTTGGGAGTTATCGTCGTTTTTTTCCGTTCTTCCAGTTCCCTTTTTAAAAGAGAATTTCGTACTGCCGCTCGCCTCAATATGCGCTTTTGGTTTGAGAGACGGGTGATTTTGACTCTGGCTTTTGCGGAATGGCATCGAAGGCACTTTCGGTTCATCTTAATCGGGAGCAAAGAGATTTTACTGAAAAAGCGGCGGCGTGTCATTTGTTGGAAGGGCAAACTGCTTTTTTAATTTCGGACTAAAACCGCTTCGCGGCTTTCAATCATTTCGCTGACGTGCATTCGCAAAGCCTGTTCAAAGCGTCGCGCCTGCTCGATTTCGGTAAAGGCGAGAGCTTGCAGCTCGGCTTCGATTCGGCGGCGATAATCGGAAACGAGCGAATCGGAAACGCCTAAAACGTCCGCGACTTCGAGCTGCGTGCCGCCGTCTGCGCTCAAATAGCAATGCCATAAAACGCCCAAAATCCGGTTGTATTGTTTCGATTTGCCGCGCACGGAATGGCTTAAACCGCTCAGAAAACGCTCGACCGAATCGGCTGCCAAATCTTCGGCTTCGCCGCGCAGCAAACTTTGTTCGGGCGTATCGCGTCCGTCCGCCGGTTCAAATTCAACGCGGTCATCGTCAGCATCTTCCGCGCCGCCGCTGCTAATCGGGACGAGAAAAATATCCATCACCGGCAGGCGCGACATCACGAGAGAGCGAATGCTGCGAACGTCGGTCGGCGAATCGAGCGCTTCAAAAACGCGCACAATCAAAGTTTCCAAATCGGCGTTCGTGATTACCACTTGCGCATCGCCAGTGCAGCCGACATTTCTCGTATCGCGTTTTTGCACGGGAACTTGTCCGATGCGCTCCTGCAATTCGTTTTGATTGCGGCGCGGTTTGCCGTCAAACCAGATGCTTAAACCATAAATCCGGTCTGCAAGCCGACGCATTGCCGATAAATCCCCGTTTCCGTTGCGAGAAACGTCAAAACGGCGAAACTTCGGGCTTGACTGCACCAGAGTCGAAATCCGGCGCGCCAGACGATAGCTTTCCGGGTAACGCTTTCTCAGCTCGGCGGTTAGAAGATTTGTCAGTTCGATCTGGCTGATTTCCGCTTCGACTTCGGCATCGGTCATCTCCGAGTCCAAATAATGGTCAAAGCGCTGTTTGCTGAGCAATGTGACAAACAATTCCTGCGTTAAATCGGTGTGAGCCTGACGCGAGCCTTCTTCGACCAGAAGACCGGCGCTGCGCGAAGCTCTGACGAGCGGATGATGACAAACAATCCGGTGCAGTTCAGCCCAAATCTGGTTTACGTCTGAGGTTTTGAGGCTTTCAATCCATTTTCCGACACGGTGGTTGCTGCGTCCGTTTGTGTTGTGTCGTTTTTGTGACGGTTCTTTGATTGCGCTCATATTTTAAGGTTGGAGTTATGCCTTTCGGTAGTTTTCCCGCTTCTTTTTTAAATTTTAAAGACGGTGAATAAATAGACTTCCGGCGGCTTTATATTTTTAATAAAGCGGCGAGCCAGAGTCGCGGCACGGTGCTTTGCTGAAGCTCTGGATTTCTTCGGTTCTCTCAGGATGGCTGCAACCGATTTGAAAGCGGCTACAGAAACGGCAGGAGATAAAAATTGCGCGGAAAGTCATTCTCGTCATAAAAAGCACGGCGAAGGATTTTTGAGATTCCGCAGATTAATAACACAAAGTTTTTTAACTGCCAGAGCAAAAAACTCAATGCAAAATCGCTTTCGTCCTGCCAAAATTGTTTCTTGATTTTTAGCCGTGCGGGAGGCAGCAGCGGTTTCAAGGTTTAATCTGTCGGCGTCTGACATCCGACTTCGAAACCAATGGTAACAACAAAGTTTAAAACGAGCAACATTTTTTTTTGAAGTTTTGCATGTTTTAACAATTTATTAGTTAAATGGGAAAGATTTTGTTCAATAAAAAATAAACTTTTTCCTTTGAATTGAATATTTTGCGAGTTTCGGTCGGAGAGTTTTGGAAAGACGGATTGATTTCTACTTTAATTGAGTCAGTAAAGGCGAGCGGAATTTTATTGTTTTATTGTATATTTCGTATTTCGCTGTCAAAATTGCAATCTCCTACATTTATGGTTTTAAAAACAGCACCAGTATTTTGTAAAAGCGGAGCCTGTCCATCGGCTGAAACGCTGCTGCGGTTTGACAGCGCCGATTTATTTTTCGCTGAAACGATGAGCGTTTCCGCGCATCTCGTCGAATGCGAATTTTGCTCGACCGAGCTTTATTTTCTGAATAATTTTCCGCAAGCGGAAGCAAACTGCGGTCAGGCGTCGGAAAT
This sequence comes from Pyrinomonadaceae bacterium, assembly GCA_036387315.1. GTDB lineage: Bacteria > Acidobacteriota > Blastocatellia > Pyrinomonadales > Pyrinomonadaceae > JALZCH01. Next base: position 5,673 of record DASVTY010000152.1, read on the forward strand.
TCCGCTCGCGCTCAAACAGCTCGCCGAGGCGCTTCTCGGCGGCAAGCAAACCGAATTTCGTCTGCTCGAAAATCTTCTCTACGGCAACGAACAGCTAACGCTAAACGCGTAAAGTAAAAAGTAAAAAGGCAAAAGGCAAAAATAATTTGAATAAGATTTTTGCCTTTTGCCTTTTTACTTTTTACTTTTTTCAGTCGGCGGTTCCGCCGGCAAGCTGGTCAATCAGTTGTCGGTAATTTTCATCAATCACGCCGCGTTTGATTTTCAAAGTCGGCGTCATTTCGCCTTTATCAATGGAAAATTCGCGCGGCAAAAGAGCGACTTTTTTGACGCGCTCATAATCTGTCAGCTCCGCCGTCATCTCGCTGATTTCGCGCTGAACGAGCTTGACGACTTTTTCGTCTTTGCAAATTTCCTCGCGCGATTTTCCGGCGACATCAATTCCCTTTTCCGCCAAAGCAGCTTTTAACGCTTCAAATTCAGGCACGATTAGCGCGGCGACTTGTTTGCGATTTGCGCCGACGACAACTGCTTGCGAAACAAGCCCGGATTGCTTGACGAGACTTTCAAGCTGCTGCGGCGCGATGTATTTGCCGTTTGAGAGCTTGAACAAATCTTTTTTGCGGTCGGTCAAAAAATAATGTCCGCTTTTCGGATCGAAACGACCGACATCGCCGGTTTTATAAAAACCGTCGGCGGTAAAAACATCGGCGGTTTCCTGCGGTTTGTTGAAATAACCGCGCATCACGTTCTTTCCGCGCACGAGAATTTCGCCGTCTTCTTCGGCAATTTTGATTTCGACTCCTTCGAGCGGAATACCGATTGAGCCGACTTTGGAATTTTCGGGAAGATTTGCTGTGACAATACAAGATTCGGTCGTGCCGTAACCTTGCAAAATCGGAATTCCGGCAGCCCAGAAAGCGTTTGATAATTTTTTCGAGAGCGGCGCGCCGCCCGACACAAAAAACCGCAAATTGCCGCCGACGCCCGCGCGCCATTTGGAAAAAACCAATTTGGACGCAACGGCTTGTTTAATTCTGAGAACCGGCGAAACGGCTTGTTCCGCTTCCTTCGCTTGCCAATATTGCTGCCCGACATCGAGCGACCACTCGAAGAGCTTTGTTTTCCAACCGCCCGCGCTCATCCCTTTGCGAACAATTTTGTGATAAACCTTCTCAAAAAGTCTGGGAACGGCGGTCATAATCGTCGGTCGGACTTCGGCGAGATGTTCGGCGAGATGTTCAAAGCTCGCCGAATAATGAATCGCCACGCCGTTGCAGGCGAGAACGTAAAAAACGCACCGCTCGAAAATATGCGAGAGCGGCAAAACGGACAGCGAGCTATCGCTTGAATAAATCGGCAAACCGCGCGTGACGGCTAAAACGTTAGAGGTAAAACTTTCGTGCGCGAGCATTACGCCTTTTGGCTCGCCCGTCGTGCCGGATGTGTAAATAATCGTTGCTAAATCATCGGCTTTGACTTCCTGTAAAAGCCGCTCGAAAGTTTCGCGGTCTTTTGCAGCGCTTTCTGCGCCGCTTTTTTCTAAAGATTCGAGCGCGATTGCATTGCCGTAATCTGCGGGAACATCCTGTGCGTCGAAAAACACGAGCTTTTCGATTGATTCAACGCCTTCGATGCCCGGTTCGGCGTGCTGAAAAATCTTCTTGCCCGACACGAACAAAATTTTTGCGCCCGAATCTTCGAGAATATAACGCACCTGCTCGGCGGCTTGCGTAGTGTAAATCGGCACATTAACGGCACGCAAAGACAAAATCGCAATATCCGTAATTGACCATTCGGGACGATTTTCCGAAATAATCGCCACCCGGTCGCCCGCCCGCACGCCTAAATCGTAAAGCCCCAGCGCGACGTTGTGCACGCGCTCGATAATTTCCGAGGCGGCTAAATCCACCCAGCGATCTTTGATTTTGTGACTGAGCGCATTCGGCTTGTTAAATCGTTCAAAAGCCGCCAGACAAAAATGCGGAATGGTCTGCGGCAGATTGTTAAATCCGACAATTTGTTCTGCTGTCATAAAAAATTATGCCGCAATCAGCAAAAGCAATCGGCGGCATTGTAATTTTTTCGTAATCTTTAAATCACGAAAGCGGATTATAACAAAAACTTTCAGATTGAAAAACTTAGGTTTGAGTTTGCGGAATGGCAGCACCGGTTTTGAGCGTAAGCGTGCAGCGCGAGATGCAGATTAGTTTGTCGCGGTCGTTGCGGATTTCGACTTGCCAGACGCTCAAAGTGCGCCCGTGATAAACGGGTGTGGCGGTTGCAGTAACGATTCCCTGACTGACCGAGCGCAGATGATTGGCGTTGATTTCGATTCCGACTGGAGTTTGTTTCGTTAAATCGGTGTTTAAAACCGCACCCATT
>DASVTY010000153.1:0-15392 GCA_036387315.1 Pyrinomonadaceae bacterium
ACGCCGAGCAAGATCGGATGGTCTGAGCTTTGCGCGCGTTTTTCGATGAGCTGGACGCGGCGGCGCGCGTCGCTTGCAGCCGCCAGAACGGTTTCTAAAAACAAATCTTCGCTAGCGTGAAACGAACAGGTGCAGGTCGCCAAAATGCCGTTCGGGTTTAAAAGTCGGAAGGCTTTTAAATTTATTTCTTTGTAGCCGCGCAGAGCCGATTCGATTGTTTGGCGGTTTTTGGCAAAAGCTGGCGGGTCTAAAACGATAGTGTCAAATTTCTCTCCGGCTGTTTCCAAATCTTTTAAACGATCAAAAACATCCGCCTTTTCAAATTTGAGATTTTCGATTTTGTTAAGCGCGGCGTTTCTTTTTGCCAATTCGATTGCGTCTTCGGAGACATCAATTGCCGTCACTTCGTCGCAGGTTTGCGCCAGGTTCAAGGCGAAACCGCCGTTAAAAGTAAAACAATCGAGAGCTTTTCCGAAGGCGTATTTTCTGAGCGCCAGACGGTTTTCGCGCTGGTCTAAAAACGCGCCGGTTTTTTGTCCGCCGAGCGGCGAAACGTAAAATTTAATTCCATCCTGTTCGATGACGATTTCTTCGGGCGCTTCGCCGTACAAGATGCCGGTCGTCAATTCCAGCTCTTCTTTTTGGCGCACTCGAACGTCGTTGCGTTCGACGACGGCGCGCGGCGCAAATTCTTCGATTAAAATCTCGACAAACGTTTGTTTTAATTTTTCCGTGCCTTGCGAGAGAGTCTGCACGACGAAAACATCCGCGTAAACGTCAACGATGAGCGATGAAATCAAATCGCCTTCGGAAAAAATTAAACGCTGCGCGTTTGTTCGCTGCTCGTCGTTCGTCGTTCGTCGGTTTGCCGCCTGAACAATTCTTTTGCGCCAAAATTCCTTGTCAATCCGAACATCTTCGTGCGTGATAAAACGCAAAGTGATTTCGCTTTTGTCGCTGTAAAACGCTTTGCCCAAAAATTTGCGGCGTTCATCCAAAACCGTGACAACCGAACCTCCTTCGGCGTTCACGGCGCGAATGTCGCTTTTAAAAATCCATAAATGTCCGTCGCGGATTCGATTTGCGCCTTTGCGCGTGACTTCCGCTTGATTTCGTTCGGCTCGTTTCATTAAGACAATTTTGACTAAAAAATGAAGTTTCGCGCAAAGGCGCAAATGCACAAAAGTTATTTTCTCTGCGCTATGCGTGATTGTGTTTCTATCGTTACCGTTCCAGATAATATCGCACATTAGTGACAACGACGCTTTTTTGGAGCAGCAAAAGTAAACGGACGCGAGCCTATGCCGATTACGGGCGTCGCGTCGCTGAAGGTTTGGGGATTTTAGTGAGCAGCCAAACCGCAAAACCGCCGGGGCGGCGTAAAACGTTTTGACGAATCAGGGGCGGGCGCAAAGAAGACGCAGGCAATATGTTTGTGTCTTCTTTGCTTTTTAGTTCAAATTAAATCTTGAAACGAGCGGAAAAAGAGAGTTAAGCTGTTTACAGATTGAAAAACTAATAATAAGTTTGACAAATTAAATTTTGAAAAGGAGAAAAGTTTCTAGTGTTACAAATTGGAGACAACGCTCCCGATTTTGAATTGCCGAGCCATTTGGAAAAGGATAAAAAGGTTCGGCTTTCGGATTTTCGGGGCAAACAAAACGTCGTGATCGCTTTTTACGTGCTTGATTGGACATCGGTTTGAAAAGGCGAGTTATCGTCCTTTGAAGCGGACAAAGAACGCTTTGCGGGATATGATGCCCAAGTTTTGGGCATTTCGATTGACAGTGTTCCGTGCCACGCAGCGTATGCGAAAAGCTTGGGCGAATTGAGTTACGATTTGCTCGCCGATTTTCATCCGAAAGGCGAAGTGGCAAAAATGTACGGAGTTTGGCTTGAGGATAAGGGATTCAGCGGGCGCTCGATTTTTATCGTGGATAAAGCGGGCAAAATCGCTTACGTTAAAAATTATGAGATTTTAGAATCGCCTGACAACAAAGTTTTGTTCGATGTGCTGGAAAAAATATAGTTCTGAGAAAAGCAGATAACGCTTTCGGGACGGCTGAATCGTTTAATCCCGGCGACTCGGAGCGTTAAAATTGAGGCAATGAATAACAGCAAATTTGTTGAGCATAATCCGAAAAAATTAGGCGGAGTCCCGGTCTTTCAAGGAACTCGTGTGCCGATTCGGAATCTTTTTGAGTGTTTGGAAGTCGGGGAAAATTTAGATGAATTTTTAGATCAGTACCCGACTGTCACTCGTGAACAGGTTTTAGGAGTTTTGGAGCTTTATCAAAATTGGCTGACGGAAAATTATGAGATTGCTGCTTGATGAATGTGTAACGCGGTATCTCAAACCTGATCTGGAGGATGGTCACGAAGTTTTGACGATTAAGGAAGCAGGTTTCAAAGGATTGGAAAATGGAGAGTTGCTTCGCGCGGCGGCGGTTAGTTTTGATGTTTTAGTTACGGTTGATAAAAATATTCAGCATCAGCAAAATATTGCAAATCTTCCGATTGCGATTCTGATTTTGTCCTCGCTGTTTACGCGATACGATTCGCTAAAACCGCTTGTCCCGCGAGCCTTGGAAGTTTTAAAGAAAATAAGAAACGGGGAAATTATCGTCGTTGAAGCTGATTCATAAAGCCATGATCATATTTTCTAAAAATACTTTTCGTTGATCTATTTTAAAATTGAGATACCCGGAACACGCGAAAAATCAATTAAATCTTTCGATTTAAAATTTGCATCCTAATTTTGAATTTTTAAGTTATGTATAAAAAAATCGGAATATTGACGGGCGGCGGTGACGCGCCCGGTTTGAATGCGGTTATCAGGGCGGCGGTGAGAACTGCGATTCGTCAATTCGGGATGCAAGTCGTTGGAATCGAAGACGGTTTTGAAGGCTTAATCGGCGAATTGCAACTGCGAAATCTGAGTACAACCGACGTCGCCGGATTATTGCCGCGCGGAGGCACGATTTTAGGCACGCGCAACAGCGGACACTTTTGCTGCCACACGCCCGCAGGCGAATTATATTACCCGGAAGAGCCGATTAGTGAAGCGATTGAAAATATGCGCCGGATGGAAATCGAAGCGCTCGTCATCCTCGGCGGCGAAGGAACGCTGGCGATTGCCGAACAGTTTCACCGTCGCGGCTTTCCGGTTATCGGCGTCCCGAAAACGATTGACAACGATTTGGCTTGCACCGAATTGACATTCGGTTTCCAAACCGCCTGCGACATTGCGACCGAGGCGCTCGACCGTTTACACACAACGGCGGAATCGCACGACCGCGTAATAATTTTGGAAGTGATGGGCAGAGACACCGGCTGGATCGCTTTGCATTCCGGTTTGGCGGGCAGCGCCGACGTGATTTTAATCCCGGAAATTCCGTTTGTGATGGAGCGCGTGATTGAAAAAGTCAGAGCCAGAGAAGCCGGCGGCTCGCGTTTTACCAACATCGTCGTCGCCGAAGGCGCGAAGGAATTGGGCGGTGAAGCGAAATACGTTGATTCGGGCGGAACGGACAGAGCTAAACGGCTGGGCGGAATCGGCGAACACATCCGCGAGCGCGTCGAAGAAGAAACCGGCAAAGAATCGCGCGTCGTCGTTTTAGGACACTTGCAGCGCGGCGGCACGCCGAACGCTTTCGACCGGATGCTGGCGACGAATTTCGGCGCGTGCGCGGTTCGCGCGCTGGCTGAAGGACAGCGCGGTGTAATGGTCGGGCTGCAATCGGCTTCGATTATCACCGTGCCGCTCGCCGAAGCCGTCACAAACATCAAATCAGTCTCAGCCGACGGACAACTGATCAGAACCGCGCGTGACGTTGGAATCTCGTTTGCAGCGCCCGACGAACCGCAATTTATGAGACAATGATTTTAGATTAGTAATAAGTAATAAGTAATAAGTAAATACTTTTAGACTTATTACTTATTACTTATTACCATTTTCAAAGAATGACTGAAGATATTAAGCAAAAACTGCAAGCCGAATTGAAAGCGCTTGATCACGAACTGACGGTAACACTGCCGCGCGAAATCAAAAAAGCGGTGGAATACGGCGATTTGCGCGAAAACGCCGAATACAAAGCGGCGCTCGAACGACAGGAAGTTTTAACTTCGCGCACCCGGCAATTGAGAGAGCGTCTGCACGAAATCGGATCAATTGATTTATCGAAAATTCCGATTGATAAAGTCGCTTACGGCTCGATTGTCGAGCTTTACGACGCGGACAAAGACGAAATCGTGACTTATCGTCTTGTCACGCCGGAAGAAAGCGATCCGCCGAAAGGCTTTATTTCCTCGGCTTCACCGATTGGGCGCAGCTTGATGGGCAAAGAAGAAGGCGACGAAGTTCGCGTTCAAACTCCCGCCGGAAACAGGACGTTTGAAATTCAAAAACTCAAAACTTTGCACGAACAGAAATAGAGAAGAAGAGAAAAGGAGAAAAGGAGCAGAGGAACAATTACTTTGTTTAATTCCTCTTTTCCCTTTCTCCTCTTCTAATCCAGGCGCGGCACAATATCGCCGTAATTTCCCTGAAAATAAAGAAGCGGTTTGCCTTCGCGGGTGACCGCTTTTTCGATTTCCCCGATAAAAATCGTGTGGTCGCCGCCTTCGTAAGACAAAACGAGACGACATTCGAGATTACACAGTGTGCCCGGTAAAATCGGAACGCCGTTTGATGTTTCTTCAAACTCGATGTTATCGAATTTATCGCGCAGCGGCGTGGCGAATTGACGCGAAAGAAATTCCTGCTCGTCGCTTAAAATATTGACGACAAAATACGGGCTTTCGGCAAAAGCGTAATGGCTGCCGGTAAATTTATCAATGCAAATCAAGACGAGCGGCGGTTGAAGCGAGACGGAAGTAAACGCGCTGACCGTTATTCCGTGCAGATTGCCTGAACGGTCTTTGGCTGTCACGACGGTCACGCCGCTCGCCCAGTTTCTTAACGCTTCCCGAAATTCTTCGCCGCCAATCGCCATACGAACAGTTTCTCCAAAGCCGGCGGTTTGTGCAACAGCGATAAATAATGCGAATCAAGAGCAGTGGTTAAAAATTCAACAGTCAAACCTTTATCCGCGTTCTTTGCGGTTTAATTCGGTAAAAGCATAGAAAATTTAACCGCAAAGGACGCAAAGGTTAAACGCAAAGAACGCAAAGAAGAGTTTTTACTCTTGATTCGCATCAATATTAAAAAGATTCGGCAAAGATGTCGCCGAAAATTCGGTTTTGGACTAATCGAACCGAAGCCGTGCGAACGAGTTCGAGCGCGGCGAGGAAAGCTAAAATCAATTCGCGTTTGCTGCGCGCGATTGAAAAAAACTCGGTTAAATTTAATTTCTTTTCCGCAGCAAGGCGTTTTTTCAGATTATCGAGCATTTCCGTGAGCGACATTTCTTCGCGCTCGATTTCCAGTTTGATTTCTTCTTTTTGGCGGGCGAGAATCTTTTGAAAAGTCGAGATTAAATCGAAAACCGTCGCGTTGATTTCCGCCGTTTGATTGTCGGTTTCGGTTTTTCCGCGCTTGAAAACCGATTGCTCGACAGTTGATTTCGTCCAGAGCATCTGCGCGGCGGATTTGAATTTTTGGTGTTCGAGAAGACGCCGGACAAGCTCCTCGCGCGGATCAATCGCTTCTTCTTCCGCTTCATCTGTAAACGGGTCGCGCGGGAGCAGCATTTTCGTTTTCATTTCGATAAGCTGCGCCGCCATCACCAGAAAATCGCTCGCCATTGTAATGTCCAGATGTTTCATCAAACGCAAATAGCGAAGATATTCATCCGTGATGCGGGCAATCGGGATGTCGTAAATATTGACCTGCTCTTGTTTGACGAGATGCAGCAGCAAATCGAGCGGACCGGCAAACTCGCCGAGTTGGAGCTTTAATTCATCGTTGCCGCGTTCGGCGACAATGTGCGGCATCGTCGTTTGAAAATCGAAAGTTAATTGCTGGGTTTCCATTTAGAAAGCAGCGGTAAAAATCCGCTTGCTGGAATTACATTAAAAGCAGATATAGAACTGCTATTTGCACCGGATACATAATCGCTCTGATAAAGCCCATATACATCAGCAGCAGCAAAATCATAAAGCCGTATTGTTCGAGAATATCCATTACCGGCTGCCAGCTTGGGGGCAAAAACGTCGAAAGAACTTTGCTGCCGTCAAGCGGCGGAAACGGCAAGAGATTGAAAATCGCCAGCGAGACGTTGAGGAACAACATCATATTGAGCAAAATTCCAATCGGACTTGGCGTTGCTCCAAGCTCGTTATTTATTGCGAGTACGTCGTAAATTGTAAGCGTTCCGGTCGCCATTAAAACTTTGGCGATGATGAAAGCGATAAGCGCAATTAGCAGATTCGCCAGAATTCCGGCGATTGAAACCATCACGTTGGCGGTTTTGTAGTTTGTCCAGTTGCGCGGATTTACGGGCGTCGGTTTGCCCCAGCCGATCAGCGGAATCGAAGCCAGCGCGCCGCCCATTGCACCTAAAATAAAGCCGATGACGGGAATCAAAAGCGTGCCAATCGGATCGGTGTGGGAGATCGGATTGAGCGTCACGCGACCGAGCATTCGCGCCGTGTCGTCGCCGTATTTGCTCGACATCCAGGCGTGCGCGGCTTCGTGGGCTGAAATCGCCAGAAGCAGCGTCACCAGAAAAATTAACAGCCGACCGATCAGTTCAGCACCGAAAGCATCCATTTTTATAAATCCTCAAAGGGCAAAGTAACACGCTCCAAATAAGGTGTCAAAAGACTTGTCTGCGTTGTCTTTTACGAGGTTTTATGCGATATTGTTGCGGTCTTAAAAAATATAAATAGTTTATGAACATTGTCTGTCTTGCTTCGGATTTTAAAGGCATACCGTTTTTAAGAAGAGCTAAAGATTTGGGTTGTCACGTCACGCTTTTGACAAAAGATAAACACCTCCGCGACGAATGGGACTGGAGCGCGATTGATGAGATTCATCCGACTTCAAATTATCCGACCGCCGACGAATACATCAGAATTGTAACGGGATTACAGCGTTCGAGAAAATTCGATCTGGTGTGCCCGATGGACGAGTTTGACGTTTTGCCGGCGGCTTTCGCCCGCGATCATCTGCAAATCGAAGGGCAGGGAATCGAGAGCGCGGCGCGTTTCCGCGATAAGCTCAATATGCGCCGCACGGCTGAAAAAGCTGGCGTTCCCGTACCGGAATTTGTCGCGCTTTTTAATTCGCTGGATATTGAACAGTTTGCCGAGCGGGTCGAGCCGCCGTGGATCGTCAAACCGCGCACCGAAGTTTCGGCTTTCGGAATTCGCAAGCTGCACGACAAAGACGAGCTTTGGCAGAATCTGGCGGAACTCGACAATCGCGGGATTTGGCGCGACCATCCTTCGCAATATCTGCTCGAAAAATTTATCAAAGGCGACGTTTTCCACGTTGATTCGGTCATTTTTGACGGCGAGCCGGTTTTTTCCGGCGTCAGCCGTTACGGAAAACCGCCGTTTGCGGTCACGCACGGCGGCGGAATTTTTACGACCAGCATCTGCCGGTACGATTGTAGGGAAAAACAGGAATTGCTCGAATTAAATCGCCAACTGATTCGCGGTTTCGGTTTGCAAAAAGGCGTCGCTCATGCTGAATTTCTGCAATCCGAAGCCGACGGAAAATTTTATCTTTTGGAAGTCGCGTCGCGCGTCGGCGGCGCTTATATTTCCGATGCTTTGGACGCCGCGACGGGCGTTAATCTCTGGGCTGAATGGGCGAGCGTTGATCTTTCGACACCGGAAAATCCGTATCAGCCGCCGAATTTACGCGAACATTATGCCGGAGTCGTTCTGACATTAGCCAGACAGGAAATGCCCGATACGTCCAATTACACCGAATCGGAGATCGTTTACCGCATCAAAAAGAAAAATCACGTCGGTTTCATCGTCGCTTCGCACGACTACGACCGCGTGCAATATTTGCTCGAACATTACCAGCAGCGTTTCGCGGCAGATTTTATGGCGTTCGCTCCGGCGCGCGAGCGGCACGACGATTTGTAAAATCCGTGCAATAAAATCATAATTTTTAAAGCACAAAACTCTTTTGCGGTTTTGTGCTTTGTATTTTTATGCAAGCGGTTTCCGAAGCAAACGGCGTTTTGTCGCCCGAAATTTTAAAACACGATTTAAAGCCTTATTTTTCCGAATTGGCGCAGTTTGATTCCGTTAAGGCGCTGGAAAAATCGGAAATTTATCGAAAATTAAAACCGGAAATCGAGAGGCTTTTAAATTCAATCGTCGGCGAAAACTTTGCGCCGCCGAATCTCGAAAAAACCGAAACAATTCGCGCTCTCGCGTGGAACATCGAGCGCGGCAAAGAGCTTGACGGAATCATTGACGCGCTTAAAGCTCGCAAAGATTTCCGCAATCGAGATTTGCTGCTGTTGACCGAGCTTGATTATGGAATGGCGCGTTCGGAAAATCGTTTCGTCGCCCGCGAAATCGCCGCCGAATTAAAACTAAATTACGTTTTCGCTCCGTGTTATCTGGCTTTGAACAAAGGCAACGGCGTCGAAATGGACATCGCAGGCGAAAACGAGTATGCGATTCACGGACTCGCGCTCTTTTCGCGTTTTCCAATTAAACAAGCGCTCATTGTCCGGTTCCCAAACGGCAAGGACAAAATGCACGGCGCGGAAAAACGCATCGGCGGTTTGCGCGGTCTTGTTGCCGAAATCGAACATCCGGCGGGCAATTTTTACGCCGTAACGGTTCATCTCGACGCGCATTCGAGCCGCGCGCATCGCGTCCGTCAAATGCGGATTCTGCTCGAAAACATTGACAAACTTCAGCCAAAACTCCCGGTCGTCATCGGCGGCGATTGGAACACGACGACACACAACGCGCAAAATTCAACGCGCGCGATTTTAGGCTATGTCCGCCGCATTTTAATGGGCGCGCGAAACGTCACCGAAAATCACTACCCGCGCCCGGAACGCTTTTTCGAGCGCGAATTATTTCAAATGCTCGAAAGTTTCGGTTTTGAATACAAAAAATTTAATTCGCTCGGCAAAGGCACTCTGCATTACGAGGTAAACAGTTTGACGAAAAACCAAATGCTCGCCGATTTGATTCCCGACTGGTGTTTCGCATGGATTTTCTGGGCAATGGAAAACGTCGGCGACAGTTTTTCTCTCAGATTGGACTGGTTCGCCGGACGCGACATCGCAGCGGCAAAAGGTTTTGAACCGAAAGTCATCGGCAATCTGACGCAGCCAAACGGCGTCTCGCTTTCCGACCACGACGCAATCGTGTTAGATTTCAAGTTAAACGAATCTCGAAACAAAATTCGTAATTCGTAATTTGAAATTCGTAATTGATTAAATAATGTCACCCGATTCGAGAAGCAATATCAGCCTGGCGAAGACGCTTTGCTACAAATTGGAAGGTTTCGATTTTGAAACCGTAGAACAGGAAAACGGAAAAGCGACGGTCATCAAATTTCGGCTTGAAGAACCGTCGTACAATGCCGGCGACGTGCTTGCTTTGATGGACGGCGAGGAAATCCCGTTTCACGGAATGATCGGACAAATCGCCGATGGCTGGGCTGTCGCCTCCGACCGCCGTTCTACGCTCAAAGCTGTTAATCCGCAGTAAAGCGCGCCTGATTCGCTTGACAGTTTGCCGCCGTATTTTTATCATCAAAGGCGTACTTGTGGGGCAGTAGCTCAGTTTGGCAGAGCGCCGCGTTCGCAATGCGGAGGTCAGGGGTTCGACCCCCCTCTGCTCCACCACTCAAATTAACAAGTTACAGCCGCCAACGGGTGGCTTTTTCTGTTTCAGGACGCTTTGGCTTCAAAGACCTGTAAAGCAGCAAGTGCAATTTGTACCTGCCTGACCACAAAATTCCTTTCTTTGATTTTCAATGGGCTACAGCCTCAAAGGGTTGTAAATATTATACTTAATAGCGATGATACAGTCAGTTGAATTATTCAGTTAAGACCCTTTTTTTATGTGACTTTACATAATTTTTTATTCCCAAATTGGTTAAGAACAAGGCAGCTCAAAAACATAAAAGCGACTTTTTCGACTTTTAAGAAAACATTATTTAGTAGTCTTGCTCTTTACTTCGCCTATTAAACTTTCACCATGCTACACTTGCAACGAACTAACAGAACGGTTCGGAAGATTAAGAAATAGTTACAAAATATAGGAGAATAACTATGCTGCAATGGGAATATACTTGTGTCGTAATAGGGGCAAAGGATTTTCATCAAAAAATACAAACACTTAATAATTTTGGGACGCATAGATGGGAGTTGATTTTCATTGAGCAAGATGTTTTTTATTTTAAACGCCCCAAACAATAGAAGTTAGTAACATTAGACTGCTACTATAAATACTTGTGCTTTTTTAATGTGTCTAAAGCAACATTGATTTCTTTCGCCTTTTCTTCAGCCCGCATTGAGGCATTTTGCGATGAGCAGCCAACTTTATCGGGATGATAAAGTTTCATTAAATCGCGGTAGGCTTTAACTATTTCATCTTTTTTCGCATCGCTTGATACTCCTAAAATTATAAATGCTTGTCGTACTTTCTCGTCTGAAACAACTGAATTTTGTTTATAGTGTTGGTAATTATTTGAGTTTGTTTGGCGGCTATCGGTATTTTTAGACTGCTGTTCCTTTTCTTTTTGCTGTTGGTTTGTGTCTCTTGAATCTTTTTGTTCCTCGGTTGAATGAGCTTGCTGCCTTTGAGATTGATATTCTCGGTAGGTGTTATTTTGACTTTTATCTCCGTTATTAGCTCGCTTATTTGATTTGATTCCGAGGACATCAAGCCAATCGTCAATTGTAAACATTTCATCAATGTCTTCAACTGACAAGCCATTAATTACCTCATCAAATAATAAACCCTTTTCTTTTAAAATGGCGTGTATTCTTTCTTCGACTGTTCCTTTCATCCAGAAGCTGTAGATATTTACCTGTGAGCTTTTCTGTCCGCTGCGATGAACTCTATCATCGGCTTGCCACATTAAAGCGGGATTCCACCAGTGGTCAAAATGTATAACATAACTTGCTTCTGTCAGCGTTAGTCCTACACCGCCGGTTTTAATGGTAGCTAGAAATACGCTGATGTCTGGGTCATGTTTGAAGCTGTTGATGGCAGATTTCCTCGCCGCATCGCTCATACCACCCTTTAGCAAAGAAACACCAAAGGGCTGTAATAGTTTTTCAAGTTTCGTTACGCCTTCAACGTCATATTGCGAAAAAATAAGCACTTTCTGTTTGTTGTCTTTTATTTGTTCTACTAAGTCCAACAGCTCTTCAGTCTTTGCGCTTTTATCTTTATTCGGGGCGAAATTACATATCTGTTTGAGTTTGGAAAGCAAGCTAAAAATATGAATCTTCGTGACTTTTCCGCCTAAATCTTCAATTTCTTTTATCCCAAGCTGTTCGACTGATTTATAGGCTTTCATCTGGTCGTTATCCAATTCAAGCCAGATTTCCTGTTTGACCTTTGGCGGAAGGTCTTTCATCACGTCTTTCTTTAATCTTCTCAGAAAGTAAGGTTTGATTAGTTCAGACGCTTGGCGGGGAGAGATATATTGGTTCTTCTTGAAAAGGTCAGGCTTAACAAAGCTGAAAATTGAAATTAGGTCATCCAACCTATTTTCAATTGGAGTGCCTGTTAAAGCCCATTTGTATTTTGGTTTTAATAGTCTAATTGCGCGGCTTCTATCACTGCTTTTATTTTTGATGTATTGCGCCTCATCAATTAACACGACATCAAAGCTATCTAGAATTTCAGGGTCAACTATAGGTTCTTTTTTTGGTAAGTTTTCAATCAGATAATCGTTAAGATAGCTGTGACAATATGGACACGAAAAATAAGGCATATTGTCGTCTTCGACCGTAATCTTACTTCCCAAATTTACATGGTTTTTACACTTGGGACATTTGAAATCATTTTGTTTTTTTATTTTCGTTAAGAAATCGGATGCTACCGTATCGTATGTTGTTAAATAAACGTGAGCATTATATTTCCAATCCAGCTTTCTGATATCTGGTGCTCCTCTAACAACAGTTAATTCCAATTCTCCCGCCCAATCGAGAAGATGTTCCTGCCAAGTGTTAAGAAGGCTAACTGGACAAACAATCAAAGCCTTTTTTGCGCGTCCCAGCCGAAAAAGAAGTTTTAATGCCACCGCACTCATGACTGTCTTTCCAGTTCCCATTTCATCAGCTAGAAGTGCCGATTCATTAGTCACCAAAAACTCAATTCCAGCGGGTTGGAATTTGAAAAGTGGTTTAAAAAGCTCAAATTGTGAATTAAAATCTACGTCTAACGGCGGAAGTAACACGGGATAAAGTAAATCCCAGAATGTTAAAGTTTGAGTGGTAAAACTTGCGTTGGAGCCTTGATTTTTCCCCCGTTTGTAAGCCTTTACAAAGCCATCGGATTTGGATTTTGTTTTGCTCGAAAAAAGGTCACCTTGTTCGGGCTGTCGATTTGCCCTTTTCTCATATTTTTTACCATTTACATTTTGTGGCAAAAGACGCTTAAATAAATTTTCAGAAACTATGGTTTCTTCTTGTCTGTTAAATATCTCCTGAACTAAATCACCACTAACCTTACTTTTATTCAATAACTTGAATAAGTTATCAGTAAGGCAGGGTTGCTCTATATTGAACAAATTATCGCTGACCCATGTTTGTTCATTGTTGAATAAATTATTGCTCCTGATTTGAGTCGGCGCAAAGCCTTTGTTCAAATCCTCCGTAACGCGCGAATCGAATGAAAATTCAAAGCATTGTATCTTTGGAATCTCCGATTTTACGAAAAACGATTTTGTTTCAATTGCAGGTATTGAAAAAAACAAATTGCAACTTATTTCAGGTGATTGAAAGAGTCCGTTTGATAACTTGAAAACACCAGTTGCTTTGAAAGCTGGCTTTAAGCTATGAGTTGTTATTTGTTTGATTTCAGGAATTGGAAGTTGAAAGGTTTTCGCCTCATCTGCTGGTATAGGAATGTTTATGACGGAATCTTTCTTTAACTTCAGTAGAGGAAGTTGAAACACTATTGGTTCTGGTATCGGTGATACCGTGTTTCCCAGTTTTTGGCTCAGTGTTTTTATAAAACTCATGAGGATTATACTTCGCCGATTTTTTGCACATGAACTTGTTCTAAGGCAGTAGAAATCCGACCAAAAGGCTCATTCACATCATAGCGGTTGAATATTTCGGTTAGTATGTCTTTTGCAAGTTGCTTATCTTCGGGGAATTGACTATGGACTTTGATTACAATCGGGTCGAATTTTCCTGATGAAGAACTGAACATCTGAAAATTACCGTCGCCATTAGCTGATGTGTTGATTTCTTCTTCTTTGGTGATTTGAAGAATGGGCGTATTTATTTTTGGTCTCAAATCTAAGAAAGTCGGGTCTTTGACTAAAATTAAATTTGGTTTGTCAGACATCGCAGCCAACAAAGGCTTACCGATTAATTCGACTAAAATATACTGCTCGATGGTATCGCCATAAAGCATATTTTGTAATTGCGTCGGTCTAATCGGATTTGTGCAGCGAAACTCAAGGGGTTTTGTTTCAGAATCGGTTAAAAGAAACGCGCCTCTAACTGCCTTTCCAGATTCAAATTTCTGGGAAGACAAAAACATTAATTTGGCTGGTGAAATTGACATAAATTTTAGTTTTGAAAATCGAGTTTGAGTTTTTTTTAGTAAGTCCTAGAAAAGGAAAGAAAAACGCCTGCGAAAAGGCTTAAAAAGGCTATCAAAAGTTAATAAATAATACAATCTTAAATGCCCAAAGCCGCCCCTGAATTTGAAAAAAATCAAATAATGATTTATTAGCAGGGAAGCTTTCACTCGGATAGTTTTTCTGCAATTACTTTCACATTCAACGGTTTAGTTTTTTATGATTACAGGCGAACTTCAAAGGGAGATTAATAGGGGTTGGGACGCATTCTGGTCGGGCGGCATTGCAAATCCGTTACAAGTCATTGAGCAAATCACTTACCTGCTGTTTATCAAACGGCTTGATGAACTTCATACGGCAAAGGAAAAGCAAGTCAATATTCTACAAAGACAAATTGAAAATCCGATTTTTGGAGGTTTTAGATAAAGCTGATACTCTGCAGGAAAAACGCCGTTACCGATGAACGCGAATTTTAGGCAAACCTGAGCCGGCTAAGCTTGAAGAGATTTTTACAGACGCATATTCGCTGTAATATCGAAAACCCGTCCGAGCCAACTCGAAAAAGTCGCCTTTTCGCATCTTGCATCTTTTATTTTCCGATAATATGCTTCCCATCAGAGCAAGTCTGTTTTGATTCTAGTCAAAAACTTCCTGAAATAAATCAATCACAGGAAGCGAACGAACATTTTTATTTCCTAATGCCGCAACTGTCGCATACCCCAAACCGAAACCGCCGACAACGACATCGAGTTCACCTTCAAGCTCTGCCAATCCAAGATTCGAGAATTTCTTTCCCCGATAAAAAGCTCGACATCAAAAATTTCCAATGGGGCTAAACACCTAGAGAAGATATAATTCTTTCATCGGATGTGAAAATTTATTTTTCTTCTTTGTTAATAATCCGCCGCGGCGCACGTTTATATATATGGACGACGATTCAAAGGAGATTAACGTGAGCACCGCCACAGCCAACATGCCATTACCAAGCGATTTAATAGACTCCGCAAAAAGCGAGACGCCACCTAAAGCGGTCGCGGGAAATGCGGAGCTTGAAGAACTCGGAGTTCTTTTTCGCGATTATCATAAAGCGATTTTTCGCATCGCGTATCGCATCACGGGCAGCCAGAGCGATGCGGAGGATGTGTTGCAGACTATTTTCCTGCGGCTCACTCCGAACCATGCGCGACGCGATTTTTTGCCGAACGCCGGAAGCTATCTGCATCGTGCGGCGGTCAACGCATCGCTCGATTTGCTCAGGAGTCGGACGCGCGCCAATTCCGTCTCTTTGGATGTCATAGACTTCGAGCAAAGCTCGAAGCTCTCGCATCCGAGTCCCGAAGACGATTTTGCAGATACGGAGCTGCGCAAGCTTATCCGCCACGCGGTTGCGAAGCTCGAAGGGCGCGCCGCGATCGCGTTCGCGCTCCGTTATTTTGAAGGCTACGATAATGGTCAAATCGCAGAGGTATTAGGTATGTCGCAAATGGTCGTGGCAGTCACGCTGCACCGCGCCAGAACACGTTTGCGCAAAGAAATCGGCAGTTATTTGGAGAAACATCATGAAGCTTAATAAACAAGATTTGGACGCAATTATAGACGACACGACGCGCGGAATACGCGACGAGCAAATCAACGATTCGATCATTGAGCAATCCGCGACGCGCGTGTGGGCGCGGGTCAGTCAACAAAT
>DASVTY010000154.1:0-30302 GCA_036387315.1 Pyrinomonadaceae bacterium
AGTAGAAATGGTAATGCCGGGAGATAACATTCAAATGGAGATTGAATTGATTGCTCCGATTGCAATGGAAAAAGGCTTGCGTTTTGCTATCAGAGAAGGCGGAAGAACAGTCGGAGCAGGTACTGTTACCGAAATCGTTGAGTAGTTAAGTTAAAGATATAACGGGTAATTAGTAATCGGTTTTTACTTATCGCTAATTACTCGTTATCATTTATAGAGAAATGCCGAGAGATAATGTTACGCTGCAATGCACGGTTTGTAAGCATCGCAATTATGTGACGACGAAAAACAAAAAGACTACTCCTGATCGTCTGGAGTTTAATAAATTTTGTAATAACTGTCGCAAACATACATCGCACAAAGAAAACAAGTAAGAGAGACAAGATTTCTCTTTCGCCAGAGGGGTATGGTGTCAATGGTTAGCATCGCGGTCTCCAAAACCGAAGGTTCGGGTTCGAGTCCTGATACCCCTGCCATTTTTATTTAAGTAGAGGAGTTACTTCAGTGGCGGAAGCTGTTGACACAATTAAATCGGACGAAAAAGGCGGCGTCGGGCAGTTTGTTCAGGAAACTCGCGAAGAGCTGAACCGTGTCTCGTATCCTTCGCGCGAAGACGTGCAGGGGACGACGCTGATCGTCATTATTAACGTCATTTTCTTCGCAATCTTTTTGTTTTTAGTTGACTGGACTTGGGTTTACATTCTGCAAGGAATTGAATGGCTGGTTAACAAGGCAGTGGGCGTTTGAGGTCTTTGAACAATGAAACAGTGGTTTTTTCTCCACACTTATTCGGGACACGAAAATAAAGTTCTTGAAAGTTTGAATGCTCGTATCCGAGATATGGAGCTTCGCGAACAGATTACGAACGTTCTGGTGCCGATGGAAACGGTTGTCGAAATGCGCGGAAGCAAGCGCATCGAATCGCGCCGGATGTTTTATCCGGGCTATGTTCTTGTCGAAATCGAATGCGACGAAGAACGCGGGCGAATTCCCGACAACGTTTTTCACGTTATTAAATCAACGCCGAAGGTAACGGGCTTCATCGGCGGGCATAATCCGACTCCGTTGACGCAGGAAGAAGTTGATCAGATCGTTCACAACGTCGAAGTCGCGGCGGAAAAACCGAAACCGAAATTTACTTATGCGATTGGCGAAGTCGTCCGCATTAAATCGGGACCGTTTGCCAGCTTTACCGGCAAAGTCGAAGAAGTAAACGAAGAAAAATCAACGCTGAAAGTGACAGTAACGATTTTCGGACGCTCGACTCCGGTTGAATTAAACTTCCTCGACGTTGAAAAAGTGACGTTCGCGGAAGAAGAATAAAAGTTTTAATTTAAAAAAATACAGAGGACATTTTTGGCTGACTTTTTTCGAGGTCAGCCAAAATCGTGAATCGAAATCGTATGGCTAAGAAAATTACAGGTTATATCAAATTGCAGGTTCCGGCGGGCAAAGCCAATCCGGCTCCGCCAATAGGTCCGGCGCTCGGTCAGCACGGCGTCAATATTATGGAGTTTTGCAAACAGTTCAACGCCAAAACCGCGCAAATGGACCCGGATATGAAAATCCCGGTCGTGATCACGGTTTACGGCGACCGTTCGTTTACGTTTGAAACGAAAACTCCGCCGGCGGCTGATCTTTTGCGCAAAGCATCCGGCATTCCGAAAGGCTCGGGCAAACCGAATCGGGAAAAATCGGGAACTATTTCCCGCGCTCAAATTGAAGAAATCGCCAGAACGAAGATGCCGGATTTGAATACGACAAATTTGGAATCGGCGGTCAAAACAATCGAAGGCACGGCAAAAAGTATGGGCTTAACGATTGAATAATAAATTTTAAAGAAAGGGAGAATTCTTCGGAATTCGTTAAAACCTAAAATTATGAGAAAACACGGAAAAAAATTTAGAGCGGCTCTGGAAAAAGTCGAGCCGCACAAGCGTCACACAATGGAAGAAGGCATCGCGAAAGTCAAAGAAATCGCATTTGCCAAATTCGATGAAACCGTCGAATTGACGATGTGGCTCGGAGTTGATCCGCGCAAAGCCGATCAAATGGTTCGCGGAACGGTAGTTTTGCCGCACGGTTTGGGCGGCAAAGCGAAGAAAATCGTTGTCATTACACAAGGCGACAAAGTGCGCGAAGCTCAGGAAGCCGGAGCCGATGAAGTCGGCGGCGAGGAAATCGTCAACCGCATTAAAGGCGGCTGGGTCGATTTCGACGCCGTGATTGCGACGCCGGATATGATGCGTCTCGTCGGCGCTTTGGGTAAAGTTCTCGGACCGCGCGGCTTGATGCCGAATCCGAAAACCGGAACGGTGACAAACGACGTTCGCACCGCAATCGAAGAGACCAAAGCCGGTAAAGTCGAATATCGCGTTGATAAAACCGGCGTGATTCACGTTCCGGTCGGCAAAGTTTCGTTTGAGACGAGCAAATTGCAGGATAACGCGCGCATTTTGATTGACGCCGTTATCAAAGCCAAGCCGTCAACGGCAAAAGGTCGTTACGTCAAAAAAGTTAATTTAGCCGCAACGATGAGTCCGGGAGTTTTGCTCGACGAACTCGCTTACGGCAGATAAGAAGTGAGGAGCGATTAAGAAGAAATGAAAACAAGAAAACAAAAACAAGAAGACCTGAACGCCCTCACGGAGCAATTTCAAAACTCGAACGCGGCGTTGGTTATCGGATTTAACAAATTGACGGTCGCCAAAGATCAGGAATTACGCAATCAACTGCGTGATGCGGGCGCGAAATACAAAGTCGTCAAGAACAAACTGGCAATCAAAGCCATCGAAGGCACACCTTTTGAAGGTGCTACCGAATATTTTAAAGGCGTCTCGGCAATCGCTTTTTCCGAAGGCGATCCGGTTCAATTGTCGAAAACTTTGTCGAAAATCGTCAAAGACAACGGCGACATTTTCAACTTCAAAGTCGGCATCGTCGAAGGCAGAGTAGTTGATCTTAAGCAGGTGGAATCACTAGCGAATTTGCCTTCAAAAGAAGAGTTAATCGCCAAAATTATGTTTTTGATTAATGCTCAGGCACAGCGCCTGGCAACGGTCATTAACGCCGTTCCGCGCAACCTGGCGGTTGTCGTCAATCAAGTTGCCGAACAAAAACAGGGCGAATAATAAATTTTTGATTTTTGATTGCCGATTATTGCTTTCGGCAATCAAAAATTTCTTTAGGTCGGGCGCTCAAGATGGAAAACGAGCGAAGCGACGGGTCAGGTCGCTTTCGGTTTCGGATGTTTCGAGTATTTGAGATGCAAGCAAAGAAACGAAATGTCCCATTGAGTTAGTACGGCTGCAAACAGAAAAACAGCAACCAAAAAACAAACTTAGAAACCGTAAAATTAAGGAGATTTAGAAAAATGGCAGTATCCAGAGAAGAAATTATTGATGCTTTAAAATCTATGACATTGCTTGACGCCGCTCAGCTCGTCAAAGACATCGAAGAAACTTTCGGCGTTTCGGCAGCGGCAGCAGCAGTCGCGGCGGCTCCGGCAGCAGGCGGCGGTGATGGCGCCGGCGCGGCTCCGGCGGCAGAAGAACAAACCGAATTTGACGTTATTTTAACCGCTGCGGGAGCAGCCAAAATCAACGTCATTAAAGTCGTCCGCGAGATCACCGCTTTGGGGTTGAAAGAAGCCAAAGATTTGGTTGACGGCGCGCCGAAGCCGGTCAAAGAAGGCGTCTCGAAAGACGAAGCCGAAGCAATCAAAACCAAATTGACCGAAGCGGGCGCATCGGTTGACGTAAAATAAACGATGAACGCGGAATGATGAACGATGAATTAAAAATACTTCATCGTTCATCATTCATAATTCATCATTTTTGATTTCGGGCAACTCGTTTTAAAGTTAATTTCATCATAAAGGCTTGACCTGAAAGGTTGAGTAATAATTATTTATATTGGCTTGACAGGTGGAAAAACCGTCAAGAAAGACGATTTTAGTAAACGATTTTAAACTGCAGTTAAAAGCGGTTCGGGCGATCTGTCGCCCTAACCGCATTTCTGTCTTTTAGTTGGGAATTTACGGTTGCAGCGCATCGTAGCAAAAATCGAAGGCTCTCGCAACCAAAAAAGAGACCACAGGGAAAATCACGCAAACAATTATGATTAACAATCCCCTTCAAACAAAAGTCGTCGGGTTGGGACGACGAACCAGTCAGGCACCGCAGCGTGTTGATTTTTCGCGGATTAGCACAGCCGTGCGAATTCCGAATTTAATCGAAGTTCAGAAAAAATCTTACGAACGCTTTCTGCAAATGGATTTGCTGCCCGAAGAGCGCGAACCCATCGGCTTACAAGCCGTTTTCTCGTCCGTTTTTCCGGTTTCCGATTTCCGCGAAACGGCGAAACTTGATTTTGTCGAGTATCAAATCGGTAACTGGCAGTGCAAATGCGGAAATCTCGAAGGTTTAGGTTATTTGCGCGCTAACTGTAAAGAGTGCGGCACGAAAATCAAAGTTGACCCGCTCAATCCGGGCGAAACGATGTGCGGAAGTTGCGGCACATTTAACAACGTCCGCCCGCGTTTGTGCGACAACTGCGGCGAACCGGTCGGTTTGAAACACAAACACGAGCAGCAGGAATGTCAGGAACGCGGAATGACTTACGGTGTTCCGCTGAAAGTAAAAATTCGCCTGACCGTTTTCGACATTGACGCCGAAACGCAGGCGCGCACGATCCGCGACATCAAAGAAGAAGAAGTGTTTTTCGGCGAAATTCCGCTGATGACCGAAAACGGAACTTTTGTTATCAACGGCACGGAGCGAGTTATCGTTTCGCAGCTTCACCGCTCGCCCGGCGTCTTTTTCAAAGCCGAGCGCGGGACGTTTATCGCCAAAGTTATTCCGTATCGAGGCTCCTGGGTCGAGTTTGAATACGACGCCAAAAATATTTTAAATGCTCGTCTCGGCAAGAAAAAAATGCTGGCGACGACGCTCCTTCGTGCGCTCGGTTTGTGGCTCAGCCCGAAATTCGATTTGAGCGGTTTGACTTCCGATTCGCTGATCGAAGAAGTCGTCAAAAACGCCAGTTTTTCAAATGCGGAAATTCTGCGTTTGTTTCACACTGCTGAAGACGTTCGCGTTGACAGAGGCAAGCTGATGGTTCAGTTGCCGGAGTCGGGCGATACAAATCTCGTCGGAATGCGCGCAGACGAAGATATTGCGGGTAAGGACGATGTTCTGGTTAAAGCCGGAAAGAAAATCACGCAGTCAGCCGTGCGCGAATTGCGGAAAATGGGCACGGCGGAAGTCGAAGTGGGACCGGCGGAATTTGAAAACGCTTTCGCGCTCGAAGACATCGTAAATCTGGAAACCGGCGAAGTTCTGCTCGAAGCCAACAACGAAATCACGGCGGCGAAATTGCAGGAAATCGTCGAATCCGGCGTCGAGCGTTTTACGGTTTTCTTCCCGGAACGCGATGACATCGGCGGCATTTTGACCGCGACTTTGCGCAAGGACGCGATTACCAAACCGGTTGACGCGATGCTGGAGATTTACCGCAAAATGCGCCCCGGCGATCCACCGACTGTTCCGACCGCTTATCGTTTAATGGAAGGAATGTTTTTCGACGCCCGCAAATTTGATTTGTCGCGCGTCGGACGCCTGAAATTCAACATTAAAATGGGCAGACCGGAAAAAGACCGGATTAACGACCCGCTTCTTTCCGCGCCGGATTTTGTCGAAGTCGTTAATTACCTGCTCAAAATGCGTCGCAAGCCGAACGAGTTTAAACCGGACGACATTGACCATTTAGGCAATCGCCGCGTCCGCGCCGTCGGCGAGCTGCTCGAAAATCAATTCCGAATCGGTCTGGAAAGAATGGAACGCGCGATCAAGGAAAAGATGTCCATTCAGCAGGAAATGCACACGACGATGCCGCGCGATTTGGTCAACGCAAAACCCGTAACCGCTGCCGTGCGCGAGTTTTTCGGTTCGTCTCAATTGTCGCAGTTTATGGATCAGACGAATCCGCTTTCGGAAATCACGCACAAACGCCGTTTGTCGGCGCTCGGACCGGGCGGATTGTCGCGCGAACGCGCGGGGTTTGAAGTCCGCGACGTTCACCCGACGCACTACGGGCGTATTTGTCCGATTGAGACGCCGGAAGGTCCGAACATCGGTTTGATTTCCAGCTTGTCGTGCTTTGCCAGAATTAACGAGTTCGGGTTTATCGAATCGCCGTATCGCAAAGTCGAAGACGGTCGCGTTATCGAATACGTCAAAATTCTAAACGGCGGCGACACGAAATATAAACCGAACACTCACGCGCGACAGGACGAAGTTGATGCCGCCAATGCCGAAATCAAAGATGAAGGACGCCGCGCCCAATATGAACCGTATCCGTTTTATCTGACTGCCTGGGAAGAAGATAAGTGGATTGTCGGACAGGCGAACATCGAGCTGGACGAAAACGGTTATATGATTAACGAGCGCAATCAGGCGCGCGAAGCCGGTGAATTCTTGCTCGCCCGCCGCGAAGAAATCCAATATATGGATGTTTCGCCGAAACAGCTCGTTTCGGTCGCCGCGTCTCTGATTCCGTTTCTCGAAAACGACGATGCGAACCGCGCTTTGATGGGTTCTAATATGCAGCGTCAATCAGTTCCGCTGCTCCGCGCCGAAGCCCCGTTTGTCGGAACCGGAATGGAGCGTGTAACGGCGCAGGATTCGGGCGCTGTAGTCGTCGCCAAACGCGACGGCGTGGTTGATTACGTTGACTCGGAACGCATCATCGTCAAAGCCGACCATAACGTTGACGGAACGATTTCGCGCGAAGTGACGGCGGATATTTATTCGCTCGTTAAATTTACTCGCTCGAATCAAAACACCTGTATCAATCAACGCCCGATTGTTCAAATCGGCGAGCGGATTAAAAAAGGTCAGGTCATCGCCGACGGACCTTGCACCGATAAAGGCGAGCTTGCTCTCGGCAGAAACGTGATGGTCGCGTTTATGCCTTGGCGCGGCTATAACTTCGAGGACGCTATCTTGGTTTCCGAGAAGCTCGTGAAAGAAGATTATTACACTTCGATTCACATTGAAGAGCTTGAAATCGAGGCGCGAGACACGAAACTCGGACCCGAAGAAATCACGCGCGATATTCCGAACGTCGGAGAAAATATGCTCCGCGATTTGGACGAAAGCGGAATTATCCGAATCGGCGCGCAGGTTAAACCGGGTTCGATTCTCGTCGGAAAAGTGACGCCTAAAGGCGAAACTCAGTTGACGGCGGAAGAAAAACTGCTGCGCGCAATCTTCGGCGAAAAAGCGGGCGACGTAAAAGACGCCAGCTTAACAGCGCCTCCGGGAATTGACGGAACGGTCGTTGACGTTCAGGTTTTCACCCGTAAGGGAACTGAAAAAGACGAGCGTTCGATG
Organism: Pyrinomonadaceae bacterium; assembly: GCA_036387315.1. Taxonomy (GTDB): domain Bacteria; phylum Acidobacteriota; class Blastocatellia; order Pyrinomonadales; family Pyrinomonadaceae; genus JALZCH01. The sequence continues at coordinate 7,395 of DASVTY010000154.1, forward strand.
GACATCGAAGGAATGGAAGAAGAGCGTCTGCGCCGCGACCTCGAAGACGAAATTCGTATTTTGAGCGAACAGCGCGACCAGCGGATTTACGAGCTTTTGGAAAACCGCAAGCTCGCCAAAAATCTGATGGACGGCAAGGATATTTTGATTCCCGCCGGAACGACGATCACGCGCGAGGTTATTCAAGGCATCGAGCCGCGAACTCTGCGCAAAGCCGAAGTCGCCGCTTCGACGATTGACGTGGCGGGCGAAATCAAAACTTATATTGATAAAACCGAGCGTCAAATCAGCATTTTGAGCGATATTTACGAAGAAAAAATCGCCAAGCTGAAACAGGGCGACGAATTGCCGCCGGGCGTGATCAAAATGGTCAAGGTCTTCATCGCGATGAAGCGCAAATTATCGGTCGGCGACAAAATGGCTGGTCGTCACGGCAACAAAGGCGTTATCGCGAGAATTTTGCCCGAAGAAGATATGCCGTATCTGCCCGACGGAACTCCGGTTGAGATTGTTTTAAATCCGCTCGGCGTGCCTTCGCGTATGAACGTCGGTCAGATTCTCGAAACGCACCTCGGTTGGGCGGCGAAAGTTTTGGGAGTTCATTTTGCGACGCCTGTTTTCGACGGCGCGTCGGAAGAGCAAATCAAAAGTCACATCAAACAGGCTAACGACAAGTTTGATGAGCTGGAGCTTCCGCCTTCGGTCGGTCTGTCGGGCAAAACCAGACTTTACGACGGTTTGACCGGCGAGCAGTTCGAGCAAAAAGTAACCGTCGGTTACATTTATATGCTCAAACTGTCGCACCTTGTGGACGACAAGATTCACGCGCGGTCAATCGGACCTTACAGCCTTATTACGCAGCAGCCTTTGGGCGGCAAAGCGCAATTCGGCGGTCAGCGTTTCGGCGAAATGGAAGTTTGGGCGCTCGAAGCCTACGGCGCGGCGCATATTCTGCAAGAATTGCTGACCGCGAAATCCGACGACGTGGCGGGACGCTCGAAGATTTACGAAGCGATTGTCAAAGGCGACGCCGAGTTTCATCCCGGCGTGCCGGAATCGTTTAACGTTTTGATTCGCGAATTACAGTCGCTTTGTTTGGACGTGGAGTTAATCACGAAAGAACAAATTGATGAGGAAGGCGAACAGCACGGCGTCGGCGAGGCGTTAATTGTTGGCGGCATCGAATAGTGAGCGGTAAGCAGTGAGCAGTGAGCAGAAAATGAGCAGTTAATTTTTACTGCTCACCGCTCACCGCTCGCTGCTCACAGGAGAAAAAATGTTTAGACTGCAAAATAATAAAACTCAAGCAATACCGGATTTTGAAGCGATTCGGATTCGTCTTGCTTCGCCTGAAAAAATCCGCGAATGGTCGCATGGCGAAGTCACGAAACCGGAAACCATCAATTACAGAACTTTCAAACCCGAACGCGACGGGCTTTTCTGCGCCAGAATTTTCGGTCCGATTGCCGACTGGGAATGTCTCTGCGGAAAATACAAACGGATGAAGCATCGCGGCGTCATCTGCGATAAATGCGGAGTCGAAGTGACGCAGGCGAAAGTGCGCCGCGAACGTCTTGGACACATAGAATTGGCAAGCCCATGTTCGCACGTTTGGTTTTTTAAAGGCTTGCCGTCGCGCATCGGACATCTTCTTGATATTCCGCTCCGCGAATTGGAAAAAGTTCTTTATTTCGAGAACTACATCGTCATCGAACCGGGCGAAGTTGCCGGAATCCGCGAGCGCGAGCTTTTGACGGATGAGCGTTACCGCGAATTGTATCGGGAATTTCCCGGTCAGTTTGTGGCGCGAATGGGCGCTGAAGCGATCAAGGAATTGCTCAACAAAGTTGACGTTCCTTCGCTCGTTGACGAGCTTCGCATTCGGATGAAAGAGGAAACTTCGCAGCAGAAAAAGCTGAAATATTCAAAACGCTTGAAAGTTGCAAACTCATTTCTGCGTTCAGGCAATCGTCCCGAATGGATGATTTTGGATGTAATTCCGGTGATTCCACCTGAATTGCGCCCGCTTGTGCCGCTCGACGGCGGACGTTTTGCGACTTCGGATTTGAACGATCTTTATCGCCGCGTTATCAACCGCAACAATCGTTTGAAAAAACTGATTGAATTGCGCGCGCCGGAAGTCATCGTCCGCAACGAAAAACGAATGCTTCAGGAAGCCGTTGATGCTTTGTTTGACAATGGCAGACGCGGCAGAGTTCTGCGCGGCGCGAACAATCGTCCTTTGAAATCTTTGAGCGGAACGCTCAAAGGAAAACAGGGACGTTTCCGCCAGAACCTTTTGGGCAAGCGCGTTGACTATTCAGGTCGTTCGGTGATCGTTGTCGGACCGGATTTGAAACTGCATCAATGCGGTTTGCCGAAGAAAATGGCGCTCGAACTGTTCAAGCCGTTTATTTACAACCAGCTTGAAAAACAGGAATATGCCGCAACCATCAAGCAGGCGCGCGAAATGGTTGACCGACAAGACCCTATTGTCTGGGACATTCTCGAAGACGTAATTCGCGAGCATCCGGTTCTTTTAAACCGCGCTCCGACGCTTCATCGTCTCGGAATTCAGGCTTTCGAGCCGGTTCTGGTCGAAGGTAAAGCCATTCGCTTGCACCCGCTTGTCTGCACGGCGTTCAACGCCGACTTCGACGGCGACCAAATGGCGGTTCACATTCCGCTGTCGCCCGAAGCGCAAATCGAAGCCGCCGTGCTAATGCTCGCGTCAAACAACATTTTGTCGCCCGCATCGGGACAGCCGATTGCGGTTCCGTCGCAGGACATTGTTCTCGGTTGTTATTATTTGACGCGCAAGCGTTTAGGTTTAAAAGGCGACAACCGCGCTTTCGGTTCTGTCGAGGAAGTTTTGCTAGCTCTCGACGCTCAGGAAGTTCAAACGCAAACCCGTATTCGTCTGCGTTGGAACGGCGATTTGGTTGACCTTGAAAAAGAACACAGCCCGCAGGATATTATCCGGGCGCGTATTCAAACCGCCGAAGAACGGCTCAAAGCGAGCAAAACGATGGTTATCGAAACCAGCGTCGGTCGCGTTCTCTTCAACGACCGTCTTTTCCGCGGCTTGCCGTTTATCAACGGCGTGTTGAAGAAAAAAGGCTTAAGCTCGCTCGTTTCCTACGCGCACTTGAGAATGGGACACGACCGCACCGTCAAATTGCTCGACGATATGAAAAATCTCGGGTTTTATTACGCGATGCGAGCCGGTGTTTCAATCGGAATTGACGATCTCGTCACGCCGCCGAACAAGCAGGAGCTTGTCGAACAGGCTGAGAGAGACGTGATCGAGATTGACGATCAGTACAAAGCCGGCGCGATGTCGAACCAGGAGCGTTATAACAAAGTTATTTCGATCTGGAACGACGTGACCGAGCGTGTCGCCAAAGAAATGTTCGCGGCGATGGACAAACGCGAAACCGAACGCAACGAGCTGAATCCGATTCTTATTATGGCGGATTCCGGCGCGAGAGGTTCGGCGGCGCAGATTAAACAGCTCGCCGGAATGCGCGGTTTGATGGCAAGACCGGACGGCTCGATTATCGAAACTCCGATTCGCGCCAACTTCCGCGAAGGCTTAAACGTGCTGCAATACTTTATTTCAACGCACGGCGCGCGCAAAGGTCTGGCGGACACGGCTTTAAAAACCGCCGACTCCGGCTATTTGACTCGCCGACTCGTTGACGTGGCGCAGGACGTTATCATCACCGAACCGGATTGCGGAACGCTCAGAGGAATCGGAGCCGAAGCGATTGTTCGCAACGGTGAAGAAATCGAATCGTTGCGCGACCGAATCGTCGGGCGGGCTTCGCTCGACGACATTGTTGATCCGATTGACGGGACGGCGATTGTCGAATCGAATCAGGAAATCAACGAAGATTTGGCGGCGAAAGTGCAGCTTGCAGGTTTGCAGAATGTCAAAATTCGTTCGGTTTTAACCTGCGAAGCTCGTCGCGGCGTTTGTATCAAATGCTACGGGCGCAATCTGGCAACAGGAATGACTGTTGACATCGGCGAAGCGGTCGGAGTTATCGCGGCGCAATCAATCGGCGAACCGGGAACGCAGCTTACAATGCGCACGTTCCACGTCGGCGGCACGGCGCGTCTCGAAGAACAATCGAAACACGAAGCCGTCGCGGACGGCACAATCGTCTATCACGATTTGAACACGATTACGAACCGCAAAGGCGAGCGCATTGCGATCAACCGCAACGGCGAAATCGGTTTGCTGGACGAACGCGGACGCGAAATCGCGCGCTACAAAATCGTTTACGGAGCGCACGTTCAAGTCGCGGACGGCGAAGCGGTCAAAGAAGACAAGCCGATTGCGATTTGGGATCCGTTCACAAACGCGATTTTGACCGAAGTTTCCGGTACGATTCGCTATCAGGATTTGCGCGAAGGCGTGACGGTTGACGAGGAAGTTGACAACGTAACCGGGCAGCGCCGTCTCGTCGTCAAAGACTCTTCGGACGAAAAACGCCAGCCGCGTATTGAAATCCGCGACGGCAACCGCGTTTTGAAAACGTATCAAATGCCGGTTCGCGCCAACTTGATGATTAACGACGGCGATCAAATCGAAGCGGGGGACATCGTAGCGAAAATCCCGCGCGAAACGACGAAAACAAAAGACATCGTCGGCGGTCTGCCGCGCGTCGTCGAATTGTTTGAAGCTCGCAAACCGGGTGAACCTGCGGTGATGTCCGAAATCAACGGAACGGTTCGTTACGGCGCGGTGTCTAAAGGCAAACGCAAGCTCGTCATTGCGGGCGACGACGGTGAAGAACGCGAATACGATATTCCGCGCGGAACGCACATCAACGTGCAGGAAGGCGACCGCGTCAAAGCCGGTGAGGCTTTGATGGAAGGACCTTTGAATCCGCATGATATTCTGAAAGTTCTCGGCGTCGAGCGACTTCAGGAATATCTCGTTAACGAAATTCAAGAGGTTTATCGTTTGCAGGGCGTTCTCATCAACGACAAACACATCGAAGTGATTGTTCGTCAGATGCTGCGCTGGGTGAAAATCAAAGATGTCGGCGATTCCAGCTTCCTGCTCGAAGAGCAAGTTGACCGCTTCCGCTTTGAAGACGAAAACCGCCGCGTTCGCGACGAAGACGGCGATCCGTCGAAAGCCGATCCGCTGCTTCTTGGAATCACGAAAGCGTCGCTCTCGACCGATTCGTTTATCTCGGCGGCTTCGTTCCAGGAAACGACTCGCGTTTTGACCGAAGCGGCGATTTCCGGTCGCGTTGATTATCTGCGCGGCTTGAAGGAAAACGTGATTATGGGACGCCTGATTCCTGCCGGAACCGGTATGAAACATTACCGCAACGTCAAGGTTGACGACGACCCGACGGCGCGCAGCCGCAACGAACCCGAATTCGATGATGAATTTACCAGTCTGGTTCCGGGAAGCGGACGCCGCCAGCAAGCGACGACTGCCGTCGTAATGGAGGAAGCAACCGGAGTCGAACCGGATAACGTTGAACCGCAGCCGGAAGAACTCGACGAATTTGCAATGTCCGAAGTCGGCATTGACGAAATAGGCGCGGGTTTTGACGAAGACGACGATAATTTTTAAACAAAAGTTATCAATTGATTAAAAAAGCGAGGCGTAAATTGCGCCTCGCTTTTTTTTACAGTTTTTTCAACGCAGAGACGCCGAGAGATTGAAAACCAAAAAGAGAGAAAAAGATTTGTTTTTATCTTTGCCCCTTTTCTTTGTTTTCTTAACTCGGCGTCTCTGCGTCTCGGCGGTTCAATCCTTATCCAGAGTTCAAATTATTTGATTTTGTTGTGTTTCCGCAAAATTTTGAGTGTCAGTTCGAGCGGCAAAGCCTCAACGGTTCTTTTGTCTTTTCCTGTGACGGTCGTCGCGCGAAACAGCGAGTTCAAAATCGCTTCTTCGGTCGCTTCGATGACGGCGAGAAAAAGCGGCGACATCGCATCGTTCGGCAGCGCTTTCACGTCGCGAGGGGCGTTTGAATTTGCGGATTTTATTCGCAATTCGGGCGCGGTCGAAAAAGCAATCGCGTAGTCGCCGCTGCCGTTTGTGCCTGCCGCGCCGGTTCGCGCCAATCCCATCATTGCCCGCGCCGCCATTCTTTTTAAATTTCTCGCATCAACCGGCGCGTCCGTAGCGATGACAATAATAATCGAACCGTCAGCCGAATCGTTCAAATCGTTTTTCGTCGAAACTGCTGCGCTTTTTTCGAGTGCTTCTTTCAAATAATATTTTCCCAACTCGACGCCGACCGGTGCCCCGTCAACGGTTAGAACGCCGCCAAAATTCGTCTGCACCAAGACGCCGACTGTGTAGCCGCCGAATGCGACGGGGAATTTTCTCGAAGCCGTGCCGATTCCGCCTTTCCAGCCAAATGCGACTGTTCCCGTTCCCGCGCCGACCGCGCCTTCTTCGATTGCGCCGATTTTAGCCGTTTCGATTGCCGCGAAAACGTCTTGTTTGGCAATGTGACGACCGCGAATGTCGTTTAAAAAACCGTCGTTAGTTTCGGCGACAAGCGGATTGATTGACTGCACGTTTTCATTTCCGGGCAGCGCGAGCAGGTAATCGAGCAAAAAATCGCCGACGCGCGGGACGCTCAAAGTCGAAGTCAAAAGAATCGGAGTTTCGATCTCGCCAAGCTCTTCGATCTGCGTCGAACCCGCCAATTTCCCGAAACCGTTCCCGACAAAAACCGCGCCCGGCACTTTTTCCTGAAACAAATTTCCGCCGTGCGGCAAAATCGCCGTCACGCCGGTGCGAATGTTTTCGCCTCTAATAATCGTTTGGTGTCCGACGCGGACGCCCGCTACATCCGTTATCGCGTTAAGCTGTCCGGTCGGCAAGACGCCGATTTTTAGTCCGATTTCGCGGACGCGCGGTCGCGTCGTTTTAGTTTCGTTCTGCATTGTCTGAGAATAAATTGCTGCGTTTAAAGCTAACAAAAATCCCAGGAATCCGAATATTTTTAAAAGCGAAAAATTCATTTTTCAATTTTATCTCAAATTTCCTGTCACAAACTTTTTTCGCGCGGTGTTCTCATTACAGAAACCCTGATACTTAAAAAACTTTTGGAGGAATTTGGAAAGATGAAATTAGGAAACACCCGCTTTTACTGCTTTACTTTGCTGCTCGCGTTCGTCTCGCTCGGCGTTACCGCTTTTGCTCAGGAAGTCAAAACGAAATCCGACGGATTTTGCCGGAACAACAATTATTCAAACAGCGAAAAATCTTCGTTCAACGAAGTACGCGAAGTCACGATGCCCGCCGGAAGCCTTTTGACGGTTGACGGGCAGCGCAACGGCGGCATTTGGGTTAAAGGCGCAAATCGCTCGGACGTTTTGGTTCGCGCCTGCATCCAAGCCCGCGCCGGAACCGACGAAGCCGCCCGCGCTCTCGCCAACAGCGTCCGCATTGAAACAGGCTCGGTCGTCCGCGCCGAAGCCGCATCGGAAGAAAATCTGTCGGTTTCATACGAAATCCACGTCCCGCGCAATACGAATCTCAAACTGACCGCTAAAAACGGCGGCATCGGAATCCGCGGCGTCGAGGGAAATATGGAGTTTGAAACCGTCAATGGCGGGCTTCACTTGGGCGACATTGCCGGAGACGTTCGCGGCAGAACAGCAAACGGCGGACTTCACGTCGAATTGTCCGGCAACGGCTGGAAAGGCTCAGGTCTCGATGTCCAAACGACAAACGGCGGCGTTCATCTCTCAATTCCCGAAACCTTTGCTGCAAACATCGAAACCGGAACCGTCAACGGCGGCTGGCACAGCAACTTTGCGGAATTGCAGGTTGAAAGAACAGAAAGCAATCGCTATAGACCGGGCGGACGCTTAAACAAAGCGTTAAACGGCGGCGGCGCGCCCGTTCGCCTGATCACGACAAACGGCGGCGTGCATATCAACTCTACCGGTAAATCCAAATCCTATTAAAGTTTGGTCAAATGTAAAAACAAAAGCGCGAGGCCTATTCCTTCGCGCTTTTTTTACTTGAGCAATCTAACAAATCCTGCCTGTTCAAAATGATGATCGGTGGATAATGCTTCCGAAATATTATTTTCCTGCATTATCACGAAGCTCGAACAATCAACCAAGCTCCAGTTTTTATCAGTACGATTTACGAGCAAATCCCAAGCCTTTGAATCTAAACTTTCATTAATATGAATAATATCAACCAAAGATGATGTTTTGATACTTTCAATAAAATCGATGCTTTTGCTGCGCGGAATCTTGAGCGGACTTGTTAAAAGCGCGACAAGTTCAGCTATAACGTAATTCGTAGTGACCAGACGTGAGCCATTTTGTTTGGCTGTTTGATAAATTAACTTTGTTTCGTAATGAAATTGCTGCTGAACATCTACTAAATTTCCCCAGCCGGACGTATCAACAAAGATTTTATTCATTCGTTTTCGCCGCGCATCTCACGCATTAAGTTTTCGCCCAAGTATTTATCGTGATTTTCAGTCCAATCTGGAATATCGCTCCTAAACGCGCCGACAAACTTATCCAAGGGGTCTTCAACCCGCGCAGGTTCATGTTTAGCTAATTTTTCAAGCGCAATTTCTTCAATCTTCCGCCCTTTCGCTTCAGCTTCTTTGGCGAGTGGTTGATAAATGTTTTCAGGAACTTCTAAGACAATCGAATGCGTCATTTTGTTTGAACCTCCAAAGATGATTTTAGCACTTCTCAACGCATAAACTTACGACGAATTGCCAAAGCCAAAAGTGCGGCTTGCAACGGCGCAAATATCTTTTCCAGCGTAACAATTAATTCTGAATAGCCTAGAGGTTTTCGTGTTTCAGGATTTTGTAAAATTGCTGTGCTAATACTGTGTGTAATAGCTTCAAGTAAACTTAGTGTTCTTATTCCGCAGGCTTGATTAGGCAAACAAACATTGAAATTAAATTGAGTATAAAGAAATGCAGAAACTATCAGAATAATTAACAAAACACCAAAAGCCCGTTGGCGACTTTCGCCATAATAACTTGTAATGCGATAAAGCAAATGTAGTAAATCAAACAGGCGAGCAATCGCGAAAGAGTTTGTCGGCGGGATGGGTAAATCCTCTTTGCTTGTTGAGCCGCCAAAGCGCCTTTTTAATTTTTCGTTTTCATCTGGAAGTTTATCAATCGAATTAAGAAACTTTTCTTTTTTTTCTAACCATTCCGTTTCAAACGCCATCCGGCGAAAATTTGAGGCTTCTTCAAAACGATTATTTTCCTCAGCATTTGTGGCAAGTTGACGATAAGTTTTAGTTAAAAGGCGGCGATGTGAATTCAATACATTACGCCTTTTTAAATTGTCCAACTCATTGACTACGTTTTGGCGATTACCGTTAGCGTTAAGCCAATCAACATCTGTAAAAACAAATTTACGTGAATCAATATTTACGAACCAACTCGGACGCAATGGAATTGAATGAAAAGAGGTTTTTTCAGGTTTTTCAATTTTAGCAAACTGTAAATCCAACCAAAAATTATTATTAAATGCACCAAAAATCTGGCTGTTGAAAAGTTCAAGTCCAGAAAATTCAAAGTTATCTTTAAAAATAGATGAACTCAAATCAAATATTTTGAAGAAATTTATATAGTGAAAGGAAACAGCCGATTCAAAAACGCATTGCTTAAAGTATGCATTCGAGAGAAATTCTGAGTACCTAAACTCAGCCTCATTACTAAATTTGACTCGTGAGAATACGGCATCTTCCTCAAAAGTTGAACCAGCAAAATCAGCCTTTCCTAACATTGAGACATCGGTAAAGCTAACATTGTTAGCAAAATAAGTTTGAGAAAATTCAGCAACTGAGCAAAAGCGAGAATTGCTAAAATATGTTTTTTCTTTGAAATATGAATGTGTAAAATTAGCGTTTCCATTTACTGTCAAACGCAAAAATGAAGTGGAATCATTAAATCTGGAGTTTATAAAAACACAATTTTCATTAAAAGTCGCAGAGCTAAAATCTACGCTTTTATGAAATACTACTCCGTTAAATAACGGAGTTTTGTAGAAAAAAGATTCATATAAATCTACTTCAGTTTCAAAAGTAAATCCCGTAAAATCTACGGTTTCAGGAAACCATACCCCACACAGATTAAAATCTGATTTATCAATTTTTTGCTTTAATACCTGATTGAATTCTTCTTTCTTGTCTTCTAAAGGGTAATGCAAGACACAATACGATTTTCCTTCATGTTCACCAAAGAAAGGCAAATCTTCACAAACTTTACTCAACTTTGGAAAGATAAAACTTTTATCAGAACTTGCATAAGCGCAAATAAATGAACTCATAAAGCATTAAATCCGAATGCCGCCGATTTTTTCTTCCTTTTTGCCGTTTGACGGGCGCGCGTAAATCGCTGTGTCCTGCTCGCGGTGTTCTTTTGAGGCGGAAGAATGCCATTTCGCCCATTCTGCCGGAGCGTCGAAGGTTTCGCCGCCGTGGACGGTTAATCTTTGGCGGATGCGGCACATCACGGGCGTGTTGACGCCGACGCCGGAGATGACGGCTTGACCTTTGGTTAAGGCGGGAAGCTCGTTTAACTGCTCGCGTCCCGCGCCTTCGACCGATTGGGCGACGGTTTGCTGGTCAATCGGGTTGACGATTCGCATAATGATTTGCGTCATACATTGCGAGAGAACGTCCTGATCCAGTTTTCCCGGTCGCTGCGTAATCAGACCGATTCCGACCCCGAATTTTCTGCCTTCGCTCAGGATTTGCTTCAAAATGTTGGTCGAAACGACGCTCACACCGGCGGGCGCGAAGCGGTGCGATTCTTCCAAAAGGGTGAAAACCGGATAATCCAAAAAGTTCTCGCCGCTCGAAACCTCGCCGCGCACCGTCATCATTCGGGCTTTGTTAACTCGGCGCAAAAGCGTGCCTACGACGACTTGCTGCTCGTTTTGTTCGATGTCCGAGAGATTTAAAATCGTGACGCGACCGGGACGGAAAAGCTCATTTAAATCGATATGGTCGGCATCGTGAAAAATCGCGTCCCGTTTCTCGAAACGCGAATCCATTCGCCACAAAAGTCCTTCGATTGAGCTAACGTTTCCGCCGTCGCCTTTGCCGTTGTCGCTGCCGTATTTTTGCGCCGCCACTTCATCGCGCAAATCGTGATAGGCAAATAAACCGTTTTTTCTGGTTTCCTGCAATTTGTTCCACGCGAGATGCAGAAAATGGAGCATTTTTTCCGACGTGCCTTCGGGCAATAAATATTTAATGTCGGCTTCGGTGAGAGTCGAAAAACGCACCTTTATTTGTTCGTGCTGAAAGATTTTGACTTCGGGGCGATAACCGTCCGCGCCGCGAAAAGCATCGCTCGCTTCGATTGCTTTCAGTGTGTGATATTCGCCGTGCGGATCAATAATCAAAACGGCGGCGCGGTTGTGCGGGAGCATCAGTTCTTCAATCAAAACGCCCGCCGTGTAAGATTTTCCCGAACCTGTCGAAGCCAAAATCGCCAAGTGAGTCGAAACAACGTCTTTGACCGACAGGACGACCGGAACTTCGCCGTCGCTTCTGGTCAAAAGGCTGCCGATGTGAGCCGAGCCGATTTCGCTTTCTTTTTTTGAGCTTAAAACTCTCGCCAGAGTTTCGCTGGATGCCAGAAAAACGGCGTCGCCGGGATTGGGCGGAATGCGCGGGTTGATAAAATCTTTGATTCCTTCGTGATAAAAACCGATTGTCTCGACCGTGATTTCGTAAATCTCGCAGCACTCGTCCAAACCGATGAGCGAAGAAACGAGCGCGGGCGGCGTGTTCGGGTCGGCGAGAAATGCGTCGGGCAAGTTTCTGATTAATTTACGCGAGGAAATTGTGCCGATGATATTTAATTCTTTATCCATATCGCGCGCCGTGTAATAAACAAACTCGCCGATGCGCGTGCGCGCGTTGTCGGTTGTGATAAAAAGATATTCGTGCGGCAGCTCGCCCGGTCCTTTGACCGTGCCGGTTAAAATGTCTGTGGTTTTTGCGTCCATTGTTTTTCGAGAAACGTTCGGTTTGAGAAGTCTTATCGGCGCAAAGTATAACACAAGCGAAGATGGTAAATCCCCTGTTGAAAAGCGCGCGAAATTGTTGTTTAGTAGTTTAAAAAAGATGAGAAAATTTATTCTTCCGTCCGCATTGATTCTGTTTGTCTCGCCGTTTTTATTTGCGAGTTGTGCGAATGAAAATTTGCCGCCACAAACAAATGCCGAAGTTGACTCGCAACATTCAATTCAAATCAGCGCGCCGGAAATTGACGCGGCGGAACCTGCCGTTGCAGCCGCTTCTGACGGCGGCGTTTTTGTTGTTTGGGTGGAACACGGAGCGAATAAAACGGCGGATGTTTTTCTGCAAAAATTTGACGCCGAAGGAAAACCTGCAAGTGTGAAAACCCAAGTTAACCCGAACGCGGGTGAAGCAACCGCTTGGCGCGGCGATCCGCCGACAATTAATGTCGACGCGGACGGCGCGATTTACGTCGGTTGGACAAAGCGCATGAAAACCGAAACGGCGAGCGGCACGGATTATTACGTTTCCGTCTCGCGGGACGGCGGAAAGACGTTTCAATCAAACGCCAAAGTCAATGACGACACTGCGCCTGCTTCGCACGGAATGCATTCGCTGGCGATTGATAAAAGCGGCAAAATCTACGCGGCGTGGCTCGATGAGCGAAACATCAAAAAGCCCGCACACGCTCAAAACGAAACGTCGAATAATTTCGCTTTTGTGAAAGCGCTGCATACTCCGTCGCCTAAACAAGCGGATGAAGAAGCCGAACCGAACAGCGAAGTTTTTTACGCCGTTTCAACCGACGGCGGCAAATCGTTTTCTCCGAATAAAAAACTTTCCAGCGAAGTTTGCCCGTGCTGCAAAACTGCGGTTTTAGCCGCTACGGACGGAAAAATATATGTCGCGTGGCGGCAAGTCGTCGGAGATAATTTTCGTCACATAGCTGTGGCTTCTTCCTCAGACGGCGGCGAACAATTTTCCGCTCCGGTGATTATCAGCGACGACCGCTGGCAAATTATGGGCTGTCCTGTTTCCGGCGCGTCGCTCATTTCGGGCAAAGACAATAATGTTCGCGTGGCGTGGTTTTCGGCTGGCGCTGCGGGCGCTCCCGGAATTTATCAAACGTATTCAACCGACGGCGGCAAGACTTTCGCGCCTCGCGTCCTCGTCAGCGAAGGCTTTTCACCGATTTCGCCGCAGTTTGTCGTTGGCGAGTCTAATGTTTCTCACATCGCCTGGACGAACGGAGAAAAACAAGTCTTTTTTGCCGAAACCGCAGCTCCGGAAACGGTCGGAAAGGCAGTTCCACACGTCGGTTCGGCTAGTTATTTTGCGGCGGCGAATTCAAAGGGAAAGTTGTTTGCGGTTTACGTTAAAACCGATTCTAAAAGCGCCGTTCGGCTCGCGCCGATTAAACAATAAAATCTGTTAAATTATTCATCAAATCACCTTGATAATTTAAATTGTGGATTTAAAATTTAGTTTTAAAATTGTCGTCGTTTGTCTTTTTATCTTAACCTGCGTTTTTTCCTGCGCTAAAAAAGAACCGAAACAGCTTTCGGTGCAGCAGAGCATTCGCGTCGAAGCGTCATTTTTTCGCTCGAACTGCGTCGTCTGTCACGGCAAAGAAGCCGACGGCGGCGAGCTAGCCGGAAAAGCCGTGCCGTCTTTGCGAACCGGCGAAGCCCTGCAAAAAACGGACGCGGAGCTTTATGAGCAGATTGCCAACGGGAAGAATGGAATGCCGCCGTTTAAATATCAACTCACCGAACAGCAAATCCGCAATATGGTGCGGTTTATCCGCGATCTGCAAAAAGAGAATTTTTAACCGATTCGGCGAGGCACGCGACATCTAATTTGAATTAAACTGATTATTCAAAATTCAAAACTCAACATAAAACTCAAAATTCTGAAATTTCTGCGTTAAAAATTGTTCTTCTTAAAAATATAACGTTTCATCACTTTCCACTCTCTTCTCATCACAATTCTGTTGTATTTTGACTCTGAACGGTAAATTCTGGCAATAGAGATTCTCTTCATTTTTTTCTGTTCAAAAGAAAACCGTTTATGACAAATATTGCAGAATTGTTTCGTTTAAATCCGAAGCCTCTTTTTTTACGCCTGAGTTTGCTGGCTTTTATCGTTGGTGCCTGCATCGGCTACAGTTTCGCGCAGGCAAAGCCTTTGTTGCTCGCACTTAACAAACAGGAAAGCACGCTCGCCGTGATTGATCCGGCAACGATGAAAGTCGTCGGAAAAGTCCCGACCGGCGACAATCCGCACGAAGTCGTCGCTTCAGCCGACGGAAAAACCGCTTTCGTCGCCAATTACGGCGCGCAAAAGCCCGGCAACTCGCTTTCCGTGATTGATTTAACGACGCTCAAAGAAACCCGGCGAGTTGATTTGTTGCCGTTAGTGCGTCCGCACGGTTTGGTGATGGGCAAAGACGGCAAAGTTTATTTTACGGCTGAAGTTAATCGCCTGGTTGCGCGTTATGATCCGGCGGCGAATAAAGTTGACTGGATGAGTGGGACAGGGCAGAACGGTTCGCACATGCTCGTTTTATCGCCCAATCAGAAAATTATTTACACGGCGAATATTTCTTCTAATTCGGTGACGGTGCTTGAAATGCAGCCATCGGCTCCGGGACCGCCGAAGATTACACACATTCCGGTCGGGAAACAGCCTGAAGCGATTGACATTTCGCCTGATGGCAAAGAGGTTTGGGTTGGTTTGAATTCTGAAGGCGCGATTGATGTGGTTGATGTGGAAGCCAATAAATTCAAAGAAAAAATCAATCTCGGCGACCGCCCGTATCGCGTCATTTTTGCCCCCGACGGCAAGAGAGTTTTCGCCACCTTGCTCACGACCAAAGAACTCGTCGTGATTGACGCCGCGACGAAAAAGGAAATCCGGCGTATGAAGCTCGAAAGCGTGCCGATGGGAATCGTTTTTTCACCCGACCGAAAATTCGTTTTTCTTTCGGTCGTTCAGCCCGACCGCGTGCTCAAAATTGATTTGGACAAAATGGAAATCGCCGGTTGGGTCGAAACCGGCGTGGCTCCCGACGGGCTGGCTTTTGTCGGAAAATAAAAGTAAATTATCGAACGCAAACGAAACCTATTTGCTTGAGTCGGCGTAAATGTGGTGAAACAAAGGCAATCGGGATTTTTCGACAACGCTTTTCCGGCGTTAATTGCCGCTGCACTCAGAAATTGCCAAAAGATAATCTGATTTTGAGAGGAGTTTTCTAATGCTAAGACGAAAATTTATCAGCACAATTTTAATATTTACTTTTTTGCTTCCCGCCGCAGCTTTCGGTCAATCGGTCGGCAGCGGAGCGGGCGTCAAAACCGCGCCGTCAATTTACACCGCGCCGAAGGAAACGATTGACCGAATCCGCGAAGAAGGAATGGGCAAAAACTCGCAGGTGATGCAAACGCTTTCCTATATGACCGATGTAATCGGACCTCGTTTAACTAATTCACCGGGCATGAAGCGGGCGAATGAGTGGACGCGAGACACAATGACGAAATGGGGAATGCAAAACGCGCGTCTCGAAGCCTGGGGACCATTCGGGCGCGGCTGGTCGCTCAAAGATTTTGATGCCGAGGTCGTCGCGCCGCAACCGTTTTCCGTGATTGCATACCCAAAAGCGTGGTCGCCTTCGACAAAAGGCGTAGTGACGAGCGAAGTCGTTTGGCTTGACACCAAAACCGACGCGGATTTGGCGAAATACAAAGGTCAGTTGCGCGGCAAAATAGTTTTGGCATCACCGATTCGACCGCTCAAAGCCGAAGAAAAAGCTTTAGCGAGCCGTCTGCCCGAAGAAACTTTGACGAAATTGGCGAATGCACCGGCGAAAGATGCCGATCAGTTTACGCCCGAAGTGCTGAAAAGCATCGTCGAAAATTATATTAATAAGCCAGCCCGCAGGATGAAATTTTTGATGGACGAAGGCGCGGCGGTGATGATAGACAACAGTCAGGGCGGAAGCGGCGGAACCGTCTTCGTGCAGGGCGCGAGTCTCGCTCTGGAAATTACAAAAGAACTCAAAACGATTGAAGACCTTTTCAGCTCTCCTGCCTTTCAGCCGCAGCGCAAAGAGTTTGAAGCGACCATGATGCCGCAGGTGACGATGGCTTCGGAAGATTACAATCGACTCGTACGAATGATTCAGCAGGGCGTCAAACCGCAAATGACCGTTGAAATCAACGCGCAATATCACGATCAGGATCAGATGGGCTACAACACAATCGCCGAAATTCCCGGCACCGACCCGAATTTGAAAGATGAGATCGTGATGCTCGGCGGACATCTCGATTCGTGGCACGCCGCGACCGGCGCGACCGACAACGCCGCCGGGTGCGGTGTAGTGATGGAAGCGGCGCGCATAATTATGGCAGCGGGTTTAAAACCGCGCCGCACAATCAGAGTCGCACTCTGGAGCGGCGAAGAGCAAGGGCTTTACGGTTCGACCGAATACGTCAAACAGCATTTCGGCGAAATGAAAAACGGCTCTCTCTCAAAAGGCGCGGCTTACGAAAAACTTTCGGCTTATTACAACCTCGACAACGGGACGGGCAAAATTCGCGGCATTTATATGCAAGGCAACAGCGCCGTTAAACCCATTTTTGAAGCGTGGCTCGCGCCTTTTGCGGATTTGGGCGCTTCGACCTTATCGCTTTCCAATACGGGCGGCACAGACCATTTGCCGTTTGACGCCATCGGTCTGCCCGGTTTTCAGTTTATTCAGGACCAAATCGAATACGACACGCGCACGCATCACTCGAATCAGGACAATTATGACCGTCTGCAACCCGAAGATATGAAACAAGCGGCGACGATTATGGCTGCTTTCGTTTATCAAACCGCTATGATGGACGGCAAACTGCCGCGTAAGCCGTTGAAATAAGAAGCCTTTTTTGAAAGCGTGTTAGGAGACAGGGGAAAAATGAAAAGGATAATTTTCTCGTTGATTTTGCTGGCAGTTTCGGCTGTGGTCGGACAATCAAGCCCGCTCGATTCAAAAACGACGGCGTTTGTCGGCGTTAATGTCATTCCGATGGACAAAGAGCGCGTCCTTCAAAATCAAACTGTGATTGTCAAAAACGGATTGATTGCGGAAATCGGCGACACGAAGAAAGTTAAGATTCCGAAAGATGCGGTTGTTATTGATGGAAAAGGCAGATTTTTGATTCCCGGTCTGGTTGATATGCACACGCATCTGCTTTCGGACGGCGACGATTATCCCGATTCGATTGCCGAAGACGAATTGCGCGTGATGGTCGCCAACGGCGTGACGACGATTCGCTTTATGATCGGCACGCCCGAACAGCTTGTTTTGCGCGCCAAATCGGCGAAAGGCGAAATCATCGCGCCCACTATTTATTCAGCAAGCCCGCATCTGACGGGAAAAGAGCAGGGAAATAATTTCGTCGTCAACAACGAACAGGAAGCGCGCGAGGCGGTCAGAAAATCCAAACAAGCCGGTTATGATTTTATTAAAATCACGACTTTTATTAAGCCCGAAGTTTATGAGGCGGCGGTGGACGAAGCTGCAAAACAAAACATCCGCGTCGTCGGACACGCCGACGCCCGTTTTGTAACTTTAGCGCGCGCCTTAAAAGCCAGACAGCAAATCGAGCATCTCGACGGCTATCTCGAAGCGGTCATAGCGGATAACGCGCCGAACAAGAATTCGGTTTCCGACCTTTATATTTATGACCCGAAAAATTGGGAAAGCCTCGATTACGTTGACGAAAAGAAAATCACCGAAATCGCCCGCCAGACGGTTGCGTCAAATCCTTATGTTAATCCCACGCAGCATTTTATGAAGAACACTTTCGGCTTGCCGCGCAGCGAAGAATCAATTCGCGCCCAACCGGATTTCAAATTCTACCCGGCGAAAGTTCAGGAAGGGTTTATAAATTTTCATAAAAAGCACAGGCTGTTTCAGATTCCGGCGGAAAAACGCGCCCGTTGGGTAGAAGTGCGCAACAAAATCATTAAGGCGATTTACGACGCGGGCGGCAAGATTATGAGCGGCTCGGACACGCCGGAGTTTCTGTGGCTTTACGGTTTTACGATGCACCGCGAGCTGAAGGCTCTGGCGGATGCCGGGCTTTCAAATTACGCCGCGCTCGAAGCGGCGACGAAAAATCCTTCAATGTTTTTCGGCACGTTGGAAAAGGTCGGAACGATTGAAAAAGGAAAGCGCGCCGATCTGATTTTGCTCAACGCCAATCCTTTGGAAAACATTTCCAACACCGAAAACCGCGCGGGCGTGATGCTCAAAGGCAAATATTTCGCTCAGGAAGAATTGAACCGCTGGCTCGATGAAATAGCTCCGAAAATCCAAAGCTCGCACATCGAGAAAAAATAATATATCCTCTGCCCGTGAAACGCACGAAAGACGCGAAAAAGAAAAAACAATAATATTTTTCGTGTCTTTCGTGCATTTCACGAGCGATAAAAATATGAGACAGATTTTATTACTGATTTTAACTCTCGCGTTTTGCGTTTCGACGCACGCGCAAACGTCTGCGAACGAAACCGCGAAACAGGACGCAATCGCCGTGATTGACCGATTATGGGAAGCGATGCGAACGAAAAACGCAGACGCCATCAAAGCTCTGTTTACGCCCGAAGGTCAGCTTGTGGCGATTGATAAACCGCGCGACGGAAACGGTTTGTCAAAAACTCGCGTTCTGAGCGGCGAGGCTTTCGCCAAACTGATTTCCGAATCGAAAGCGCCTGAGTTTGCCGAGCGAATGCCGCAGCCGCAGGTCAATGTTTTCGGCGATTTGGCGACGGTTTACGGTCGATACACTTTCCACGTCGGCGACAAATTTTCGCATTGCGGGACGAACACTTTTAACTTGGTACGCACAGAAACGGGCTGGAAAATCGCCAACGCCGCTTCGACGCTCGAATTTCAATGCGAGAGGGATTTGCAAATGGTAAAGATTCCAAAAGTCGAAGCAAATCCGGCGGACGTTTCCACAATTGACGGCATTGTCAAAGCATTTTACGAAGTCATTTCAGGCAAAATAGGCGAACCGCGTCAGTGGGGACGAGACAAAACTTTGTATGCGCCGGGCGTGCGTTTAGTGGGAATGAGCCTCAGAAATGGAAAACCGCACGCCTCGATTATGACGCAGGAGCAATACGTCAATGGCGCAAATGAGTTTTTCGTCAAAGAAGGTTTTATCGAGCGCGAAATCGGTCGCACAGTCAGGCAGTTCGGAAATATCGCTCACGTTTTCTCGGCTTACGAATGGGAAACGAGCGGGGAGAAAAAGCAAAAAGCGCGCGGCATTAACAGCATCGAGCTTTACAACGACGGAAAACGCTGGTGGATTTCCGCCGTCACCTGGGAGGAGGAACGCCCGGAAAATCCGATTCCGAAAGAGTTTTTGCGAAAAAAATAGAGTTAAATTTCAGTTATGAAAATTTTGTTGACCAAGTTTTGCTTAAATTTCTTCACCTCTGCAATTTTGCTGGCGCTGTGCATTTCCGCGACGGCGCAGAAAAGCGGCATTGCGAAACTTTCGGAAAGGCTGCAAGCACAGCTTAACGAGCTGCATAAAGCGGGCAAATTTCCCGGCGCAACCGTCGGCGTTTGTTTGGCGGACGGAAACTGTTTCGGTTTAGCCGCAGGTTTTTCCGAACGCGACGCCAAAACGCCGATGCGCCCGTCGGATTTAATGCTTTCGGGCAGCGTCGGCAAAACTTATGCGGCGGCGCTCGCCTTGCAATTGGTCAAAGAAGGAAAAATAAATCTTGACGACAAAATCGAAAAATATCTCGGCAGAGAAACGTGGTTTTCCAGACTCCCGAACGCGCGTCAGATTATCGTCAGGCAGTTGATGAATCACACGAGCGGTTTGGTGCGTTATGAATTCAAAGACCAATTCACCAAAGATTTGACCGCGCAGCCCGACAAAGTTTGGCGACCGGAAGAATTGCTGGCGTATCTTCTCGACGAAAAGCCGCCGTTTGAAGCCGGAAAAGGCTGGGATTATTCCGATACGAATTACATCGTTCTCGGAATGATTATCGAAAAAGTCACGGGCAAACGTTTTTACGATTTGGTCGAAAAGCGTATTTTAAAACCTCTGAAATTGAAAAACACAGTTCCTTCCGATTCGCGTCAGATTCGCGGGTTAATTCAAGGTTACGCCGGTCAAGGAAATCCGTTTGGCGGAAAAGACGCGGTTTTGGAAAACGGCAAATTTATCATCAATCCGCAGTTTGAATGGACGGGCGGCGGCTACGCTTCGACGACCGAAGATTTGGCGCGCTGGGCAAAAGCAATGTATGAAGGAAGGGGTTTTGATGCGTCGCTGCTTCCTCAAATGCTCGAAGGCGTTTCCGCGCCGATGCTCGGAAAAGAAACGAAATACGGTTTGGGCGTGATTATTCGCCCGACGCAAGCCGGAATCGCTTACGGTCACAGCGGATTTTTCCCCGGTTATTTGACCGAGATGATGTATTTTCCCGAACAAAAAATCGCGCTTGCCGTGCAATTCAACACGAGCGCGCCGCGCTCGACAGGAAAATCGCCAGCCAGATTTTTGGTTGAATTAGCCGAAACAATCAAATCACAAAACGCACAAATAAAAAACGCCGCCGGAAATTGAAAATCCGGGCGGCGTTTTTGTTTGTTAAAATCGTTCGTTTAATCGTTGCGAATTTGATTGTGAGCTTCGACAAACCACAGGTTTTTGTCCACCCCGCGCACGACTTCCGTCAGCAAATCCGCTGTTCCGGCGTCCTGTAATTCGGTCGTTTGGTCAATATCGCGGCGAATGTTTGCCGCGTAAGTCGAAAGCGCGTTTGAAACGGCTTCGACGTGCGAATGACCGTCGAAAATTTCAAGCGGATATTCCATCAAAGACGAATTGCTCGATGCGGCGCGAATCGTTCCGTATGCCGTACCGCCGAGCTGCGTAACGCGCTCGGCGATTAAATCCGTGTATGCGCCCGCCGCAGTCGCAACTTCATCGAAAAGCTCGTGAAGCGCGCGAAATTGCTCGCCTTTGACGTTCCAGTGCGCTTGTTTGGCTTGGTATTGAAGATCAATCGAGTCAGCCAGACGTTTGTTCAAAATCTCGATAACCTGTGCTCTTAATTCTTCCGGTAAATCGTTTTTCGTTCTATGCATTGTTGCTGTTGCCATAATAATTTCCCCTTTATCAAACAAAAAAACGCGCCGGAGCCGCTCATCCGGTTCTCTGCGGGCTTTCGAGCGCCGACGCTATTTTGCATAACTTTATATTGCCGTTTGACGCTCGAATCGTCAACGTTAATTTAAAAACAAAGGCTTTTTAGCGGAAAGACAGGACTTCAGGCGAAGGTTTATAATCAAAATATGTTGGTTTTAGGAATTGAAAGCTCATGCGATGAAACCGCCGCTGCGGTTGTGCGTGACGGGCGCGAAATTTTGTCTTCGGTTATTTCCTCGCAAATTGAAATTCACCGCAAATACGGCGGCGTCGTGCCGGAAATCGCTTCGCGCGAGCATCTCGAAAAAATCGAGCCGATTGTTGTGGCGGCATTAGAGAAAGCAAACGTTTCGCTCGAAGAAATGGATGGGATTGCCGTGACCACAGGTCCGGGATTAATCGGCTCTTTGCTGGTCGGCGTTTCGTATGCGAAGGCTCTGGCGTTTGCGCTCGATAAACCGATTGTCGGCGTCAATCATATCGAAGGTCACGTTTATTCGATTGCCTTTGAAAATCCACCGGTTCAATATCCGGCGCTCGCGCTAATTGTTTCCGGCGGTCACACGAACGTTTTCTTTGTGCCGGAAGAAGGTAAATATAAAAACATAGCGCGCACGCGCGACGACGCGGCGGGCGAAGCGTTTGACAAAGTGGCGAAAATGCTCGGACTCAGTTATCCGGGCGGTCCCGTGATTGAAAAACTAGCGTTGACGGGGGATTCAAAGAAAATCAAATTCAGTTTGCCGAAAATCAGCGACGGGCGACCTGATTTCAGCTTTTCCGGTTTGAAAACCGCAGTCTCAAAATATGTCCGCGAAAACGACATCAAAGCCGTCGAAGCGGGAGAAACGCCGAATCAGCAAATCCGCGATTTGGCGGCAAGCTTTCAGTTTTCGGTTGTCCGTCAGTTAATGGTAACGCTCGAAAAACTGATGGAAGAATACCGACCGCAAACTTTGATTGTTGCGGGCGGCGTAGCCTGCAATAAAGCTCTGCGCGAAGCGGCGAACACGCTTGGAGAAAAATTTAAGATTCCGGTTTATTTTCCCTCACCGCATCTTTCGACCGACAATGCGGCGATGATTGCCGCCGCCGGAACCGCGCATTTAAAACGCGGCGAGCGCGCCGGTTTGGATTTAAACGCGGATATTACGTTGCGGCTGCAAAACCTCGAAGTCGAAGACGCGGCTTTGCGGCAGGCGCGCGTGCGCTACCGGCTCTAAAAGGGAAGGAGAATAAAATGGACATCTTGTGGCAGGAATTAACATTCGGAATGCCCAATGCAGAGCAGCTAACACGTGTTATTATCCGGCTTTGCGCAGCTACATTGTTTGGAGCAGCTATCGGAATAGACCGCGAAAGAGCAGGCAAGCCAGCCGGTTTCCGCACGCATATCCTGATTACTCTGGGAACAGCCGTTTTTGTTATCGCCTGCTCCGGCGCGGGATTATCTGTGGAAGGCTTATCGCGTGTAATTCAAGGAATTGTCACCGGGATTGGTTTTCTCGGCGCGGGTTCTATTCTCAAGTTAAACGACGAACGTGATATTCAAGGGCTGACAACAGCAGCGGGCGTTTGGATGACCGCAGCTATCGGCGTGACTGTCGGATTAGGGAGTCTGGGATTAGCATTGCTTGGTACTGTTCTGGCTTT
>DASVTY010000155.1:0-25230 GCA_036387315.1 Pyrinomonadaceae bacterium
GCTCCGTCAAAAGCCGAAAAAAATGTTTTGGCGGCTTCATCCTGCGGCTTATTTAAATTTGCCGCAGCTTCAACTTTCAAACGCCCGTTTCGCGCCGTGAGATTTGAAGCGTATTCGACATCGGCTTTGACAGCTTCATCAAAATATTTAACCGCTTGCACATTCTGATTGCGTCTAACAGAAACTTCTCCCAAACCGATGTTAGCCCACGCCAGAGTCTTTGCTGCGGGCAATTTCGCATTTAAAGCCGCGTTTAATTCTTTTTCGGCTTCATCTAATTTATTTTGTTCCAAAAGAGAACGACCGAGCCAGGTTCGGGCTTCGTCAAAATTAGGATAAAATCGCAAAACACTGCGCGCGCTCGATTCGGCTTTGGCAAATTCCTGACGATTGAATGATTGAATTACTGCTGCGAGTAAATCATTTCCGGTTATCTCGCGCGGAGCAACGTCGTTTGAATAATCAAGCTGCGGATACAATTTTTCCGGGTCAACTTCAACTCGAACTATTTTGCCCGTCGTATTAAACGACGCTTCGCCGAACCCTTTTGCACCGATTGAAACTTTTGCGGTTTTCCTTTCGCCTGTTTCGGTTATTGCCAAAACATTGACAACCGCATCGAACGAACCTGTATTTCTCAAAGCAACGGTTGTCTGATTCCCTTTAAGCTGAGGCAATCCGATCAACAAATCCAAATCGGTCGGCTGATTCATTCCATAATCAAACAACTGCGCGACGAGCGGATTTTGTGCGTCCACAAATTGCTGTTTGAAATCATTTAAAGTTAAAGATTCAGGTTTTGTCTGAAAATATCTTTTAACTGCACCCCAAAATTTCTCCTCACCTAAATTATCATTGACAAGACGCCAAATCATCGCGCCTTTATTTGAAACCGACGCAAAATAAGTGTCATCGAGCTGGCTTGTCAAAGCGAGCGGTGCATCACGCTGGGCAATCGCTGCATAAACCGTTCTTTGTCTTAATTTCTCAATGTCAGCCGCTTCTTTGCCAAATTGTTTTTCAAGGAATCTGGTCGCCACAAATTGCGAAAATCCTTCGCGCAAAACGCCTTGACCTTCGGCGCGCAGCGGAATCATATTTCCCATCCAAATTTTAGCAACCGATTCGGCGAGCAGCATTGCGGTTTGCGAATCCAATTTTTGTCGCCGAAAAATCGCCGGATCAACTAAAATAATTCCGCCGTCCGAGAAACCCGCGCCTCTATAAACGGAAACAACTTTGATCGGAGCATCAGCGGCAACCCCAAACAAACTTGCAGCAAATTCTCTCGCACCGCCAACACAAGCCGCAACTTCTTCGGCTCGTTTTCTCTCTTCCGCGCTCGCGCCTTTCGGCAAATAAACCGAAACACCGTTCGCGTTTTCAACCGCATCCCAGCTTCCCGTGACAAAAAAAGGCTGACCGGATAAATTTTGATTGAAATTTGCGCCGCTCGCTTTTCCCGCCGAAACAACAGTTTCGCCCGAAGGTGCGGTCACATTTAAGCTATAAGGCGCAAAATCGCCGCCGCGCGGACCATAAGGATTATTTGGCGTCGGAATCCAAACCGATAACGGCAAAAACTGTGAACCAACCGGCGAAAGCGCATTTAAACCGGAGTTTTCGTCAATTTTCAAACGATATTCGACCGAAACGGAAGCCGATTCGTTGGGTTGAACAGAGGAAGGCAGCGTAACGGAAAATCTTTGGAGCGAGCCGAGCTTATCATCCGCGATTTTTCTAAAATCCGCGTTGCCCGTTCCGACTTTAACGCCGATCACTTCGGCTTTCGGATTGATTCTAAAAGTTACAGTATTTCCGGCGGCGCGCCCGACGTTTTTCAATGAAATTATTGCTTTCGCGGTTAAATTTCGCTCCGAAGCATTGTTCGGCAAAGCTGCCGTGACATCGTTTTTGCTGACCTGCCACAAGACGGTCGCGCGCGCTTCATCCTGCGCCGCCGTTTTGTTTGTAAAAAATAAAAGAGCTAAAAAAAGTGCAAATAAATAAAACTTCATTTTTCGATATTGCTCGTCGGCGCATTTTCAAGCCGAACAGAGCGAATGAATTTCTTTGAGTTTGATTAAAATCTTTTCGAGTCGTTCGAGCGGCAGCATATTTGCTCCGTCCGAGGGCGCGTTTTTCGGGTCCTGATGAACTTCCAGAAAAACCGCGTCAACGCCGCAAGCGACTCCGGCTCTCGCCAACGGTTCGATGTATTCGGGCTGTCCTCCGGTTGCGTTTCCCAAACCGCCCGGAAGCTGCAAAGAATGCGTCACATCAAAAACAACCGGCGCGCCAAACGAGCGCATAATCGGAAACGCGCGAAAATCAACCACGAGATTGTTATAACCGAAAGACGCTCCGCGTTCAGTCAGCAATAATTTTTCGCAGCCGGCGGCGCGCATTTTTGCAACAATATTTTTCGCATCGTGGGGAGCTAAAAATTGACCTTTTTTGACGTTCACCGCTCGCCCGGTTTTTGCCGCCGCAACGAGCAAATCCGTTTGACGGGACAAAAAAGCTGGAATCTGCAAAATGTCTGCGACTTCTGCCGTTCGCTCAACCTGCCAGCTTTCGTGAACGTCAGTGACAATGGGAACTCCGATTTCTTTTTTTACCTTTTGCAAAATTCCCAAACCGTATTCCATTCCCTGCCCGCGAAAACTTTCGATTGAGCTGCGATTGGCTTTGTCGAATGAAGATTTATAAACAAAATCGAGTCCTACGCGCGCGGTTATTGCCTTTAACTCTCGCGCCATAAAAACGGCGTGTTCTTCGTTTTCCACAACGCAAGGTCCGGCGATAATCGTCAAACGCCCGTCGCCGAAAGTCGCGTTTCCAACTTGAAAAGATTTAATTTCCATTTTTATTAAAACAATTCGTCATCACGACCATTCCGCGAAATTCTTCTTTCATAATCTCAAAATCGAGTCTCGTATGCGAGTGAATTTGAAAACCTGTGCGCTCGTATGCGGCAATCGGTTTATCGGAAGTGTCCATCGCCATTAGCCAAACACAATCTCGATTCAATTCGCGGGCGCGTTCAAAAGCAAATTCAATCAAACGGCGTCCGACGCCTTTTCCAGTCCATTCTTTAACGAAATAGATTTTTTCAAGATACAAAGCGTTTTCGATTTCCGAATTCAAAATCGGTTTTTGCAATACTAATTTTAAAATTCCGATGTCCTCGCTGCTAATCGAAATGATGTAATATTCGACGTTTTCGTCCGCAAGCTCTTTTTCCAAAACCGCCTCCGAAAAACAGCGCTGCATATACCATTCGACTCCGCCCGGTTTCCACAAATGCGAGTAATGCGGCGTGTAAGAACGCTCGCCGATAATTTGCAGCGCTTTTAAATCTTTAAAACCTACTTTTCTGATTTCCATTCGCTATTCTTCACCGACGGATGCGGCTCTTTCGCGCAATTCTTCAATCTTTTCGACTCGATTTGCATTGCCGGAAATATGCACGCTGCCTTCGGTTTTCAAACGATTTTGATGCGCTGCCCGAACAAATGAAACAAACAAAGGATGCGCCGCGAGCGGTTTCGATTTATATTCTGGATGAAACTGACATCCGACGAAAAACGGGTGCGTTTCGCGCGGCAATTCAATCATCTCGACGAATTTGCCGTCAGGCGAAATGCCGGAAAAGCGCAAACCGTGATCTTCAAGCTGACGGCGAAACATCGGATTGAACTCAAAACGATGACGATGCCGCTCGCCGATTTCTTCTGCGCCGCCGTAAACTTCGCGTGACAAAGAACTCTCCGCCAAACGGCAAGCCCATTCTCCCAAACGCATCGTGCCGCCCAACTCTTCGATGTTGACGAGATCGCGCAATTTGAAAATTACCGGGTGCGGCGTTTCTGTGTCGAACTCAGTCGAATCCGCATCTTTTAGATCGCAAACGTTTCTCGCAAATTCGATGCAGGCGGTTTGCATTCCGAGACAAATTCCGAAATACGGCGTTTGCGATTTTCGCGCGTAATTTATCGCGCGAATCATTCCGGCAATTCCGCGTTTCCCAAAACCGCCGGGAACTAAAACGGCGTCGAAATCCTGCAAGCGTGTTTCGTAATCGTCGTTGACAAATTCTTCGGCTTCGAGCCACGTAATATTTACTCTTATGTTATTTGCTACGCCCGCGTGCGTCAGAGCTTCGCGCAAAGATTTGTAGGAATCTTCCAATTCAACATATTTGCCGACAATCGCAATCGAAACCGCGCCGTTTTGCGGCTCTTTAATAATCGAAACAAGTTCCTGCCAGCGCCGCAAATCTGCCGTCGGATATTTTTCCTGCAAGCGAAGAGATTTAACGATTAAATCGTCCAAACCCTGTTCGTGAAATCGAAGCGGCACTTCGTAAATCGTCGGTACATCGAGCGCCGAAATGACGGCTTCGTCTTTGACGTTGCAAAAGAGCGCGATTTTCCCGCGCTGGTCGCGCGGAATCGGGCGATCTGAACGGCACAGCAAAATGTCCGGCTGAATACCGATTTCTCGCAGTTCACGAACCGAATGCTGCGTCGGCTTGGTTTTTAATTCACCGGCGGCGGCGATATAAGGCACAAGCGTGACGTGAACGAAAATCGCGTTTTCATCGCCTTCTTCGTTCCACATCTGGCGGATCGCTTCCAAAAACGGCAAAGACTCGATGTCACCGACCGTTCCGCCGATTTCAACAATAACAACATCGGGTTTATCTTTATTCGCAACGGCTCGCACGGCGGCTTTGATTTCGTCGGTGATATGCGGAATAACCTGAATCGTTTTCCCTAAATAATCGCCGCGACGTTCTTTTTCAATTACAGATAGATAAATTCGCCCGCTCGTCCAATTATTCGCTTTCGTTAGTTTGGCGTTTGAGAATCGCTCGTAATGCCCCAAATCCAAATCGGTTTCCGCGCCGTCGTCCGTTACGAAAACTTCGCCATGCTGAAACGGCGACATCGTGCCGGGATCAACGTTAATATACGGGTCTAATTTAATAAATGTGACGTTCATCCCGCGCGCTTCGAGCAGACAGCCGATTGACGACGCCGCCAAACCTTTGCCCAGACTCGAAACCACGCCGCCCGTGACGAAAATATATTTTGTCCGAAATTGTCCGTTGTTCGCTGCTCGTTGTTCGTTGTTTGTCATTTTAACTCGTCTTTCTCGGCATCGCCGGTGTTTTCGTCGTCGCCCTTGGCTTGTTTTTTGTTGTATTTTCCGCCCTTTAAATCCTGCACAACTTCGATGGATGATTTCTCAGCCGGATTAAGAACTTTTTGCAATTCTAAAATTCCGATTTTAGCAAAGCCGGTTCCTTCGGCAGCGCGCCGCTCAAATTCTTCGGGCGTCAATTTTTTCGGCTTGCTCAACTGGCGCAAAAAAAGATATGAACCCAAAGCAAGCAAAACCAAAAATCCTAATCCGTACCAGTCGTTCATTATTTATCCAAAATCCGCCGGACGCGCTCGAAATCTTCCTCCGTGTCAACGCCGATGGAAGTTTCGTCGGTTTCGACGACTTTAATTTTTGCTCCGTTTTCCAGCGCGCGAAGCTGTTCGAGCGATTCCGCTTTTTCCAAAACTGATTGCGGCAATTCCGTAAATTTCAATAAATATTTGCGCCGGTAAACATAAAGCCCGGTGTGTTTGCGAAACAAAGAAATCAAATTCGGCTCGTTTTGCAAAGCGTTTTCCAGCGAATGATGCTTTTTCGCCGCATCGCGCGGAAAAGGAACGGGCGAGCGCGAAAAATAAAGCGCAAAATCGTTTTCGTCCATTACGACTTTAACAACATTCTGACTTAAAACGTCTCGGAAATCCGAAATCGGTTCACAAGTTGTCGCAATGTCAAAGCGCTCGTCTTTTAAAATCGCCGCGACGGCTTTTTCGATTGAGCGCGGCGAAATCAGCGGCTCGTCGCCTTGAACGTTGACGATGACTGAGTTTTCCGGCAGCTTTCGAGCGACTTCTGCGATTCGGTCGCTGCCGCTTTGATGATTTTTGTCGGTTAAAATTGCTTCCCCGCCATTTTCTAAAACCGCGTTTAAAATCTGCTCGTCGTCGGTTGCGACTATTACGCGCGTGACGTTTTCGGCTTTTTTTGCCTGTTCGAGCGTATGCAAAACGAGCGGTTTTCCAGCGAGCGGAAGCAAGAGTTTTCCGGGCAGTCGCGTTGAAGAAAGACGCGCCGGAATGATGGCGAAAACTTGTTTTTCTGGATTTTCTCCCGCGTGGCTCACGGGCTTACAGTGTATATCAGTTTTTATTTAAATCAAACCGTTGACCGAAAGTTTTTCGGATTTCTCTTGAACCTTCGACTTTTAACTTGTAAATTTTTCAAGTGGAAATAAATAACAATCAATCAATCGAAAACGAAAATTATCTTTCCCCCGAAACGCCTGAAGCGCGCACGGATTCCCCGCTTTTGATTAATCCCGATTCGCCGCCCTGGAATAGCCTGGTCGCTCTCGGCGTTTGGTTATTCAGCATTTTTGCGCTCGTGATTCTCGTTAACGCGGCGGTTTTGGTTTATGCTCTGGCAAATAAAATAAATTTGGCGCAAATCGGCGAGGTAATTCAAAAGCAAACCGATCCGAATATTTTGCTGATAAGCATTTTGACGACGATACCGGCGCACTTCTTAACAATTGGCGTTGTTTGGCTCGTGGTAACGCGCGCCGGTAAATTTCCTTTCTGGCAAACGCTCGGCTGGAATTGGGGCGAAAAATTCGGCTTTTGGGCAAGTCTCGGCACAGCAATCGGATTTTTCGTGCTGGCAAGCTTGCTGATTTCCTTGTTCGGCGAAACGGAAAACGATTTGATGAGAATTCTGCGAAGCTCGCGCTCTGCGGTTTACGCGACCGCTTTTTTAGCCACTTTTACCGCGCCGCTGGTCGAAGAAACGGTTTATCGAGGCGTTATGTATTCCGCCTTCAGGCGCACTTTCGGAAATGTCGGTTCAGTTGCACTGGTCACGCTTTTGTTCGCGCTAATTCACGTTCCTCAGTATTATCCGAGCTACGGCGTGATTTTGGCGATTCTTTTATTAAGTTTGGTTCTGACAACAGTCAGAGCTTGGACCGGAAATTTGCTTCCGTGCGTGGTCATTCACACAATTTTTAACGGAGTTCAATCAATCCTGCTGATTGTCGAACCGTTTTTGCCGAAAACCAACGCGCCGGCGGAAGTGCCATCGGTTTTTATACTCCCGTTTTTGTTTAAATAAAAAAGCGCGAATAAATATTCGCGCTTTTTTATTTATCAGTTGTCCCTTTTTCCCGGAGGCGGAGCACTTCCTCCAGCCGGTGGGTTGTAAACTTGCGCAGGCAGCGGATTGTAAACAGGATAATCCTGTTTTGACGGAGGCGGAGGATTATAAACGTCTACTTTTCTGGGGGCAACCACCACCGGATTGTAACTGCCCGAATTATTGTAATACCAATAAATTCCCCGATCATAAGAATAACCATAGGGCGAACTGCCATATCCGAAACCGTATGGAACATAGCAGTAATTTCCGGTAAAACGATTGTAAGCCCAAAATCCGCCTAAACGATTAAAGCCGTTAAAGCCGTAAAAGCTGTTCGAATAGCCGGTAAAAGCTCTGGTTAAATCACGGCTTCTGATTTTGTTATTTAGTTTCGCCAATTCTTTTGAACGATCTTTGCTCCACAAATCGAGCGCGTCGCGGCTTTCGTCTTTATCAAATTTGGCGATAACGGCTATCGCGCCTTTTTGCAAAACCGCTTTGCGTCCGGCTTTGACAATTTCGTTTCCGACTGTCGCAACACCTTTCCAAACAAAGACTTCCGTTGCGTTTGCGGTAACGTTCAAGCGATAAATACCGGATTTTTCGAGCGAAATTGTAGATTGCGGCGTAACGATTTGAATGTCAGCGCCGCCTTCGCCGCCGACGGCTGAGGCTTCAATCACTGCGCTGCCGTTTTTCATTTTGAGGAGCAGCGATTCCAAATTCGTGTCGGCAAACTGAATGTCGGTGTTTTCTGCGAGGCGCAAAAACGAACCGGGATTAAGCAAAATCTCGGCGTTTCCGGTTTCGCCGAGGGTGATAATGTCGCCGTCGTTGATTTCGTCACCTTTGGCTAAAATGTGCCGCTTTTTTGTAGCCATCCGATCAACGCGAACCGCTCCGGTGGCGTAACTGACACCGCCGGCTTTAGCTGAAATAACATAGACCTGCTCTGTTTGCGGTGGAATATTTCGACGCTCCCGGTTTTCCTGAGCAAAAATCGAAGAAACCGTCGCAAAACTCAAAGCAGAAACCAAAACGATTCCAGATACTGCTCTACTTTTTAAATTCATTGTTTTCTCCTGAGACCAACTACGAAGATTAAGGAATATTCTACTTTAATTTAAGACATTTGTCAGCAAATAAGTCGGCAAATTTACAGAAGATGTTTTGTCATAAAGACAATGTTTGGTTTTGACAACTTAAACTTATAGAAAGACATCAAAATTGCGCCGAAAATAAAACGGCATATTGGATAGAAAGGAATTTAATGGCGACTTTTAAAGACCCAATACAATGCTTCGCCCCGATTGAAGTAGTCGAGCGGCTGCTGGAAATCCGCGCCGAATGCGGTTTTACCGAAGCGATTTTTCTGCAAGACTCAGGCGAGCTGGCTGATTGTCTCGACGCATACGGTTTTGACGCTTACGCTTTTTCGCATCGAAACGAAACGATAAATTACGGTAATTATCGCGCTCCGCTGGTTCCTAACGGCGATAATCACCACTGCTCATTTACAGGGCATTAAGATTTCGGACGATTTTATTAGATTTAGAAAAAGCCCGGCAAATTGCCGGTCTTTTTCCTTTAAGATGTCTTGATGATAAACAAAGTGCCGTCGTCCTCCAAAGTATTTTCGCCGGAAAATGTCGTTACTTCCTGATGAATTAAATTAACCAGTTCTTTGGCTTCAAGCTCTTTTCCCCTTCTGACGCATTCAACCAGCCGCTCTTTGCTGAATTCTTCGCCGCTTTCGTTCATCGCTTCCGTAATTCCGTCCGTATAAAGAACTAAAATCTGATCGGCTTCAAGCTGTAAGAAATGCTCGTAATAGCGGGTTTCGCGGAACATTCCGAGCGGCAAACCGCCGCGTTCGATAAACTGCGCTTCTCCGTTTTCTTTTAAAAGCAACAACGGATTATGTCCGGCATTGGCGAAAACAAAAGTCTTGTTCGTAGCGTCTAAAATGCCGTAAATCGCGGTTACGAACTGGTTATTTTCGATTGATTCCCACAATAAATAATTCGCTTTTGTCAGCGAAATATGCGGCGCGTAACCGACGTGAGCCGCCGCGCGCAAAGTAGCCCGTAAGAAAGCCATCAATAACGCGGCGGGAATTCCTTTGCCCGATGCGTCCGCGATCACGACTCCGATTTGGTCTTCAAAAATCCGCACCCAATCGTAATAATCGCCTGAAACCTGCTCGGTCGGAAAATTGTAAGCGCTGATGTCAAAACCGACTAAATGCGGGTCGTGGTCTGGAAAAAGCTCAAGCTGAACTTCGCGCGCGACTTCCAATTGACCTTGCAGACGCTTTTTTTCAATCAAATGCTCATGAAGCTGAACCTTTTCGACAATTGTCGCAACCTGCGAAGCGAGCAGCGAAAGCACTTGCAAGTCATCTTCTTCAAAAGCGTTTGGCTCATCATTTTCGAGATTAATAACGCCGATTACTTCGTCGTTTGAAATAATCGGTACGCAAAGCTCGGATTGCGTATGTTGACGAGCGACATAATAATGGTCGTTTTCCCGCACGTCATTTGCCAAAACCGGGTTCCCCGATTGCACCACATAACCGACAATTCCTTCGCCCGGCTGCAACTTGATATCGGCTAAATCTTCGACTTCATAACCGCGCAAAGATTCGGTGCGAAACCGAAACGCGCCGCTCTGGTCTTTCTCCAAAAGATAAATCGCTGCCGCGTCGTTTGGAATAAGAGAGCCGAGCGTGTCCATCACCATTTTCATCAGGTCTTCCAAATTCAGGGAACGACTGATTTCCTTTGTAATGTCGAGCAGCATTCTGAGCTTGTCAACGACGGTCAGCTTTTGTTTCGGAATCGTGATTTCTACGGTTTGCTCAATCATTGCTTACAAATAAAATCGAAAACAAAGACAATATTACTCAAATTCTTCCATTTTTGTCCCGACAGTTTCAGTGTAGAGCTTCCACAGCCGCGAAACTTTCATACGGTACTCAACCAATTCGCGGCTGACGTTAAAATGCCCGGCAATTTCGCGAGAAGTTTTTCCGGCGCGGACGAAATCCCGCAAACCCGCATAAGGAACAAGCGCCGCCGCACCGACCGAATACGCTTCTTCCTCCATCGCTTCATCGTAATCGCGGGCGATTTCTTCGCCTTTTTTGTTGTGATTTTTGATTTCCAAACGCGAAGGCTTATGTCCGAGAAAAACGTGACAAATTTCTTCCATCAAAGTTGCCTGATGGCGCGCGGGCGAATGCGTCGGATTTAAAATAATGAGCTTTCTGCCGTTCGGCAGCGGAATTCCGCTCGCGCCGCCCGACCATTTATTGCTTCCCGCGCCGAGAAGATGTTCGAGCGTTTCCGGCGAAAGCAAATCTTTGATGGCGTCGAATTGAACGACTTCGAGTTTGGCAAAACGCGCCAAATCAAACGGATTCAATGGCTCGTCGAGCTTTTTCAAACCGGCGAAATCGCGCAAACCGAGCGCGCGGAGTTCGTATTGTCTGCCTTTGCTGGTTGGCGGCAAATCGGCGGTTTCCACAACAAAACATTACCACAAAAGACAAAATAAGGACTGAGCGAGCCGAAAAAAGGCTCACTCAGTCCAAAAATTTCTGATATTTTTTTTATTCTTCGCCCGGTTTGCTGAATTGCGTGTAAGCGACACGAAACATTTCAGCCAAAGCGCGCGCCGTATCCGGCGTTAAATTGCGGTCGGCGCGCAAGTGCGCTTCGATAATCGAAGGCGTTGATTCGTGCGGGTAATAAATTACCGGCTCGGCTGCACCGTCGTTTCCGCCGTTTCTTTTCATCACGCGATCTACGGGCATATTGAGCCATGTCGTTAAACGCGCGATATTGTCGGCGTCGGGTTTGCCCGTTCCGTTTTCGATCCGCGAAAGCGTCGAAGCCGAAACCTGCGTCTCAGTTGCCACATCGCGCAGCGATAAACCCATTTCTTCGCGTTTGCGCTTGATTGCGCGTCCCAATTCTTTGGTGTTGATAAAACTTCCGTTTTTTGTAGCTGCCATTGTTTTACTCCCCAGTTCACTGCTTTTATTTAAACTCAAAGCGGCAAACTCTTCATTTACCGAAATAAAATTAGCACAAAAAAATTTTGAGTGCAACACTTCGTTTCACTCTTGCAACAGAACAAAGAACGTGGTACACTGTTTCATAGATGAAACGAATAAAACAATTATCCGGTTCAAACACAATAGATAAGAAAGATTTAAACAAGGAAGAACGAGAAATGGCAACGAAAACAGTTACGAAAAATTCAATTGAGATGCGCGAGAAACGCGCGCAGGCAATCGCGGCAATGGGTTTAGTGACCCGCGACGGCGACCGTTTTCGAGTTGCTACGCCCGGTTTGCGAAACAAACAGCAATCTTACGAAGTCTGGCGCGATGAAAACGCGAAAGTGCGCTGCACGTGCTTAGAGTTCGAGGAAAATGTTGTCGAAAACGCTGCGTTTCGCTGCGAGCATATTCTCGCCGTCAAGTTTTCGCTGTTGGCTAAAAATACAGAGCCTTCGGCGAATCAACCCGCGCCGCTCAAACCGGTTGTTCCGGTTGCGGCGGCTGCAATAGAAGAGCAAGAGGTAAATGAAACGAAAAACGCATCTGAGGCGCGTCGAGTCGAAAACGAAAGCGACAACGAATCAACCGTTGGAGTTGGCGTTAAACTTGAGTCCAGACGTGCTGAACAGGAACAAAACGAAATTGCGGTTGATGCTTCAACCGTCGGACAAGTTGAAGCGCGGGAAGCGATTGCGAACCGCCAAGCCCAAATTCGTCAGTTCGCGGACACGAAAGGTAAAACAATGAAAAAGGAAAATATCAAAGCAGTTCCGTTCGTCGAAACGGAAAATCAGGAATCTGAAAATTCAAATTTCAAATCTGAACATTCAAATGTTCTTGCAATGCCATTCGCGCAAACTTTGCACGCATTGAAACAAAGAATTGACACCGAAGTCGTCAAACAGCGCGAAGGCTGGCGCGACCGCAACGGCAACGTGCATATGGTTGATTACGTCGAGTGGCACACTGTCGCAGACATTCTCGACCGCGTTGCGCCGCATTGGTCACACACGATTCGCGACATCAAACAAATCGGCGATGTCATTGCCGTGACAGCCGCGATTACGATTGACGGCGTGACGCGCGAAGGAATCGGAACGGGTTCTTCGGAAAGCGAGCTGGGCATTAAAAAAGCCGAACACGACGCTTTGAAACGCTCTGCGGTTAAATTCGGAATCGCCCGGGAATTGTATCGCCGCGAATCCGACGTGATCGAACGCGAAGGCGCGACGGCGAATCAAAACGGCAATGCAATGCCGCAAAATCCGGTGGCGAAATCCTTACAGGATTTAGTCACGCCGAAACAGCTCGGAATGATCCGCGCGCTCGGACGCGAAAGCGGAGTTGACGTTGATCAGGAATGCGAATCGGTCGCGGGCTGCAAAACCGATGAGTTATCGAAAAAAGCGGCTTCCGCTTTTATCGGACATCTGCAAACGATGCAGCAGGAATCCGGTGCGGAACAACACAACAACCGCAACGGTCTGCGCCGCGTCAGCTAATTAAGATAAACGCCAAAGCGTTGAGCGACTTTCTCGCTCAACGCTTTTTTTATCCCTCAACTATCCTCAGTTTTTAAATTTTAAATAAGGAAGCGTTTCTAATGAATTCAAAAATGAAAGACGCCAGACGAAAAGGCAGCGGTTTCATTTTATACAAAGGCAGAAGCGATGAATTTACAAAGCGAAAATGTCTGAGCTTTCTGTACGTTTCAATCAAAACCAAAAAAAATTTCGAGGAGAACAAAAAAAATGTCAGTCAACCCAATTCCTGAAGGCTATCACACGGTGACGCCCTTTTTAATCGTCAAAGACGCAGCAAAACTAATTGATTTTCTACGCGAAGCATTCAACGCCGAAGAAAATTTTCGGATGAATAATCCTGATGAAACAGTCGCTCACGCGGAAGTTAAAATCGGAAATTCAATGGTGATGGTTTCGGAAGCGAACGCCGATTTCCCTGCAATTCCAAACATTCTTCATCTTTACGTTGAAGACGCTGACGCCGTTTTTCAACGCGCCCTCAAAGCCGGTGCTGAAACGCTCAAAGAACCCTCCGACCAATTTTACGGCGACCGCAGCGGCAGCGTTAAAGACGCATTCGGAAATCAGTGGTGGATCGGCACGCATATTGAAGATGTTACGCCCGAAGAAGTGGAAAAACGAATGGAAAGCTGTATGCCGCAATCGCAACCCGCATAAATCGGGAAACGAAGAAACAGCTTTTTTTGAACATTTCAACTTAACTCGACAACAAACAGGAGAGAGAAAAATGGCAGAAACAAAACAAAGCTATGCCGCAGAACACGGAACGTTTTGCTGGATGGAATTAGGCTCGACGAATGTCGAAGAGGCGAAAAAGTTTTATTCCGAATTGCTCGGTTGGAATTTAAAGACGAGCGACGCCGTTCCCGGTTTTGAATACACCGAATTCGGGACAAGCGAAAAACTGATGGGCGGAATGTATCAATTTACGAGCGAATGCAAAGAACAAACGGGCGAACCGATGAAATCGCATTGGATGTCTTATATCGCCGTTGATAACGTTGACGATGTTGCGCGCCGCGTTTTTGATCTCGGCGGCAAAATCTGTGTTCCGCCGATGGATATTCCAAACGTCGGGCGCTTTTGCGTGATTGACGATCCGACCGGCGCTAAGATTTCTTTGATAACAATGAAACACTAAAAAAAAGCCGCCTTTAATCAGGCGGCTTTTCTGTTTCTGATTCCAGAGAATTTTACTGTCCTGAGACAAGAAACACATCCCAAGCCCATCGTCCGACTCTTGCTTTGTTTGAATCCCACACTTTTGCGCGATACTTGAATCTGTTTCCGTGGTCGTCAGTACGTCTTGATACGCGATAATCAAGTTCAAGTGTTGCTATATCCAATGACGACAAGGTATGTAGTTCATTTGGTTCTGATATACCATTGTGATTCTTATCCTGCCACAATCTTAAGTCATTAAATATTGTGTCACGATAATCAATCGCTCCATCGCCATTTCCGCCTTTGTCCGGTTTATCAAAAACAGCCAATGCCAAAAAGCCGTTTCTGTCTTTGACGGATATTGAAAACGCTTGAAGAGTAAAGTTGCCAAACAGCTCCATACCGCTGTCAATAGTGCCGTTTCCATTACGGTCTAAAGCAAGCCAAGCATCATCGGAATCAGCAGAAGTCCAGGAAACTTTATCCTTGCTTCCTTCGCCTGTAAGATCAAACTCTATTCCATTTTGTCCGTTTGTTAGATTGTAACCGTTTCCAAGCACATCAATTACAATTGGTGAATAGCAGCCTCTATTACATCCTTTCCACACGCCACCGTTCTGGTAACATTCCTGTTCAAATTCCTGACAGAAATTTTCAACGTAAGGACAACAATATCCATCACCTGTCAGTATTGTACCTTGAGGACAATATCCAGGAATTACGGGAGCTTCACAACCTGGAGGCGGGGGCGGGGGCGGTGTTGGTGTCGGTGTTGGTGTTGGTGTTGGACAAACAGTGGCTTGTACGCCTAATTGTAGGTTCCCACAATCAGCTCCTCTTTGTCCATTTTGGTCATAAATATAACAGTGGTCGTAGGCGTTAACAAGTCTAAATGCTTGTTCTCCTTGGTCTGCCGCACCAACACTTCTTAGTTCACAAGTACTTCCGTCTGGGTTTCTTGAACAAACGGTCTTCATATACGCCAAATTACCGTAACACTGTTCTTCATCAAAAGAAGAAGCAGTGTCGAGATTAACACTGCTTCTTTCTTTTGTGATTTTACTCTTCTTTAGAGGGATACGCTGTTCTGGGTTATTAGGGTCTGTTTTATACCAAGAACCAATTGACCAGACCGTTTCATCGCTATAGCCAATTTCTTCGACCTGAATTCTTACTTCCATTATTTTGCGAGGGTATCCTAATTTATCTAAAGACTGTCGGATGCTGTTATATTCCATTTCACTAAGCGATATGTCTATGCCATACTTACTAGATTCCGATGTGGATTCGGAAAGTAGCTTTTTTTCCTGAAGAATCTCTTTTTTGCTCCCTCGTCTAATTGTATAATGTAATGGTGGAATATCAGCCTGCTCATGTGGTCGAATAAAGAATATACCAATATCAATGTAATTGATTTCTTTACCGGAAGTATTTTGTGTATTTAACGTCAATTCTTTTACCCAATCATCCGCCCCAGAAAACTTTTCTTTTGCTGAAACCTTTTTGCCTCCAATGTCGAAAGAAATGATTTTGAATGGTTCGTTGGATGGCAAATATTCAATTTTTATATCTTTATCCTGTTCTTTACTCTTCGATAAGAACATCGGAGAGAAAATGAAAATGATAGCCAGCAATAAAGCGACAATTGATGACGAAATGCTTAGCAATCTTTTAAATTGGGCTTTATTTTTTAGAGGGGAATTGTTTTGGTTACTATTCATTGAATCTCCTTAACTAAATGAAATTGTTGAAAGAAGCTGGTACTATAGTTGCGAAATCAGGCATCCGCCAGAAACGACATGAGTTGCGTTTGAGCTTCTCAGAGTTGAAAACGGGTTCAGTATATGCCCCCCATTATATTAAGTCAACGATTTTACTGCTTGTGAAATTAATTTCTTTATACTGATAAAAAGGCATATTTTCGGTGTGTATAAATTCTTGACTCTGAGCGAGTTGGCAAACAGAAAAGGCAGGATAAAAGTGGAAAATAATTCTGGAACTCAATACGTAGAAATGTGCGAGATTCACCCACATTACTTACTATCAACAGCCGCAAGATTCCTAGCCTGTTGAAGCGATTTTACGGCGCTTACGACTTGCGGGTCTTTTTCAATCAAAACCTGATAAGCGGAAATAGAGCCGTAAAACGAATTTGCCAGAAAATATCGAAGCTGCCGGACAACAAAATTGCGATGTTTTTCAATTTGCTCCAAATTTAAATTCCAGCTTTTATTTTCAGATGCAAAGCGGCTAAATTCCCGAAACAGCTCGTCATCAATCAAAAATTCGATAAATTGAATGCGCTTGCCGAATTGAGTCGGTTGTTTTTGAACAAATCTCTCATAACCGTTGATTTGCCCGTTAGCCAGCTTTTTGGCAAAGAAAAAAGCGGCATTTTGCAGTTTTGCGTTAGCTTCGGAATTTTCCGCCTTTTTAACAATTTCATCCGGCGTGATTCCACAGCCGCTAAGAACTTTTCGCCCCGAATCGGTGTAAGAAACCAATTGGGCTTGATTTTCTGTATTTTGTTTGCGGGCAAAGTATTCGTAAGTGCCGGAATTTGAATAAGCGCGTTGCAAGCTCCTTCCCGAAGGCGTGAAATAACGCGCGACCGTCAGAGTCAAACCGCTGCCTCCGGGCAAATCAAGCACGCTTTGCACCAAGCCTTTCCCGAAAGTCGTTTCGCCGACAATCAAAGCGCGGTCGTGGTCTTGCAGCGCGCCCGCCACGATTTCGGAAGCCGAAGCGGTGTTTTCGTTGACCAAAACGACGAGCGGCAATTTCACATAATCGGCTTTATTCGATTGCCAAAATCTCTGCCCGGAATCCTCGCGTCCGCGCTGCGAAAGAATCGTTTTACCGGGCGGCAAAAATTTTTCCGCCACGCGCACGGCTTGTTCAACTAATCCGCCCGGATTATCGCGCAAATCCAGAATCAGAGACGCGGCGCCCAGTCGTTTTAAATTTTCGAGCGCGACATCCAATTCGTCGCTCGTCGTAAAATTAAAACCGCCGGACAAATCAATGTAGCCGATTTTGTCTTGTAAAATGTAAGCGTCGGGTATCGAAGGCTGCGCGATAGGCTCGCGTCGCAGCGTGATTGTTTCGATTCGTCCGGTCGCGGCGCGTTCGATTGTTAAACGCACAACCGTTCCCTGCTCGCCGCGAATTTTCTTTTTGATTTCCGTAACCGAAGAATCTGTGACGCTCGCGCCGTCAACTTTTAAGATTTTGTCGCCGAAACGCAAACCGGCGCGAAACGCCGAAGAACGCGGAAATGTGGATACGATGAAAGTTCCGCTCTGATTTCCGTTTTTAAAGGCGGTGATTGTCGTTCCGATGCCAAAATATTCTGAATGCTGCTCGTTTTGCAGCTCCGCGTATTCTCGACGGTCGTAAAATGACGAATGCGGATCGAGCGATTTGAGCATTCCGTCAATCGCCGTTTTGGTCAGTTTCTCATCATTTAGTCTTTCGCCGCCAACATAATTTTGCTTTATCAATTGAACTGCTTCGGAAAAATCGCCGCTGATTTCTCTGGTAGCGGTAACGACTTTTCGCGAGCGAACGGTCGAGGCTTCGAAAGAAACGCCGGTTTTCAGATAAAACGCGTCGTTGATGTTTGTCGGCTGCCCGATTTGTTGGTTTTGAGCGGACGCAGAGACGGCGGTTGAAAATAAAATCGCGGCTGCCAATAAATGTTTGAGCATCGGAAAATCTTTGCGACAAGCTCTGCAATAATTTGCTGCGCGGTTTGCTTTTAAACGAAAAACTCACCGTCTTTCTCCAGAGCGTCGCTTGCCTGTTTTCATCAGTTCTCTTTTACTTGCTATTTTAATACGGCAAATTCAACTTTTTTTCCACCTTTATTTCTTTTAATTTTTGCCGCTTCGCACTAAAATCAAACCTCAACACGGAGTTCGATATGGAAGACAATGGAAAAACTCGGCTTCGCCGACAAATTGAAACGCTCGACGCGGCAAACGCGCTGACCGCTCCGCTGCTGCGTTCGATTGAGCATTTGCTGGAATTGTCAGCCGCCGCGATGGATTCGGATGAAGCGTCAATAATTGTGCGTGACGAAGAAACCGAAGATTTGCGTTTTCTCGCGGCAATCGGCGAAGTAGCCGACAAATTGCGCGGATTAAGGATTCCTTCGGGCAAAGGAATTGCCGGTTTCGTTTTTTCTTCCGGTCAGCCGATTGCCGTTGCGGATGTCGGGCAGGACACAAATTTTTACGCCGAAGTTGACCGCCAAACCGGATATTCGACGCAAACGATTCTCGCCACGCCGCTCAGGTTTAACGGCGAAGTGATCGGCGTTCTCGAATATGTCAATCGAATCGGCGAACCGCCGTTTGCTCCGTTTACGCCCGATGAAATGGACACTGCCGCGTTTTATGCCGAAGCAATTTCGTCGCTGGTTGACGCCCACGAATCGGCGGCGCTGGTCGAAAATCTGTGCAATCGTTTGGAAAAAGAAGGCGATATGCGCGATTGGCTCAACAATCTGCGAACCGCGCCGGAACACCGCGAAATGATCGAGCTTGCGCTGCTCGTTCGGGAAATCGCGTCGCGCGGCGAAACCGAGCGCAGGTTTTGTCGTGAAATTCTCGAAACATTCGCGCGTTATACAGAAAGCAGCGAATCGAGCGAAAGTTTTCTTAGTTTTTAAATCAAATTGATGTTTGTTCTCGAAGACAAACCGGATTTTCTGATTGCGGACGGTTGGCAAAGGCGAACCGGGCGCGGCGTGCAGATCGCCGTGATTGACAGCGGAATTGATGTCGCGCATCCTGATTTGCTTGGTAAAATCAAAGAATCGGTCGAAGCCGTCGCCGAAGGAAACAAAGTTTCGTTTCATGAATCAAACACCGGCGACGACGCCGGACACGGCACGGCTTGCGCCGGAATCATTGCGCATATCGCGCCCGAAGCAGAGCTTTACAGCATTAAAGTTTTGGGCGCAAATTCGACCGGCGCCGGTTTCGCTTTTCTCGCGGGACTCGAATACGCCATCAAACGTAAATTTCGCGTAATCAATCTGTCGCTCGGAACGACGAAACCGCAATACGTTTTACCGCTCCGGGATTTGCTCGACCGCGCTTATCAAGCCGGGTGCATCGTCGTCGCGGCGGCAAACAATCTGCCGCAACCGTCATTTCCTTCGATTTTTTCGTCCTCTCTGATTTCGGTCGTCAAGGGCGAGATGCAAAACGCTTTCGATTTTTCGTTTCGCTACGGCGAGCCAATCGAACTAGTCGCGCCCGGCGTCAATGTGCGAACGGCTTGGACGGGCGGCGGTTATCGGCAACTCACAGGAAATAGCTTTGCCTGCCCGCACATCGTTGGAATCATCGCGCTGCTGCTCGAAGCAAACCCGACCTTGACGCCGTTTCAAATCAAAACGATTTTGTATTCGATTGCGCGAGAAAATAAAAAACATCAAATCTAACTTTGAGCGATGCAAAAACTAGAAAATTATATTAACGGCGAGCTTTTCGCGCCCGTTTCCGGCGCATATCTCGACAATTTCAATCCGGCGACGGGCGAAGTTTACAGCTTGATTCCCGATTCGGACGAACGCGATGTTTCGCGCGCTGTTGCGGCGGCAAAAAATGCTTTTCCCGTTTGGTCGAAAATGAGCGCGGAAACGAGACATGATTTATTAATGCGAATTTCGTCGTTAATCGAGCGTGATTTGGATTTGCTGGCAGAAGCCGAAAGCGTTGATAACGGCAAGCCGAAAAGTTTGGCGCGGAGCGTTGATATTCCGCGCGCAGTTTCAAATTTTAAATTTTACGCGACCGCCGCAATGCATTTTGCGAGCGAAGCGCACGAAATCGTCGGTCAGGCGATAAATTATACTTTGCGCCACCCGCTCGGCGTCGTCGGCTGTATCTCGCCCTGGAATTTGCCGCTTTATTTATTTTCGTGGAAAATTGCGCCCGCGCTCGCCGCAGGCTGCTGCGTCGTGGCAAAACCTTCGGAAATCACTCCGATGACGGCTTATTTGCTATCAAAAATGTGCATCGAAGCCGGCTTGCCCGCCGGAGTTTTAAATATCGTTCACGGATTGGGAACAAAAGCAGGCGCGGCGATTGTCATGCACCAAGACGTAAAAGCGATTTCATTCACCGGCGGCACGCGGACGGGCGAATGGATTGCGCGGGAAGCCGCGCCAAAGTTTAAAAAACTATCTTTAGAATTGGGCGGCAAAAACCCGAACATCATTTTCGCCGATTGCAATTACGAGGAGATGCTGGCGACGACCGTCCGCTCTTCGTTTTCAAATCAAGGTCAGATTTGCTTGTGCGGCTCTCGCGTTTTTGTCGAAAAACCGCTTTATGAGCGATTTAAAAAGGATTTTGTTGAGCGAGTTTCACAATTGAAAATCGGCGATCCGCTCGATGAAAAAACGAACATCGGCGCGGTCGTTTCCAAGCCGCATCTGGAAAAAATTCTGTCGTACATTGATTTGGCAAACAGCGAAGGAGGCAAAATCCTGTGCGGCGGCAAACAAACAAAACTCGAAGGCAGATGTCAAAACGGTTATTTCGTTGAGCCGACGGTGATTGAAAATCTTTCTTGCGAATGCCGCACAAATCAGGAAGAGATTTTTGGTCCTGTCGTCACGATACAGCCTTTTGAAACCGAAGCGGAAGTTTTAAATTACGCCAACAGCGTCGAATATGGCTTGTCCGCAACTGTTTGGACGGAAAATCTTTCCAGAGCGCACCGCGTTGCAGAAAAGCTGGAAAGCGGAATCATTTGGGTAAATTCGTGGCTTCTGAGAGATTTGCGAACTCCTTTTGGCGGAATGAAAAATTCGGGTGTCGGGCGCGAAGGCGGTTTCGAGGCTCTTCGATTTTTCACCGAAGAGAAAAACGTGTGTATCAAAATAAATTACTGAAAAAGCCAAAATGGAATGGTGAAGATTTCACAAAGTTTTGCAGAAAGGTAAGTTATGAAATTATTTTTCAAACCATTTAAGTTTAATCTTTTCAAAGCCTTTCTGAGAAAATTTATCCGGGATTTATTGATTGGGCGAAAGATTTACGGTAAAGCAAATTTAACGGATGCTTCGACAAAATATCAATTTAATTGAGCCGACCGCCGATTTGGAAATCGTGTTTTTGACAATGGCTAAAGAATTTCAAGCAGCGGGTGATGAACGTTATAAATCGGCTTTGGAAAACTTTTCCGCTTAT
Source organism: Pyrinomonadaceae bacterium (assembly GCA_036387315.1). Taxonomy (GTDB): domain Bacteria; phylum Acidobacteriota; class Blastocatellia; order Pyrinomonadales; family Pyrinomonadaceae; genus JALZCH01. The sequence continues at coordinate 21,237 of DASVTY010000155.1, forward strand.
CTCGAACAGGCGTCAAAAAACTCTCTCGGCATTGATTTAAAGCCCGGTCTCGTACCGCAAACTGAATTTTGGCTCGTTGATAGCGGCAAAATAGTTGCGAGCAGCAGATTGCGCCACCGGCTCACGCCCGCGCTTGAACGCGAAGGCGGACATATCGGCTACGCTGTTCGCCCGTCTGAGAGGCGCAAAGGCTATGGCACGCTGATTCTGGCATTAACGCTGGAAAAGGCTAAGAATTTGGGTTTGAAAAAATTGCTGATAACTTGCGACACAGACAACACGGGTTCGGCAAAAATTATCGAGAAAAATCGCGGTAAGCTCGCCGGTTACGAAATTTCGGACAGAAGCGGCAAACAGATTTCGCGTTATTGGATCGAATTATAAACGGATTCTTCTGAAATGGAATTTACCGTTCGCTTCGCAAAAGCCGAAGACGCGGAAAGCAGCCGAAAGACGAAGATTAATCGGCTTTAATGTGAAAAACCGCCGTTTGAGGAATCTTAATATGAAAAAAATCTTAATTGGACTCGCAGTTATTTTTACCACTTTTCAAACCGCCCCGGCGCAAATGGCGAGCGGCGCAGCAGCGAATCCTAAAATCGAACAGGAATTATTAAAAGCTAATCGGGAATACGACGCGGCGATTGTTGCGGGCGACGCGAACGCGCTCGACAAAATTTTTGCCGACGAGTTTGTTTATACAAACCCGCACGGTGAAGTTCGGGACAAAGCACAACAATTGGCTTTCGCCCGTTCCGGCGATTTGAAGCTCGAATCGGGTACTAGTGACAAGGTAAAAATCAGCGTTTACGGCAATATGGCGATAATGACCGGGCGTTTTACGGCGAAAGGTCAATTTAAAGGCAAAAGTTTGGAAATCAATGAACGATACACCGCCGTTTGGATCAAACAAAACGGGCGCTGGCGTCTCGTCGCAGAGCAAGGAAATCTTATTAAACCGCAGTCAAAAGACGCTGAAAAAATGTCTTCGGTCAATTATTACATTGCAGAAGAAAGAAAAAATTTGAATCGCCCGTATTCCGACGCAGTGCAAGTCGGAAACACGCTTTATCTTTCGGGCGCAATCGGAACGATGCGCGGGACGAATCAACTCATTTCAGGCGGCATCGAAGCCGAAACGCGCCAGACCTTGGAAAACATCAAGCAAACGCTCGAAGCAAATGGCTCTTCGCTGAACGAAGTCGTCAAATGCACGGTAATGCTCGCGGATATTAGCGAATGGGACAAAATGAACGCAATTTATCGAACCTATTTTCCGAACAATCGTCCGGCGCGAAGCTCGCTCGGCGTAAATGGTTTGGTGTTGAATGCTCGCGTTGAGATTGAATGTATTGCTGCGGTTCGATGAAGTGAATTTGCAAGCTGTTTCATAATTATGTTCGATCAGCCCAAAAAAGTTGCGGCTTTGATGCGCGAATTCGAGCCGAATTGGTTCGTGGCGGGCGGTTGGGCGATTGATTTATTTCTGGAAAAGGAAACGCGCACGCACGAAGACATTGAAATAGCAATTTTTCGGCGCGACCAATCGGCTTTGCATAATTATCTTCGAGGCTGGCATTTGCAAAAGGTAGAAAACGGCATTTTGTTCGATTGGAACGATGATGATTTTCTGGAATTGCCGATTTTTGAGATTCATTGTTTCAATGAAAAGAACAAGCTGTCGCGCTTAGAAGTTTTGCTGAATGAAACAAACGGCAAAGAGTGGGTCTTTCGCCGAAATGAAATCATCACCAAACCGCTTTCCGAATTACATACGGAATCGAATAACGGGATAAAATTTTTGCGCCCCGAAGTGGTTTTGCTTTATAAATCGAAAAATCCGAGAGAAAAAGACGAGCGCGATTTTCAGGCAGCCGTAAATTATCTTGATAATGAAAGTAAAAAGTGGTTGATAAATGCGCTTTCGGTTTGCTATTCGCAGCATCAATGGCTGCAAAGTCTTTAATAATTATGAACGAAGAATACAATAAGGCGCATTTTCACTGAGTTACACCAAGTATTTTGAGGTTATTTTGAGCTTAGGATTAGGTTGAATGCAAAAACTACTACTGACTCACACTGAGTCAGTAGTAGATACATTTTTAGATACAGCCGGCTTCTGGAAACTGAGACAGCCTCTTCATTATTAAATGTTTTTGTTACTTTATTGCGGCTAAAAGCACTTCATCAAAGCGGCGAGCTATATCGGCTATGAGATGAGCTTTATCGTGTCCGTTGATGATTGTTCTGGCATTTTCGTAATCAGGAGGCGCGCCGTCTTTGATAAAATTGCCAAGTTTCTTGCCTGTAAACCAGCCGTCCTGCATTCCCTGAATCGCTATCTCGTATGCCAATTCGGGAGTTTTCGCGCGGTCGGGATCGGTCAATAAATCAACGCCTGTTAATGTTTTTGCTTTTGTATAGTTCCTGCGCCCTGTAACCTGCACATATCCGCGCCCGTGAAACAAAGCGCCGTCGCCCGGCTGCGTATTGCCCAGCGTCTTTCCAACCTTTGTCTGCGGACCGTACCGCGAATTAAAATAAGCGTCGGTGCCGTGTTCGTCAATCGGTTTCATCGTGTGTGCGGTTTCCCATTTGAAGGTCGCCAGACAGTATGCCAATTGCCGCCGGTCGGTTTCGCTGCCGGAAAAACGGCTGTCCTTTTCTATCAAGGTCAGCAAAACTTCAATCGCATCCACCAAATCCTGAGTCAATGCGCCGAAGCGCGTGCGATAGCCGTCAAAAAAATTTTTATGGTCAAAGGTAAACATTGTGGTTCTCTCCTGAAGATTAAATTTAATTTCCTGCGCTTTAACAATTAAAAAGTTCCGGCAAACATCCGCCGGTCTTTTTCTTCGTTGCTGTCTTTAACATAGTATTCATCCGACCAGCTATCATCCTCGATTAATCCAATCGGTGTTGATTTGTCTTTTGAAGCCGCCACTTTGGCGCGAAAATGATAATGCTCGAACATTCGCATAAATTCGGTCACGTAAATATCCGCGACGGCGGAGTAACCGCGAATTATCATCGTATTTGAATCGTTAACTTCGGTCGAATTATTTGAGAAATTTGCCGAACCCGTCACGACAATCGGGTCTGAACCGAAGGGGTCAACCAGAATTATTTTGGAATGAATGTGAATTCCGGCGTGATGAAAAGATTCTTTTCCTTCGAGCAGCTTGCCCTGAAAATCATGCAGCGGCGAAGCGAGCGTGGTGGCGACGGCAATCGAATCCGACGGATCGCCTTCGATAATGTGAACTTCTTCGCCTTTTCCCAGGCTTCCCAGTTTATCGAGCAGAAAAAATCTGAGCGTGTCGGGATTTTTCTTGGTCAACGCGGCGAGTATGATCGGCGAAAGTGCGAACGGAGCAGAAACCATCAGGCAACGGGCGTTTTCGCACAAAGCCGCGTAGAGATGCAGCATCGTGTCGTTGCTTTGCGGCGAGAGAATCGGGAAAACTTTATGCTCGCTGGGCAAAAGCAGCGAAACCGGACTGATCGCGCCGAGAGCGTGTTTTATCGTCGAGGCGTCGGCATCATCGTGCAAAAGCTGAAAATATTGTTCATAAATCCCGGCGACTTCCGGTTCATAAATCGCATGACCGACATTTAATTGACCGTAGATTCCGCCGTCAGTCCAATTTGTCGAACCCGTCCAGACCGCCGTCGGAACGGGTTTTTCGCCGTCGTTTTTGAGCAGGACGACGAATTTGTTGTGCATAATGGCGTCTTGCGGGTTCGCTTTGCGCGGCTTGACGACCGGCTTTTGATTGTTTGCGGCGAGCGCCGCGTCGTCGAGTCCGGCGGCTTTGATTGCGGCTTCGTTTTTGGAAGCGGTTTTATCCTTCTCGTTTTTTTGACGGCGATGATAAACGACCTGAACGTCAACTCCGCGCTCGACCGCTTCTTTGATTCCCTGAAGCAATTCGGGTTTTTGAAACTCGTAAATCGCGGCGTGCAGAGCGTCGCCCTTTTCGGCTTTTCTCAA
>DASVTY010000156.1:0-9298 GCA_036387315.1 Pyrinomonadaceae bacterium
CGCGAAGAAACATAGCGATGTGAATGATGTCGGCAGCGGCGTTCGCGTAGCGACGGTGACAGACCCGTTTGGAAACGTCTTTGGTATCATCGAGAACCCACACTTCAAAGTTGCGAGTGAAGATTAAACCCGCATCGAACAATTCAAAAGGCACAACTGCATTAGACAAAACAGTTATTCTGTCTAATAGATTACTGCCCTAAACTACTGCGAAGTTTGGCGATGTCTCGAAGCGGCGGTATGCCGAAGAGTTTTTTATATTCCCGGCTAAAATGTAATGGTTACTTTAAAAAATCATTTAGGTTATCCAATATTATTTTCGTCTGCATCATTAAGCTCACATGCCCTTGCGAGGGAACAATTGCCAGGTGCGATTTTGGCATCGGCTGCAAGTCAGATGAAACTCCACCTCCCAATAATTTATATGTTTTTGCCAACTCAATTTTATCCAGTCCGTCATTATCGCCGGATATGATTAATACCGGAGCAGAAATTTTTGAAATGTTGGAGTCACCCACGTCGAATGGAACTTGGGCAAAAGCAAACATCTGTTCTAAGAATTTTCTCCATTTTGTTTTGTCAGGAGCCACTGCATCGTACGCGGTTTTGAGTGGTGTATTATCAAAAAATTCAGGCTTGAAATTTTCAAACCCTTTGGTTACTTCAGGTATCCAGCCACTGCTTTTATAAGTAGAAGAAATGATTACCAATTTGCTTAACCGTTTAGGGTATTGTGCGGCAAACTGATAAGCTACGGAGCCGCCCATGCTATATCCCGCTACATCGGCACTGTCTATTTTCAGATAGTCCATTACACCTTTCACATCGCTTGCCAGAGTAGTAATGTCTAATTTTCTATCTGAGAACGGTGTGTGTCCGTGTCCCTGCATTTCAATGGCAATTACCTTTCTGGTTTTTGACAATTCAGGAATTAATTCGCCCCAATTCAACTCAATGGTATAAAAAGCTCCATGCAGTAAAATGAGAGGCTTACCAGTGCCATATACTTCGTAATAAATTTTAATGCCATTAACAGGTGCGTAACCACTCTCGACAGGTTTACCCGTCTGTCCATACGACTGAATTGCCACAAAAAAAAGCATCGAAATTATTGCTACGGATTTGCGGAGATCATATCCTTCAAATACTTCAAATATATGTTTCATAATCTTTATTTCTTATATCGTTAATATTGGGTGTAAGTTCTTTTATCGTCTTTTAGTTTTCCCAGATGTGTTGAAGCGTGAATCACCGTTGTGATAAAGCTGCCAACAATTTTTCCAGACCTGTCAAAGTCATCGTAAGTCCTTCCTTGAAGCCCATTTCGATCATCTTTTCCATGCGTTCGAGAGATTCGTTGTAAACAGTAATGCTCACTTTTGTCAGACCGTTTTGTTCGCTGAAATTGTAGTCCCAATCGGAACCCGGCAATTCGGGATTTTCATTTTCGTCGGCAAAGGCGTTCCACATCTTGAAATTGGTTTTCGGGCTGATCGAAGTGTATTTCTGAATTGCCCACTTTTCTTGCCCTTCGGGGCTGACCATTGCGTAAAATCTACGTCCGCCAACTTTGAAATCCATATATTTCGTTTTTGATGTCCAAGGCTTAGGTGCAACCCATTGGTCAAGCAATTCCGGTTTGGTAAAAGCATCCCAGACCAACGATTGGTCGGCAGCAAATTCTCTGGTTATGAATACCGTTTTTGTTGATTTATCAACGGTGAAATCAAATAGCAAATTTTTGTTCATTTTTTCTGTTCCTTAATTGTTGATAATAAATCGTCAAGTTGATTGAAGCGGGTTTCCCAAATTTTGCGAAATTGCTCAATCCACTCATCAATTTCTTTCATTTTGTCGATTTCAAGCTGGTAATAAATTTCTCTTCCCTTAAACTCCTGCTTAACCAACTCGCACTCAGTTAAAATACGCAAATGCTTTGAAACTGCTTGTCGGGTAATATGAAAATTTTCGGCAAGAGCGTTTGGAGTCATAGCTTGCAATGCTATCAAAGCAATAATGGCTCGTCTGGTCGGGTCTGCGATGGCTTGAAAAATGTCTCGTCTCATTTGTGAAACATTATAATTGAGAAACCAATCGGTTGCAAGTTGAATGTGCAACTTTTTGGTTTCGCATTATATTTCTTCAAAAGAAGTGTTTGCTCGGTCTTTTGGAGTTGCAACACGAATGAATTGCTGAACCGCTTTAATTTAGAGTCAACCTGTTAGGTGTAATTATTGCTTCGATTTTTGTTAAATTTACTGTTCAAACCTGTCGGAAAAGTAAGGATTTATAGAAATTTACATTAGAGTTTTCCCTTACTAGCTAATCAAAACTACAAACGAGGATGTGCGAAAACTACGCTTTTTGCACACTTTACTTTTATTGGACGTTTCGGTTGAATTGACCAATAAGAAGAGTAAAGAAACGACCGTTTTTATTAACGTCATCAACGCTCCTTCACAATCTTCGCTTAACGCATCATTTTAGGCAGCCAAATCATAAAGTTTTCAAAGTAACAAACCACTTCTTTTCTACCAGTTTTGAGAAAAACTGCTCGCGCCACAACTTTAGGACATTACCAGTTGCCGTTTTTAGTCTTAAGAGTTAAAAATTTGTGACATAATAAATCCGTTGATTCACAAGTTTTGTTGAAATAGCGATGCAGAGACCGAGTTTCTTTTTGCGAACCAAATTGCTGCCGCCGCGCGCGGTGATAGATTTGCTTTCGCGTCCGCGCCTTACGCAAAAGCTGCAAGCGAATTTGAGCGCTCCGGTCACGCTCGTGACGGCTGATGCAGGATACGGCAAAACTACGCTTGTCGCGGATTTTATTCGCAATCAGCCGCAGCGACCGGCGGTTTGGTATCAGCTCGACCACACCGACGCCGATCCGTTTACTTTTTTGGGCTATATCGTTCACGGCATCCGCCGCGTCGTCGCGGATTTCGGCGAGACGATTTTGTCTTATCTCGAAGAAGCGGGCGACGATTTAATTCGCAACCCGGAGCGCGCGGTTGATCTTTTATTAAACGAGATTCTCGAAACAATCGAACAGCCGCTGATTCTCGTCTTAGACGATTATCACCACATCGGGCGCGAGACGATTGTTCACCGGCTGGTTGACCGCTTGCTCGCGTATTCATCGGACGTTTTGCACGTCGTCATCACGACCAGAGATTTGCCGCCGCTCGCCGTCGTGCGCCGCCGCACACAGGGCGGCGCGCTCGTTATCACGCGCGATGATTTGCTTTTTACCGATGAAGAAACGCGCGATTTGTTTCGCAAATCTTTAAATATCGAACTCAAACCGGAAGAGCTTGCCGAATATCGCAAACGCACGCATGGCTGGGCGACGGCTTTGCAGCTTATCCGACAAGTCGCCGAAGAGCAGACGCACTCGACGAATCACACTGCGAACATGGATTTAACCGACGTTTTGCGGCAGTCGGAAAAAGACATTTTCGATTATTTCGCCGAAGAAGTTTTCGCCCGCGAACCGGAAGAGACGCAAAGCCTGATGCTCAAATTGTCGCTTTTGGAGAGCTTGCCGCTCGATGTTTGCAGCCAGCTTTTTCCCGAAGCGAGAACCTCCGCCGTTTTGCCGACGCTTGTTCAGCGAAATGTTTTCGTCACCGTAGCGGGCGAAGGCGGCGGCGAAGTTTATCGTTTTCACCCGCTTTTCCGTGATTTTTTGCTCCGCCGTCTGCGAACCGAAATCGGGCGCGACAGCGTGGCGAAGGAGCGAACCGGGATCGCCGAATTTTTTCTCGCCCGGCGGCAGTGGGAACAAGCGACGCCTTATCTGCTGGCTGCGGAAAATTACGGGCGAGCCGCCGAAATCATCGCCGAAGCGGGCGAAAACTGGCTGACGAGCGGCGCGATTCTCTCGCTCGGAATGTTTTCCGACCGCATTCCCGAAGAAAATTTAAATCAATTTCCGCGCGCTTTGATTTACAAAGCCGAAGTGGCTCGTTTGCAGGGCGAAACCGAAAAAGCGGTTAATATTTTGCGCCGCGCGGTTAAATTGCTCAATGAAAAAAACGACGCCGAAGGTGAAGCCGAAGCTCTGCATTCGCTCGCCAGTCTATCGCGGCGCGGCGGCGATTGCGGCGTTTCTCTCGCGTTTTTGGAACAGGCGGAGCGGCTCGTCGGAGAAGATTCCGAAGTGCGTATGAAATGCGAAAACACGCGCGGTCTGTGTCTCATTGCGCAAGGCTCGTGGAGCGGGGCTGAACGCCATTTCCGGCTCGCGCTCGAAGCCGCCGAACGTCGCGGCGACGCGCGTTTTGTTCGTCTGGTTTCGCACAATCTGGGCGTTCCGGCGGGTTTGCGCGGCGATTTCGGCGAGAGCTTGCGCTGGCTTCGCAGAATGCTCGGCGACGAGCAGACAGCGCAATTGCCGCAGGAAGCGGTCGGGCATTTAAACGTCGCCCGAATGTACATTTATCGCGGCGAATTGACGGAAGCCGAGACGCATTTAAATAAAGCTCTGGAACTCTGCCAGCTTTACAATCTGAAATCTCTGCGCGCGGAAGTTTTTGAGTCTTACGGCAATTTTTATCGAGAGAAACGAGATTTCCCGCACGCCTCCGAATATTACGAGCGCGCGCGCAAATCTTACGAAGAAGCCGGAATTGACCCGCTCGCCAAAGAATTGGACGAAGAACGCGCTCTGCTCGCCGTGATGCGCGGCGACGCGGCGGCGGCGCGCAATCTACTTGAGCGATTGTTGGAATTTCGGCAAAAAGCGAAAAACGAAATCGGGATTCACACGGCGCGGCTCAGTTTGTGCCGCGTCCGGCTGATGCAGCGCGAAACGGAAAATCTGGCGGCGGAATTGGAAGAGATTTTGCAATATTTTCACGCGCAAAATCTTTATTATTACGAGGCTTCCGCATCGGTTCTGCTCGCCTCGGTTTGCCACCACGCCAGACTGCGCAAAGAAATGTTTCAGCACGCCAAACGCGCTCTGGATTTGGCAGCACGTTTCGATTACGAATACTGGCTCCGCAGCGAAATCGAGCGCTACCCGACTTTGTTTGCGGACGAAGATGTTATCGAGCATCTGCCGGTTGATTTACGCCCGAATATAGAAGATGAGAAAAGGAGAAAGGGAGAAGAGGAATCGGCAAAAAGCGCGCAAACTGTTTCCTCCTCGCCACTCCTTTTCTCCACTGCGCCAACCGCTCCGGTCGTTGATTTAACGCTCAAAGTTTTGGGTCCGGTGGAAATTTTCCGCGATTCGTCGAAACCGTTTGCGCCCGACGCCTGGACGACGCGGCGGGCGCGGGATATTTTTTGTTTTATCGCCACAAGCCGTCATCGGCGCGTGGAGAAAGATTCGCTGATTGACACTTTTTGGGGCGAATCGGATTTTGAAGCGGTCGAGAAAAATTTCCACCCGACGATTTCGCACATTCGCAAAGCCTTGAATAGCCGCCAGACCATCAAGCAAAACTTTCTGCTTTACCGCGACGGCGCTTATCAGCTTAACCCGGAACTGTCTTATTCGATTGACACCGAAGATTTCGACCGCTTTTTCGCCGAAGCCGAAACCGCCAAGCGCGACGGCGGCGAAGCGCGGTTTCGGGAAAATTTAGATGCCGCGCATAAATTGTATCGCGGCGAATTTATGGCGGGCATTTACGACGATTGGGCGGAAGAACAGCGCGCGTTTTACCGCGAGCAATACGGGCGAATTCTAAATGCGCTGGCGAAAATCGCTTTTAAAGAAAAAGACTGGTCGCAGACTATAAAATTAGCAAGCGAAATTCTGCGCGAAGACGCTTACCGCGAAGACGTTCACCGATTGCTGATGCGAGTTTATGCCGCGCAGGGAAAACGCTCGAAAGTCAAAGAACAATTTGAAAATCTGCGCGAAATGCTCAACAAAGAGCTTGGCGTCGAGCCTGCGCCGGAAACCCGACGCCAGTTTCAAGAATTATTCAAGTGACTTCGGTAGGCTGGTTATGAGATAAAAAGTGAAACCGTTTTCAAAAGGCAGGTAAATCGAATGAAAAGCGCGAAAAACATTCTTAATATTGTTTTCTGTTTATGTGCATTTGCGGCAATGTTTCTTGCTGCTGCTCCGCTTGAAGCGCAAGCCGCTGTGAGCGTTGTCAACAGCAGCGTAACAGGTTCATTCAGCAATGCCGGGACAATCGCGCCGCTGCAATTTTCCTACACAATCGGAAACGGAACGAATCGCGCCGTTTATGTCGGAGTTTCGACTTATTCAATCACGGGCGTTCCGGGAACTTCGCCGCGCGTAGCGGCGGTGACTTTTGATAACGGAAATATGATTCCCATCGTTTTGGACAGCGTCGGATTTCAAGTTTGCCCGCAGCCGCCCGTAACCGTTCCACCCGCGCTCGGACCGCGTTGTTCGAGCGAGCTGTTTCGTTTGACGGAAGCGCAAATCGGGGCGGCGACATCCGGGACGTTTACCGTTACTTTCGCAACCGGCGCGGTCATCAATTATGCGGTTGCCGGAGCGATTACGTTTGCGGGCGTTGACCAAACTACGCCGAACGACGCTTACGTTTCCAATTCGGGACGCAGCTCGACGGCGAGCGTCAGCGTTCCGAGCGTCGGAGCCGGGGATATGGTTTTGGATGTGCTCGGAGTTACTTTTGAAGCCGGAACCGCCTTTGTCAATCCTGACGGCGATCAGGTTGAGCGATGGAACGGCGTCACAATTTTTGGCAACAACAGCATCGGCGCGGGCGGCACAAAGACCGGAACGGGAACGGTTGATGTCGGTTGGCTATTTCAACCTGAAGATTGGGCGCTCGGCGCGATTGCCGTTAATGGGGCTAGCACACCGAGCGCCGCTTCGGTCACAATCGGCGGGCGAGTTATCACGCCGAATGGCAGAGGGATTGGAAAAGCACAAGTGGTTTTGGTTGAAGCCGACGGAACGGTTCGTTACGCGGCGACAAATTCTTTCGGTTATTACCGTTTCGCAGACGTTCCCGCCGGGCAAACCGCAACGCTCGAAGTGCGCTCGAAGCGATACGGTTTTGCGCCGCAGGTAATCAACGTTAATGAGGAAATGAGCAATCTGAATTTTATCGCTCAACCTTAAATTCATTCAAAGTTAAACACTAAAGCGAATCAACACAGTATGTCCGTGTCAGTACCGCGAACGGTAGTGAGCGGGTCAATAACCTTACCCGCTCACTACCGTTCGCGGTACTGACTGTGATGCCTGATTAACCGTATACTGACTCCATAACCGCTCTAGAGCGGGCTTTTATGAAGCCCGCTTTTTTCGTCTCAAGTTTACCTCAAGTCTTTTTTCAACCAGCAAAAATCGAGCATCAAGTTTTTCTCAAACCCGGCGCGGTAAATTTCTCTCATAAAGTCGAAATACATTTTTTGTTTGGTTGATAAGAGGAGAAAACAGGTGAAATCGAGAGTTAAACAATTGGCTGATAAATTTACCGGATTGGTTTTGGCGCTTGCCATTTTCGGCATTCTTTGCGCGCAGGCATTTGCGGCGGCGACGCTTGCTCCAAAACTGCAAAATCAAATTTCAACGCTTGCCGACAATGCTTCGGTGGGCGTTGTGATTGTCAGTTTTAATACGTCAAGTGGTTTGAACGACAGCCATTTGAATTTGCTGCGCAGTCTGGGAATCAACAACGGCGTGACATATAAGAATCTTGGAATGGTCGGTGCTGTTTTAAACGTCGGACAAGTTCGCGCGCTGGCGGCAAATCCGTCGGTGAGTTCAATCTGGACGAACGACAAGCTGCAATATCATATGAATCACGCCCGGAAGGTAACGGGTGTTGATCGCATCCGCGATGATCGCGGTTTCCAGCTTCGCAACAACAATTTCCCGGTCACAGGCAAAGGCGATTTCTCGGTTCTCGTTATTGATTCGGGGATTGACGCTACGCATTCTGATTTGCAATTCGGTACGAAAGTCATTCAGAACACCCAGCGCGTAGTCTCAACCGATTCGGGAAACACCGGAATCACAATTGCCGGAGTTCCGCTAAATGGTTTAACGCCCTCGCTTTCGATTGAAGGAATTCCGAACACAGATAACGTCGGGCACGGAACACACTGTGCCGGTATCGTCGGCGGATTTGGTACTCGTTCGGGCGGAACTTACGCCGGTGTCGCGCCGGATGTAAAAATCGTCGGTTCAGGCGGCGGCGTTGTTATTGTTGTTTTAGACGCTCTCGCGGGTTGGGAATACGGCTTCGAGAAACAGGGAACGTATAACATCCGCGTTATTACCAATTCTTACGGTCCGATTGAGCCTGAAGATTATAACCCGGATCATCCGTTTGCGATTGCCACTCGAAAAGCCTTTGATCGGAACATGACGGTTCTTTGGTCGGGAAGCAACGATTCTGTGAAAGATTCTCTTAATGCCTACGCTCAAGAGCCTACGGCTATCGGAGTCGCCGCCGGAACAAAGGATGGGATGCTAGCCGGTTTTTCATCACGCGGAGTGCCGCGCGAAGAGCGCTTAAACGACGACAATCCGTTTAATGACAATGAAGCGCCGACATTGGCGGCTCCGGGAAACGGACGCTATTTTGAAAGCAGCTTATCGCGTTTTGGCTTTACGACCGACATTGTTTCGGTGCGCGCCGCAACCAATTTAACTTCAAATGGAACCTGGTTCTCAAGTCCGGGAGCGGATGCCGAGCTTTCGCCCGGAATGCTGCCGTTTTACACACAGATTTCCGGTACTTCGATGGCAACGCCTTTTGTCGCCGGTGTGGTTGCATTAATGCTCGACGCCGATCCGACTCTGACGCCTGAAGAAATCAAACAAATTCTCGTCGAAACAACGACCAAGATGCCGGGCTATCAGGACTTTGAAGTCGGCGCAGGCTATCTCAACGCTTATGCAGCGGTTGATAAAGTCTTTAATCGCTCAAAGAATTACAAGAATTTCTCGGAAGCGGAATTTAGAGTTAAATTCAGCGAAGAACGTCCGGCGGCGCAGCAGTTTCATATAGATTATGATCCTTCGGTTTCGGGACCGACCTCTGCCAATGCCAGCCAGTTTACGGTTCAATCCGATATGAGCGTTCTCGAAGTTCGCGCGACAGTTGACACTTTGGCAGGCGCAGAAACGGGAAATTTTGTCGCGATGCGTCTTACCAGTCCAAGCGGTGTGAAATATTCGACTGCTATTGATACTCCCGTTCTTGGCACGTGGGTGCGGGAACTCGCTGTGCAAAATCCCGAAGCCGGAACGTGGAATGTGGAATTTAAGGGTGCATGCGGTCTGGCGGCAGTTCCGCAAGTTTGTTCACCACAGCAGTTG
>DASVTY010000157.1:0-21582 GCA_036387315.1 Pyrinomonadaceae bacterium
AAAACCGAAACGCTTTAAAGAACCTGTCAGAAAGAGTTTGGAAACGGCGAGACAAGCATTTGCGCCGACGCCTGAAACAGGCGGCGCAGGCGATGTTACGGGCGCTGTATTTTTAATTTCGGAAACCATTTTATTTATTCCCCGCAAGCTGCACCGAAGTTTCCACTCCGGCGATTGTTTTGTTTAATTGGGCGAAATCGCAGCCGTAATCTTTGTTGTTTTCGGCTTTTCCTTTATAACGGCTTCCCGTTTTTAAGCTGTAATCTCCGGCTCGAAAATTCGTAAAACCGACATCGGGAAAAGTCATCGCCGGGAAATTGCGCGGCGGAATCAACATCGAATCAGCCGCAACTCCGCGATTATTGATAATCACGTTATTGATAAACGTGCTTCCGGGCAGATGTTTTCCAAGCATCGAAAGGCTGACGCCGCCTTCGTTGCCGAACAAACCGTAATCGTTGTGCGGGAGAATGTTGTAGCGGAAAACGAATCGGGCGTTCGGCTCGCCGTGCGCCGTAATCATATTTCCGTCGTTAAAAACCGTGTTGTGAGCGATTTCTACATCTTCCGTCCCGGCTAATTGAACAAAGTAACCGCCGCCCGAATTGTTGCCCCATTTGACCGAATCAATATCGGTAATCAAATTATTGACGACTCTCACGCGCTTCATTCGCTGGCTTTTAAAATTGTCGTCCGTGCCGAGCAGATTTATCGCCGCGCTCGCGCGCCGGATGATGTTGTCGCGGATTTCAACGTCTTCAATCGTGCTCCAGGGCGCTGTCCCGTTTTGATTTCTGACCGTCAAACCGACAGCGATACAGTCGAAACAATTTTCGATGATGTTGCCGACAATCTGGACTTTGCGGGCGTTTTTAATCTCAAGCGTGTATTTCATCGTCGCTCGCCCGCGCCACTCTTGGGGTTTGGTTATCAAGTTATTGCGAAGCTCAATATCGGTCGGCACTAAATCTTTAATGCTCGGATCGCCGCCGCCAAACAAAACGTTTTCTCCGCCTGCTTCGAGATGATTATTGATGATTTTAAAACGCCCGACGCCGTTCCAGCTTGCAATCGCCTGCGTTTCGTCCTGCTCTCCGGCAAATCCGGCGATGTAGGAATTTTTAATTACCGTATCTGAATTGTTCAAAGCAAAACCGCGCCGCGCTTTATTCAAGGCGTCAACGTGAACATACACGCGGTCGAATTCAAAATGATGCGGAAACTCTTCAAGTTTTTTGTAACCATCCGAGCCGAGATCAATGAGGTTGTAAACGTAATCGCCTTTTGACGAAAACTCGACGCCGACAAAGCGGTAATGATGCGCGCGCGGCGCGGTCGTAATTGCCGGAACGCCTTTGCCCGGCGCCAGGATTTTCGGCATCAGCGCTGCTTGTTCGGGTTTGACGCGAACATTTTCCGGCAATTCCGCCGCGCGGGAAGATTGAATCGTGACCACGCCCTCGCCTTCTTTATTCGGCAATTCAAACGAGCCGACGAATTCCGCGCCCGCTTCAAGAATGATTGTGTCGCCTGCGCGGGCTTGATTCAAAGCGGTTTGAAAATTTCCGCCCCGACGAACGTTAATAATTTTTCCGGCAAATTCGAGCGGCGTTTCGGCTTCGACTGCCGTTTGTTTGATAAAAAAAGTCGCGCCCGCACCAGCAATTGTCAGCACCAGCAAAGCGAGCAAAGAAAATCGCAAAATGTTTTTCCGGCGCTGTTCCGCCTGCCACCGGCGTCTGCCTTCCGACGGCGATTTTGAAACGCCAAAACGATCAATCAAATCGAAATTGCTCATAGTTCTGCCGGAGGGATAGACTGCAAATGACGCAGATTCGGCGAATTTACGCTGATAAAAAACAGAAATAAAATCCGCGCTATATCTAACTAATTCGCGTCGTTTGCAGTTTATTTATTTCTCACAAAAACAAATTCGTTGCAGCCCAAGCCAACTGCTTTACACT
This sequence comes from Pyrinomonadaceae bacterium, assembly GCA_036387315.1. Lineage (GTDB taxonomy): Bacteria > Acidobacteriota > Blastocatellia > Pyrinomonadales > Pyrinomonadaceae > JALZCH01. Next base: position 1,965 of record DASVTY010000157.1, read on the forward strand.
TTAATTTCGTTAACGTAAAACCGCGCGCTTTGTAGAATTCAAAGATTTCTTCCGGCGCGGCGTATTCGTATGGAAGCCCGCCGACCCAATCAATGACATCTCTCCAGCGGTTCATTCCGCGGCTCGATTGGTATTGCGTCCACGAGCGAATGTAATTTTGCGGCTTTAAAGAAACAACTGCGCGTGACAAGGTTTTAAATTCTTCCGGCGCAATTGTCAATGCGGCAAACGCCGGGCGCAAAATTCGGGGCAGTTTGTTGTAAGTTTGTTTAATCCAGAGCCAGCGCTCGGCTTGGCTGCCGGTGTCATTATAAATTGCGACGAACAGCTTTCCGTTTTCTTTAACCGGAATCGCCGCGTTTTCGAGCGCCCGCCACATTTCGCCGGTGTGATGAAGAACGCCCCACGAATAAACAATGTCGAATTTGCCCAGGCTTTCGACGTAATTTTCGTCGAGCGCCGAGCCTTCTTCGATGTTCCAATCGGCGTCGTTCGCAAAATAACGGCGGCGCAATTCCTTTGTGCAGCCGACCGAATTCGGATCGTAATCAAACGAAAAAACGGTTGCGCCCAAACGCCGCGCCGCTAAACTGAAAAGCCCGCTGCCCGAACCGATGTCCAAAAAAGTTTTGCCCGCGAGAGTTTCGACTTCAAGCATTTGTTTGAGCGAATTTTCGGCTTCGATGATGCGTTCTTCGTTTAAAATTTCCAGAAAACGCGCCCAGTTTTTACCGAACTCAAAACGCTCGCCGCTTTCGATTTCAGCAGCGTGTCCCGTTTTGCTTGTTTGTTTTTCGATTTGTCCGACTAACACTTTTATTTTCACCACAGAGACACAGAGACACGGAGTTTTAAAACTGTTTCTAAATCTATATTTTTGATTTATTTTCTCTCTGTGCCTCTGTGCCTCTGTGGTTAATATCTTGTCAAATCAATAAAATAACCAATAATAAACAAACTTCAGATATTCGCCCGAAACATCTCTCCAGCCTCTCGGCGAGAGCCACCAAATTTGCGGGAGCGGAGTTTGCTGCCCGACGGGCGGCGATTCGATTCCGAATTTGATGTTTGCATTTTGTTCCGCTGCGACTTTTTCAAAAACCCACACCGTTCGCCGCGAATGATAACCGGAAGTGACCAATAAAATCGAATTCAAATTTCGCTCTTTCGCCGTTCGGACGAGCAAAATCGCTTCGTCTCGCGTGCCTTCGACCGTCTCCGGCAAAACTTCGATTGCTTCCGCCGCAACGCCCTGTTTCATCAATTGTCTTTGCGCCAATTCCCAGTAAAACGGATTTCGCTGATCTTTCCGAGACCAACCGCCTTTTAGCCCGTCGTTTGTCAAAAAAATTTTCGGCGCTTTTCCAGCGTGAAAAAGCTCTGCGGCTTTGTCCGTTCGCTCAATGAAAGTCGAGCTTCCGCCCAAAACCAAAATCGCGTCCGATTTCTCCAAATGTTTTTCGACAATTAAATTTTCAGCCGCAAACCAGGCGACAAAAAACCACACTATTGCCAAAAGAATTAAAAGCCTTAGCCAAAATTTCGTCTTCGGTTTTAATTCCGCATTCCGCATTCCGCATTCCGCATTCTGACAACTTCTCTTAATTCTTCAACGCGCGCTTCCCAGCTTTCGCTTTTTACCGAATCGCTTCTTTCCTGCGAAACGCCGGGATTTTCGAGCGCAATTTCGATTTGCCTGATAAAATCTTCGTGCGAATATCCGATTAAACAATTTCCCAAAATCTCAACTTCAGGAATCGCAGTTGAAACAACCGGCAGACCGGCGGCAAGGTATTCTCGCACTTTCAAAGGATTTGCGGCGAGCGTCAATTCCGAAATCTCAAACGGATTCAAAGCGACATCAAAACCTTTGCAAAAAGCGGGTAAATCGGCATAAGGCTTGCGCCCCAACAGATGAACGTTCGGCAAATTGTCGAGAATTTTAATTTTCCGTTCGGCGTCAACCGAAACTTTGCCGATTAAAACAAGCGAGCCGTTTTTAAAATGTTCGGCGGTCTTTTTGAGCAATTCGTAATCAACCCAATCCGCCAGCAATCCGTGAAAACCGATAATCGGGCGCGGCAAATCTCTGATTTCCGCTGGAACTTCCGTTTCGTCTTTTAATGCCCGAGAAAAATGCCTGTAATCAACTCCGTGCCGAATCAAAAACGTATTCGGATTGAATTGCTTTTTATCTGCGAGCAGTTTTTCCGCCGAAACGATGACCAAATCCGATTTGCGAAATAATTCGTTTTCGATTTGCTTCAACCCGTCGGTTGCGCCCGTAAAAGCCGTGTATTCGTCAACGCAATAATAAACGAGCAAATCTTCTCCCAGTTTTCCCGCCACCATTCCGGCAGCCGGATTAAAAACCAGATTTACCGGTTTTTGAAAATCGAGGTTTTTCATTGCGCGTCGAATCTGCGCGAGCAAAAACTTTTGATTAAATCCTCTCACTGTCGAGCTTCCGTAAGCCGGAATCGTCAGCGGATTCATCACAAAAATATTCGGTTCGACTTCTTTAACTTTTTCGGTAAAAGCCGTGAGTTTTTTGACGATACGCGAGAAATCTTTTTTGGCGACGGTCGGCATCCGGTTGGCGATTGAATTTATCCACAAAATGCGATTTTCACGCGCCAAAACGCGGACAATATGAGTTTTTGAAAGCGGATCGCCCGACCAATCGTGCGAAAAACAAACAATGTCGCGCCCGCGCAAAACATCGGCAGTTTTCGGCAATATTTTTTCCGCGACTTCTACCATAATTTTTCGCCTTCAATAAATTGCCGCTGCCAGATTTCAAAGTTAATCAAAAACCACATTCGCTCGTCGTGATTTTCGCCCGCTTTGTGTCGGACGACAATTTCACGAACAAAATCCGCATCGAAAATTCCGCGATTTAAAGCGCGTTCGGATAAAACGAACTCGTCAACGACCGAACGAAATTCCCCTCGCAGCCAATTTCCAAACGGGACGGGAAAGCCCATTTTCTTTCTTGTCAATATTTCGGCTGGCAAAATGCCGCGCATCGCTTCACGCAAAATCCATTTTGTCGTTTTGCCGCGAATCTTAAATTTTTCCGGCAAACGCGCGGTAAACTCAACCAGCTTATGATCGAGAAACGGCACGCGCGATTCGATTGAAGCCGCCATGCTCATCTGATCCTGTTTCATCAAAAGCTCGTGCAGATAAGTTTTCGTATCGGCATAAAGCAGTTTGTCGAGCAAGCTCGCAGCGTCCGTCTCGTTCAAATAATTTTGCAGATTCGAGTAAGGATTTGTCTCGAAAATCTGCGCTTTTGTTTCTTCGGACAAAAGCCGTTCCTGCATTTTCCTGGGAAAAACCGCAAAATTGTCGAAATAAAGGTTTTCCAAATCCGAAGGCAAATTTAAAAACGTCCGCGACAGTTTGTTTTTGACTGCAAAAGGCAAAGTCCCGATTCCGCTTTGAACCGCCGAACGAAGGCGGCGCGGCGCAAACGATTCGTAATTTTCGCCGAAAGCGAGATTGAGCAAAGTTTTTCGATAACGCCCGTAACCGCCCAAAAGTTCGTCGCTGCCCTCGCCCGTCAAAACGACTTTGACATGTTGCTGCGCCAGTTTCGAGACAAAATATAGCGGCACGCTTGCCAGAAAACCAATCGGTTCGTCCTCGTGCCAGACCAATTTCGGCAAAACATCGAAAAATTCCTGCGGCGAAACGGTTATTTCGTGATGATCGGTTTTAAATTTATGCGAAACCAGGCGCGCGTATTCAAGCTCGTTGGCTTCGCGTTCGGCAAAAGCGACGGAAAAAGTTTTGATCGGTTCTTTGACGAGCGTCGCCATTTCCGCCGCAATCGCCGACGAATCAATTCCGCCCGACAAAAACATTCCGAGCGGAACATCAGCCATAAGGCGCAGCTCGACCGATTTTCTAAAAAGCCCGCGCCATTCCTCAACCAAATCCCGTTCATTTTTAACAGCGATTTTCGGTTGAAACGAAACGTCCCAGAATTTTTTGACGCGGATTTCGCCGTTTTTCCAAATCAAAAAATGACCGGGCAGCAGGCGTTTAACGTTGCGAAAAAGAGTTTCCTCGCCGGTTGTGCCGTGATTCGCCATTTGATCCGGCAGCGCGGCGAAATTTATTTCGGGTTTGATTCCGGCTTCAAACAGCGATTTTATTTCCGAAGCGAAAAACAAAGAGCCGTTTTCCAAGACGTAATAAAGCGGTTTGACGCCCAAACGGTCGCGCGCCAGCAGCAATTCTTTTTTCGCCGAATCCCAAATTGCAAACGCAAACATTCCGCGCAGATGCTCGACGCACGACGCGCCGTGTTCTTCGTAAAGATGCAAAATCGTTTCGGTGTCGCAGTGAGTTTTATAAACGTGACCTTTTTGGACTAGCTCGTCTCGAAAATCTGCATGATTGTAGATTTCGCCGTTAAAAACAATTTGCAGAGAATTGTCTTCGTTCGTCATCGGCTGAAAACCGGCGGAAACATCAACAATCGCCAGACGACGATGCGCCAGACCGATGTTTTCCGCAACGAAAATTCCGGCGTCATCCGGTCCGCGATGAAGAATTGCGTCGCTCATCCGCCGCAAAGCGGATTCATCAATTCTGCGCCGTGATTTTTCGGAAAAAGCTATTCCAGCGATGCCACACATAAATCAATTACGAATTACGAATTACGGATTGCGGTTTGTTGATTGAGGCGCTCTGTGAAGCCATTTCTTTGTTTAAAAGCTGTTCGTAAATCAGAATTACAGCGTCAATATTGCTCCAGTCGTCGGGTTTGCTCGTTTTTTGTTTTTTACCTTCGCGCAAAACCGCCAAAATCGTTTCGGTCAAATTGTCCGCGTCGCCGATTTTTATCAGGCGAACGCCGCCCGGACGCATTTTATTATCAGTTGCAATAACCCGAGTTTCGAGGAAAAGCGCCTCGCGAATTGAAATCGCGTCGCCGTCAAACAGCGTCGTGCGAACGAGCGCGTCCGAGCGCTTGATCAAATGTAAAATCGCATCGTGCGGTACGTCGCCCGCAAGCATAATGTTTTCGGCGTAATCGGTCGCGGCGATTTCGCGTTTTAATTCCGATTCAAGCTCGCCCGAACCCGCAATCAGCAAACCGCAGTTTGGAAATTCTTTTAAAACATTTTTTAAAACCCGAATCTGCAAGCTCAAATCGTAATGCTTTTCCAGGCTCGCGGCGGCAAGTAAAACGTGCGAATGATTTTGGAAAAAGCGTTCGATTTTTGCGGAAATTTCAGCGTTTGGATTGGGCTGGCGATGAAAGTGCGGCGCGATGATTTCGATTTTTTCCGGGCGCACGCCGTAACGCAAAAAAAGATTGCGGATTTCTTCGTTGACGGCGATGATTTTATCCAAACGGCGCACGGCAAAACCGTGAAAACTAAATTTATTTGCGCGTTTTCCTTGTTTGGAACTTGCAAAACCGCCTGAATGAAAAGTCAAAACGGTTTTCTTTCCCGGCAAAACTCCGCAAGCAAAAGCCAGAAGCGCGAGTCGCCCTGTAAAATCGCCGCCGAAATGCAGATGCGCGATGTCGTATTTTAAGCTGAAAAGCAATTTGAATAATTCCTTCGCGTTTTTCGGGTGATAAACGTTTGCTTGCGATTTAATTTCGCTCGAACGAGCTATCGCAATCGTTTGACAATCGTGTCCGAGAAAGCGCAAACGCTCGACTATCGCCGAAAGATTTGCTTGAACTCCACCGTGCGGCGGCGGAACCGGACCTAATTGCAAAATGCGCATAACAAAAGCTCTGTGTGAAAGCGAGGTTTAATATCCCGGCGGCTAAATGGTTTCGCCCAACTGTAGAATCTTACGGTTTTTGCGGCTGTGTCAACTTATTTTCCCGATAAAACTTGGTTGTAAACTGCGATTGTGTTTTCAAGCTGTGCTTCGACGGAGAATCTTGCCTCGACAATCTCGCGTCCCCGCGCGCCGTACTTTTTGGCTGTTTCGGGATTTTCGAGCAAAAACAAAATCCTTTCCGCCATTTTCCGGTCGTCGTCAGATTCGACGAGAAAACCGTTTTCGCCGTCGAAAATCACTTCCGCAGCGCCGCCGACCGCTGTCGCCACGACCGGGCGCGAAGCCGCCAGATATTCGAGAATCGCATTGGAAAAACCTTCGTCGTGCGAGGCAAGAACGCAGACTTCGGAAACTGCCAGTAATTCGGGGACGCGCTCGGCTCTGCCGGTAAAAAAAACGTCCTGCTCGATTTTTAATTCGCTCGCCAGTTTTTTCAATTCCGCCGTGCGCTCGCCTTCGCCCGCCAAAACAAAAGCAGCGTTTTCGCCCCTTTCCCTGATTTGTTGAGCCGCGCGCAAAAACATTTCCTGATTTTTCACGGCGTGGCGCAAATTGGCGACGATTGTTACCAGCTTTTTATCGGGCAAACCGAAAGCGCGCAAAATTTCCCGTCGGTCAAATTCTGTTTTAAATTTGCTTAAATCCAAGCCGTTGTAAACGATTGAAATTTTATCGCCGGAAACGCCCGCCGCGATTAAATAATTTTTGACGGCTTCGGAATTGGCAATTATCCGGTCGGCGCGGTGAAACGCCTGCTTTTCGATTATTTGCTGCGGCGCGCTCCGCATTCCTCCGGTTTCGCGTTTGGAAGCAACGCGGGCAGTTTTTGCCGCGAAAGTGCCGAAAACATTGGTGTAAAAATCGTGCGAATGGACGAGACGGATTTGATTTTCTTTCACAAATCGCCGAAAACGCTGAATCTGATGCAAAAAATTTCGGTCGTAAAATGAAGAGAGCGGAAACGCTGCGATTTCCGCGTTATAAAATCGTTCAACTTCTGTGCGCAAAGCTCCTTCGGGATTTAAACTAGCGATGAAAACCCGGAAACGCCCGTCCTCCGTCAGCAGCTTTGCTAACTGCACCGCTTGGCGTTCCGAACCGCCGGTGTGAAAACTGCCAATGAGTTGTAAGACGTTTTGTTTCAAAAAGATTCAACGCAGAGACACAGATATTTTAAGATAAGTTTTTTCAGCTTGAGTTATTTTCTGTCTTTTCCCGGCGTCTCAGCGTCTCTGCGTTTCAAACTTTATCGTGTCGGCAAGACTCTGAGGACGCAGGACTAACGCCGCAGCGCGAGATTTTTTCGGAAGGTTGACGGAAAATGCGCCGTCGTCGGTTTCGACAAACATTCGATTTTCGACCCGGCGAATATAAGCCCATCGCAGGCGTTTCGGGTAATTGATAACTTCTCTGCCGCCGTAAACAAAACGGCTGCCCGACACCAAAACGACTTCTTCCAAAAGCTGTTCATCGTGTTCGGAAAAACGCGCCCACGCGAAACGAAAATTTGAATCGAAAACTGTGGTGCGCGTCGTCTGCCCGTCGTCATCGCCGTAAACAAAAAGGTCGCGTTTATCTTCCGAATTAATCGCAAAAGCGCGTCCAGCCGCAGCGGAAATTTCGTTGACGACCGGCACAGCTTTGTTCGCGCCGCTCGGCAGCAAAAACGTGAAAAATTCCTGAGTTCCGTTTCCGCTTGAAGAAAACGTCGCGGTCGGGGCGCTCAATTTGACGCCGTAGCAGGGCGAAATCCAATCGTCGAAAGTTTCCCACGCGCCGTTGTCGCCGAACGTCGCTATTTCCAAACCGTTTTTTCCGCTCTCCGGCAAAACGCGCGCCGTCGGCAAATTGTTTTCGGCTTCGGCGAGCTGAATAGTCGTTCCAGCGTTAAAATGAAAATTTAATTGATAATCGTGCGGGGCGGTCGTATCTACAATGTCGCGCAAAATCCAGTAATCGTTTTTTAGATACAGCAAGCTCCGTGTGTGGACGATTGGCGATTCGTTTTTTGAAAGATGCGAAAAACCTTCGTGCAAGCCTTCAAAAAAATCAAACCGCGAGCGGCTGACGAATTCTTTTGTTCGCGCGTCGCCTGTCGTTTTCCAATCAAACAAGCCGTTTGGCTCGGATGAAGATTTTCCGTCGAGCGCGAGCGTGTTGTGAGCCTGCGTCGAGCGAAAATAATCGCGGGCGGCTCGTTCGGCGTAAGAATAAGTTCCGGCGTCAACGAGCAGGGATTTTCCGCCGACTGCAAGTTCAAACGCGAGCGCGTCGGCGTGCGCGTGTCCGCCGTTCAGAGCGCCGTGAGCGCCGCCGTCAATCAAAAGATAATCAGCCGTTTCGCTCCAATCCCGCCGCATCACGAAGTAACCGCCAATCGGAAACGCTTTCGATTTTTCCGCAGGTTCTTGCGGCTCGATCAATTCAAATACTTCCAATCCTGTCGCGCCCAATAGCCAAAAGGTTTCTTCGGCGCAATCGCCCGCGACAAACTTATAATCGCCCCGCTTGAATAAAACTGCGGCGGTGGCGAGCGTCGAGCGAAAATCGTTGACCGCTTCGAGACTTGAAACGGGGAGCATTCGCCCGCCGTCGTCATCGCCGATGAGCGGAGTTGTTCCGTCGGGGCGCGTCGCGTGCATCAGAAAATCGCAGGCTAACTGCAATTTGCTTTTGAGCTTTTCGGATGAAAAATCGTCTTCGTTGATGCGGCTTAAAATATAAAAATGCGTGTAAAAATCAGCCGTGTAACGCTGATACCAGGTTGTCCGCTCGAAATAAACGCCGTCGGGCAAAATCTGCCGGTCGAGCTGTTCAAGCAGAATTTTTCCGCCGGTTTCGCGCCATTGCCCGGCGAGACGAAATTCGGGAAGCAGCGTACCGAGATAATAAAGCCCCAAAGCCTCGCCGGTTAAATGCGTGTTCGGGCTGTAAAACGTCGAAAGATAAGTCTCGATGTGCCGGGCGTGAAGATAAAGAAATTTGAGCGCGTCGCGGAAAATGGTCGGCGTCAGATTCGGTGAATTTTTAAAGAAGTTGAGCGCCCAGAGCCACGAAATCGCGCGGAAAGCGACTTCCAGACTGCTCATCCAATTAACGCCCGTCGCCGGAGGATTTTGCTCCATCCATCCGGTCAAATGCATCACGAAAGCGGCGGCGTATTTTTCATCGCCGCTGAGCCGGTAAGCCGCGCCGACCGTGAAAAAATGCTGACAGCGATTTAGCTCCCAAATGATTTTCTTATCACCCGTTTCTTCCGAATCAAGCTCGTCAAATTGTTTCCAATGTTTTAAAGGCGCGCGTTTTCCCGTCAGCGGTTCGAGATGCCAATCAATCGGGAGTCCGAAATCAAGATTTGAAAATCCCAAAAGATCGAATTTGCCCTGCAAAACGCGGTCGGCGCGGGCGATGATTTGACGCGCCGCTTCGTCGCCGAAATTTTCTCGAAACGCCGCAACGCTTACCTCACGGTCGTCAAACGCCGGAAAAAACTGCGCTCCGCGCCACGAGCCGAAACTTTCGAGAAGCTGTTCGGATTTCGGCGGCGTTGTTCCGAAAAGCTCTGGGTCGAGCAGTTTTGAAAATTCCTCGTCCGAAGGCAATTTCGCGCCGAAACCAAGCTGCTCGCCGTAAGCGGAAAGCGCCTGCCCGCCGCGCCGACGAATTTCGTCTAAACTGCGACCGCGAAGTTTTTTCAGTTTTTCGAGCCGATTTGTTGCCATTATTAATTTCAACACAGAGACGCAGAATTTATATTTTTATTGTTTCTTCTCTCCGCGTCTCCGCGTCTCTGTGTTGAAAATCTGCTGTCTTGCTTTCTGATCTGATTGCTTTCAAACGGTAATCACGAAAATCGTTGGGCGTTCCCGTTTTGCCGTCAATCGCCGCCGAGATAATGTTAAAAGCCTCGCGCGCCGTGGCGAAATGCGTCTTGTATTCGCCGGTTCGCTCGCCGTTTTCGATTGTTTCATTAAAAAACTTATGGGCGCGTTCGCCAATGCACGAATCCTGATCGTGATTGAAAAATCCGTGACAATAAAGTTTAATAAAAACCCATTCCGGTTTATTTAAAACGCCGATTCGCGCCGATTTCAAGCGATTCAATCGTTTTAAATCGAGCGGCTGGTTCGCCGTTAAAGCGCCGTCGTCAAGCCGCGGCACGGGGATTTTTTTAATTTTTCTGTTCCAATTAAAAACCAGCGCGCCGGGCAAAATTATCGGCAAACGCTCAATTTGCTCGCCGACGCGCAAATCCTTTCCGATTCGATGCGGCGCGGGTTGTTCAAAATCGCCTGCGGCTTCGTAAATCGAATTTATTTTCGCAACCTGCGTGCGGTCAGGCGCTGAAGGCAAAGTTAAATCGGCGTAACATCCGGTTTCCTGCAAAATCCGCATTTCGTCGTCAACGCCGCAAAACGCGCCGCCAGCCGAGTTTGCCAGCGCCAAATTGCCGTGAACAAAAGCGTAGCGCGGCATTTTCTCGCCTTCAAAACGCGACAAACTCCGATGTTCTTCTGCCAGACAATCTCGAAATTCAGTCAAAATCTTTCGGGTATTTTCCGCCGTGTCGGGCTTTTCAACTCCGTGATGCAGATGAATCTCGGTTTCGCCTAAACCTTCGCGTTCTAATGCCGCCATCGTTTCGAGCAAACCGCGTTCATATTGCTCCGCCGGATAAAAATTCGTGTGACGAAACTTCGTCCCGTCCGAATCAAGTGTTGATTCGCCGATTTTTCTAGCTTTTAAATACCAATCATCAAGCCTGCGACGCTGCGCATCCAAATTCAAAAAACCGTTTGGCGACCAGGCAGGCTCAAAATGATTTGCCACAATGAAAATCAAATGCTTTGGCTTTTCTTCGGAAAAACGACGCAAAAACTCGCCGCCGCGCCAAATCGGGTAGCGCGCCAGCCAGGGCAGAGCATATTTGAATTTTGTTAAATTACTCAGATTTAGTGAATGTAAATCGTAAATCGAAAAAGCAATGATTCGATTTACGATTTACGAATCACAAACGAAGGCGTTTGGCGATTCGTATCGGGCATTTCGCCTGTGATTTGCATATTCAAGCGTTTCAGCTCGCGGCTCAAAACATTTTTCGAGAGATAAATCTCGCCGCCCGCCGTTAGTTTATTAAACAGTTGTTTTCCCGTTAGTTTGTACCAATTTCCGGCAAACAGAACGCGCGCCCCGTGAACCGAAGTCAAAACATTGCCGGTTTTTAAACCGTGACCGATTTTCCACCAATAATAAGGCGCGTCCTGAACTTTCAAAAGAAAAACGCCGCCCGGTTTTAAAACGCGCGCCATTTCCGCCAAAGCGCGGCGGTTTTCCATAAACATCAGCGCGCCGCGACAAATCAAAACATCGAACGAGTCATCGTCAAAAGGCAAATCGTTGCCGCTCGAACGCAAAAAAGAAACGCGGTCTCCGAACCCGGCTTCGCCGTACATTTTTCGCCCGACTTTGCCGACTTCGGGCGTTATATCCATTCCGACGCCGGACGCGCCGCGCTCGATAAAGGGCAGCATTTCCTGTCCCGCGCCGCAGCCGATGTCCAGCACGCGATTGACTTTAACGCCCTTAGTCGCCGCCAGCGCGGCGTTTCCGCGCTCCGGGTTTTCGACAAAATATTTCCACTCGTAAGCGATATAATCGTTGTAGCCGTTAAATGCTTCTATCGGTTTGCTCATAACTGTCTTTGTCAGTACCGGGAGCGGTAGCGACCGGGTAAATATGCGAAACCCGGTCGCTACCGCTCCCGGTACTGACTTAATTTTCTGAGGCTCGTTTTCGCCAGTTCAAAACCGCTGGCGTATTGTTCAAAATCAATTATCGCGGGCTGCGCGTCGGTTCGTTTAAGCGCAAACAAATCGGAGTCCGAATCGTTAAAGCCGATTTCGGTCGTCACGGCAGCTTTGTAACCGGCTTCGGCGACAAGATTTTTCGCGCGTTCGTTGAATCCGCCATTTGGATAACAGAACAAATTCGCCTCGCGTCCCAGAATTTCGCCCAAACGGCGTTTAGATTCAATCAATTCAAATCGCAAACGCTCTTCCGATATATTCGTTAAAATTGGATGCAAAACCGTGTGCGATTCGATTGTCACGCCGTTTGCGTCCATTTCTTTCGCCTCGTTCCAATTGATTGCGGAAAACTCCGGTGCGGGTAATTCGGTTAAATCAACTGCAAATGCGCTTTGCAAATCTTCAAGCCGCTTTTCTTTTTCTTCGTCGGGCAGACGTTTGAGATGTTCGTTGATTTTTGCCGCGAGGGATTTGCGCGAAACAGCCCCGTTTAAATTAAATTTGCGATTTTCAAATTCAATTTCCTCAAGTTTTGTGTTTGCAGCCAGAACTCTGGCTTTATCAGTCCAAAGCCAGCATTTGCGGTCGAGAAAATCGGTGATGACAAAAACGGTCGCCGGAATTTGAAATTGTTTTAAAACCGGAAAGGCAACATCGTAAACGTCTTTGTAGCCGTCATCAATCGTGATTGCGGCTGCATTATCGGGCAGAGATTTTCCTTCGCGCAGATTTTCGACAATTTCCGCGAGCGGCAAAACTCGATAATTTGCTTTTAAAAACTCCAAATGCGCGGAAAACTGTGCGGCGGAAACCCGTCCTTCGATTTCCATTTCCGCGAAACGATGATAAGTCAAAATCAGCACGCGCCGTCGGTTCAAACGGCGAAACGCCGCAAAACCGCCAGCCGTCTGCATAAATTTTAAAACTGACTTTTTCATAGTTTGTTTTTAACGTAGAGACGCAAAGGCGCAGAGATAGAACAAAAATAAAATACCGCTGACAATATTTTTCAGATTTTCTCCGCGTCTCCGCGTCTCTGCGTTTAAAAATTTCTTTCGCGCACGCAAACGCCGTTTCAACTCGTCTTTTTCGCGTTTTGTCGGCAATTTGTAGCGTGATCCGAGCGAGATGTCCTGTGGTTGAAAATTCGCCGCGCCAACTGCAATTTGCTGCACGCTTTCGGCGACCAGAGCCGCGCATTTTTCTTTGATTCCGGCGCGGAAATCTTCGATAAAACTTTCAAAATTCAAATCAAACCGCTCGAAATCGTAACGAAGCGGAATGGTTTCCTGCAAAACAATTTCGCCCGCGTCAACTTTCGCCGCAACGCGGTGAACCGTGATTCCGACTTCCCGCTCATCGTTGTAAAGCTCCCAAAAAACCGGCGCACTGCCGCGATAAAACGGCGCTAAGCCTTGATGCAGATTGATCGAACCGAGACGGGGCAGTGAGAAAACCGATTCTTTGATAATATTCGTTCCGTAAATCACGCCCAAATCAGCCCGCGCCGCCCGCATCAATTCGATTGCTTCCGCATCGTGAAAATCGCTGACGAAATGAACCGGAAAATCGAGATTTCGCGCCATTTCTGCGGTTAAGTCTTCAACCGAATTTTCAACCGGGGTTTGGCGAATCGTTTTTCCGATTGTCGCCCAAAAACCGTCGTATTTTAAACTCCGCCGGAATTTTTCTTTAAACGAACGCTGCGGCGCTCGCTTTTCTTCGACGAAAACTCCGGCGACCTGCGCATTATCAAGCTGCGCCAGACGAAGCAAAACCGCCTCCGCGCCTCCGTGCGTGAGCAAAATCACCCGAAATTCTGTTTCGTTATTTTCCATCAACAAATCTGCGCTGCCAAAGCTCGAAAACAAAAAGCTGCCACAAACGCCAGGCGTGGTCGCGCCGCCCGCTGGCGTGTTCCTGTAATAAAAGCTCAACGTATTTTAAATCGAAAAATCCGCGCTCGGCGGTTCGACCTTCGAGCAAAGTTTCTCTGATTCGCGGACGCAGCTTTTCGTTGATCCAAACGTCAACCGGAACGCCGAAACCTTGTTTCTCGCGGTATAAAATTTCATCCGGCACAATGCCGCGCAATGCCTGTTTAAAAATATATTTCGTCTCGCCGCCGCGCAATTTCAAATCAGCCGGAATCTGCGCGACAAATTCAATCAATTTATGATCGAGCAAGGGCGAGCGGGCTTCGAGCGAAGCCGCCATCGTCATCCGGTCAACTTTAGTCAAAATGTCGGCTGGAAGATAAGTTTTGCTGTCGAGATACAAAAGCTGTTCGAGCGAATCGGCGGGAAATTCCCCCGCGATTCTTTGAAAAGCTGCTTCGCCCGCGCCGAACGCGCCATTTAGTTTTTGGCGGAAATCAGCCGAATAAAGCTGTTTGCGGTTCAATGAGCCGAAATGCGAAACGGAATCAATATATTTTTCGATTGAATCGAGCGCGGCATTATGCAGATAATTTCTCCCGCGCGCTCCGTGCGGCAAATTGGCGGCGACTCTTGACAGCAGATTTTTGCGGATAAATCCGGGGAGCTGTCCGGCGGATTTAAAATGTTTGAGGTATCTGGAGTAACCCGCAAACAATTCGTCCCCGCCATCGCCGCTCAAAGCGACTGTGACAAATTCACGCGCCATTTTTGCGACCGCAAAAGTCGGCAGCGCCGAAATATCCGCAAAAGGTTCGTCAAGATGCCAGACGAGATCGTCAATTTCTTCGACAATCGCTGGCGTGACGACAAATTCGTGATGCTCGGTGTTGAAATGTTTGGCGGCGACGCGCGCAAATTTCAGTTCATCGTAGCTGTCTTCTTCAAAACCGATGGAAAACGTTTTGACCGGCTTTTCGGAAAAACGCGACATCAAACCAACGACAGCCGAAGAATCAACGCCGCCCGACAGAAACGCGCCCAGCGGAACTTCGGAAATAAGACGAATTTTCACCGATTCAGCGAGCAGATTTTGTAATTCGGCGACAATCTCGCTTTCGCTCGCTCGCAGTTTTTCGGCAGCGAGCGGAAAATCCCAGTATTTTTCGATTCGGATTTCGCCTTTGTGAAATTCAAGAAAATGCGCGGGCGGCAATTTTTCGACGTTCTCGAAAATGCAGAATTCTTCCGGCACATAACCGAAAGTCAAAAAAGCGTCGAGCGCCGGAAGCGAAATTTTGCGTTCGATTTCAGCGTGTTCGAGCAAAGTTTTTAGTTCCGAACCGAAAACGAAATCGCCGTTTTTCGTTCTTGTATAAAAAAGCGGCTTTTTGCCTGCGCGGTCGCGGGCGAGGAACAGTTTTTCCGCGCGTTTATCCCAAATCGCAACTGCGAACATTCCGCGTAGATGTTCGACGCATTTTGAGCCGAATTCTTCGTAAAGATGAACGATGGTTTCGGTGTCGGAATTGGTTTTAAAATAATGCCCGCGCGTTTCGAGGTCTTTTTTTAATTCCTGAAAATTATAAATCTCGCCGTTAAAAACAATCGCCAGATTCTGCGTGCAGTCGAAAATCGGTTGCTGCCCTGTTTTTAAATCAATAATCGAAAGACGGCGCATTCCGAGCGCGGCGCGCTCGTCGAGAAAAACGCCTTGCTCGTCGGGACCGCGATGTACGATTTGGCGGCACATTTTTTCGAGAAGCGACGCGCGTCCCGCTTTCGCTTCTCGATTTTTATTGATAAATCCGACAATTCCGCACATCTTGTTTTAAATTTCTTCGAAGTTACGCAGTTCAAGGCAGAAACACGACCGTAAGGGAGTGTGCCGGCATAATCCACACTCCCTTACGGTCGTGTTTCTGCCTTCGCGTGCCGAAACTGTGTACTCATATTTCAAATCTCAAATCCGCTTCCGGTTTACGAAAGCGAAAAAATTTTGGAAGCAGATTAGTGAGCTTTTGTTTGTCTTCCGGTTCGATTGCGCCGAAAAGATTGATCAAAACCAGATAAATTGCCGCAAACACCGCGCCGCAAATTGCCAGAAACATTGCGCCGCCCAAGAAATCGGACAATTTTTGATTATGAAAAACCGTCTCGGCTGCGCCGGAGAAAAGCGTTTTCAAATTTTCATTCGTCAAATAATAAAAAGCGAACAGCGCGGCGGCTGACAGAACAGTTGCGAAAGCTGTTCTGAGCGCGCCGCCGAGCAAATTGAAATCCTTTGTTTGAAAATCAATTGTGCGCGCGATTTTAAAGGTTGACAAGGCGCGTTCGGTCAAAGCAAACGCGATGACGACCGCGCTCGTTTCCAAAAGCCCGAAATTTGTCGTCGCATACCACAACGCGGGCATCATCAACGCGAACAGAGCGAGCCGCAAACGCAACAGAAAATAGCCGATTTCTTTGTAAGCGCGCGTGATCGGGTCAAGCACCAAAACGGCAAACGGTAAAAGCGTTAAGTTAAGCCGAAAAATCGGGACGCTCGACTGATAATTCGCGGTGAAAAGCGTCGTGATAAAGGCGTCGGCGGTGATGAACAAAAAAGCGTAAAGCGGAAAATAAATGAGCGCCAGCTTGCGCGTAACGCGAGCCGAGGTTTCAACAATTTCGCGTTTGTCTTCCGACGCCGAAAGACGGCTCATCAGCGGAATCAAAACCGACGAAATTGATTCGGCAAGAATTCCGACGAGCGGCAATTCAAAACCGCCGACCGAATAAACCGCAAAATCGGCGGGCGTAAAACGACGCGAAACGAAATAATTATGCGCGTCGGTTTGTCCGGTGTTGAGCCAGCCGGAAAGCCCGAAAGGCAAAGTGTAGGCGAATTGACGTTTGAGCAAACCGAAATCGAAAACGCGCAAAAGCTCCGGGAAACGCCGTTTCGCATAAACGAAAAGAATCACGGTTTGCAGAGAGGCTTGCGCGACGGCAGCCCAAATCAGAGACGAAACCGTTCCGAATAAAATCGCCGCCGCCAGAAAGAAAACGGCTTTCGAGGCTTGCGAAAAAACGATAAAAACCATCGCCAGACGAGCTTCGTTATTGGCGATGACGAGCGTTTCCAGAAAAGCCGAAAAAATCCAGAGACATATTGCCAGACCGAGCACGGGCGCAAAATTCGCCATCAAAGCGTCTCCGAACAACCAGACAAGGCTGTTTGGAAAGAAAAACAAAACGCTCGCGGCGGCTAATCCGACGATTGTGTTAAAAATCAAAATGTTGAGAACAACCGCTCCGCGTTTTTCGGTTTCGCGCGGAAGAAAATAATACGCGCTCATTCCGAAACCGAACGGCAAAAGCGCGTTAGCGGTTGCGATGATGAGAAAGACTTGCTTGTAAAGACCGAATTCGGTTTGATTGAGTCGGCGCGCGAGCAAAAGCGGAACCGCAATCGCCAGAGCAAAGCTCGTCACTTTGGCAATCATAATCCACGCCGCCTGAGCGGTCAGCGAAGAAGTCGTTTTTTCCTCGTGTGCGGTCATCGAAATTAACGATTTACGGGCTGGAGAATTTTCGCGTTTAAAATTTTAAACGCTGATTCCAGTTTGGAGTTTTGAACGTTGCGGCTGTAAAAAAATCCCCAGAAAACCCAGAATTCGCGTTCCGCCGCAAAAGCGTCTTCGGATTTCCCTTGTAGACGCGCCGAAAAACTTTTTCTCAAGCTCGCCGCCGCCTGGCGGTAAAGATAGCGCGGCACGCCCCAAAAGCGTTTTCCGTCAAAAGGTTTGTAATGAATATCAACCAAATTTTGCGAAGCACCGTTGCCGTAAGACCATTGGCGCAGATAATTGCGCGTCAAACGATAATCGGGGACAAAATGCCAGACAACAAGTTTCGGACAATAAACACCGCGTTTTCCGGCGCTGATGAGCTTGTCGTAAATCACATCGTCTTCGCAGCCCATTAAATTTTTCCCCTGCGGACCGACTGCTTCGTGATAAAAACCGAGTTCGTGAAAAAGCGATAATTTGTAAATCGCATGTCCGCCGCAGGCAATCGGCGTTTCGGCGGTGTGCGTCCATTCTTCGTCGCCGAATTCTCGCCAGCCGATGCCAGCCCATTGCGGCGAAGCCCACGCCGGAGCAGGCTCGCTTTCCCAGCGCGGCAGCATTTTCCCGCTCGCAAAATCGAGTTCATCCCAGCGCGAGCCGAAAAGACGCGCTAACTCGATAAACCAATCCTCGGCAACTTCTTCGTCGTCGTCAATCATTGCGATTAAATCGGCGTCGGATTTTGCCAGCGCCGTATTGAGCGCAAACTGTTTGCCCTGTCGTTTTTCAAAAATGTAATCGAGCTTAATATCGCCGAAGAGCGGGGCAAATTCCTCAGTGACTGGGCGCGTGTTATCGGTCGAATTGTTGTCGGCGACGGTCACGACGACCGAAAGCGAAGCGGCTCGCCGCGCCGCTGCTAAACTTTGCAAAGTCCGGCGAAGCAGTTCGGCGCGATTGTAAGTCGCTATGACGACTTCTAATTTGAGCGGTTTTAATTCCGACATTGATTTGGAATTTATAAGTGGAAAACGGAGGATGCGTAAAATAACGCGCTTAATACTTTAAACGACGAATGTTTGGCGTGCGTGTCGTACCAGCCGGGCAACGGGCGGCGAAAGATTCTTTCGAGACGCGAGATAAATTGTTTGCCGCTCTCGGATTGGCGCAAAAACGAATAATCTCCAAACAGCCAGTAAACGGCGAAAATCCGGCGATAATCTTTCAAAATTTGTTCTTTCGATTTCCAGCTTTTGCCCGGTAAATCTTTGCCGAAAATGCCGGAAGCGCCTTCGTCAAAATCGTGCCGGACGTTTGCGCCTTCTTTTGAATTTGCGGGCGCGCGCATTTGCGAAACGTCCTGCTGAACGGCTTGAAACGAATCGTAGCCGAGTTTTTCTAAAAGAACGAACTCTTTTTCGAGCTTACTGAAAACGAATTTTTCGCTGCGAATAGAGATAAAATCCGGTTTATTTTCAAATGCGAGCAGAGCGCGCAGACAAATCGTTTCCGAGCCGACAATATCGGCTTTCAAATAATAGGGCACTCCGTATTTTTCAAGACAGCTTTTGAAATCCGTCGCCGCAACTTCGATAATTTCATTGCTCGTTCCCATCACCTCGTTGCGCTGCGCCCAATCTTCGCAGGCACTGCCCCACGGCGAATGATCAACGTTGCGAAAAAATTTAACCTTTTTCGTTTCCCCGGCGGAGAAACCCGTCTCGATAATCGCGCCCTCGATAATCGTCAATTGTTCCTGCGCGATTGCTTCGGAAAAGCGGCGGCGGCAATGAGCGGCGTTTTCGGGATTGGCTTCAAAACCGATGACGCGAAAACCTTTTTTAAGGTAATAAGCCGTATCTTCGCCTTTGTGCATTCCGACATCGTAAATCAAATCGGCGTATTTGGGCGCGGAAATCAGAGCTTCAGCAGTTTTCGCATCGGCTTGCCGATCAAAAACGGCGGAGGCTTCATTTTCCAGAACAATCGAGTGTTTCATAGTTTGTTATCGGAGGGAAAAAGTTAAAAAACATTTGCCTGATTACGCGCCAAATGTTCGGCGCGACCGGCGAAAAATCGCCGCAATAAATTGGGCGCAAATTTTAACATCAAACCGACGAAAAACAGTTTCGGTTTGCGGTAAAAGCGATTTGCCGCAGCGAAACTCTGGCGTGCAGCCGCAAAATCGCCGTTTATGATTTGAGACTTCCCTTTTTCGACATTAAACATCGCCGAAGCGATTTTCATTTGGCGCTCCCAAGCCGTTTTTTCGGATTCAGTAAACTCAAATTTCGCCTTAATTCCTTCGAGCGCCGTTACGTTTCTCTCGGCTTGCTGAACGTGATTTCCCGTCAAACTGCCGGAGCGGACGCGGTATTTCAACAAAACCCGTTGTTGATAACCGAGCTTTGCGCCGCGTTTTGCCAGCCGAAACCACATTTCAAAATCCTGCCCGCGCCGAAAAATCGGCGATTCGTCGAACAAACCGGCTGCGACGACGACTTCTCGGCGCGCGATTGTGCCGGATGTAATCACGTTGCAATCCCAACTAATCAAA
>DASVTY010000158.1:0-4882 GCA_036387315.1 Pyrinomonadaceae bacterium
GTCGTTCCCGGAATTTCAGTCACGATGGCGCGATCTTGACCGATTAAGCTGTTAAAAAGGCTTGATTTACCAACATTTGGGCGTCCAACCAAAGCGACTTTCAAACCTTCGCGCAAAAGCCTTCCGGCGCGAAACGTTTCAGCCATCGCGGCAATTGATTTGTTTATTTCAAAGAGCTTGCTTTTGATGTTCTCAATGGCAAAATCCGGCAAATCGTCTTCGACAAATTCAAGCGCCGATTCAAGAACGACAATAATATTCAGCAAATCGTCTTTAAGCGGTTGAAGCTGATTGGAAAGCTCACCGCCGAGCTGTCTGGCGGCTTGCCGGACTGCGGAAACGGTTTGAGCGTCAATTAAATCGCGGACGGCTTCTGCCTGACTTAGGTTCAGCTTTCCATTAGCCACAGCGCGTAATGTAAACTCGCCGGGTTCGGCGAGCCGGGCGTCGAAATGCAATGCCGCGTCAACAATTTTTCGCAACAAAACCGGCGAACCATGGCAGCTTATCTCCAGAACATCTTCACCGGTAAACGAAAGGGGCGATTTGTAAAAAGTCAAAACTGCTTCATCCAAAACGTCCTGGTTTAATGGCTCGTAAATTTTCCGCAGGATTGCGCGGCGCGGCGCGGGTGAAAAACGCTCATCGGAAACGAGTTTCTGACCGATTTTGAGCGCATTTACGCCGCTAAGCCGAACAACGCCTATACCACTTCTTCCGAGCGGTGTTGAAATCGCAACAATTGTATCCACAACACTTTAACGTGAAGTTTAATCTTTGGGACGAATCTGCAAACGCCGATTTTTACCGTCGCCGATTGATTCAGTTTGCAAGTCTTCTTCTTCAGCCAAACACATATGAATCGCCCGGCGCTCGCTCGAATTTAAAACACCGAAAGTAAACGGTCTGCCGTTTTTGCGAACGCTGTCGGCGGCAAACCGCGCCATTGCCTGCAATTCGGCGCGCCGCGTTTGCCGGTAACCGTCGGCGTCGCAAATAAAACGCTGCTCGCGCGGCAAAGCGCGCCCGTAAACCTGAAACAAAATATGTTCGAGCGCATCGAGCAGCTCCCCGTTTTCGCTGAGCAGGAGCCGGGCGTCCTCGCCGGTTATATCAAATAAAACACCCTCTGAAGTTTGTTTCTCCGTCGCCTTCAAATCCAATTTAAAACTCTCGAAGAAAGAGTTTAGAAAATTCTGATAATCCATAAATTTGAAACTCCGATTCAATTTTCGCATTCTGTCTTAATGGTTTCAAGAATGCTTATTAAAATCAAATAAAAGCAGTTTTCCGCGCTGTTTTAAATCGGTTTTGTGTATAAAATAAAAGCCTTGATTGTCTGAATTTTTCAATGTTGTAAGATAGACTTTCGTTAAAAGCGGCGATGAAAAAGATTTTAATTGCTTCGTATTTTTTCCCGCCGTGCAACATCGTTGCGGCAAATCGCGCGCAATCTTTTGCCGATAATTTTCGCCGACACGGTCTGCATCCGATAGTCGTTACCAGACATTGGAACGGCGATGAAAACTCGATTCCGGGTTACGAAAGCGAAAACTTAAAGCCGCCTGTTGTCACCGAATTTGAAAACTACACGCTGATTCAATTGCCCTTTCGGGCGCAGCTCAAAAAATTTTATCATCGCCCGTTTTTGAAATCCGGCGCCGGAAAACTGCTTTTATACACGGCGCTTTATTTTGCCGGAACAGTTAATCCCAAATCCAACGCTTTTGCTTGTTTTTACGATTATTTAGCTGATTATTTAAGCCGCAATCCGGTTGATTACATTTTCGCGACCGGATTTCCGATGAATACCATCAAGTTGGGGCATAGGCTTTCGCAAAAATTTAATAAGCCTTTTATCGCTGATTTTCGTGATTTATGGGACAACAATTTACTAGCCGAAAATTACCGCCCTGAGCCTGCAAACCGTTTGCAAAACGTTTTTTACGAAATCTATCTACGCAAATGGCTTGCCTCTGCGCGGCTGATCACTTCCGTCAGCCAGCCTCTAATTGGTGAAATTAAACGTCTTGCGCCACACGCGAAAACTCTGGTCGTCAGAAACGGTTTTGAAACAGAATTGTTTGCTGACGCGCGCAAACTTTACAAACCGCCCCTAGACAAATTTGTTTTTTCCGTGATCGGAACCTTAAAACCGAATCAAGATTTATCGGTGATGCTCGAAGGTTTGAAAGCATTTCTGGCAGATAAAAATTTAAAAGAAATGGAGTTAAATTTCGTCGGCACCGCTGAATTTGTCGAAGTGCAGAAGCTGATTGAAAACGCGCTGCCGCGCGAATGCACAAAAGTTACAGAGCGAATCCCGCGCGAACAGGCGATACGGCAAATGCTCGAATCACACGTATTGTTTTACGCGGGCTGGCGCGGTCATCGCGGCGTCGCTTCGGGCAAAATCTACGAATATCTCGGCGCCGGGCGAAACATTCTGATCGCGCCTAACGACCTGGATGTAATTGAAGAGACAATTAAAGATACCGGCGCTGGCAAATTTGCCGACACGCCCGCAGAATTTGCGAAAGTTTTAAACGATTGGTTTGAAGAATGGAAAACAACCGGAAAGCTCGCCTTTGCGGGCAAACCGGAAAAAATAAAAAACTATACGCGGGAAAAACAAGCCGAAAATCTCGCGCGTGCAATCTTATCGCTTGAATAAATTTGCCGCCATCAGCATTTTCCAGTTGTAAGAATTGAAAATCGAAGTTTTCGCTTCGCGTCTGCTGATAAAGCGTTGTGCATCTTTATTTAAAATACTTGCTTCGCTCAGCAAACTTGCAGCTTCATCAACCATTTGCACAATTCGCGGATTCGCCAGCCAGGATTTTTGCGGCGGCTCGTAACCGATTTTGTCGGTTCGATTAACGATTTCTGCGGGCAAAATGTCTTTAAACGCTTCGCGCATAATATATTTAGTCGTGGCGTTGCGGATTTTAAAATTTGACGGAAGCGAAAATAAAAATTCGGCAAGGCGATGATATAAAAACGGCAGTCGTACTTCGCGCGAATGCGCCATTGAATTGCGGTCGGCGTAACGAAGCAATTCTTCGAGCGAGCCACCTGTTGTGCTGCGGTACAAAGACTCCGGCAGATTGTCCGGGCGTGGCGGAAAAGAGAAAGAAAAATCCGAAAACTCTTGCTGAAAGCCGGAATCGAGAAAACCGGAGCCGTTTGTTTTCTGCAAACGATGCCGAACGGAGCGCGCTTTGTCTTTGAGGACGGCGGGCAGAAATCTTCTGACGGTTTCCTTCAAATTAAAACCGTCGCCATTTATTTTAGCCCCGTAAGTGTCGTAAAAAGCCTGTTGCTCTTGCCGCCAAGTTTTTTTATCGCGCACGGCTAAATCGCGGAAATAGTCTTCAAAATAAGGATGATAACCTGCCAGCAATTCATCTGCTCCCTGCCCGTCAAGCAAAACCGTGACATTGTTTTCCTTTGCCAACTGCATCACGCAAAACTGCGCATAAATGCTCGCCGAGCCGAAAGGCTCTTCCTGATGATGAAAAAGTTTTTCCAGATTTTCGACCAGACCGAAGTCGTCAGGATAAACAAAATGCGATTCGGCGTTTGTGCGCTCAATCACGGCTTGCATATATTTGCCTTCGTCTTTGGCAAAACCGGGAAAACGAGCCGAAAATGTCGCCTGCCTGACCGGCTTTTCCGCATTCAAACGATCAATCGTGCAAACCACCAGCGAGCTGTCCAAACCGCCCGACAGACTGCTCCCGACGGGAACATCCGAACGGAGGCGTCTTTTGACGGATTCATTGAATAAAAATCGAAACTCTTCGGCTGCCTCATCGTCGGAAATGTTTTGCTTGACTGTTTTGTAATCGAGATTCCAATAACAAGTTTGTTCGATTTTTAATTCCTGCGGCGAAATAAAAAAGTAGTGCGCTGCTTTTAACTTAAAAATTCCCTCGTAAAACGTTTGAGACAGATCGTGCGGGTTATACATATTTCCCGCAGTCAGATAGTTGTACAGCATCCGATTGCTGACCGCGCGAGGAACGCCTGCCGCCCAGAGCGCTTTCATTTCCGAAGCGAAATAAAACGTGTTGTCATAAATCGCGTAATAAAAAGGCTTTTCGCCAAAACGGTCGCGCGCCGCAAATAAACTTTGTTCCTGCTCGTCCCAAATCGCAAAGGCAAACATTCCGTCGAGTTCTGCAAGACATTTTTCGCCCTTTTCCGCAAAAAGCGCGAGCAATACTTCGGTGTCGGAAGTTGATTTAAATTTAAATCCGCGTTTTTCCAAATCGTCGCGCAGTTCGAGATAATTATAAATTTCACCGTTAAATGTGATGGAAAAACGCCCATTGGCGTAAAACATCGGCTGGCGTCCGCTTTCACTCAAATCAATAATCGCCAGACGGCGATGTCCGAGAGCCGCATTTCCCGAAAAGTTAATCCAGGCGCCTTCGCCATCGGGTCCGCGATGCGCGATTGCATCGGTCATTCGTTTGAGCTGGGCTTGTTCTAATTGTCCTTTTCGGCTGACGATACCTGCGATTCCACACATATTCTAAAAACAAAAATTTAACACATCTGCTCTGATTCACTGATTTGAAACGAGCCTGAGAAATTTTTCGCGATTATTTTCCGCAGATAATTCGCGTGCAGATTTATCGGATTGCGCTTTAAAACGAGTTATTTTTTCCGTTGTCAAACTTTTTATCGCCGCCGCAATTGCTTGCGGCGTAAAATCATCAGCAACAATACCTAAATCAAATTCTTTCACTATTCTTACCATTTCCGGCGACGGCGCAATACAGATTGCCAATCTTCCCTGTATAAACTCGAATAACTTATTCGGCAATGCATATTTGTTATTAAAGTTTGTCGGCGCCAATGAATAAATTCCCAC
>DASVTY010000159.1:0-2187 GCA_036387315.1 Pyrinomonadaceae bacterium
GTGGGAATTTATTCATTGGCGCCGACAAACTTTAATAACAAATATGCATTGCCGAATAAGTTATTCGAGTTTATACAGGGAAGATTGGCAATCTGTATTGCGCCGTCGCCGGAAATGGTAAGAATAGTGAAAGAATTTGATCTCGGTGTTGTTGCTCAGGATTTCAGTGCGGAAAGTATGGGGGCAGCGATTAAAACATTAACGACTGAAAAAATAGACCATTTTAAAGCGCGATCCGCCGAACACGCTTATGAATTGTCGGCTGAAAGAAACCGCGAACGATTTTTACGGCTGATCGAAAGCGTTAATTAAAGCTGCTGCAAGATTGCCGAGACAATTTTCTCTCCGGCTTTTCCATCACCGTAAAAATCGGCGTTGAAATCGAATGTTTTGGTGAGTGTTTTATGAAAAGTCTGGACAATCTTCTCTCGTTCAGCGCCGACTAAAAAATTAACGCCGTGTTCGACGAGTTCCGTCCATTCTGTCGTATCGCGCAAGGTCAAGCAGGGTTTTTGCAGAAAAAAGGCTTCCTTTTGCAAACCGCCGCTGTCGGTTAAAATTATTCGGCAGCGTTCCAAAAGACGAAGCATCTCCAAATACCCGACCGGCTCGATTAATAAAACTTTCGGTTCGATATTTTGCTCGGCAAGCTGTTTTTTGGTGCGCGGATGAATCAATAAAACGACGGGAATTTGCCGGTGAATTTCTTCCAGAGCGGCAAAAATGTTTTTCAGACGCGAGGCGTCGTCGGTGTTTTCGGCTCGATGAATTGTACACAAAACAAAATCTGCGAGCGGTCGGGGCAATTGTTTTTCGGTTTCCGCCGACAAATACGACCGCTCGCGGAAATATAAAACCGCGTCGAACATAACGTCGCCGGAATTAAAAATTTGGCAGGGAAAATTTTGAAAACCTTCGGCGTGCAGATTTTTAACCGCCGTTTCAGTTGGGCAAAAAAGCAAATCCGAAATTCGGTCGGTTAAAATGCGGTTGATTTCTTCCGGCATTCTCATATCAAACGAGCGAAGCCCGGCTTCAATGTGAATCACTTGTTTATGCAGTTTTTTGGCGGCGAGCGCGCCTGCTAAAGTCGAATTTGTGTCGCCGTAAACCAGAATAAATTCGGGATTTTCAGTTTGAATCACGTTTTCAATCGCTTCGAGCATTCGCCCGGTCATCGCTCCGTGCGAGAGGCTGCTGATGCCGAGATGATAATTCGGTTCGGGAATTCCCAACTCTTCAAAGAAAACATCCGACATATTGGCGGCAAAATGCTGTCCGGTGTGAACGATTATTTCGTTAAGTCCGGGCGTTTTTTGCAGCTCGCGGCTTATGACAGATGCTTTGACGAATTGAGGACGCGCCCCGATTACGGTTAAAATCTTTGTTGAATTCGCCATCTGCTTAAATATCCGAGACAATTATTGCCAGAATATTATCAGCAAAGAGAGGCGGATTAACAACGCCGTTTGAATCCGAATGACCGCAAATACCGATAAAAAGCCCGCGACGCTGATAATTTGCCTGACCGAGCTGCATAAAGACCCACGCGCTTTGCGCCAAATCAATTGGCTGAAAGACGATTATCAAATTACGACGGTCGGACTCACGCCATCAGGCGTTGAAGGCATAAGTCACCTACAGTACAATCTGCCGCCAAGCGCGTCCGTTTTCAGAAAAATCAGACGGGCGGCGCGAATTTTCGCGCGTGATTATGAACGGATTTACTGGAATGCGGAGAAAACGGAGGTTTTTGAAAAGCTAAAAAATAATACTTTTGATTTAATTGTCGCCAATGATGTTGAAACTTTGCCTTTAGCAGTTAAATTAAAGCGGAATCAGACTAAATTGCTTTTTGACGCGCACGAATACTCGCCGCTCGAATTTGAAGAAAGCCTGCGCTGGCGGCTTCTGCAAAAGCCTCTGAATGAGTATATTTGCGTTAATTACATATCACGCGCTGATATTGCAACAACTGTTTGCCAAACAATTGCCGAAACTTATCAGCAGAATTTCGGTAAGAAATTTGAAATTATAACCAATGCAACTGATTTTGTAGATTTAAAACCTTCAGAGACAAAATTGGATAAAATTCGTTTGATTTATCACGGCGGAGTCAGCATCGGAAGACAAACCGATAAACAAATCGAAATGATGCGTTATCTGGATGAAAGATTTGAACTGAAT
>DASVTY010000160.1:0-23318 GCA_036387315.1 Pyrinomonadaceae bacterium
TTCCCACTTCTCCATTCTTAATTCTTAATTTACCTCTCGCCGCGCATTTGCTCTACTTCGGTTTCGAGATCAACGACGAGTTTTCTGACCGTTGGCTGGTCGAAAGATTCAATCATCCTTAACGATTCGTCCATAATGCGACGCTGATGCTCGCTCCAATTAGGTTTGCCGGAAACCTGACCGTATTCGCCGTCGTAAAAGCAGCAGCGCGGCGGGTGAACTTTATCAATCACCTCACGCTCGACTGCCAGCATCATCGTCGAGATTCCGCTCGCTTCGATAGCGCGCGCAACCAAAGCACACGATTGATGACATAGCCTCGAAGCCGGAACGATCAGCGCGACCTGCACTTCGTAACGATGAAGGCGCTCAACGATTTTGGGAATCATTGTTTCCGTCATTCGCCCGGCGTTCGGAATCCAGCCTGAAAAGCTCCACCAAACCGAATTGAGCTGACCGATAACCGCATTTGCCTGATATTCAAGCAATCTTTGAATCGGAATTTGCGAGTTTAAATCTTCGCGGACGGCGGTTGTGTCATAACCGCGCGCTGCAAACTGCAAATCTTCGCCCGTGACTTCAATCGGAATTTCGCGGAAATTCAGATCGCCGTCCGCCGCATTCACGTCAAACGGCTCGGTGCCGTCAATATAAGCTCCGGCTGAGGAAATAAAAGCCAGATGAATCATCGGGTGCGCCCGCCGCAGCGACGTAAAAGGCGACCGGCGGTTTTCGACAAACGGGTAACCGCTCAAATCATCGCCGCCGCGCCCACGCCAACGCCCAAAACGCCCGCGCCAATCTTTCAAATTCTCAATCAATTCCATTACTAGGTTCAAGGTTCAAGGTTCAAAGTTCAAGGTTCGCAAATCTTTGACTTTGAACCTTGAACTTTGAACCTTGAACTTAATATCGCGGTATGTTTTTATCAACTTCCACCGAGTATAAATCAATGCCGCCGGCGAGATTGTATAAATTTTCAAATCCCTGCCGCGATAAATATTCACAGACCTGCGCGCTGCGCCCGCCGTGGTGACAAAAGAAAACGATTTCTTCTTCGGGTTTAAGCTCGCCTACCCAATCGCCGGCACGGCTCATCGGCAACAACTCCGCCGCTTCAATCCGCGCCATTTCGTGTTCGAGCGGCTCGCGCACGTCAATCAATCTGAATTTCTCGCCGCGCCGGATTCTTTCTTCCAGCTCTCTGGGTGTAATTGTCTGGTACATTCTGCTTTTGATTGTTCAAGAAAATTTCGTTTTTGGCAAATGTTAGTTGAGAGTCTGGAGAGTTGAGGGTCTGGAGAGTCAAAGGAATCTAAATCAAAATAAAATTCTAGTTGACTCTCGACTCTCCAGACTCATTGGACTCTCCAGACTTTTTCTCATAAAACTTGATTTTAGTGCCTAACATCGTTTATAAATTTTAAAGCAGGATTTCACAATCTTGCCTTACGTTGCTCCCACAGATTTGAAAGTCTCACAAATTTTGTTTCAATAATTTTCTTCGATTTCCGCTATTTTATATGTATCGTGTTCAATCAAACGTCGCCGAGCTTTCGACTGCTCCGCCGCCAAAGGTTTTACCTGAAAGAGCCGTCACAGAATCGCCGCGACAGAAAAATACAAACACCCGTTCATGGATGAGCGGCGTTTTACCGATAACTTTCGGTTTATCGGCGGGAGCCGGATTTTTGGCTTTCATTGCGTGGCTGCTCGAAGTCACGCTGCCGCTTGAAGCATTGTTATTTTTCCTGCCGTTTGATGAAGTCAGAAATCTGTCGCATCCGAATCCGATTCTCGCTTTCACCGTTTTGCTGGGCATTTCGGCGATCACCGGATATTTAACCGAACAATTCGGCGCACGTAAAATTTTGCCGTATTTCGGCGGGATAATTTTCGTCTCGCTAATCGGCGGCGCTTCGGCGGCTCATTTAGCAAGCACGGATGTTTTAGCTGTTTCTGCGGTTTGCGCGGCTCTGCTGGCGTTCGGGTTTGTGCAGGTCGGAAAAATCTGGCGCGTTGAAAAACAACTCTCATTCGGAGTGCAGCGGCTGGCGCTGGCAAACCACGTTCTCGAAGGCAAAAAAGCCGATGCCAGACTGCAAAGCGCTCTACAGGTTTTGCTGGCGGTCTTGCCGGTCGAAGAAGTGATAATTTTTCAATTCGACCGCTCCGGCAAATTGCAGCCCGTCGGACGCACGCGCGGCGGAAATCACGGAGCCGAACGAATCAACGAAAGACAAGCGGTGTGGCGTGAAGGAATGGAGCTATGCCAGGAAGCTGTCGAAGCGCAGGCGCCTGCCGTCAGAAAAAACAAAGATTCAAATTCGCTTGTCGCCGTTCCGCTCCTTCACGAAGAGATAACGACCGGCGCGATGCTCGCGCGTTTCCGCGAAGGTTTTGAAGCCGCTGACACAAACGTTTTAACCGCTTTCGCCGATCAATTGGCGCGCAATTTTCAACGCCAGCAAACGCGCGATAAAAACTGGCGCAGCAATTTCTTTTCGTTTTTTTCGGTCGAATCCGCCGAACACCGGCTCGAAGCGTTTCGCCTGGTGAGCGGTTTGCTCGCCGAACAGCGTTTCGGCTCGCTGGCTTTTTCGCAAATGGATGACGGCTACGCGGTTTCGTATCTCGACGGAACGCTCGCTTACGTCAATCGCCCGATGCTGCGCGCCGCCCAAGTCACTCAAGACCGCGCCCGCCAACTCGACCTTTTCGGACTCTTGGAACGTTTTCAAGGCGGAGTTTTCGACGATCCGCGCATTGCCGTCCGCCGCGTTTTGCAGACGGGCGAAAAATATCAACACGAATTACAGTTCGTCGAGCGCAGCAAAACTTTCGATTTGCAAATCTCTCTTATCAAAGACGAACCCGACGGGCAATCAATTCACGACACTTCGCTCATCACCAAACCGCTCTGTTTTATGGTCACTGTGCGCGACATCACGGCGCAAAAGGAAAATGAAAAATTGCGCAGCGATATGGTCAGCTTGATGTCGCACGAGCTTCGCACGCCGATTACATCAATCAACGGTTTCGCCGAATTACTGATGATTGACGAAGCCATTCCGGAAGAATCGCGCGAGTTTTTAAAAATAATCTCGACCGAATCGCAGCGGCTTTCCCGAATGCTTTCGACGTTTCTTGCGGTCTCAAAGCTCGAACAATCCGACAAACGCGACGTGGTTAAAATTCCGATCCGGCTCGACAACATCGTTCACGAAGCCGTTTCGGGAATTCAGCCGCTGGCAAAAGCAAAGCGCATCCGGCTGGTCGAACAGGCAAACTCGCATCTCCCGCCCGTTGCAGGCGACAAAGGCTTAATCACCAAAGTCGTCACGCATCTCGTTGATAACGCCATCAAATACAGCCCCGAACGCACAACCATCACGGTTTCCTCGATTCTCGAATCGGACGCCGTGCGCGTGATTGTCGAAGATCGCGGCTACGGCGTGCCTTCGGATTCGCTCGAAAAAGTTTGGGAAAAATTCTACCGCGTGCCGCGCGACGGACAGGACAAAAACGAGACTTCAACGGGTTTGGGCTTGTCGTTCGTCAAAGAAGTCGTCGAACAGCACGGCGGCGCGGTTGCCGTCGAAAGCGAACCGGGGCAAGGCTCTCGTTTCAGCTTTACGTTGCCGCGATTGTAAAAATTTAAGGCAATATCGAATAAGCGCAAACAAATTGAATTGAAAAAAGATTGAAACTATCAACTGTCAACTATTAACTATCAACTGTTTTTCAGTGAGTAACAGTTGATAGTTAATAGTTGAGAGTTGATAGTTTAATTTTGTTTACGCAAAGTTCAGAGTTAAAGTCGAAAAGAAAAACGTTGAACTCTTACTCTGACTCGAACTTCTTTAAACCCGCAATCTGCAAAGCTGCCAGCGTCATAAAACGCGGATTGAGAATCAAATAACGCCGCCACAAACGGCGCGGTTCCTGCGTCAAACGATAAAGCCATTCCAAACCCAGATTGCCGAGCCAAGCGGGAGATTCGCTGACGTTTCCAGCGTAAAAATCAAATGACGCGCCGACGCCGAGCATTACGGCTTTGATTTTCCCTCTGTGCGCCGCCATCCATCGTTCCTGTTTCGGACAGCCCAAGCCGATAAACAAAATCTCCGCGCCCGCGCTGTTGATTTCATCGGTTATTTGCCAGTCTTCTTCTTCGGTCAAAGCTCGAAACGGTGGCGAAAAAGCGTAAACAATCTGCAAATTCGGAAAATCTTTTACCGTCCGCGCTCGAATCGCTTCAATTACTTCCGGTTTACCGCCGTAAAAACCGATTTTCAAATTGTTTTTTTCGGCGTATTCGCAAAGACTTATCATCAAATCGTTGGCTCTGACGCGCGCCGCTTCCTGCGCTCCCTGCAATTTCTGCATCCAGACCAGCGGCATTCCGTCCGTGACGATAAAATCTGCCCCGTTAACGATTTTCCCAAACTCCCCGTCGTCGTAAGATTCCATCGCCATATGAACCGTCGAAAAACAAACATAATCGCCCGCGCCACGCCGCGCCATCTGGGCAATTTGCTCGACGACTTTTTCTAGACTGCCGCACACATTCGCATGTAAACCAACGACATTCACGCGCGGCAATACCGATTTCCGGGTTAAATCACCTTCTCCGACCATTAATCGTAGTAATTAGTAATTAGTAATCAGTAATTAGTCAACAAAGCTGATTACTAATTACTTCTCGATAAATATTTTCAAGCCGTTTGATGTAAACATCGAGCGAAAATCTTTCCTCGATTGTTTGCCGCGCCGATTGCCGCAGTTTTTCCCAAACGGATTTGTTTTCGAGCAAAAATTTTAATCGTTCAGTGAGTTGCGCGGCGTTTCCCGGTTCGATTAAAAAACCGTTTGCGCCATTTTCGATGACCGCTCCGGTTGACGCCATTTCCGAAACTATGACAACGCAACCCGATGCCATCGCTTCAAGCATCGCAACGGGTAATCCTTCGCCGTAGCTTGAGGGCAAAATGAAAATGTCAGCTTCGGCAAGCGCTCGCCATTTCGCTTTGCCGGAAACAATTCCGCCAAAATAAAAATTCTCGCCTAAAACGGCGGTCATTTCGCGAACAAAAAAATCTTCGAGCTGTCCCGCGCCGTAAGCGTGAAAACGAAACTCAAAATTTTCGTTTTTCAACGCGCGGCAAGCTGCAATGATTTCGCGCAAGCCTTTTGATTCGTGCAAACGACCGAGAAAAATCAACACCGGAATTTCTCGATTTCTTTCGGCTTTAACCGCTTCTTCGATTGCCACCGCATTTTCCAAAACCCGCGTTTTGAGACCGCGCCAACGTTTTTCAATCGTTTCTTTTTCCAATTCGCTCAAAACCAAAACCGCCGTCGCGCTTCGCGCAGTTTTTTCGGCAATTCGGCTTAAAACCGGATTTTTAAATTCCTCGGCTAAAAACCGCCCGCCGTGCAAATGCAGCAAAACCGGAACTCCGGCGGCGCGCGCCGTCGCCGCGTAAACCGCATCGCGGTAAACCGAGAGCGGATTGTAATTTGTGTTCAGATGCACGAGATCAATTTGTTTGCGTTTTAATTCCGACCGAAACTGCCGAACCGAATTTGCTTGCCGTAAAATCCAGCGGGCGTCGGCAGGTTCTCCGTCGCGGCGTCCGGCTTCAAAATGAACGTAATCTGCCTTTCCGCGCTCGATGATTTGCCGCACGACGGTGGAAATGCCGCTGACGTTGATTCGTTCGTCGAGATTCGGAGCGGTGATTAAAACTCTCATCAAATTTTGTTTAGCCCGACTGTTTGCTAAGATAATCTCGCGCCGCCCGCGCTCGTCGCATTCAAGCAGAATAACCGAAAAAACAATGAAAGCCGAAACCGCAGTTCAACCCGCCGCAGATTTGGTCAAAGTCGCCAATCGCGTGCCGGTCTGGATTTTGCCAGCCGTGAAAATCGCGATTTTTGCGGCGGATGCGATGCTTGCCGCCGTTTGTTTTGCGGCGGCGTTTTGGTGGCGCGAAGCCAAACCGATTTTTTCGGGAAACAATTGGGAATTCAGCAGCGATTTTGCGCCTTACGCCGCCGTTTTGATGTTTGCGATTCCAATCAAATCGGCGATGCTGCTTTACCAGCGCGTTTACCGTTTGCAGGGCGCGTTTTCCTACACGCGCGAAGCGATCAAAATTTTCAAAGCGGTCGCTGTCGGTTCGCTTTTGACGGTTGCCGTTGCATTTCTGTTTCGCGGCGGTTTCGCTTACCGCGATTTTTCATATTCGCGCGGCGTGTTTTTGCTCGATTTTGCGCTCGCGCTTTTTGCATTCGCCGCTTTTCATCTCGCTTTGCGCCGCCTTCAAACCATTTTCCGCGAGCGCGACATTAATTTGATTCCGACTCTGATTTTAGGCGGCGGAGCGGAAGCCGAACAAACCGTTCGCGAGCTGCAATCGCGCCCGGATTTGGGTTATCGCGTCGTCGGCATTGTCGCTACCGAAGATTTCACCACAGAGACGCAGAGTCACAGAGAAAAAAATGCGGAGAAAAGCTCTCTTTCAATAATCGGAAACATTTCGGATTTGCCTTTGCTGGTTCAACAACTGGCGATTCAGGAAGTCATTATTACCGACAACAGCTTGTCGCATGAAGTTTTGTTTGAAGCGATGATGAAAATCGGTCGTCGTCAGCGCGTCGAATTCCGGCTCGCGCCGTCGGTTTTTAATCTTTTGCCCCAAAAAACCGAAGTAGAACAAATCGGCGTGCTCCCGATGGTGCGGCTTTTCCGCGAACCGCTTTCCGATGCCGAACGCTTTGTCAAACGCGCTTCCGACATCCTGATTTCGCTCGTTGCGTTGATTTTTCTTGCACCCGTCTGGATTTTGATTTCGATTCTGATTCGGCTTGATTCGCGTGGCGCGATTTTGTTTCGACAAGAGCGCGTCGGAATGGACGGACGCATTTTTCTCTGCTTCAAATTCCGCACAATGCGAGCCGACGCTGACGAAAGCATTCACCGCGAGGCTTACCGAAAAAACATCTCTGGTGAAATTGATTCGACTGCGGAACCCATTTTCGGCAAAGTGCGAAATGACCCGCGCATTACTCGCATCGGACGCTGGCTGCGCCGTTCGAGTCTTGACGAATTACCGCAGCTTCTCAATGTTTTGCTCGGCGATATGAGCATCGTCGGCGCACGCCCGCCGATTCCTTACGAAGTCGAAGAATACGAGCTTTGGCATCGCCGCCGCCTCGATATGAAACCGGGAATCACCGGCTTGTGGCAGGTTTCGGGCAGAAACCGTCTGACCTTTGAAGAAATGGTCAAGCTCGATCTTTACTACATCGAAAACTGGTCGCTTTGGCTGGATTTAAAAATTATTCTGCTCACCTTGCCCGCAGTTTTACGTGGTGACGGCGCGCGGTAAAAAAACTAGACAATTCCAAACATTGAGATTAGAATGCTCTCGTTTAACTTACAAACGATTAGAGGCTTCTGACTCAAGTCAAATTTTCGGCTGCATCAATTTTTATTGATTAACGCTGTATCAACTCTAAAAGCCCCGAAAGGAAACTTATCCAATGGAACCTATCACTTTAACCGCATTAGCAACATTGCTGACACCGTTTTTTAACGAAGCAGGCAAAACCTTGGCAGTCGAAAGCGTTAAGCTGGCTTTGGAAAAACGGCAAGGCATCGCAAATTCATTTCTCAATTTGTTTAAGCCGCAAGAATTTACTTTGCTTGGACTGAGCGAAAACCAGGAACCTGAACAAGTTAAAGCCCTTCTTGAGGCAGACACCGAAGCGGCAAAATCGGTTAAAAGCAAAATTGAATCAAATCGTGAATTGCTTGACGAACTGGCAAAGGTGTTAAGCAAACACGAGGGGAGAACTATTGACGCAGATAACTATTTTGAAAATGTGAACACGATAAATATTGACCAACGACGTATGTAAGATTTATGCAACGAGATATTGAATCAGATAACTATTTTGAGACTGTAAAAACAGTTATCTTTAATCAAACAAGTTCATCGGGTTTGCCGAATTCTATTCCTTCGATAAGCGGATTTATCGGGCGTGAGGATTATTTGAATGAATTACGCCGAGAATATAATGGAGGTAAGCGCTGTTTTGTATTGCACGGGGTTGGTGGAGTTGGAAAAACAGCAACGGCATTACAGTTTGCCAATGAAATTGCCGATAATTATAAGGCAAAGGTTTTTGTGGATATGCAAGGCATGAGCAATAAACCGCTTTCGGCAAAAGACGCAATGTTCGCTGTTATACGGCAATTTGAGAGCGAAATTCCCACCAATATTTCCGATGCTCAGCTTAAAAATCTTTTCGTCCAATTTGTTCAGAATCAACCGACATTGATCGTTTTGGATAACGCAGAAGACAAAGAATCGGTTGAATCGTTAAAGCAAGCTAAAGCTTGTTTGATTACTACATCGAGACAAGTGTTCGTTCTAGCGGGCGGAAAGAGCTTGAGAATTGAGCAAATGTCGCCGGAAGATGCGAGAGAGCTGCTTTTTGAACTTGGCGGCGGTGAAGCGCGTTTTGACGGGCAAGCTGACAATATTGCCTATCTGGCTAGTTATCTCCCTATGGCTTTGAAGCCATTAGCCGCGTTATTGTCGGAAGACGAATTAGAAACGGCAGCAGGTTTGATGGAAAGATACCGAGACAAACAAAATCTTTTCAAAGAGCATGTGCCTGATTACAACTTAACGCTTGAAGAAACACTGACAGTTGGCGCTTCGTTTGAGTTGAGCTATGAAAAACTATCGGAAGAAATGAAGAAGCGTTGGCGGCGGTTGTCAGTTTTTCCTACTGATTTTGATCAGCGTGCTATAGCCGCCGTTTTAAACATTTCCGAAGATAAAGCAAAAGAAACGCAAAGACAATTGCGCCGCTTCAGCTTGCTAGAAGTGAATGCTGAAACCAAACGCTTTAGCCTACATGATTTGATTCGCGCCTTTACCGACGCAAAACTTTCTGCTGATGAATGCTTTCAAGCGCAATTTCTATTTACAGGATATTATTACTCAATTCTTTGGGCTACTGACAAGATTAAATCAGATGACCCGCCCAATGGATTTATAACTGCTCTTAAACTGATTGATATTGAACTTAGCAATATCAAGTTCGGGCAGAAATGGGCTACGGAAAACACCAAAAAAGATAATGCAGTTGCCGAATTATGCTGTCTATATTCAATTTTTGATCTTCTTACTTTGCGCCTACATCCGCGAGAACATATTAACTGGCAAGAAGCATCTCTTACGGCGGTAAAACAAATTAATGATAAGGTTTACGAAGGTAATAATTCACAAAATTTAGGTAATGCTTATTCTAGGTTGGGGGATTATAAAAAGGCAATTGAATATCACGACAAAGCCTTGAGAATCGCACGTGAACTGCAACATAAATTAGGAGAAGGAAATAGTTTAGGGAATTTGGGAAATGCTTATTACAATTTAGGAGATTATAGAAAAGCTATTGAATATCACGAACAATCTTTGCAGATTAAACGAGAGATTGGCGATAGACGTGGAGAGGGCAACAGTTTAGGAAGTTTGGGAAATGCTTATGACAATTTAGGAGATTATAGAAAAGCTATTGAATATCACGAACAATCTTTGCAGATTTCAAGGGAGATTGGAAACAGACGTGGAGAAGGCAACACTTTAGGGAATTTGGGAAATGCTTATTTCAGTTTAGGAGAATACAGAAAGGTTATTGAATATAACGAGCAAGCTTTGCAAATTTCAAGAGAGATTGGCGATAGACGCGGAGAGGGCAACAGTTTAGGAAGTTTGGGAAGTGCTTATTTCAGGTTAGGAGAATACAGAAAAGCTATTGAATACCAAGAACAATCTTTGCAGATTTCAAGAGAGATTGGCGATAGACTTGGAGAAGGCGCGAGTTTAGGAAATTTGGGAAATGCTTATTTCGGATTGGGCGACCCGAAAAAAGCGTGCAATTTATGGGGCGAGGCAGTGACGATTTTGGAAGCAATTGAATCGCCGGGTGCGGATATTATCCGGCAAAATATTGAAAGTTATTGCACAGGCGAATAAAAGTTTGTTTACTGGCAGGACGGGCGTGTTTTGACAAGCGAGAATTCGCTATTGCCGCCATTATCCTGAAAATGAAAAACATTCTGAACGCAGCTTAGTATTCACAAACAGAAAAAAGAATTGTAAGGAATCAAATTTTGAGATCAACGTAAAGAAGCAGTAGCGCTCTGTTTTGAACATTTCCTTATTTCTCAATTACTTTGTTTTATTCCTCAAGTTAAATCACATAATCCCAAACGGGTTCTGCTGCGCGTTCTTCGGGCGTAATAATTTTGAGATTCGGCGTGTCCTGCGCGACTTTTGAGAAAGGCGGGACTGAGCGCGTCAACCAGACGTTGCCGCCGATGGCGCTGCCGCGTCCGATTGTCGTTGTGCCGCCTAAAATCGTCGCTCCGGCGTAAATTACCACGTCGTCTTCGATGGTCGGGTGGCGTTTGGTGTCGCGGATGAGATTGCCTTCTTTGTCTTTCGGGAACGAAAATGCGCCCAATGTCACGCCTTGATAAAGTTTGACGCGGCTGCCGATGACGGCTGTGCCGCCGATGACGACTCCCGTGCCGTGGTCTATGAAAAACGCTTCGCCGATTGTCGTCGCCGGGTGAATGTCAATTCCGGTGCAGGCGTGCGCGTGTTCGGTCATAATGCGCGGGATGAGCGGCACGCCCTGTTTGTGCAGAGCGTTGGCGAGGCGATAAGCCATTACGGCGTAAACGCTCGGATAACTCGAAATCACTTCATCTTTGCACGCCGCCGCCGGATCGCCGTCGAATGCCGCCTGTACGTCGGTTGCCAGAATGCGGCGGATTCGCGGGAGTTCGAGCAGAAATTCCGCCGTGATTTCTTCGGGCGTTTTGTCGGGCATCGGATGAAAATCATCGCCGTGATCGAATGCGCGGTAAATCTGCTCGGCGAGATTTTCTTCGAGCCACGCCATTTTTAGCACGACGTGCGCCCGCAGAGGTTCGCCCGAAAGTCCCTGCGCTCCGAAAAAGCCCGGAAACATCAGCTCTTGCAGCGTGCCGAGTATTTCGACGACTTTTGATGTTGAAGGCAAAGGCTTTCGGTCGAGGCTCTGAATGTGTTTTTCGGTCGCCGCGTAACCGGCGAGCAAATTTTCAACAGCTTTGTCGGATTGTTCGCTCATAATTAACTGATTTCGGATAACGGAAAACTGATAACTCGAACTGCTGGAACATGGTCGCCAGTTACCCGTTTTCAGCTATGCGCTCTGAGACAGACTCGCATTGTAACCCAAGTCTTGAATCAACTTAACCAGAGTTTGCGGCTGAATCATATTTTCGTCAAATTCGACGAACGCGGTTTTGCCGTCGTAATCAACCGTTGCGTGACGAATGCCGTCGCGCTCTTCGAGAGTTTCTGCATATTTGAAAAAATCTCCTTTCACAAATTTTGTTTGCTAAAATTTTAGCCAACCCGAAAAGCAAAAGGCAAAGTTTTTATGAAAATCGCCGACGCCTTACGGCAAGCAGCCGAAATTTTAAAAGAAAACGCCGACGCCAGACGCGACGCGGCTTTGCTGCTCGGTTTCGTCTTAAACCGCGACCGCGCTTTTCTGATTGCCAACGACGACCGCGATTTGAGCGATGAAGAAATTGTGCGTTTTTTTGATTTGATCGAGCGACGTGATTCGGGCGAACCGATTCAATATATTACCGGGCGGCAGGAATTTTTCGGTTTGGAGTTTGAAGTCAACGAAAACGTTTTGATTCCGCGACCCGAAACAGAAATTCTAGTGGAAGCCGCAATCGAAATTTTGCGAGAAAAAGAAAATCCTTATTTCTGCGATGTTGGAACGGGTTCGGGCTGCATTCCGATTTCGATTCTCGCAAATCTGGAAAACGCGAAAGCCGTTGCCGTTGACATCTCTTCCGGCGCGCTAGCTGTAGCCCGAAAGAACGCTGAAAAACATCGAGTTGCCGAAAGAATAGAATTTTACGAATCCGACGTTTTTGCTGTTTTCCAAAATCCAAAATTCGACTTGATTGTTTCAAATCCACCGTACATTCCGAACAAAGATTTGCCCGTTTTGCCCCGCGAGGTGCGCGAACACGAGCCGCACGCTGCGCTTTTCGGCGGCGCGGTCGGAACTGAAATCATCACGCGTCTTTTAACTGATGCGCCAAAATTTTTGATTGAAAACAGCTATTTAATGTTTGAAATCGGTTTCGCGCAGAGCGATGAGGTGGGGGCGATGATTGATCCGACTGTCTGGCAATTGCGGGAAATTTTGCCGGATTTGCAGGGAATTCCGCGTATTGTCGTTTTGCAAAGAGTTTGATAAAATCCGGGCGCAATAAGTTATTTTTGATTTTAGTATAAGAATTGGTTTTAGATTAAATGGATAAATTTCGGATTATCGGCGGCAAACCTTTGAATGGAAAAATCAGCATCGGCGGTGCAAAAAACTCGGCTTTACCGTGTATGGCGGCGGCGCTTTTAT
This sequence comes from Pyrinomonadaceae bacterium, assembly GCA_036387315.1. Lineage (GTDB taxonomy): Bacteria > Acidobacteriota > Blastocatellia > Pyrinomonadales > Pyrinomonadaceae > JALZCH01. The sequence continues at coordinate 12,520 of DASVTY010000160.1, forward strand.
CGGCGGAAACCGTCACGCTGCATAATATTCCTTACGTCCGTGACATCATTACGCAGCGCCGACTGCTCGAAGATTTGGGTGCGACCGTGCTAACACCGGAATTAAGAACGCACAAAATCACGGCTGCACATATTGAAAACTTTGAAGCGCCGTATGAATTGGTTAAAACGATGCGTGCCAGCGTGCTGGCTTTGGGACCGCTTTTGGGGCGTTTCGGGAAAGCAAAAGTTTCGATGCCCGGCGGATGCGCCATTGGGACGCGCCCGATTGATTTGCATTTGCGGGCGTTTGAAAAATTGGGCGCGAATGTTTCGCTCGAAAGCGGCGATGTCTTGGCGACTGCGCCTTCGGGCGGGCGTTTAATCGGGGCTGACATTGAATTTGAGATTGTGACTGTGACGGGAACCGAAAATGTGATGATGGCGGCGGCATTGGCGCACGGAAAAACGACGATTCACAACGCCGCTCTCGAACCGGAAATCGAAGACTTAGCCCATCTTTTAAATAAAATGGGCGCGCGAATCAAAGGCGCGGGAACTGCGACGATTGAAATCGAAGGCGTTGAGGCTTTGGGCGCGGCGGAACATACGATTATTCCCGACCGCATAGAAACCGGAACTTTTATCGTTGCGGCGGCGATAACGGGCGGCGAGCTTGAAATTACAAATTGCAACCCGGAGCATTTTCCGGCTGTGACCGCTAAATTGCGCGAAGCCGGCGTTGAAATTGAAGAATTAAATCCGACTGCGCTCCGAGTTTCTTGTTGTGCAAAAGGTTTAACCGCAAAAGACGTGACAACCGAACCACATCCGGCTTTTCCGACCGATATGCAAGCGCAATATATGGCTCTGATGACGCAAGCCGAAGGCGCATCGCACATCACGGAAACGATTTTTGAAAACCGTTTTATGCACGTCGGCGAAATGAAAAGAATGGGCGCGAGAATTGACGTGCGCGGCAACACGGCAATTGTTCGCGGCGCTGCCAAACTGAAAGGCGCGAGAGTTTTAGCCTCTGATTTGCGCGCCTCGGCGTCGCTCGTGCTGGCTGCTCTCGCCGCAGAAGGCGAAACCGTTATTGACCGCGTTTATCATATTGACCGAGGTTATGAAACAATAGTCCGCAAATTTCGCTCTCTGGGCGCGCAAATCGAAAGAATAAAAGACAGTCAACAGTTATCAGTCAACAGTGAACAAACGGCTGATAACTGATAACTGATAACTGATAACTGTTTATGGATTGCATTTTTTGTAAAATTATCAACCGCGAAATTCCGGCGAAGATTGTTTACGAAGACGAGCACTGTCTGGCTTTTCACGACATTAATCCGCAGGCTCCGATTCACATTCTCGTGATTCCGAAAGAGCATTTCGCATCTCTGAAAGCCGCTGAAGAAACCGATGAAGCTGCAATCGGTTATGTAATGCGAAAATGCGCCGCAATTGCCGAGCAGGAGGGAATCGGCGAAAGCGGTTTTCGCACCGTTATCAACACTGGCTCGGACGCGCAGCAATCTGTTTTTCATCTGCACGTTCACCTGCTCGGCGGGCGACCGATGGGCTGGAACCCGGCTTAGTCAATTACGAATTTCAAATTACGAATTACGAATTATGGAAATTTGATTTTTAAGTAAAATGTTCCGGCATTAGTAATTTGAAATTCGTAATTCGTAATTGATTTGTTAAACTTTCAGACAAAGAACAATTTTAGTCTGGAAAGTTTTAATGAAAAAAGTCTTTATTGCTTTGGCGGTGTTTATATTTGCCGCCGGTTCGTTTGGCTGCGCGACGAATGCAAACACCTCAGCCGATACGACGAATTTAAATTCGACCAACTCAAACGCAAACACGGCAACCGCGATTGTCGTCGAAACCCCAAACACGAATGCTCAGCCGCTTCCCGAAGAAGTGCCAGCTTTTACCGACGCGAAAGAAGCGCTCGAAACCGGGAAAAAATATTTTGAGAATAACCGGGACGAGCAAGCCATTAATGCCTTTGAACAAGCCATTAAATTAGACCCGAATCTCGGCGAAGCGCATTTTCATCTCGGCGTCGCTTACGAACTTAAAGAGGAAAACGAAGTCAATCCGACGCCTGAACCGACGCCAACAGGAAAATCCGCAAAAAACAAAAAACCGGCGGAAAAGCCTTCGGAGAAAGAATTTAACGCCGCCATCAAATCTTACGAAAGTTATTTGAAGAAAAATCCGAAAGATGCCGCCGCGCATTATTATCTCGGTCTTTCTTATGAAAAGATTTTTGATGACGAGAAAGCCCAGAAGGCTTTACAGGAAGCCGTTGAGTTACAGCCGGAAGACAGCCAGTATCAATACGAGTATGGACAGGTTTTAATCAAGCTGGCACAGTATGATCAAGCGGTTAGAGCGTTGAAAAAGTCTTTGGAGCTTGACCCGGAAAACACGCGCGCTGAAGCGGCACTTGAAAGAGCACAAGCCGGAAAAAAACGAGTTGATGCCGCTAAGGAAGAGGCGAAAAAGGACAAACCCGCCCAGCCGGAAGAGCCGCCGCAGAGACCGAGCCGCACAAAATCAACGCGCCGGTCGGATAAAACGGAAACGCCTGCTGATAAACCGAAAGAAACTGCGCCGCCTCCGCCTGCGAATCCGAAACCCAATAATTCTTAACTTCTGCAAAAAGCCGATTTAAACAATCGGCTTTTTTTCTTCTTCGGATAACTGATTATTTTTCGACAAAAACCTTGAAAATTAATTGACATTAACCGTATCTTTAAAACATTAGAAATTGATTTAAAATCGCTGCACTCGGATTGTCACACTGTATTTTATAAGCGTTGCAGCAGAACTGGTTGATTTTGCCGATATGGAGAAAGCACGAATGGATATTCCCACCAAAGCCCTGTGGTTGTTCGGTCTTAATTTTCTTGATGCCGTTTTCACGCTCTTTTGGGTTAAGAACAATCTCGCCGAAGAAGGCAATACGTTGATGGCTCATCTGCTGCATCTCGGCGACGCGCCTTTTCTGGCTGTCAAAATTCTGATCGGAACTTTGGCTCTGCTTGTTTTTTGCCGCTACGCGCATCTGCGCCTGGCAAACGTCGGGCTTTCGCTCGCTCTCGGCGTTTATTCTCTGTTAATGGTCATCCATCTTTTGACCGGAATTTCCGCCCTCAGTTTGTAAACAAAAAATGTCTCTGTCTTGAAACAAATCCGCTTGATTTGCGTAAAATTTTTATCGTAAAAGGAAAGCGCAACGAGAGATGCCGAACACAGCATCTTAAGACGCGCATTAGTTATTTTAGGCACTTCAAGAGGTAAGACAATGAGGCAACAAACAGTTTATCAATTATCCATTCGCCAAGTTTTGCTCATCGCATTCGTCGCGGCGCTTTTTGCCGCAGGCGGCGTAGCTTGTTTAAATAATTTCAGTAACCAAATTCAGCACCAATCGTTTGCCGAAACCACGACGGAGAACGCAGCGGAAGAACAACCGGCTGGAATCAGCGACCCGCAATCGGTTTCCGACGAACAAAACAATATCGAAGTTTACCGCTCGATGTCGCCGGGCGTCGCTTTTATCCGCACTTCGTCGTATCAACAAGATTGGTACGGCAACGTTGAAGAAGGACAGCGCGGTTCCGGTTCCGGTTCGGTGATTGACACGCAAGGGCATATTTTGACCAATGCGCACGTCGTCCAGGACGCGAGCAAAGTCACGGTCAGCTTGGGCGGCGAAAAAGTTTATCCGGCAACCGTCGTTGGCTCCGACCCGGACACCGATTTGGCGGTGCTCAAAATCGAGCCGCCGCGCGACCACGCTTTGACGATTGTTCCGTTCGGCAATTCCGACCAGCTCTCAGTCGGTCAAAAAGTTTTGGCAATCGGCAACCCTTTCGGTTTGGACAGAACTTTGACGACCGGCGTTATTTCCGGTTTGCAGCGCCCGATTCGCGGCATCAACGGGCGTCCGATTGAAGGCGCGGTGCAAACCGACGCTTCGATTAATCCGGGAAATTCCGGTGGACCGCTGCTCGATTCGCGCGGTCGAATGATCGGCATCAATTCGCAAATCTACTCGCGCACGGGCAATTCGGTCGGCGTCGGGTTCGCCGTTCCGGTTAATATCGCCAAGCGCATCGTGCCGCAGTTAATTCAATTCGGCGAAGTCCGTCGTCCGAAGCTCGGCGTCGGAACACGCTCGGTTTCCGATTTGCGCGGTCAGGGCGTGCGGCTGCCGATTGAAAGCGGTTTGCTCATTATGAACGTTTATCAGGGAACGGCGGCGGCTCAAGCCGGTTTACGCGGAACTTCGCAAACGAATTATGGCGAAATCACTATGGGCGACATTATCACGTCAATTGACGGCGAGAAGACAGATGATCCCGACGATTTGTACAAGATTCTGGATAAGAAACAAATCGGCGACACGGTTTCGGTTGAAATCGTCCGCGACGGACGACGAACGACTGTTCCGGTTCGTTTACAACCGCTGCCGGGCAGCAATCAAACTAATACAACTTCAACTCCGCGACGCAGTTTCTAATTGCTGACGAAATGAACAAAAAAAGGAGAGCCGAACGGTTCTCCTTTTTTCTTTTGTGCTTCTTTAAATTTCGGATAAATTGATAATTATGTTTGAACTGGAAAATTTTTATAATGCCGGAACGGGCTGGGTTTGCAAACGCTGCGAGCAGGAACTAAAAGAAACCGAAAAGCCGGAAAACGATGAAAACCTGCCGCGCGTCTGGCGCGAAGGCGAAGCCGAAAGCAAACTCCCGCAGCTTTCCGCCCCGCTCGCCAAATGGACAAACGCCGCCCGCAATCAACTCGTCTGCCCGCGCTGCGGCGTTTCTGAAATAATTGATAAGAGTTAAAGAAATCACAGAGGACACAGAGGACACAGAGGAAATAAACATTAAAACCTCTGTGTCCTTTGTGTCCTCTGTGATTTCTTTCCCTTTTTAAGATTTGGGTTTGATTTTTATTTCAAACAGCTTCTTCCACTGTTTTCCGGTGACGAAAAGGCGGTCGGTTTGGGCGTCGTAGGCGATTCCGTTAAGCGTGTTTTCCTCGTTTCTTTGAACGTCTTCGGGCGAGATTCCGTTTAAATCAATCCAGCCGATGATTTTTCCGCTACTCGGATCAATGCGGGCGATTGTGTTGGGTTTGCCCAAAACCTGCGGGTCTTCCGAGTGCCAGATGTTCGCCCAGATTTCGCCTCTGACGTATTCAAGCTCATTCAAGCGATACTGCGGTTTGCCGTCGTGTGTAACCGTAATTGTTCGGACATTTTGAAAGTTTGCCGGGTTGACGAACCTGATAATGTGCGAGCCGTCGCTCATAATCAAATTTGTGCCGTCGTTCGCTAATCCCCAGCCTTCGCCGATGTATTTCAATTCTGCGGTTGGTTCAAAGCTGTTTATGTCGTAAACAAAACAAGTGTTTTCCTGCCATGTAATTTGATAAATTTTATCGTTGAAAATCGTCAATCCTTCGGCAAAATAATCTTCGCCGAGCTTGCGTTTTTTAACCACGTCTCCGTCTTCGAGCCGCACTTTTCGGAGCGTTGATCTGCCGTGCTGCCCGGTGCTTTCATAAAGAAAACCGTTGTAAAAAACCAAGCCCTGAGTAAAGGCTTGCGAATCGTGTTTGTAAGTATTGACGACTTCATAGGTATAAGTCGGAATCGCATTTTTCGGCGGAGTCGCCGCCGTTGTGTTTGTGTTTGGCGTCACGGAAACGGAGTTGTTTTGGTTGGTTTGTTCCTTGCACGCCGCGCCGAATAAGCAAACGGCGAGCGGCAAAAACAGAATATTTAAAAGTCGCATTTTATTTTTTTGTCAGAGCTTTCTCGATTGCCGTTTTAAAAGCCTCAGCCGATAATTCGTTGACGCGGACGCCGTTGAAGAAAATCGTCGGCGTCCCTTTAATTCCGTAATTTACGCCGTCTTCGCGGTCTTTGCGAATCTCGGAGGCAAAACGATTGCTCGCCAAATCGGCTTCAAATCGTTTCACATCGAGTCCGATTTCGGCGGCGTATCGTTTTAGCGAAGCATCATCGAGAGCCTTTTGATTTTTATACAAAACGTCAATAAATTCAAAGAATTTTCCCTGAGCGTTGGCTGCGGCGGCTGCTTCGGCGGCGCGAAACGCCTGCGGGTGCAAATCCGTTAAAGGAAAATCGCGAACGACGAACCGCGCTTTGCCCGGCAAATACTGTTTTAAAACTTCCTCCAAAACCGGATGCGTTCGGGCGCAAGCCGGGCATTGAAAATCGGAAAACATCACGATTGTAACCGGGGCATTCGCATTTCCTTTCGCCGGATCATCATCCGCACTGATTTTCAAAACGGGCGCTTCCGGTTCGGTCAAAAGAATCTGCACTTTATGTTTGGCTCGCAGCTTATCGAATAAAGCCTGATTTAGTCTAGCGCGTTCTACATCGGTAAAATCGCGCATTTTGTCGGAAACTTCGCGCTGAATGATTTCATTCGTAGGCGAATTCGTCGCGGTTGATTCTGCCAGAATCATATTTTCAAAAACGGCTTGTCCGAGCGCCTGACGCTTTAAATCATAAGCCTCATATCGCAAATCGTATTCGAGCGGTTTCAATCGTTCATTAAAATTCGCCGCGACAATCGGTTTTCCCGCAACCGTTGCCAAAACGTCGGTCGCTTTTAAATTCGGTGAATTTACGTCAACGCCCGGCGCGACTTTGTATTTTTGTTTGAGGCGTTCGGCAAAAGCAAGCGAGATTTGCTGCTCTTGATCGCGAATTAAAAAAGCCGCAATTCGCCCGCTAGCTTCTGCGAGCGACAAATCGCCGAGCGCGGCGCGGTTTGCTTCGTAAACCGTTTTGATTTGCTCGTCCGTAGGCTTGACCAGTTTTTTCGCCATCTCCGCTTCAAGCAACTTTTCCGGCGTTGTTTTGAGCGCGGCGGCTTCGGCGGCGAAAAGCATTTTATTGATTTCTTTTTCCAGCTCGCTTTTTCGCAATCTGGCAATTTCAATCGGCAAACGTTCAGTTGCAGCTTTAACTTGCGGATCGAGTTCGTTCAAGGTGATGTTTCGCTCGCCGATTTTCGCCAAAACTTCTTGCGCGGAAACAGTGACGGAAGAAATCGAGAATAAACAAAGAATTAAAACTAAAAGACGAATTTTCATCGGAATTAAAATTTGACTCGCACGGCTTCTTGTTCAGACGGCGCGCCGAAAAGATTTGGATGCAAAATCCTGGCTAAAATTTCCGCCCCGTCAACAACTCGCGGCGCGGGACGGGAAAAATACGAAGTGGCGTCAACAGCCCAAACGTTTCCGGTTTTAACCGCCGGTAAATCAAACCAGCCAGCAGGAAAATCGGTGTTTGGAACTTGCCGCAAAATGTCTTGAATATAATAACCGCACGGAATCAAAACGATGATTTCCGGCGCGTAAGCCGCTATTTCTTCGATTGTTGTTGTCGTCGAAGGTTTTCCGAGATTGCCGAAGCCGTAATCGCCTCCGGCAAATCTCAATTGCTCCAAAACCCAATGTCCGGGCGCGAAAAACGGTTCGAGCCATTCGAGCATCAACACGCGCGGGCGATTTGCGTTCGCGGTTTTTTCCGCCAGACTGCTAAGACGCTCCTGCAATTTTTCGACAACTTCCGCCGCGCGAGTTTCAGTTCCGGTCAGTTCTCCCACAAAACGGATGTTGTCAAAAATTTCTCCAACCGTATTCGGTTCGAGCGAGACGACTCGCGCGTCAGCCGTGTACATTCGCGCCGCTTTTTCTACGGTTTTGTAGCTGACGGCGCAGACATTGCATAACTCCTGCGTCAAAATTAAATCGGGCTGCAACTCGTGTAAAAGCTGTTCGTTTAAATCGTAAATCGAGCCGTGACCGTCGAGCTGCGAGCGCACCGCGTGGTCAATTTCCTTGCTCGACATCGTTTCGTGCGAAATGCGGCTCGCCGTTAAATGCGGAAGATGCCCGATTGAAGCCGGAAAATCGCATTCGTGCGTGATTCCGACGAGATTTTTTTCGAGTCCGAGCGCGCAGACAATCTCGGTCGCCGATGGCAAAAGCGAAGCGATGCGTAAGTTTTTATCTTTTTCGTTCACTTTTGAAAAGTTGACGGATGCACGGTTTGTCTGTCAAGTTTGTGATTAATGACGGATGAAAACCTGCAAACAGACCTGGTTCTGAAAGCCGAAATCAAACTTTATTACGATTTGTTTGTGCCGGAAAATGCCGGAAAACCTGCGCCGCTCTTGATTGCATTGCACGGTTACGGCGCGCACAAACGGTATATGATGCGCGAGGCGCGAGCCGTTGCGCCCGACAATTTTGTCATTGCTGCTTTGCAGGGCTTTCATCAACATTGGCGCGAGCCTGCTGAAAAAGGCGTCCCGCCGAAAATCGGTTTCGGGTGGCTGACGAGCTACCAAGCCGAAGATTCGGTGCAGGTTCATCACCGCGCTCTGCTTGATTTGATTGAAAATTTAACACGCGAAGGCGTCGCGGATGAAAACAGAATTTTCCTGCTCGGTTTTTCGCAAAGCTGCGCCTTAAATTTTCGTTTCGCTTTTTCGCATCCAGAACTGCTGCGCGGCGTTGTCGGCATTTCGGGTGGAATTCCGGGTGATTGGGAAACGAGCGAAGTTTACCGGAAAACGGATGCGGAAATCTTTTATCTTTACGGCACGCGCGATGAATTTTACCCGCTCGAAACTTTTGAGCGAAACGCCGAAAAATTAAAAATGCGAGCGGCAAATTATCAATCGAAAGTTTACGACGCCGCGCACGAGATTACGGACGAGATGCGGCTGGACATCAGAAACCGGCTGCTAGAAATTTAATACTTCTCAAATGAAAAGGCGGACTGTTTAGTCCGCCTTTAAACGTTTTCGGTTTGAACGAATTATTTATTGTAGCGATATAACGCATACATATCATCCATTCGTACCGCTTGTCCTGAAGAGAATTCGAACATACAGTAATCGTCGGTGTAATCCATAAAATTTGTAATGGGGTCAAGACCTGCGGCGCTCGGACAAGAATCGCGTCCGCCCGGGCATCCATAAGCCGGACTGGATTCGGCAGGCGTGTCTGAAACGCTATCACCCGATCCGGTGCAGCCGTTATTGAATGTATGATACAAACCCATCCAGTGACCGACTTCGTGCGTGCCGGTATCGCCTTCGTTGTACGGAGCTTCCGTTCCGCCCGGAACTGACGAGTACAGAATTACAACGCCGTCGTAGCTAGGGTTGCCGGTATAAGAAGACGGAAATGTCGCCCAACCGAGCAAACCGCCGCCACCCGCATTAGTCGAGTAGAGATTTAAATCATCAGCGGTTCCGCGACGAAGCGAACGTTTCATCATCTGTTCATCTCGCGAACCTTGTCTGGAATTAAACCACTTTGTGTTTGTCGTGCGAGTTGTTTCAATAAGATTAAATGTCGTACCGCGGGTTGAAAACGCATCGTTTAAAACTTTCATTTGCGCCGCAACTTGCGAATCCGGAATGTCGCCGTTGGCGATTCCCGTTCCTTTTCTAAGGACGTGGAAATAAACATTGACCACGCGCGCGGCAAGACGTTCTTGAGAATCGCCGAACATTTGTTCGAAGATTTTGCGCTGTGCGAAATCATTTTCGGCGGCGGCGATCAGTTCCGGGTTGTGATCGGTGCCGCAGGCGCGTTCGGTGATTTCGATTTTACCCTTTGACTGGGCGTTTTCAATCGAGATTTCAAATCCTTTGGCGGATTGCGCCGCGCTGGGAAAGCTATTGCCAAAAAGGAAAGTTGCAACGAGTGCCGCCACGACGAGTGTGGGCGCAATAAGGCGAAGTTTTTTCATCTATCTTTCGGTTCTCCTCTGATTTGTAAGTTTAAAGTTTGAAATTGTCTGCTGATTTTTAAAGAGCCGGGGGAAAGGTAATAAGTCAATAATGAAAAGATAAATCTTTCTGCGCGAAAAATCAACTGTCATGTAAGTTTTTTTTTTAGCCCCCTTAAAAATTATTGATAACAGGAATAAAATAGGGTTTGACGATAACGGTGACGCAATTTTGAATAAAATGAGAACCACGAAATTACAACTTTTTGCAATTGTTTTGTCAGTTTCGTTTTCGGCTTGTTCTAATAATTCAAATCCGGCGCTCCCTCGTTCGGTGAACGAAGTGTTTTCGCCCAAACCAATCGTCATCGAGCGCCCGCTTGCCGAAAATGCTCCGAAAGAAATCGGATTAACGGTTGAAAGCGCACGCCGCCAAACTGAAATCACTAAGATTTACGATCAGGCGTATGTTGTTCTGGATTATCCGAACGGCGACGTTTCCGCCGAACGGGGCGCTTGCACCGACGTTGTTATTCGAGCAATGAGAGCGGCTGGAGTTGATTTGCAAAAAGAGGTTCACGAAGACATCACGCGGAATTTTACGATTTACCCGCAGAAATGGGGATTAAAAAAGCCCGACAAAAACATTGATCATCGCCGCGTGCCGAATCTGCAAACATTTCTCGCACGACGCGGAAAAGCCGTGCCGGTGACAACCGATTCAGCCGATTATAAACCCGGCGACATCGTGAGCTGGGATTTAAACGGCAAAGGTTTGACGCACATCGGCATTGTCTCGAATCTTTGGAACGAGCGGACGAAACGTTATCTCGTAATCCATAACATCGGGCGCGGCGCGGAGGCGCAAGACGTTTTATTTGATTGGCAAATAACCGGACATTACAGATATTTTTGATTGTGCTCCAATTTCATTTATACTCAGCCGCAAGTTTTCAAAAGGAATAAAGTATGAAAAAAATTGCAGCACTTTTGTTTGT
>DASVTY010000161.1:0-15028 GCA_036387315.1 Pyrinomonadaceae bacterium
TTGCGAACCGTGTTGATGTCGGCGGCGGATTGCGCGCCGCCCGTGCCGCCGGAAGACGAATTGTTGTTTTCGGCTTCGATTTCAATCGCGCGAACCACAATAAACTGGCGGCTGTTTTCCAATTCGCTGATAAACCGCCGCAGATTCGCGTAACCGCCTTCGACCGTGACGCTGACGGCGGTTCCGGGATACAGATTTTGATTTTTGGATTCCGCGATTTTCGTCGGATCGTATTTTTCCAGAGCGACGGTTTCGAGCGGCGCGTAATCCGGTCCGGCGGTGTTTCGCAGATTGTTGTTGCGAATAATTTCGTTCAGACGCCCGAAAAGCGAGGCATTTCCCTGCATCGGCGGTGAAAGATAATTCGCTTCAAAGCGTTCGAGACTGCCGACGATGCCGGCGACTCTGCTTTCGGTCGTCTGATTTTCGCCGATGGATGTTTTCAGTTTTTGATATTCGGTTTCGAGACTGTTTCGCGATAACTCGCGCTGCCGGAGTTGGGCTTGCGCCGGTTTGAGCCAGAAAAGATACGCGACCAAAACCATCAAGAGCAGAAATCCGGCAATTCCGACCGCCGCAATTTCCGGCACGTCAAACATTCCGCCGCGTTTTCTAACTAGAATTCGGGGTTTTCTTTTTTCTTTCGGCGCTGCAACGGGAGCGGTCGTAACGATTGTCGTCTCTTCACGCACAATAACTTCTTCGGGCGGATTTATTTTGGGTGATTCGTTCGGTGTCATCGCGCCTCCTGTAAAGTCTGGTTTTGCGCCGTGTCAATGCCGCCCGTCGAGTTTGTTTCGTAAGGAACGCCATAGCGCGGCAGATAGCGGACGCTCAAAGAATATTCGGTCAGATTGCCGCCTTTGTCTTTTTGCAAATCCTGCCCGCGCAATTCGGCTTGAAACATCCCGGAATCGCCCATTTGATTGATCATCGCCATCACGTTTTCATAACTTCGGCTCAAGATCGAAATTTCCAAATCCGCCACCATCCGGTCGCCCGATTGATAAACATCGCGCACGGCAGCGTGCGAAACGCTTGTCGCCTGCGGCATCACGCTTTCCAAATCAGCTAAAAGGCGCGACCACGAAAAACGTTTTCGCGCGACGAGCTGGTGTGCGGCGAGCAAAGATTTTTGCTGTTCGGGCGTCAAGGCTTGTTTGATTTCGGCGGCTTGGGTTTTTAAATCTTTAATTTTCGGCTCAAGCTGTTTGATACTGTCGTTGACGGCTTCCGTGCGGGCGTTGACCGAGCGATATTCGGCAAATAAAAATAAAAAGCCGAAAACGGCGACGAAGCAAAGCACCGCCGCCAAAATCCAGGGCAGCGTGCGATTGCGAAAAGGACGACTCGATAAATTGAGTTGATTAATCACGATTATTTTTTGATAACAATTTTGCGGCGCGAGTTGCCGTTTTTGCGCATTTTGTCCGCGCAAACAATTTCACGCCTCGTTATTGAGAAGGTTGCAAAAACTATTGGTTGAAAACGCGGGCGAAAACTTTGTCCACGTTTCGCAAATAATGTTCGAGCGAGAAAACTTTTTCGATTTCTTCGGGCGTTAAACGGCTGCGGATGTCCGCGTCGTTCAAAATTAAATCTTTAAATTCTCCGCCTTCGTCCCAAACGCGCATCGCGCTGCGCTGCGCCCAAACATAAGCATCTTCGCGCGAAACGCCTTTTTGCGTCAAAGCCAGCAGCAATTGACCGCTGAAAACCAAACCGCGCGTCAGATTCAAATTTTCCAGCATTCTGTTCGGATAAACAACCAAACCATCGAGCAGCGAAGCCGTTTTCGCCAGCAAATAATCGAGCGCGGATGAAGAATCCGGCAAAACAATCCGTTCCGCTGACGAATGAGAAATATCGCGTTCGTGCCAGAGCGCGACGTTTTCCAAACCGACAATCGCGTTGGCGCGAACAGTGCGCGCCATTCCGCAGATTCTTTCCGAAAGAATCGGGTTGCGTTTGTGCGGCATTGCCGACGAGCCTTTTTGCCCGACTTTAAATTGTTCCTGCGCCTCGCGCACTTCCGTGCGCTGCCAATGTCGAACTTGCAGCGCGATTTTTTCCAGACTCGAAGCGATGATGGCGAGCGTCGTCAAATATTCGGCGTAGCGGTCGCGCTGAATCACCTGCGTTGAAACGGGCGCAGGCTTTAAGCCCAATTTTTGGCAAACTCTTTCTTCGACTTCCGGGTCGAGATGAGCGAACGCGCCGACCGCTCCCGAAATTTTCCCGTAAGAAATTGTTTCTTTCGCCCGCGCCAATCTTTCGCGGTTTCGCTCGATTTCGGCGTACCACAAAGCCCAGGTCAAACCGAACGAAGTCGGCTCGGCGTGAATCCCGTGCGTCCTGCCGATTTGCGGCGTGTGTTTAAACTCAAACGCGCGGCGTTTTAAAACTTCCGAAAGCCGGTCAATTTTTCCCAAAAGAATCTCGCACGAATCACGCAGCAACAAAGCGTTTGCGGTGTCAACGACATCGCTCGAAGTCAAACCGTAATGCACGAAACGCGATGCCGCGCCGATGTTTTCAGCGAGATTCGTCGTAAACGCAATCACGTCGTGATCGGTCGTTTTCTCGATTTCCGAGATTCGTTCGGGAGTAAAAGCAGCGCGGGCTTTGATTTCTTCGACCGCATCGGCGGGAATCGTTCCCATTTCGGCGTGGACTTCGCAAACTGCGATTTCCACGTCGAGCCATTTTTGAAATTTGTTTTGCTCAGACCAAAGCGCGCCCATTTCGGGCAGCGTATAGCGTTTAATCATAATTAAAATACGGGGTTTGAAAGATAAGCCTAACAAAAAAAGTTGAAGCTTTTACGAGTTCTAATAACGCAACTTAACGCCCGCACAGAAACTTCGAATGTAATCGCAGCTACGTCAATTGCCGACAATTTACGACACCTTGAACAAATCGGCGCTTAAAGTTTCTTTAAAATAGAATTGCGATAACTTGAGCGCCCATTCTAACGCCGTAACGCTGTCTTCCTCATTCGTCAAATTAAGAACATAGGTTTGCGGCAGCGTCACGCCTTCTACCTGAGCGAAATCGCTGAATTGTTCGATTAACGTATATCGCTTTTCTTTTTGTCTTGAGCTTTGCGTAGGGTCTGAAGTAATGGGAGGCGACATGGTGTACTGATATTCGGAAAGAACATGACGATAAGTATCCGTTTCAAAATACAGATTTATCTTTAAAGTTCCGGTCTTTGAGGAGGAGAATTTCAGCTTGTGCAATTTACGGTTATTAGAATTTTCCAAGCCTGCATACTCAAGTTTCGCGTTTTTTGAATCAAAATTAAGTAAAGCCCATCCTGATGATAATGTACCGCCGAATATCCCTTGTTTGATGATATTGCTGGTAGATTTCAGAAATTCGCCCAGAAGCGTACGATTTCCTGAAGGCATTTTCCCGACCGTTATGTCTTTGCCGTTGAACGCGACCTTTTCATATGGGTACTCGTTAGAGTTTAAGATCATTACAAACAGTAAGCTATCGTCTACCGAAGCAAATTGTACGGGTCCCTTCATGGTTTTGCCGAAAAAGCCTCTGAGAGGCGTCAGCCGCCCGTTTCCAACCATAACGCGAGATTTGGTTTTCGCTATAGCTTCGGGCGTGCCGATGGAAGCAAGATGTTTGGTTAATACTTCCGCAGCCGTTAATTTCTCGTTTTTCTGAGGCGTCGCGGCTTGACCGAAACTGTTAATGCAAAACGTAAAGGCGATGATTGTTAAAGTTATTATTTTTTTCATTGTTTTGAAGTGGGGCGAAAATTCGGAAATCTTCGGTTTTGAAGCCTATTTTTGATTCCTTGAAAATTGCTTGCGTCTTGAGTCTCAATCGCTGATGTCGGCTTTTGCGAAGTCACGGCTATTTACCTTAGGCTCATCATTACTTTATAACACGGACGGATGGCGAAAGCTAAATAACGGCAATTATTACGACTGTGAAGAACATTTTAAACAGCACACCTGAAAATCAATCAGTTCTGATTGGACGACATTCGTGTTTAACTATTTTCCGGTTCGTTTTTATTCTTCGCTTCCGTCTCAGCTACGTTATCATTGGATTCTCCTAAAACGTCCTCAATATAGAGCTTCCGAACTAAAACCAACCCGGCGGCGACGAGCGGCGTGGCTAAAATCAAGCCCTGACCGCCGATTAAAACGCTCAAAATCAACTGCGTCGATTTACTTTTGCCCTTTTCCCCATTACCGAGCGAACCAAATGTCGAAATTCATCTATTTGCGCTTCACTATCAAACCATCTTTTTGGAATAACAAAAAACACCGGCTTTTGAGGGTATAAAAGAAATTCTTTCGATTTTTCCTGAATCTCTTCTAAACTCGCCCAACTTAGTTCGCTTTTTCCTACCGGCGAAAAAATATCGTAACCGTTTTCAGAGAATGAATATTGGAGTTTTCCTTTTGTTGAATCAAAAGCCTTTTTTGCGCCTGAATAAACACCGTAAACGGATAATATAACAGCGAGGAAGGGCATAAATGGCATAATTATGAGTGGGTTGAGTTTGCTATTGGCAATAGATAAGTAAATGCTGAAAACGCCCATTGGAGTTAAAATTAAAGCTAAAAAAAAGATAAACCAAAGTTTTTTGAATGTTTGCCAAAAGACATTACGAAATAAATCGTTGAATTCAAGATTTCCTTCAATTTCAATGCTTTGTTGCTCATTCATATTTGCTTGAGGTTTTTAAATAAGATTTTTCGCAATCAATAATTCTGCATTTAAAACCGCCGCGCCCGCCGCGCCGCGAATGACGTTATGCGAAAGAGCGACGAATTTCCAATCAAAAACCGCATCGGGCAAAATTCTGCCGATTGTTGTCGTCATCCCGCGTCCCGCGTCGCGGTCGAGTCGCGGCTGCGGGCGATCAGGCTCTTCGCGCACGACAATCGGCTTTTCAGGTGCGGAATGCAATTTCAATTCCTGGGGTAAAGCGGAAAAATTACTCAAAGCGTTTTTGATTTCTTCGACGTTTGTTTTGTTTTTCAGTTTGACGCGGACGCAAGCCGTGTGTCCGTCAATTACGGGAACGCGGTTGCATTGCGCGCTGATTGAAAAATCAGCCGCCTGATTGATTTCGCCCAAAATCTTTTTCGTTTCGGCTTCGAGCTTTTCTTCTTCGGTGTTGATAAACGGAATGATATTATCCGTAATATCGAGCGAAGCGACGCCCGGATAACCTGCGCCTGAAATCGCCTGCATCGTCGTGACAATCACAGACTCAAGACCGAAATTTTGCTGCAAAACGTAAAGCGCCGGAGCGACTACAATCGCCGCGCAGTTCGGATTTGTGGCGATAAAGCCCCGCTCAAATCCGCGTTTTTGTTTTTGCGTTTCGATTAAATCGAGGTGCGCTGCGTTGATTTCGGGAATCAAAAGCGGAATGTCCGCGTCCATCCGAAACGCAGACGAATTGCTGATTACCGGATAACCGGCACGCGCAAAGCTCATTTCGGCATCGCGCGCCGCATCCGACGGCAGACTCGAAAAAACAACGTCGCAATCGAGAGACGGTTCAATCGGCTGGACTTTAATATTCTTGACGTTTTCCGGCATCTGCGTCGCCAATTTCCAGTTTGTCGCTTCGGCGTAAGTTTTCCCCGCCGAGCGGTCTGATGCCGCGAGCGCCGTGATTTCAAATTGCGGGTGATTTTCCAATAATTGCGCGAAACGCTGACCGACAGTTCCGGTCGCTCCTAAAATTCCGACTCGATATTTTTTATTCATATAACAAAACAAGATTAGAGTCCCGCAAGCAAAAAAAACAAATGCGAAACAGTTGATAGTTAACAGTTAATAGTTGATAGTCAAAGGCTCGCAACTGTCAACTGTCAACTGTTAACTATCAACTGTTTCGCATTTACAAATTTGCCGCTTTTGCCAACAATTCAGTTTTTGTCGTAATTTATGGCGTGATGAAAATCGAAAAAATCGAATTGTTTGAAATCCGTTTGCCGCTCGTCCATTTTTTTGAAACGAGCTTCGGCAGAACTTATGAGCGGCGCATAATTTTAACTTGCATAACGGACGCCGACGGCGCGACTGGCTGGGGCGAATGCACAGCGGGCGAAACGCCTTCGTATTGCGAAGAATGGACGGAAAGCTGCTGGTGGGTTTTAAAGGACATTCTCGCGCCGCGAGTTTTGGGAAAAGAAATCGAAAGCGCCGCAAATGTCTGGGATTTAATGAAAGCACCGCGCGGAAACCGAATGGCAAAAGCCGCAATCGAAACCGCCGCGTGGGATTTGGAAGCGAAAAAGTTGGGCGTTCCGCTCTGGCGGCATTTGGGCGGCGTAAAAAATGAAATTGCCTGCGGCGTCTCCATCGGCATTCAGGATACGATTGAACAGCTATTCGACAAAATCCAAACCGAGCTTGACGCCGGTTATCAACGCATTAAAATCAAAATCAAACCCGGCTGGGATTACGAAGTTATCGAATTCGTCCGCGCCAAATTCGGCGATATTTTATTGATGGGCGATGCAAATTCGGCTTACACGCTCGCCGACATCGAGCTTTTCCGCCGTCTCGACAAATTCAATCTGATGATGCTCGAACAGCCGCTTTCGCACGACGACATCGTTGACCACGCGAAATTGCAGCGTGAAATTAACACGCCGATTTGTCTCGACGAACCGATCAGATCGCCCGAAGACGCGCGCAAAGCCGTCGAGTTAAAATCCGGCAAAATCATCAACATCAAATTGGGCAGAGTCGGCGGTCACGCGGAAGCGCGGCGCGTTGAAACCGTCTGCCGCGAAAACGATATTCAAGCGTGGTGCGGCGGAATGCTCGAATCCGGCATCGGACGCGCGCACAATATTGCGATGTCAACTCTCGCCGGTTTCGTTTTGCCCGGCGACGTTTCCGCAAGTAAACGCTATTGGCAGGAAGACGTGATCGAACCTGCGGTCGAAGTCACGCCGCGCGGCACAATCATCGCGCCCGAAGCGCCCGGAATCGGTTTTACAGTCAAACGCGAACGCATCGAAAAGTTGTCTGTTCGCACTGAAGTTCTCAAAAATGAACGCTAAAGAATTGCTCGAATATTTTTCGGCGCGACAAAACGAGATTTTAAATTTAATTCGCCGAATGGTCGAAATCGAATCGCCTTCTTATGACGCCGAAGGCAGCCGCGCCGTAGTCGAATTGCTGGTTGCCGAAACCGAAAAAATTCCGTGCGTTGATTCGATTGAAAGAATTCCGGTCGAAGGCTACGGAGAGCATTTGATAATTCGCGCTTTTTCCCGCGAAAACAAAAAACCTGCGCTGCTGCTCGGTCACACAGATACGGTTTATCCGCGAGGTTCTTTGCGCGAAAGACCCTGGCGCGAGGAAAACGGCAAAATTTTCGCGCCCGGCATTTTCGATATGAAATCGGGCGCGGCGCTGATGATTGAAACATTGCGCGCATTTTCGGATTTGAATTTAAAACCGTCACACCCGATTACGATTCTGCTTTCGTGCGATGAAGAAGTCGGCAGCGAAACCGGGCGCGCCGTTGTCGAGCGCGAAGCCGAAAAAGCAGCGTTTTGCCTTGTCTGCGAGCCTTCGGCAAACGGCGCGGTCAAAACCGGGCGCAAAGGCACCGGATATTATTTATTAAAAGCGCACGGCGTCGCTTCTCACGCCGGATTAGACCCGGAAAAAGGCGCGTCGGCGATTCTGGAACTCGCCCGCCAGACATTGAAAATCCACGAGCTGAACAATCCCGAAAACGGAACCACCGCAAATGTCACGACAATAACAGGCGGAACGACTTCAAATGTTATTCCCGCCGCAGCCGAGTGTGAAATTGACGTGCGTTTTACCTCTCTTGCCGAAGCAGAAAGAATCGAGCGCGAAATCAAAAATCTCAAACCTTTTGATTCGTGCGTCCGGCTTGAAGTTGAAGGCGCAATCAATCGTCCGCCGATGGAACGAACGGAAAAAACAGTTCGATTGTTTGAAAAAGCCAGAGAAATCGCCGCAAGTTTTGACTATAAATTAAAAGAAACGCAGGTGGGCGGCGCGTCGGACGGAAATTTCGTCTCGGCTCTCGGGGTTCCGGTTCTCGACGGTTTGGGCGTGGCGGGTGACGGCGCGCACGCGGTTCACGAACACATTATCGCTGCGGACGTTCCGAAGCGCGCCGCGCTTATCGCCGCGCTTTTGCTTGAAAATCTCTGAAATTAAAAAATCTCTGAAATTAATCGGCGAACTTTTTGCGAATTTTAACGCTGCGCTCCAAACCGTCAACGTTTTCCAGAATTTTCAAACGCAAATCCCGGTCGAGATTCGGATTGTCGGCGACAAATTTATTGACGATTGCCAGAGCCTGTTCGCTCCGCTGCCCACCGATAAACGCGCCGAGCCAGTTGTTGACGAAAAAGATTTTCCTAGTTCGTTTCAAATTCGGCAGTTCCGCCAGAGCTTTTTCGAGAAACGGCAAAGTCATTTCTGCGTGACGAACCGAATTAAACGGCGCGGCAGCGCTTTCGATGTAGCTTTCGGAAATCTCTTTGTTGTTGAGAAAATCTGCAAAGAATTTTCCTTTGTTTTCCGCCGTCGCAATTCCGGCGCGAGCCGCATAAGCGTACCGTTTGGCTTCGTCGGATGTTTCGGTCTTGGCTAAATCTTCGAGCAGTTTCGACGCGTCTGCGTCGTTTAAAATCAACAGTCTGGCGACAATATCAAATTTGTCTTTGGTTTTTAATTTCAAGCCTTGAATTTCAAATTTGCCGGTCAAGATTTCTTTTAACCGCTGCCTGCTTTCTGCGGAAGCCGCGAGATTCAAAAAAGCGCGATAGAAAACGATTCTGTGTCCGAGCGTTTCAGCCGCGTTTATTCGTTCAAGCAAAACTTTTTCCAGACGCGGCGCGAGTTCAGCAGATTGTTTTTCGCCGAGATAATAATTCATCGCGGTTGAAACGCGGCTTAAGATTGTCTGAATCGTCAGCTCGTCTTTTTCGCCGGAAATGTTTTTGACGGCAAGCTCGACGTAATCTTTCGGATTGAGTTCGGCTTCGCGCACGCTGTCCCACAACGCGCCCCACATCATCGAACGCAAAAAATCGTCTTTTTCGTTTTGAATGTCGGCTAAAACGTAATTGCGGCTTTGCTCGTCAAGCAAAAAGATGCCGTAGCCGTAATCTTGATAATTCGGGAAAATGAAAACAGGTTTCTTTTTCAGAATTATATTGCCGCTAAACGATTTCCTAGTTGGCTTCAAGTCAAAATCTTTAACTTCATTTGTTCCGTCTTGATAAATAATCAGAACTTGAGACTTCATCACCCTTTGGCTGTTTTCTTCTAAAGAATGTTCTGTTCTTATTGGAAGCACATATAATTTTGGCTCGTTTTCAGTTTCGCTCTTATCAATTCTAAATTTGATTAATCCTCTTTGTCTCACCCAGGATTCTGAAAACTCCTTTAAATCTTGTCCTATTGCGGCTTCAAACGATTTGACCAAATCCTGCCATTCGGCGTTTTTGAAGGCATTTTGTTTGAGAAAGGCGCGGACTGCCGATTGAAATTTGTCTGCGCCGAGATAAAATTCCGCCTGTTTTAAAAAAGAAGGCGCTTTGCGATAGACGATGTTGCCGTAAGCGGATTTGGCTGAGGAAAGATTCGGGATTTCCTGATAAATCGGCGTTGTGCCCCTGGTTGAATCGGTCAGGTAAGCGAGCGGTTTGTTGCGCTCGTAAAAGGCTTTCCAGGCGTTGTATTGCGGCAGGACTTTTTCCATCGTTTTGTACGCCATAAATTCGGCAAAGCCTTCTTTGAGCCACAAATCGTCAAACCAGCGCATCGTCACCGTGTCGCCAAACCATTGATGCGCGGCTTCGTGAAAAATCAGATTGCCGCGCGAAATGTAATCGTTCGCGGTCGGCTCTTGCGGGAAAATAACCGAAGATTCACGCAAAAAAGTCGCCCCCGCGTGCTCCATCCCGCCAAACGGAAACTCCGGTATCAACACCAAATCGTATTTTGGAAACGGGAATTTATAATCAAAATAGCTTTCGAGATATTTAACGGCTTCGCGGTTAAGGCGAAAAGTCTCGGCAGCGTGTTGTTTGAACTTTTCCGCCTGCGATTTACGGACATAGATTTTTGAAGAATTATTTTGCAATTCCGCAATTCGCGCCGGAGGCGCATCGAGGAGGTAGCCAGACGTGAAACGTCTGGACAAGTCAGCGGAGGATTGCGGCGCGCCGAAGGTGCGCGACGTTTCGAGTTGTTCCGCACCTCCGGCGCGGTAATCGTTTTTTTTCGGCGTTCCAGACGTTTCACGTCTGGCTACCTCATCAACGCCGCTTTCGCGGCTTAAAGCGGCAATTTTGTTTTCATCAAATTCCGCAAAATCGCCCGCCGCAAACGCGAAAACGTAAGTGCTGATCGGCTGCGTTTCTTCAAAAAAATGATTTACGATTTTTGAAGTTTCTAATGTGAAGCTTTCGCTTTTCGTATTTGAAACAACCGACCAACCCAAATCCATAGGTGTAACAACCAACAACTTAAACCGCGCTTTCAAATCCGGCTGATCAAACACGGGAAAAGCGGTGCTGGCGTCCGAAGGAACAAAGAGCGAATAGATGTATTCCGCGCCGTCTTCTTTATCAACGTAGCGCGTCACGGCTGCGCCGCTTGTCGCAATCGGCGAAGTAAAATCGAGTTTTATGACATTTTCGCCCATTTTAACGCCTTCTTTGAAAACAAGATGCTCGTTTGTTTCTTCAAACTTCGCGGCAATTCCGTTTATGTTCGCGTTCGACACGCCGGCAAACTGTTCTTTGCCTTTGATTTTGCGCCAATCGAGAATGATTTGGTCGGCGTCCGTTTTCAGAGAGATTTCAATCGTGCCTTTGAGCGTTGGCGACATTTTTTCGAGCGTCAAATTTAATTTGTAACGCACGTCGCCGTAATGCGCGGCTCGCCAGCGCGCAAGCTCGCGCGAAACGCCCGCTTCAATCGGCGGCGTTTGGGCGTTTGAAATTTGAGAGCCGAGAAACATTGTTATCGCAAGGAATAAGAAAATTCGTGAGAGCATATTAATAAAAAATTTGGGGCAGCAACTCGTCGCAGTCGCCGCCCAAAAATCTTTGCGTTTTCATTCGTGTTACAAAGTGAAATTGAAATTGACAAAACCGCTCGCGCGAACCGGCTGACCGTCGCGCGTGACGGGTTTGAACTGCCAGCGTTTGACCGCGTCCATCGCAGCGCGGCGGAGCATTTCCGGTCCGGCGGCGTTGCGAACTTCGGCGACTTTGCCGTCTTCGTCAAGAACGACTTCGACTTTGACAACGCCCGAAATGCGAGCGGTTCTCGCAACCGGCGGATACGCCGGATTTACTTTTCTCGTCGCCATATCAATAAGCGAACCGACCTGCATCATATCGCCGCTTGCCGCAGCTTTTTCGTTATTAGCCGGATTTGCAGGCTGATTTGCGGCTTTTTCCGCTGTGTTGTTCGCCACCATTCGCTGGCGAATAGGTTCGGAATTGTTTTGCGGCGCGGTCTGCGGCGCAGATTCGGGTTTGTTTTGGGCTGTCGTATTTTCAGTTTTAACCGGATTCGGCTGAACCGGCGCGGGGACGGGCTGCTGAATCGGCTGGCTTAAAATCTCGCTTTGTCCGCTTGCCACTTGCGGTTGTTCGGCTGGTTTGTTCTCAACCGGAGTCGGCAAAATGATTTTCGGAGCTTCGGTTTGTTTGAAAACCGTCGGCGAAGGGATGTTGTTTGAAGCAATCAAAGTACCGGAAGGAACGGTGGTTGAAGCGTCAACTTCCGAAACTTTCATTTGCGCGTTGGAAATCAATTCGCGCGTGTCGGTGACTTCATTTTTCCATTTCGCCGCTTCGTATTCGTCGCGCGCCAGCGTGCCGCGCGCGCCCGTTGCGGCTTCGAGCAAAGTCATTGCTTCATCCGGCTGTTTCAGCTCGACCGTCATCTGCTTTGATTGCTGAACGATAATTTCCAGCAGCGCCTGCCATTTGCCCAGATCGGTGCAGGCTTCGGTCGGCAAAGCTGTGTCCGAAATGTTGATGCCGAGACGTTTGTAGCGTTCGAGTTGAGATTGTGAGCTTTTGATGATTTGTCCGGCGACGGCGTAATAAGAATCGTCCGCTCCGACTTTTAAGGATTTTCGTTTGTAGGTTTCTTCCAAAAGTGCCTGCGCGCGGGCGTAATCGGGTTGTTCGAGATAAACGCCCATCAGCATTACGCGTGAAACCTGCTGCATTGATTCATCGGCGGCGGTTTCTTTTTTGATTTTTTCAAGCTCGGCGGCGGCTGCCCCAAAATTGCGACCGGCGATCCACGCCCGGATTCTGCCGATTCTTTGTTGAATTGTATTTGTCGGCGCTGCCGTAGTTGTCGGAGTCGCTACTCCATTTAACGGCGTTTGATTTTCAGCTTGCTGCTGAGCTGCGGCGGCGCTCGCGCCGACAGCGGTTAAAATTAAACACGAAAGCCATAGCCTTCTTCCCTTTAGCGGCATTCCATTCCTCCCTAATTTCTCGGTTTCGGTTTGTAAGTTCCGCAAGAGTCAAAGCTCGCCTCGTCAATGTGGCTCACTTCATCACTCGCAAATTGTTAGATTACACATTATGCCCTGCAAACGTTTCGGGTGCAAATCCTACCGGGCTTCTTAAAAATTGTTACTTAGTTTTCAGACTGCTGACGATTTGTTTTTGAAAAGCAACTGTTTCTGCTTTTATAACCTTTTCGTCCAAAGTTAGCAACCTGCGGTCTTGCATTATCAATCTTCCTTCGATGATAACGTGGCGCACATCGTTTGCCTTGGTCGCGTAAACCAGATGCGAAAAAATGTTGTACATCGGGATTTGATTGAAATCGTCAAGATCAACAATAACGATGTCCGCGCGTTTTCCGGCTTCGAGCGAGCCGATTTCTTTTTCGAGATGCAGAGCGCGTGCGCCGCGAATCGTCGCCATTTCAAACGCCTGTTCCGCCGAAACGACTTTCGGATCGTTGCTCGTCAATTTATGGAGCTTTGCCGCAGTATCCATTTCTTCCCACATACTAAGATCGTTGTTTGAAGCCGCGCCGTCCGTACCTAATCCAACAGAAACATCTTTCAAAAGCATTTGCGGTACTGGCGAGACGCCTGACGCGAGCTTCATATTCGATTGCGGATTATGTGCGACTCCAACGTTTAATCTTTTTAAAATGTCTAATTCGTTATCATTCGCAAAAACGACGTGCGCGGCGATTGTTTTGTTGTTAAGGAAATTGATTCTAGCGAGATATTCGACGGGACGCGCGCCGTGTTCTTTGGAAACGTCTTCGACTTCTCTGCGAGTTTCGGCGACGTGAATTACGACCGTAGCGTTTAATTTATCGGCTGAACGGCGAATCGTCCGCAAGCTTTCTTCGGTCAGCGTATAAGGCGCGTGCGGCGCAAATGCCGGAACAATCAAACGATGATTTCGCCATTTATTAACGAATCGTTCGGTGTAAGCAATCGCTTCTTCGGGCGTTTTGTTGTCGGCGACGGGAAAGCGAATAATCGTCTCGCCAAGTACGCCGCGCATGCCCGCTTTCGCGGTTTCGTCCGCGATTGCGTCCTCGAAATAATACATATCGCAGAAGGTCGTCGTCCCGCCGCGAATCATTTCCGCCAGCGCGAGCCGTGTTCCCGCGCGGACAAACTGTTCGTTAACGTTTTTCGCTTCTGCCGGAAAAATATATCTCGTCAGCCATTCGTTCAAATCCAAATCATCGGCAATCCCGCGAAACAAAGACATCGGCGCGTGAGTGTGTGTGTTAATCAAACCGGGAATGACGGCTTTGCCGTGCGCTTCAACGATTTGTTTCGCCCTAAATTGACGAGCAATTTCGTCCGCCCGACCGACTGCCACAATCTTGCCGTCTTTGACCGCAATCGCACCGTTTTCAATGACGCGCTTCTGCAAGTCCATCGTCACGACGCTGCCGCCGCGGACGATTAAATCAACCGAATTTGTTTGCGCCGTTCTTTGTCCAAAAACTGAAACTGCAAATAAAGTTAGAAAGAAGCCGATAAAATATTTTTTCATTCTTCCGTAAAATAATTGAATTTATTTTCTTAATTTCGTAAATCGCAGAAACATTTCGTAATCAGGTTTTAGCATTTTTATTCTGCTCTAAAAATCTGCGTCCGAAGGCTCGCGGCAGCAAATCTTCCATCATCACGGTTTCGCTTTTGCCGCTGAGATTGGCGAGCGTGACCGGAACATTCCCGCAGAATTCCCACAGAATCTGACGGCAAACGCCGCAGGGCGGAGTTAATTCTTCCGTGTCAACGACGACCGCGATTTGTTTAAATTCGTGTTCGCCTTCGGAAACGGCTTTCCAGATTGCCACTCTTTCGCCGCAAACCGTCAAGCCGTAGCTCGCGCTCTCGATATTGCAGCCCGAATAAATTTTTCCGTCTTTTGCTTCGACGGCAGCGCCGACTCGAAACTTCGAATACGGCGCGTATGAGTTTTCGCGTACCGCAGATGCGGCTTCGACCAGTTCTTTTCTTTTATTGTCCAAGGCTTAATTTTTCCCTAACCATTCCACACAAAATTTCGATGCCGACATCCGAGTTGCCGCCTTCCGGGATTATCAAATCGGCGTGGCGCTTCGATGCTTCGACAAACTCGTAGTGCATCGGTCTGACGGTTACCAAATATTGTTCGATAACCGAATCCATTGTCCGCCCGCGATCACGTATGTCGCGTTCGAGCCTGCGAATAAAACGAATGTCGTCGGGCGTGTCAACAAAAACTTTGACATCGAGCAATTCTAAGATGCGCGGTTCGGCAAAAATTAAAATTCCTTCGATTAAAACGACGGGTTTAGGCTCGATTACTTCGACTTCGGTTGTGCGCGTGTGAGTTTTAAAATCATAGACCGGCATTTCAATCGGCAAATTGCCGCGTAAACGCCGCAGATGATTAACGATCAAGTCGCTGTCAATCGCGTCCGGATGATCAAAATTCGCTTTGTGCCGCGCGTCGAGCGGCATATC